>NZ_BONY01000013.1 GCF_016862955.1 Rhizocola hellebori | reverse complement strand
CGCCAGAATTATGGCAGTGAGTGGCCTGAGCCTTGGGACCCCTCACTGCCACGCGCTCCTCCCCAGGAACGTGGATGTGCTGCTGCTGCCGTAGGGCGAGCATCCGCCTCCCAGCCGGGCCCAGATAGCGCCGACCGGGAGGGGCGTTGGGATCACCCTAAAGGTCGATAGCGTTCTCAGGCAGAGCGTTTAACAGCAGGCCAGCGAATAACTGTTTAAAACTGTTTATGAACTTTTTGCCGGCTCGACCAGCTCTACCAGTACCCCGCCTGCGTCCTTGGGATGCACGAAGTTGATGCGGGAATGGGCCGTTCCCGTCTTGGGCGCCTCGTAAAGCAGTCGAACGCCTCGCTCGGCCAGGGCGGCGCAGGTGGCGTCGATGTCGGCCACGGTGTAGGCGACCTGCTGGACGCCGGGGCCGCTGCGGTCGAGGAACTTGGCGATGGCCGAGTCTGGGCGCAGCGCCGCGAGCAGCTGGACGCAGCCACCCTCGCGGGTGGGACCCACCTGCATCATGGCCTCGCGGACCCCCTGCTCCTCGTTCTCCTCCACGTGTACGCAGGTCATCCCGAAGGTACGCTGATAGAAGTCGATCGCTTCGTCGAGATCCGGCACGGCCACGCCAACATGGTCTATGCGTAGGAGCCCTATCGATGTGACGAGGTTCCTAGTCAGGTTGGAGGTCATATTGGTTAGTCTGACCGAACCATCGTTAAGTAATAAGAGGGGCCCCCTATGACATCGGTCATCGTCAGCGGTGCGCGCACGCCCATGGGCCGGCTGCTGGGAAACCTGAAGGACTTGCAGGCCACGCAGCTCGGGGCGGTGGCCATCAAGGCTGCCCTTGAGCGCGGCGGGGTGAGCCCGAATCAGGTTGATTACGTGATCATGGGACAGGTGCTCCAGGCGGGCACGGGTCAGATTCCGGCGCGGCAGGCGGCCGTCGAGGCGGGCATCCCGATGTCGGTGCCGGCGCTGACCATTAACAAGGTGTGCCTTTCCGGCCTCGACGCGATCGCTCTGGCCGACCAGCTCATCCGCGCCGGTGAGGCCGAGATCGTGGTCGCGGGCGGCATGGAGTCGATGACCAACGCGCCGCACCTGTTGATGAACCAGCGCGCCGGCTACAAATATGGCGACGTCGTAATGAAGGATCACACCGCTCACGACGGCCTGAGCGACCCGTGGGACAAGGTGTCCATGGGCGAGTCCACCGAGCGCCACGTGTCCAAGCTCGGCATCAGCCGCGAAGACCAGGACTCGTTCGCCGCCGCATCGCACCAGCGGGCCGCGGCCGCGCAAAAGAACGGCAATTTCGCGGAAGAAATCACGCCGGTCTCCATTCCGCAGCGCAAGGGCGACCCGATCGTCATCGCCGAGGATGAGGGCGTGCGCGCGGACACCACGGTCGAGACGCTGGCCAAGCTTCGCCCAGCCTTCTCGAAGGAGGGCACGATCACGGCCGGGTCGTCGTCACCGATCTCCGACGGCGCCGCCGCGGTCGTCGTGATGAGTAAGGAGAAGGCCGAGGAGCTCGGGTTGAGCTGGCTCGCCGAGATCGGCGCGCACGGCATGGTCTCCGGCCCCGACAACTCTCTTCACTCGCAGCCGTCCAACGCGATCCTCAAGGCGCTGGGCAAGGCCGGGCTGACCCCGGCCGACCTGGACTTGGTCGAGATCAACGAGGCGTTCGCGGCGGTGGGCATCCAATCCACCCGTGACCTGGGCATCGATGCGGCCATCGTCAACGTCAACGGCGGTGCGATCGCGCTGGGCCACCCGATCGGCATGTCCGGGGCCCGGCTCGCCCTGACCCTCGCCCTGGAGCTGCAGCGCCGCGGCGGTGGCCTGGGCGCGGCAGCCCTGTGCGGTGGCGGCGGCCAAGGCGATGCGCTGCTTTTGCGGGTACCCAAAAAGTGATTGAAGACTTGGTGCAGCGCGCCCGCGCGGGGGATCCTCGCGCGGTCGCCCGGTTGATAACGCTCGTCGAGAGCGGTGACCCGGCGCTGCCCCAGATCGCTGCGGCGCTCGGTTCCGACGCGGTGAAGGCCGTGGTCATCGGGATCACCGGCTCGCCCGGCGTGGGCAAGTCGACCACCACCAACGAGCTGGTGCGCGCCTTCCGCAAAATCGGGCGCCGGGTTGGCGTGCTCGCGGTGGATCCGTCGAGCCCGTTCACCGGGGGCGCGATTCTGGGTGACCGCGTTCGCATGCAGGACCACGCGATCGACCCCGGCGTCTATATCCGTTCCATGTCCAGCCGCGGTCATCTCGGCGGGCTCGCCGCGGCGACTCCGGCGGCGGTGCGGGTGCTGGCCGGCGCGGGATGCGACGTGGTGCTCGTCGAAACCGTTGGGGTGGGCCAGGCCGAGGTGGAGATCGCCAGCCTCGCCGACACCACCCTGGTGCTGCTGGCCCCGGGAATGGGTGACGCCATCCAAGCGGTGAAGGCGGGGATCCTGGAGATCGCCGACATCTTCGTGGTGAACAAGGCCGACCGCGACGGCGCCGACGCGACCTACCGCGACATCCAGGGCATGATCGCGCTCGGCGGCGGCATCTCCGGAACCGCGCAGGAGACCGGCGACAACGGTGGCCGGCTGCCTGGCGATTGGCGGCCCAAGGTGCTCAAAGCCAGCGCCGCCAAGGCCGAGGGCATCGACGCGATCGTTGAGGCGCTGGAGGAACACCGGGCCTGGCTTGAGCGCACGGGTGAGCTGACCCGGCGTCGGCGGCAGCGGGCCGCCGCCGAGATCGAGGCGCTTGCGCTGGGCGAGTTGCGGGCGAAGTTCGCCGAGCTGCCCGGGGAGGGCTTGCAAGCCCTCGCCGCCGAGGTCGCTGACGGTCGATTGGACCCCTACGCTGCGTCTACTCGACTCCTGGACGGTATTCTCTAGAACCCGAGCGGGTTTCGCGCATCCCGGGCCGGTCGCTAAGGTGGGGCAGCCCGCAATCAAGACAGTCCCAAGGAGGCGACGTGACCGGTTGGTCCGTCATGCTGCGCGGCATCCGGCACCGGTCAGGCCGTTCCCTGGTCGTGCTGTTGATTGCCGCGTTCGCCACGCTTGCGGCCGTGCTCATCCCGGCCTACGGCCGGGCCGCCGCGCAATCTGTGCTCACCGATGGCATGCGTTCCGCTCCGATCACCGCGGCGTCCGTGACGATCAGTGCCGAGGGAAGCGCCGCAGGCGCGGCCGGGGGTGCCTTCGATCCGGCCCAGCAGCCGGTGGCCGAGGCCAAAACGCTGGCGGACACCGCGTTTCGCAAGGCGCCCAACCTGGCGGCCGTGCTGGACCGCCCGATCTCGTCGGTGGAAACCGATGCGCAGGTCGCGTTGGCCGCCGGGGCGAAGTACGGCGCTCGGCTGGCCTGGCGATTGGGCGCCTGTGGCCAGCTGACCATCAACGGCAGCTGTGCCATCGACGCCGAGCAGGTCGTCATCAGCGAGCGGTCGGCGAAAGAGGCGGGCATCAAGCTGGGCGACGTGGTGACCGTGCGCGCCGCCCGCGGCGATGGGGAGGGCCGGCGCCTGCAGGTGGTGGGGCTTTACACGCCGCGCGACGCCACGAACATCTACTGGGGCAACAGCACCTACTTCGCCCACTCGGCGATGCCCGGCGACGGCGGGCTGCCTCGCCTCGACGCCATCTTCACCGGCTCCGAGGACGACGTCCGCCTGCCCGGGGTGTCCGCCATCTCCGCGAGGCTGACCTATCCGCTCAAGCCAGACGCGGTGCGCCTTGACTCGGTGCCCGCGCTGCGTACCGAGCTCGGCGCGCTCGGCCTCGCCCTCAACTCGTCCGAGCTGCAGCTCGAGACCGCACTGCTGTCCATAGCCGACGATGTGGCCAAAGACCAGGCGGCCCTGGCCAGCTCGGTGCCGCTGATCGCGGTTCCGCTGCTGCTGCTCGCCTGGGTGGTGCTCTTCCTGCTGGTGGCCGCGTTGGCCCAGGAGCGCGGGCCGGAGCTGGCCCTCGCCCGGCTGCGCGGCTATCCCAACGCTCGCGCGGCTCGCTTCGGCCTGAGCGAGACCCTGCTGCTGGTCTTCCTCGCCGCCCCGGTCGGGCTCGTGGCCGGGGTCGGGTTGGTGGAGCTGACCTGCCGCACGGTGCTCGCGCCAGGGACCCACGTTGAGCTGCGCTGGCCGGTCTTCGCCGCCGCGGCGGCCGGACTGGTGCTGGCCTGTGTCGCGGCCTGGCTGGCGACCCGGCGCACCCTGGCCAGTGGCGTGCTGACCCTGCTGCGGCGGGTGCCGCAGCGGGCGCGCAAGCGAGCCGGGATAGCCGAGGCCATCGTGGTGACCCTCGCCGTGGTCGGGCTGGTCGCCGCGCTGCAGGACAGGTCGAACTCGTTGGCGCTGTTGGCACCCGCCGCGCTGGCTCTGGTCGCCGGCGTGGTGGCCGGCCGTATCCTGGTGCTGTGGGCGCGACTGCGGCTGGGCCTGGCCCGCCGCCGCGGAAACATCCCGGGAATCCTTGCCTCCGCCCAGCTTGCCCGCCGTCCCGGCTCAGCACGCAACGTGGTGGTGCTCACCGCGGCGGTGGCGCTGCTCGCGTTCGCGGCCGTTTCGTGGGACGTGGCGCTGCGGGCCCGCTCCGATCACGCGCGCGACAGTCTAGGCGCCGCAACGGTTTACCAGGTCGCGGCCGCTCATCCGGAGGCGCTGGTGGCCGCGGTGAAGGCGGCCGATCCGTCGGGCCGGGCGATGGCTGTGGTGCGCGCTGACGAGCAATACGCGCAGGGCAAGGTGGAGCTGTTGGGCATCCAGTCCGAGCTGCTCAGCACGGTGGCGGTCTGGCGCGGGCAGGACAAGGCGCAGCTGGGCGCGCTGGGCGACAAGCTGCGCGGTAAGGCCGAAAAGAAGGCTCTGGTCGGCGGCGACCTCACGGTGAGGGCGAGCTTCTCCGGGCTTGGCGAGGTGCCGCTTCGCTTCGGCGCGCTGATTTCCGCCCCGGGCCAGCCGCCGACGGTGGCGTGGCTGGGCGACGTGAAGAACGGGCTGAAGGACTACTCCGGCCAGATCGCCGGATGTGGACCGCAAACGGGCTGCCGTCTGGTCGGGTTCTCGCTGGGCCGGTCCGGTGGACTGGGCGGGACCATCCGCGCCGCCCTTACCCTGCACGAGGTTCGCTCGGCGCAGGCCGTGCTCGCGCTGCGTACGGCCGACGCCACCGCCTGGAAGGTGGCGACCGATCGCAACCCGGCCGCTCGCATCCAGTTCACGCCGGGGCCTGATCGGCTCGTCGCGGCGGTGGAGTCCAGCGGCCCGGGCGACGTCGTCTTCTCCTATTTGGACTCCGCGGCCACCGTTCCGGCGGTGCTTTCCGGAACCACGCCGGGCGAGGGGGACACCTTCGTCTTCCCGGGTCTGGCCGATGTGCCGCAAGAGTTTTCGGTGATACAGCACACCGGCTGGCTGCCCCGGGCGGGCGCCCACGCGCTGCTGTTCGATCTCGATCTCGCCGTGCGGCTGGCCTCCGGCACAGCCGGTCTCGCCGACGCCGCCGACCTGCGCTACGAGGTGTGGGCCGCGGCGGACGCCCCGGCCGGGCTCGACCGCAAACTTGCCGATCAGGGCGTAAGGGTGCTGCGCACCCAGACCATCGACAGCGAGCTGGAACAGTTGGGGCGCAAGGCACCCGCGCTCGGCTTCCGCCTTTTCCTGCTCGCCGGGGTGGCCGCGGCCGGGCTAGCGCTCGGGGTGCTGCTGCTCGGCTGGCGGCTCGGGGCGGCCGAACGCCGCGACGAGATGGCTGCGCTGCGCGCCACCGGAGTGCGGGCTCGGGTGCTGCGCCGGGCATTGCGCCGGGAAAGACTCGCGTCGCTGGTGCTGCCGCTCGTGATCGGGCTCGGCACCGGGTTGGGCTCGGCGGTGCTGATGCTTCCCGGGCTGGCTCTGGTCACCGCGAGCGTGACCATCCCGGCGCTCGATCTGTGGGCGATGCTGACGCCACGGGCCGAGCTGGCCGCGCTTCCGCTCGCGTTGCTCGGCGCGCTGCTGGTTGTGATCACTGGACTGCTTTCCGCCGGCCGCCTCGCACGGGGAGGTACCAAATGACAGCGAGTGTGACGTGTCGAGGGCTGGTATACATCTACCGGCTTGAGGGTTATGACGTGGTCGCGCTCGGCGGCGTCGACCTCGACATCACGCCGGGCGAATCGGTTGCCCTGATTGGGCCCTCGGGCTCGGGCAAGTCGACCCTGCTCTCCCTGCTGGCCGGGCTGATCCGGCCGGCGGCCGGGCGGGCCGCCGTCGACGACATCGACCTGGCCAAGGCGAGCGAGGGCGAACTTGCCCGGATGAGGGCGACCACGGTCGGGGTGGTGTTGCAGGGCGCCGAGCGCAACCTGTTGCCATACCTGACCGCGGAGCAGAATGTGCGCTTCGCCCAGCGGGGCTCGGCGGCCTACGGCGTCGCCGACATGCCCAGCCCGCGTGACGTGCTTTCCATGGTGGGCTTGAGCATTCGCACCAAGCTGCGCCAGCGGCCCGGTCAGATGAGCCCGGGCGAGCGGCAGCGGCTCGCCCTCGCCGTGGCGCTTGCGCACCGGCCCGGCCTGCTCCTGGTGGACGAACCGACCAGCCAGCTCGACACGACGGCGCGCGACGAGATCATCACCGCGCTGGAGGCGGTCCGGCGTTCGGGGACCACGGTCATCGTGGTGACCCACGATCCGGAGGTGGGCGCGCGGATGGGCCGTCAGGTCACCATCCGCGACGGCCGGGTGGGCGCGGAAGGCCAGCTGGGCGAGGAGTTCGCGCTGGTCGGCCGGGACGGCTCGGTGCATCTGCCGCCCGACGTGCTCACCGTGCTCCCGCCGGGAACCCGGCTGCGGGTGCATCCGCTGGAGGACGGCACTGTCCTTCTTGTCCCCGCGCGGCCCGGCTCGACGTTGCAGAGCCAGCCCACGATGCGGCTCAACGCGGACAAAGGCTGGTTTGACACGTCCGAACTGGAGGTCTCATGAAGCTCACCGCCGACCGGCTCACGGTGGCCTACGGCAAGGACCGGCCGGTGCTGCGCGATATCTCCGCGTCCGTCGCCGGCGGCCAGATGCTGGCGGTCACCGGCTCGTCGGGCGCAGGCAAGACCACTCTGCTCTCCGCGCTGGCCGGGCTGCTCAGGCCGGTAAGCGGCCAGGTGAGCATCGATGGGCTGCCATTGCGTGACCGCGACCACGCCGTCGAGCAGCGGGTGGTGCTGATTCCGCAGGCCAACGGGCTTGCCCCCATCCTCACCGCGGGGGAGAACGTCCAGATCGCGTTGCTCGCGGCCGGCGCCTCGGCGGCCGAGGCCCGCCGGATCAGCGCCGACGCCCTGGCCGCGCTGGGGCTCGACGGCCAGACCGACCAGCTCATCGAGGAACTTTCCGGCGGTCAGCAGCAGCGTGCCGCGATCGCCCGCGGTCTCGCCCTGCACGGCAGCATCATCATCGCCGACGAGGTGACCAGCGAGCTGGACGCGGCCAACCGGCAGAACGTGCTCCGGATGCTGCGCGCCGAGGCCGATCGGGGCGCGGCCGTGGTCTTCGCCACCCACGACCCGCAGGCGGCGGCGATCTGCGACGAGGAAATCCACCTGGTCGACGGCTATGCCGTGCTGCCCGCCCGAACTCACGGGTAAGTACTTCCTTAGTAATCGTTTAGGTAAGGCGTCTAGTATTCGGGGCATGACCCCTGAGGAGATTCAGGCCGGGCGGGAACGCTGGCAGCGCCGATACGATCAGGCGCACAAGCGCAACGCCGACTTCACCACACTGAGTGGAGTTGAGGTCGAGCCGCTCTACGGCCCGCCGGAGGGCGTTTCCTATCCGGGTTTCGACCGGATCGGCTGGCCGGGAGAGTTTCCCTTCACCCGTGGTCTCTATCCCACCGGGTACAGGGGAAGAAGCTGGACCATCCGGCAGTTCGCCGGGTTCGGCAACGCGGTGCAGACCAACGAGCGTTACAAGCAGATCCTGGGCGCGGGCGGCGGTGGCCTGTCGGTGGCGTTCGACATGCCGACCCTGATGGGCCGCGATTCGGACGATCCGCGTTCGCTGGGCGAGGTCGGGCACTGCGGCGTGGCCATCGACTCCTCGGCCGACATGGACATCCTGTTCGACGGGATCAAGCTGGCCGACGTCACCACGTCGATGACGATCTCGGGCCCGGCCGTACCGATCTTCTGCATGTATCTGGTGGCCGCCGAGCGGCAGGGCTGTGATCTGTCCAAACTGGACGGCACTTTGCAGACGGACATCTTCAAGGAGTACATCGCGCAGAAGGAATGGCTCTTCGATCCCGAGCCGCACCTTCGCCTCATCGGTGACCTGATGGAGTACTGCGCGCACAACATCCCGCGCTACAAGCCGCTTTCCGTGTCGGGCTACCACATCCGTGAGGCCGGCTCGACCGCCGCGCAGGAGCTGGCCTACACGCTGGCCGACGGCTTCGGTTACGTGGAGCTGGGCCTGTCCCGCGGCCTGGACGTCAACGTGTTCGCGCCCGGCCTGAGCTTCTTCTTCGACGCGCATGTCGACTTCTTCGAGGAGATAGCCAAGTTCCGTGCCGCGCGCCGGATCTGGGCCCGCTGGATGCGCGACGTCTACGGCGCCACCAGCGAGAAGGCGCAGTGGCTGCGCTTCCACACGCAGACCGCGGGGGTGTCGCTGACCGCGCAGCAGCCGGTCAACAACGTGGTCCGCACCGCGGTGGAGGCCCTGGCCGCCGTGCTCGGTGGCACGAACTCGTTGCACACCAACGCCTTGGACGAGACGCTGGCGCTGCCCACCGACGAGTCGGCCGAGATCGCCCTGCGGACCCAGCAGGTGCTTATGGAAGAGACGGGCGTGGTGAACGTCGCCGATCCGCTGGGCGGGTCGTGGTACGTGGAGGCGCTCACCGACAAGATTGAGGCCGAAGCCGAGGCGATCTTCGCGCGCATCCGTGACCTGGGCAACGACGGCACCATGACCTCGGGAATCCTGCGCGGGATCGAAGACGGCTGGTTCACCTCGAACATCGCCGACGCCGCCTACATCTACCAGCGCGCGCTGGAGGACGGCACCAAGAAGATCGTCAGTGTGAACTGCCACACCAACACGATCACCAAGGGCCTGGAGATCCTGCGGGTGTCGCACGAGGTGGAGACCGAACAGGTGCGCGTGCTCAAGCAGCGCCGCGGCAAGCGGGACGAGGTGGCGGCAAAGGAGGCGATCTCCAGAATGGTCGCCGCGGCCCACGGCGGGGAAAACATGATCCCGTCGATGCTCGACGCCTGCCGGGCCGAGGCTACCCTGGGCGAAATCTGCGACGCGCTGCGAGCCGAGTGGGGCGTCTACCGGGAACCGGCACGCTTCTAGACTAGACAACCATGAGCGAACAGCGACCGGGACAGTCGATCTTCACGCGTGGCGCCGTGGACCTGAGTGCCCTGGCCAACAGGCCGGCGCCGGATGCCGCCGGGGCGGCCGAGCCGACGCAGCAGCAGCAACAGGGCCCGTGGCTGGACGTGACCGAGGCCAACGTCCAAGCCGCGGTGCTGGAGCAGTCGCTCAAGACGCCGGTGGTGGTCGCCTTCGTGGTCGACCACCCCGAGGTGAACCCCTACTTCGCCGAGCTGGCTAAGCAGAACGCCGCCGACGGTGGCACCTGGGTGCTGGCCCGGGTCGATCTGCAGGCCCAGCCGAGGCTGGCGCAGATGTTCCGGGTCCAGACCGTGCCCATGGTCTTCGCGATCGTGGGCGGGCAGCCGGTGGACGCCCAGCCGGGCATCCTGCCGCCCAGCGACCTGCGCAAGTGGCTCGACGCCGTGCTCAAGGCGGGCGGCATGGAGGTGGAGACCCCGCCGGATCCCCGGCTTGAGGCGGCCGACGATGCGCTGATCATGGGCGATCTCGACGAGGCAGAGCGCGCCTACAAGAAGATCCTGTCGGACTCTCCGCGCGACGCCGCCGCCGAGGCTGGGCTCGCCCACGTGGTGGTGGCCAAGCGGGCCAAGGGGATCGACCCGGTGGCCGCGATCGCCGAAGCCGACGCCAAGCCCGACGATCTGCAGGCTCAGCTGCGCGCCTCGGACGTCGAGTTCTTGTCCGGGCAGGCGGAACAGGCCTATCAGCGGCTGGTCAATCTGGTTCGCCGCGTCTACGGTGACGATCGGGAAGCTGTGCGGCAGCACCTGGTGTCACTTTTCGCCATCGCAGGGCCGGACGATCCGGCCGTGGCCGCCGCGCGACGCTCCCTGGCAAGCGCATTGTTTTAAGACGGAGTCGACAGAGTCGACAAAGAGGGAGGCAGAGCGGTGCGGCGAATCGCTGTACTCGACGCCCCCTCCAACCTTGGCCTGCGCCCACCCACCGCGACCTCGGTGCCGGGCTGCGCCAAAGCGCCAGGAGCCTTGCGCGACAAGGGATTGGTGGCCCGGCTCGACGCGCGCGACGCGGGTTGCCTCACCCCGCCGCGCTACGACCCGGGCGACTGGCGTCCCGGCGACGGCGTCTCCCACGCGCCGCAGGTCCACTCGTACACGCTGCGGCTGGCCGACCGGATAGCCACCATCATCGACGCGGGCGAGTTTCCGCTGGTCCTCGGCGGCGACTGCTCGATCCTGCTCGGCTCTGGCCTGGCCATGCGCCGGCTGGGCGCCGAGATCGAGGGCCGCATCGGCCTGGTCTTCGTCGACGGGCATTCCGACTTCCGGCATCCCGGCAACGCGCCCTATGTGGGGGCGGCGGCGGGGGAAGACCTCGCCCTGGTGACCGGGCGCGGGCAAGCAGAGTTGGCCGGCATTGAAGGCAGACGTCCCTATTTCCGCGACGCAGACGTGGTCGTGCTGGGGATTCGCGAAAACGACGAGTACAGGCTCGATTTGCAGGCGGCGGGCTTCTCCGTGCGCGCGGCCCCGAAGCTGCGCGCCGAGGGCGGGGCCCGGACAGCCCAGTGGGCGCGCGAGCAGCTTTCCGACTGCGCGGGCTTCTGGCTGCACGTCGACGTCGATGTGCTCGACGCGACGATCATGCCCGCGGTCGACGCGCCCTCGTCCGGCGGCATCGCCTTCGCCGAGCTGGAGTTGCTGATAGCGGGCCTGGTCAGCTCGCCGCACTGCCTGGGCATTGAGGTCACCATCTTCGATCCCGATCACGACCCGAAGGGCACCTACGCCGCCGAGCTCGTCGAGACCTTGGTCGCCGGGCTCACCCCGCTGCTGTCCGAACGTGGCGCTGCCAACGTTCCTGCCCCCCGCGTGCCGAGCGACAGCCACGTGACCCGCTAGGGTTTCGGGGTGCTCCTGATCGCGATCATTCCGGCTCTGCTGCTGGCGGCGTGGGGCCTGCTCGCCGCCGCGCTGAACCGCGCGCCCGACCGGGCCCAGCTGATCGGCACCGTGCTGGCGACCCTTGGCGTGCTGGTATATCTCGTGGTTCTCGTGTCGGGAACCGATGGCGGATCTTCGGCGACATTTGTCGGGTACACGTTGACCGCGCTCCTGCTCCCCGCCGGCGCCTGGGTCCTGGCCCGCCTCGAACCCACCCGATACGGCAGCTTGATCGTCGGAGTCGGAGCGCTCATCATGCCCGTGCTGGCGTTAAGGATGTGGCAGGTATGGGTCGTCTCCTGACTTTCGTCTACGGGCTCTTCGCGCTCTCGGCCACGGCCCGAGCCACCGTGCAGATCTTCTCGCACTTCGCTCAAGCGCCGATGGCCTACCTGCTGAGCCTGCTCGCCGGCCTGATCTACATCGCCGCCACGTTCGGCCTGGCCACACGCCGCCGCACCCTCGCCCTGGTCTGCGTCTCGATCGAGCTGGTCGGCGTCCTCGCGGTGGGCGCAGCCAGCTACATATGGCCCGACGCATTCCCCGACGCGACCGTCTGGTCCCACTTCGGCCAAGGCTACGGCTACGTCCCCCTGGTCCTCCCCTTCCTAGGCCTCGCCTACCTCCTCCGCCACCCCACCCCCACGCCCGCCGCCCAATAACCACGCACGGGCCTTCGTTGCCGCGCGGGAGCTGACGGCGAGCGACCACGACGTGGCGGCGTGTAAAGAAAGGAAGGGGGCACTGCCAGATTGGCAGCGCCCCCAAAGGGTTTACAGGCCGCGCAGGAAGGCCTCGCTGATGGGCAGGGCGGTCTCGGCGGGCTTGACGCCCTGCTCGACGAAGACGGCGAAGGCTATGTCGTTCTGCCAGCCGATGAACCAGGCGTGGGTCTTGGTCGGGTCTCCGGTGACATATTCGGCGGTGCCGGTCTTGCCGTGCACGCCGGGCAGGTCGTTGAGCTGGGTGGCGGTGCCATCGGTGACCACCTGGCGCATCATCGCGCGCAGGGGATCGACCGTGGAGGCTTTGAGGGCGGGGCCGGCGGCGGCGGGTTTGGCCGGGGTCGGGTCGAGCAGCAACACCGGTTGTTTCCACTGACCGCGGGCGACCGCCGCGGCGACACCGGCCATGGCTACCGGGCTGACGATCGTGGTGCCCTGGCCGAATGCGGCCGCAGCCTGCTCGCCGGCGTCACCGTTGGCGGAAACCTTGCCGGAGAAGGCGTCCAGGCCCAGGTCCCAGGTCTGTCCTAAGCCGACGGTGGCGCCTGCCTTGGAGAGGCCGTCGCCGCCCAGCCGCGGGGCGAGTGAGGCGAACGCGGTGTTGCAGGACTTGTAGAAGTCGACGCTGAAGGGCACGTTGCCCAGCTCGAACTGGCCTGAGTTCTGAATTTGCGGCCGGCCCGGCACGGTGAGGAACTTGGGGCATGCCACGATCTCGTCGGGGGTAACCTTCCCGTTTTCGAGCAAACCGAGCGCCGTCACGGTTTTGAAGGTGGAACCGGGCGGCACCTGTGCGGTGAAGGCCAGGTTGAGCTCGGTCTTGTTGGCGACGGCGAGAATGGACCCGTCGCTGATCCGGATCGCGACCAGGGCGCTGCGCTGGCTTGCCGCGCCGAGCGCCGCCTCGGCTGCCCGCTGCACCTTGGTGTCCAATGTGGTCTTAAGCGGCTGGCCGGGCACCGCAGGCACGTCGTAGAGCAGGTTGTCGATGGTGGTTCCGTCTGGGGCCTTGCGCGCCGCGACCACCTTGACCCCACCCGAGCCGCGCAGCCGCTGGTCGTATTTCTGCTGCAGGCCGCCGCGGCCCACCTGGTCTGTCGGCGAGTAGACACCCGGGTTGGCGTCCATGATCTCCTTGGTCACCGGGCCTACCGAGCCGAAAAGGGCCGCACCGAAGGTCCTGCTCTCCGCCAGCATGCGCTGCTCCTCGTTGAAGCGCATGCCACTCAACGCCTGCAGCTGGGGCCGGACGGTGTCGTAGACCTCGCGCCGCAGCGTGATCACCTCGATGAACTGCTCGGCGTTGGCCGGGTTGTTGACCCGGGTGGTCAGGTCGGCGACGTCCAGGGTGGCTTGCTGCTTGAGGATGTTTGCCAGATCGGTGACAAGTTTGTCCTTCGAGCCAATGATCTTCGACGGCCAGATGCCCACGATGACGACCGGGCGCAGTTTCACCAGCTCCTCGCCATTGGCGGCGAGCACTCCGGCGCGGGTCTGGCTCACCCGGCGGGTTTCGAAGCGGTCACCCAGGTTCAGCTGGGGGTGGACCACCTTCGGCTCCCAGATCAGCTGCCAGGTGTCCTCGACCTTGTGCGCGGTGACAGCCGTGACGTAATCCCACTTTCCGCCGGGGATGGGCTGGGACACCTTGATTTCGACGGTCGCCTGGTCATCTTTGGTGTCAATCTTGCCCTTTGCCAGTGTCGGCTTACTGTCTTTGAGACTTCCCGACAGTGCCGCCAGCTCCTCGGCGACGACATTGTTGGCCACTTTTTCACCATTGGTGCGAATCATGGTCACGTTGCCGAAGTCGCCAGTGCCCCAGCCTTTGAGAAAAAGGTCTACTGAGGGTCCAGGCCCAGGATCCTTGGAGCAGGCGGTAAGGCCAACGGCGGCCACGGTGAGCGCGAGAAAGGGGAGCAGAAGGCTGCGAAAGGGGGACACGCGTTCATTCTGACCCACAGCTGCTATGGCTCGTCACCCTGATTAGGCTTCAGGTGTGGCCCACAGCGTGGTGGGCGAGGGGAGTATGGGTAGTCATGAGTGCCTCAGATGATGGCGGTACCGAGTTCGGCGCGACTGTCGATTCTTTGACCGACGAAGCGGCCTTTGGTCAGGTCTCCCTAACCGACGACCTGGATGAGGACTTTGATGAGGCGCTTCCCAATGGCGAGAGCCTGATCGCCGCCGCGGTAGCGCTGGCCGCGACCGGGCCTGACGGCCTCGCTGAAGCGCAGCTGGTGCAGCGCTACTGGCGCTTCGCCCCCGACGAAGAACTGGTCGACCTGACCCCCGAAGAGGTGCTCGCCGCCGCCCGATCCCATCGTGAGCTGGCCGCCAAGCGCAAACCGGGCGAGCTGAACCTGCGCCTGACCGTTCCGGCCGATCAGCCACACAGCGTCGTGGAGCTGGTCACCGATGACATGCCGTTCCTGGTTGACTCGGTCACCGGTGCGCTGAGCGCCCGCAACCTCGATGTCCAGCTGCTGGTGCACCCGGTGATGGTGGTGCGCCGCTCCTCCGACGGCGAGCTGCTGGAAGCCTGCGCCGATGTCGAGCCCGACGACGCGATCCCAGACGACATAGTCGAGAGCTGGATGCGTATAGAGATCGACCCGGTCCGGGATCCGCAGGAGCAACAGCTGCTGAGGGAGGACCTCAACCGGGTCCTGGAGGACGTGCGCCGCGCGGTCACCGACTGGCCCGCGATGCGTTCCCGCGCGCTGGGGCTGGCCGACGAAATCTCCCACGCCGAGCTTCCCGTGCCGGACCGCGACGTCACAGACTCGGTCGAGTTGCTGCGCTGGCTCGCCGACGACCACTTCACCTTCCTCGGCTACCGCGAATACGAGCTCGCACACGAGAACGAGCACGAGCTGATCCGGGCCATCCCGGGCACCGGGCTGGGCATCCTGCGCGCCGAGCAGGACAACTCCCGCATGCTCAGCTCGATGACGCCCGAAGCGCATCAGAAAGCGCTGGAGAAGCGGCTGCTGATCATCACGAAGGCGAACTCGCGCTCGACCGTGCACCGCAGCGCCTACCTTGACTACATCGGCTTCAAAACCTTTGACAGCAACGGCAACGTCATCGGCGAGAAGCGTTTCCTAGGCCTGTTCTCATCGGCGGCCTACCGCACCAGCGTGCGCGATCTGCCGGTGGTCAAGCGTAAGGTTTCCAGCGTGCTGGACCGCTCCGGGCTCAGCCCGCGCAGCCACTCCGGCAAGGATCTGGTCGAGATCCTGGAGACCTATCCCCGCGACGAGCTCTTCCAGATCACGACCGATGATCTCTACCAGGCGGCCACCGGCGTGCTGCGCATGGCAGGGCGCCGTCAGCTGCGCCTGTTCATGCGCCGGGATACGTTCGGCCGCTTCATCTCCTGCCTGATCTACCTGCCGCGCGACCGGTTCACCACGGCGCATCGCCTTGCCATGCAAGAGATTCTGCTCCGCGAGCTCAACGGTATCGGCGTCGACTACACCACCCGGGTCAGCGAGTCGAACCTGGCCCGCGTCCACTTCATCGTGCGCACCGATCCGGCCAACCCGCCCCAGCACATCGACGTCGACCTGCTCGCCGAACAGCTCGGCGACGCGACCCGCAACTGGGACGACGATTTCCGCCTGGTACTGGACAGAAAGCTCGGTGACGAGCAGGCCAAACAGCTCGCCTCCCGGTACACCGACGCGCTTCCGGAGACGTACAAGGACGGTCACCTGCCCTACGAAGCGGTGCAGGACCTGGCCAAGCTGGAGTTGCTGGAAGAGCCGGGACAGCTGGAGATGCACCTGTTCCGCAAGAAGTCGGACTCGAATGCGGTGCGGTTCAAGGTTTTCCGCTACGGGGAGCCGATGGTGCTCTCCGCGGTGCTGCCCGTGCTGCATTCGCTGGGCGTGAAGGTGACCGACGAACGGCCGTACGAGGTCAAGCGCGGCGACAGCACGGTCTACCTCTACGACTTCGGCCTGCAGCTCCCCTCCGGAGCGCGCGAGCTGGCCGAGGTGCGGGCCCACGTGGAGAACGCGTTCGCGGCCGCCTGGCGCGGCGAGGCCGAGGTGGACGGCTTCAACGAGCTGGTGCTGCGGGCCGGTCTGACCTGGCGGCAGGCCGTGGTGTTGCGTGCCTACGCCAAGTACCTGCGGCAGGCCGGAACGGTCTTCTCCCAGGACTCGATGGAGTCGACCTTCACCGCCTATCCGCAGGTGGCCGCGCTGCTGGTGGCGCTCTTCGAGACCCGTTTCGATCCGCGCCTGCAGCTGACCGACGCGGAACGCAACAGCCAGGCCAAGGAGCTGGTCGCCGCGATCGCCCGACAACTGGACAATGTGGACAGTCTCGACCAGGACAGGATCCTGCGCAACTACCTCACCCTGATCCAGGCCACCCTGCGCACCTCGTTCTTCCAGCGCTCCTCCGATGGGCGGCCTAAGTCGTACGTGGCGATAAAGCTTGACCCACAAGCGATCCCAGACCTGCCCCAGCCGCGTCCCAAGTTCGAGATCTTCGTCTACTCGCCGCGCTTCGAAGGCGTGCACCTGCGGTTCGGCGCGGTGGCCCGCGGCGGGCTGCGCTGGTCCGACCGCCGCGACGACTTCCGGACAGAGATCCTCGGCCTGGTCAAGGCGCAGATGGTGAAGAACGCGGTCATCGTCCCGGTCGGGTCCAAGGGCGGTTTCGTGCTCAAGCAGGCGCCTTCCCCGTCCGAGCGCGACGCCTACCAGGCCGAGGGGGTGAACGTCTACAAGAAGTTCATTTCCGCCCTGCTCGACGTCACCGACAACCTCGACGCGGGCAAAGTGGTGCCGCCCAAGGATGTGGTGCGCCACGACGGCGACGATCCCTATCTGGTCGTCGCGGCCGACAAGGGCACCGCGACCTTCTCCGACATCGCCAACGAAATCTCGAAGTCCTATGGCTTCTGGCTCGGCGACGCTTTCGCCTCGGGCGGCTCGGCCGGTTACGACCACAAGAAGATGGGCATCACCGCGCGCGGTGCCTGGGAGTCGGTCAAGCGCCACTTCCGGGACATGGGTGTCAACACACAGACGCAGGACTTCACCGTGGTCGGCGTCGGCGACATGTCCGGTGACGTCTTCGGCAACGGCATGCTGCTCTCCGAGCACATCGCGCTGCTGGCCGCCTTCGACCACCGGCACATCTTCCTTGACCCGCACCCGGATCCGGCCCGCTCGTTCGCCGAACGCCGCCGGATGTTCGACCTTCCGCGCAGCTCGTGGGACGACTACGACCGGTCGCTCATCTCCGAGGGCGGCGGCGTCTTCGCCCGGACCCTCAAGTCGATCCCGATTTCGGCCCAGGTCCGGGTCGCGCTTGGGCTGGCCGACTCGGTGACCGCGATGAGCCCGGCCGAGCTGATGAAGGCGATTCTGCTTGCCCCCGTTGACCTTTTGTGGAACGGCGGCATCGGCACCTACGTCAAGGCCAAGAGCGAGTCGAACACCGAGGTTGGCGACAAGGCCAACGACGCCATCCGGGTCAACGGCGCCCACCTGCGGGCCAAAGTGGTCGGCGAGGGCGGAAACCTGGGCTGCACCCAGGCCGGCCGGGTCGAGTTCGCCCGCGCCGGGGGACACATCTACACCGATTTCATTGACAACTCAGCCGGTGTCGACTGTTCAGACCATGAAGTCAACATCAAAATTTTGCTGGGTACGGGCGTAGAGGATCGCGATGCCCTGCTGGCCTCGATGACCGACGAGGTCGCCGACCTCGTGCTGCAGGACAACTACCAGCAGGCGACCACCCTCGGCAGTGCCCGCACCCAGGCGCTGTCCCTGCTTCCGGTGCATCGCCGCCTCATCACCGAGCTGGAACGCGCCGGCAAGCTCAGCCGCGCGCTGGAGTCGCTGCCCACCGATGAGGAGCTGGTGGTGCGCGGCGAAGCCGGAGAAGGCTTGTGCGCACCCGAATTCGCGGTTCTGCTCGCCTACACGAAGATCGTGCTGGAGGAGGAGATCGTCGCCTCGGACCTGCCCGACGAGGCCTGGACCAACCAGACCCTGGTCGACTACTTCCCAACTCCGTTGCGCGGCATGACCCAGCTGATGGCCGCGCATCCGCTGCGCCGCGAAATCTTCACCACCGTGCTCGTCAACGAAATCGTCAACCGGGGCGGCATCACCTTCGTCCACCGGGCCGTGGAGGAAACCGGCGCCACCGCGGCCGACGTGCTGCGCGCCTACGTGGTGGTGCGCGACGTTTTCGACCTGCCCGCGCTCTGGGCCGCCGTCGAGGCGACCGACAACGTCATCCCGACCGACGCCCAGACCGTGGTCTATTTGAAGGCACGCCGCCTGCTCGACCGTGCCGTGCGCTGGCTGTTGCAGAACCGCCGCTCGCCGATGGACGTCGCCGGCGAGATCGCCACGCTGCGCCCCGGTGTCGACGCCCTCCTGCCCCACCTGGAAACCCTGTTCCGCGGCGCGGAGCAGGAGGCGATGCAGGCCCACACCGCCGAGCTGCTCGCAGCGGGCGCTCCGCCCGAACTGGCCGAGCGCGGCACCCGCATCCTGTACAGCTTCGGACTGCTAGACGTCGTAGAGGTAGCCCTCAACACAGGCCGGGACATGTTCGAGGTGGCCGGGGTCTATTTCGTGCTCTCGGAACGGTTCCGGGTCGACGACCTGCTGACCCGAATCTCCCAGCTGCCCCGCAACGATCGCTGGCAGACGCTGGCGCGCATGGCTTTGCGCTATGACCTCTACGCCGCGCTGGCCGCACTCACCAACGAGGTGCTCGCCGCGACCCCAGCCGGGACAGAGGCGATGGAGCGCGTCGAGCTATGGGAACAGCGCAACACCAAGGCCATCAGCCAAGCCATCAAAGCAATCGGCGAAGTCGACGCCTCCCGCGCCGACCTGGCCGCGCTTTCCGTGCTGCTGCGCCAAATCCGCACCCTAGTCCGCACCGCCGCCGCCTGACACCATCACCTTGCCGGTCCCGTCCTCCGACGGGACCGGTATTTACGTTGGTAGTACTAGGTTTTTCGGGTGCACCTCGCTCTCGAACATCCGTGCTATTTGTGGTAGGCTTCGATGCATGGCTGCGGGGGCGGTTTGGGCGTTGAGTGGCGATGAGCTGTCCACCAAACTGCTGAATCTGTGGCAGGCCAAGCAGTCGCTTGTGGCCGAGATCCTGACGGTGATCCGGGAGATCGACGGCCGGGATGTCGCTCGCCGGGAAGGTGCTACCAGCCTGCCCGCGTGGCTTGGCGGCAAGCTGCGGCTCAATCAGGGCGCCGCACGGCAGATGGTCGAGCTGGCCCGGGTGATGGACACCTCTTGTCAGGCCACGGCTGCGGCCCTGGCGGAGGGTGTCATCAACCAGCGGCAGGCTGAGGTCATCGCGAAAACCGTTACCGGCCTTGCCGATTGCGGCACCGCGATCCAGGGCGAGGTGGAAAAGGCCCTGCTCACCGACGAATGCGTCGTGCTCGCCCCGGCTCAGCTGGCGATCGCCGCCGACTACGCGGTCGGCCTGGCCGCCCCTGACTTGGCAGAGGAGTTGCTGCGCAAGCGGCTGGCCGAAGGCGAGAAACGCGCCGCGCAGGATCGAGCGCTGACCCTGTCACCGTTCGGTGACGGCACCGGCCGCACCCGCTTGACCGGCATCCTGGGCGCGGAAGCAGCCGCGATCGTCAACGCCGCCATGGAACCTTTGTGCGCCCCGGCGGGCAAGGACGACACCCGCACCGCGACCCAGCGCCGCGCTGACGCGCTGACCGACGTGTGCCGTCTCGCCCTGGCCACCGACGAGCTACCCGAAAGCGGCGGTGACTCGGCCAAGGTCATGGTGACCATCCGCCACGACGAGCTCCTCGAGCGCATCGGGCGAGGCATGCTCGACAACGGGGAAAGCCTCACCCCCGAAACCCTGCGCCGCATGGCCTGCAACGCCGGGATCATCCCCGCCGTTCTCGGCACCACCGGCCAGGTCCTCGACCTGGGCCGGGAACGACGCCTGTTCACCGGAGCGGCCCGCCGTGCCCTGGTGCTGCGCGACGGCGGATGTGCCTTCCCCGGCTGCGATCGTCCTCCAAAGTGGACGGAAGGGCATCACATCCTGCATTGGATCCTGGGTGGGCGCACCGATCTGGACAACGGCGTGCTGCTGTGTGGTCACCATCATCGCGTCATCCATCAAGGCGAATGGCTTGTCCGGATCGCGGCTGACGGCTTACCGGAATTCCTCCCACCAGCCTGGCTTGATCCACTGCAAACCCCGCGCCGCAACACCTTCCACAGACGGCGCTAACCCAAATCCCCTACACCGCAACACCTTCCACCCACACATGCGCGCCCCGCGCAAAGTTTGCGCCCTTGTGCCCTGGCGCGCCAAGCGCCAACACCGCCCTAGACATCCAGGGTGCGGTCGGCCTCCCCACAGTGCGCCTGCTGCGCCCATGCGCTGATTGCCCCCATCGCCACCGGCACAGCCGGGACCGCGCCTGCCCTGCCCCGGACCGTGCGCCGCGTGGCGGCGCTGCTCTGGATCGTCCGCCGCGTGGCGGCGCTGCGCGTTGCGCTGCCATATCGCGTGGCGGCGCTGCCGCATCGCGGGCGGGCGCTATAGGCAGGGCACCGGATCTCGTTTGCCTTGTCGGTCACAAAGAGGGGCACGGCGGTGCCGATGGCGGGCAGCCCTGAGAGGGGTGTGTGTTCGCCAGACCTTTGCTCTGCACCCATAGGCGCAACTTCATGGTCAATGTGCGTCTATGGGTGCAGAGCAAAGGTGCGGTGGCAATACCCTTCGCCAGGGGCGGAGCATGGTGTGGGCGGGCGATTCGCGTGGCCTGTCGGCGGCGGAGCCGCCGGGCGGGACCATGCACGGGGGTGGCGTGGCCGCCGGGAGATACGGCGGCCGGCCACGGCGGGCCGGCGCAATGGTGAATTTAGTCGTTTGTGGATAGTTGGAAGTGCCAGATGACGGTGGCGGGGCGATCGGCGTTGGCGGCCCAGGAGGCTTGGGGAATGAAGCCGCTCAGGTTCCAGGGCCAGTCTTGCCATTCGCCGGGGGTGAGGTCTGGGCCTAGCGGGGTGGCGGGGGGCATGGTGGAGTCGAGGCCTGGGCGCGGTTCTTCGCAGCTGCGCACCTGGAGGCCGACGGGGAGGGCGGCGCGTAGGTAGTCGCCGGTGAGGTGGCGGTGGGTGGCGATGCGGGCGCGGGTGCCGTCGGGCAGTTCTACCTTGGGGATGGAGCCGCGGAGGACGATGCTCTCGTGCATGTCGGAGATGATCAGGTGGCCGCCGGGGCGCAGGGCGCGGGCGAATTCGGCCATTACTGGGCGCAGGTCGGCGACGTGGGTGAGGGCGAGGGCGCAGACGATGGCGTCGGCTTCGTTGTCGGCCAGGGGGAGTTTGTCGAGTTGGCCGAAGCGGAACTCGGCCGAGGGCACCTTCGCGCGGGCGTGGGCCAGCATGTCGGGTGAGCTGTCCACGCCGATGACGCGGTGGCCTTGGGCGGCAAGGTATTCGGTGTGCCTGCCGGTGCCGCAGGCAGCGTCTACGAAGCAGCCCTGGGGCAGTGAGTCGACGATGCGGCGGACATAGGGTTCCTCGACGGGGAAGGCGCCGTTGCCGGGCTCGTCGTAGGTTTTGGCCCAGACCTGGTAGCCGTCCACGGTGTCCACCGTGCCGATGGGAATGCCTGCGGCGACAAGGGTTTCGTCGTTGACGAGGCGGCGGATCTCGGCCAGCCGGGCGTGGACGAAGTCGCGGTCGAACTCGCCGCCGAAAGAGCGCAGCAGCGCGACTCCCTCGACGCCGAGCAGATAGGCCAAGGGATGCAGATACGTCACAAGCTCTGACTCTAGTTCAGTGGGCCAGGCCGAGGAGCTCGGCGGCGGCGCGGCCGTTGGCGTGGGACGCGCCGTAGGTGGTGACGAAAGCCTTGGCGCCGTGGGGACGCCACGAGGCCGGCCAGCCCATCTCCACCACGGCCACCGGGTGGGCGGCGGCGAGCTGTTCGACGAGGGTGCGGGCAGCCGGGTTGCGGTGGGTGTGGCGGCCGACCAGGACGATCGGGCGGCCGTGGGCGGCGTCGATGAGAGCCTCGGCGGAGGTTTGGTCGGCGGCGACGGCGAGCTGCGGGGTGCCGTTGAGGTGGGGGGAAAGTCCCCACGGGACGACGCCTTCGGCGATGGTGTGGCTGGCGCGCAGCTGGACCACGAAGGGTTTCTCGAACCCGGCGAGGCTGCCCTCGACGATGATGGCGCGGCGGGCAGCCTCGTAGCCGAGGCGGGGAGCGGGCTCCTGCTGGGTCGCGCCCATGGTCCAATTGGCGAGGGCGTCACAGCGCGCTGCCGCTTCCTCCACGCGGGCAAGGGAAAGCTCGCCCGACGAGATGGCGGCGGCGATGGTCGCGGCGAGCTGCTCGACGAGGGCGAGGTCGACGTCGGCGCCCACGCACAGCAGGTCCGAACCGGCTTGCAGGGCCCGGATCGCGGCCGGGCCGATGCCGCCGGCCGCGACGGAGGCGCCCTTCATCTCCAGGGCGTCGGTGACCACGGCGCCGGTGAAGCCGAACTCGCCGCGCAGCAGGTCGACCAGGATGGCTCGGCTGAACGTTGCCGGATCATCGCCGGTCAGCGCCGGGACCCGGATGTGGGCGGTCATGATGGCCTTGGCGTCGGCGGCGACCACCGCGGCGAAGGGCGGCAGCTCGCGCTCGCGCAGCACCTGCGCGGAGACGTCGACCGTGGGCAGCTCCAGGTGGGAGTCGGCGACGGTGGCGCCGTGCCCGGGGAAGTGCTTGGCGCAGGCCGCGACCCCGGCCTGTTGCAGGCCGACCACGGCGGCCGCGGCGTGTGCGGCGACCTTCATCGGGTCGGCGCCGAAGGACCTTGTCCCGATGACCGGGTTGTCGGTCGCCGTGTTCACGTCGACGGTCGGGGCGAGGTTGAGGTTGAGGCCGGCGCGGGCGAGTTCCACGCCGATCGAGTGGTAGACGCGCCGGGTCAGGTCGAGGTCGCCGATCGCGCCGAGCGCCGCGTTGCCGGGGTAGGGGCTGCCGGTGCGGTGAGCCAGCCGGGTGACGTCGCCGCCCTCTTCGTCGATGGCGAGCAGCACGTTGGGCCGGGCCGTGCGCAGGGCCGCGCTCAGCGCTGTGACCTGGGCCGGGTCGGCGATGTTGTACCCGAAAATGGTGTAACCGGCCAGACCCTGCTCAACCAGGTCGGTTGACCATTCCGGTGCGGTATGGCCCGGAAAGGCAGCCAAGAGCGTACGCAACGCCAAACGGCGCAGACCCGGATCGATGGTCACGGCGACTCCTCAAGACCTGTAGGCTACGGCGGTACCGGTTAAGGTTACCTAATTTAATAAGAAACTTAACTAAAAGCTAGAGCCAAGGATGAGCAATGGCGGCTGTGTCCCAACCTGGCACCCCGAGATTACTGCGTGCGCTCAACGATCGTGCGGCCCTCGAGCTGCTGCTCTCGCGCGGACCGCTCACACGCTCCCAGTTGGGTGAGATGACGGGCCTGTCCAAGGTCACGGCGTCCCAGCTGGTGGAACGGCTGGAGGAGCGCGGGCTGGTCCAGCGGGTCGGCGAACAGGCCGGCGGGCGCGGGCCAAATGCCCAGCTGTATTCGGTACGTCCGGAAAGCGCCTATGTGGTGGGCGTCGAGGTCGGCGCGGAGGGGGTCATCGCCGCGTGCGCCGACATCACCGGCGAGATCATCGGACGGGTGCAGCACTCCACCGAGGACACCGCGGACCCGGTCGGGGTGGTGCACAACGCAGTGCTCGACGCGGTGAAGCAGTCGGGGGCACCCATGGCCGACGTACGCCGGATCGTGCTCGGCACACCGGGTCTGGTCGATCCGAGCACAGGCGACATCGTCTTCGCCTGGAACCTGCCGCGCTGGCATCGCGGCCTGGCGGCCGCGCTTCGCGACGATCTGCACACCACGATCCTGTTCGAGAACGACGTGAACCTCGCGGCCGTGGCCGAGGCCCACAACGGCGCGGCCCGTGACGTGAAGGACTTCCTCCTGGTGTGGGTGGGCGGCGGGCTCGGTCTGGCCGTCGTCCTCGGCGGCAAGCTGCATCGCGGATTCTCGGGCGCGGCCGGCGAAATCGGCTACCTGCCAGTGCCCGGAGCGGAGATCACCCGCGAGGTGACCCGGCGCGGCAAGGGTGCGTTCCATCAGATCGCGGCCGCCGACGCGACCCGGGCGATGGCTCGGGAACACGGCTTCCGCGCGCCGACCGCGGGCGAGGCCGTACGCAACGCGATCGCCGCGGGCACCAAGGGCGGCCCAGTTCTCGACGAGCTGGCCCGGCGGCTGGCCCTGGGTGTCGCCTCCTCGTGTCTGGTGCTCGACCCGCCGCTGGTGGTGTTGAGCGGCGAGATCGGCGCCGCGGGCGGAACCCCTTTGGCGGAAAGGGTTCAGCACGAGGTGGCCGCGATCACCCCGGTGAGCCCGAAGGTGGTGGTGACCGGCGTGACCGAGGAGCCGGTGCTGCGGGGCGCTCTGCTGACCGCGCTCGACACCGTACGCGACGAGGTCTTCGGCTCCACAGTGGACTGACGTTTCCGGCAGGCCGCCAAATGGGTATGTTCGCGGCGTGCTACCCGCCAAGACATATCGCGAACGGCTGGTCCGGCTCCTGGAGCGCGGGCCGAAACGTCCCTCGGAGCTGAGCCGGGGGGCGTGGTGGCGTGCCTTCGGCCGCACCGTCGGCGAGCTGATCGATGACCATCTCACCGATCGCGCGGCCGTGCTGACCTACTACGGCATCCTCGCCATCTTCCCCGGCATGCTGGTGCTGGTGGCCGTCGTGGGGTTGCTCGGCAACCAGACCGCGATAGATGTCGTGCAGGACATCAAAAATCTGAGCTTCGGCCCGACCGCCGACATCATCGGCCAGGGCGTGGACGACGTCGTCAAGAGCAAGCAGCAGGCGGGGATCGTCGCCGTGCTGGGTCTGCTGGTCGCCTTCTATTCGGCCACCGGATACGTGGGTGCTTTCATCCGCGCGGCGAACGCCATCTACGACGTGCCCGAGGGGCGCCCGGTCTGGAAGACGTTGCCCCTGCGCATCCTCATCACGATCGTCACCGGGTTGTTCCTCGCGCTCAGCGCGCTCACCGTTGCCTTCACCGGCCGCCTGGCCGTCCGGATCGGGGAGGCGCTGAACATCGCCCCGGAGCGGGTCAAAACCTTCGACGTCGCCAAGTGGCCGTTGCTGATGCTGGCCTTCGCGCTGCTGATGGCGTTGCTCTACTGGGCCGCGCCCAACGCGCGACAGGGCGGGTTCCGCTGGATCACCCCGGGCAGCCTGCTGGCCACCGTGGTCTGGATCGCGGTTTCCGGCGGATTCGCCTTGTACGTGGCGCGATTCAACTCCTACGACCGCACCTATGGCGCGCTCGGTGGGGTGATTGTCTTCCTGGTGTGGATGTGGCTCACCAATGTCGCGGTGCTGCTCGGCGCCGAATTCGACGCCGAGCTTGCCCGCGAGCGGGCTATCGCGGCCGGGCTTCCCCGGCAGGCCGAGCCCTACCTGCCCGTGCGCGACCTGCCCAAGGATCGGGTGGTCGAGGAACCGCCCGACATCTAAGCCGGGCCTACGCGAGGTCGCGGCGGCGGAAGCCGGTGAAGGCGACGGCCGCGGCAGCGGCTGTGAGCGCACCGAACACCACCGCCGCCTGCCACCAGTAGACGATCATTGCGCCGTTGTCGAGGTGTGAGGTGTAGTCGTAATACGTGTACTCACCGGCGAACCAGGCCGCGATGTAGGTCGACAGGAAGTAGGGATCGTTGCTGGCGCCCACGTTCCGGCTCGCGATCTCCATGATGAGCCGGGCGCCGCCCTCCCACACGATGACGTAGCCGAGCAGAGCGCCCAACGCCGCCGCGGTGTGCCGGCCGACCGTGGCGACGGCGAAGGACACCAACCCGGCCACCAAGGCCATGCCTATGCCGCGCACCGTAATCAGCGCGACGTGAGACCAGCCGGAGGCGGTCATCCCGCCCGCGTAGCCCATGGTTTCGGCTATCCCGTAGAACGTGCCGATGTAGATGAGGCTGAAGACCACCGAGATGGCGGTGAGCATGCCCAGGCCCACGCCCAGCTTGCTGCCCAGCACCTGCGTCCGGTTGGGCCGCCACAGGAGCAGGTTGGTCATGCCGCCGCTGTGCAGCTCGGAGCCGATGAACGAGGCCATCACCAGGTACCCGAAAAGGCTTAGAAATGCGCCAAGGAAGAAGACCAGCGCTTCGATCTGCCGGGCGAAGTGGAAGACGCCGTAGAGATAGTCCTCCACCACCACCTTGCTCGGGTCCAGATCCGCGCACCGGCGGGTGTCGGTGAGGTTGGCCACGCAGTTGGCGTATTCGTTTTCCAGGTAATGCCGGGTCTCGGCCGCCTGCATTCTGGCGTTTGCCCACATCTCCGTCGTGGGTTGCTCGGTGCTGGCCATGACGGTGAAGATGGTCAGCCCGAAGGCCACCAGCAGCATCACCACCATAATCTGGATGAACCTGCGGGAGCTGAAGCGGAGGATCTCCGCCTTGATGAGGTTCATCGCGTTACCTCGATCTCGATTTCGGCCCGCCCGGCCGGCGCCGGTGGCTGCCATCCATCGTCCACATCGGACATAAGGCCGTTGCCGGGCCGGGTGCCGGTCACATCAAGGAAAACGCTCTCAAGATCGGGCGTGAGCGCGGTCAGCTCGGTGAGCCAGTGGCCGGCCGTGCCCAGGGTCTGCGTGATCCAGGAGGCGTCGGTGACCCCGCTGACAACCAGCTTGCCCTCGTTGAGCCGGGCCGAGCCGCCCGCGGCGGCGATCGCCTCCAGCGCCCCGGCCGGGTCGGCCACCCTCACCGAATACTCGCCTTTGTCATGCTGGGCAAGGACTTGCGCCACCGGCCCATGGGTGACCCGGCGGCCCCGGGAGATGATCGTCATCGAGTCGCAGACCTGTTCGATCTCGTCCAGCAGATGGCTCGAAATCAGGATGGTCACCCCGCGCGACGCCAGCTCCCGGACCAGACTGCGCATCTCGTGGATGCCGGCCGGGTCCAGGCCGTTGGCCGGCTCGTCGAGGATCAGCAACTCGGGCTGCTTGAGCAGGGCCGAGGCGACCGCCAGCCGCTGCTTCATGCCCAGCGAGTAGCTCTTGACGAGGTCTTCCCCGCGATCGCGCAGACCGACTGCCACCAGTGTCTCTTCAACCCTTTTTCTGGGTACCCCGCCAGCCATCGCCAGCAGCTCAAGCGTTCGCTGTCCGGACAGATTCCCGAAGAACGCGGGGCTCTCCACGATCGCGCCCACCCGGTGTGCGACGTGGATGTAGTCCGCGCTGGTGGTGCCCAGAATGCGCATGTCCCCGCTGTCGGCGTGGACCAGACCGAGCAGCGCGCGCAGCGTGGTGGTCTTGCCCGACCCGTTGGGGCCGAGGAAGCCGTGCACCTGACCGGCCTCGACCACCATGTCGAAGCCGTCGAGCGCCACCTTGGGGCCGCGCCGCCAGCCGCGGAAGGTCTTGTGTAAGCCGGAGATCTCGATGACCGCTGTCATGGCCGTCACCTTATGTCTCAATGCCGAGTCCATGGGGACATGGTTTTATTGCTTTCGTGCATCCCGATCTCGTCATCGCCGCTGAGCAGGTCAATGTAGTCCGCTCCGGCCGTCATCTGCTTCGCGAACTGAACTGGCAGGTGGAGCTGGACGAGCGGTGGGTGATTCTCGGGCCCAACGGCGCGGGCAAGACCACTTTGCTCAACCTGGCTGCCGGCCGATCGCATCCCACCAGCGGCGCGCTGCATGTGCTCGGCGAGCGGATAGGCCGCACCGATCTGCAGGAGCTGCGCACCCGGGTCGGGTTTTCGACGTCGGCGCTGTCCGAGCGGATTCCGGGCGGGGAGCTGGTGCGCGACGTCGTGGTGACCGCCTCCTGGTCGGTGGTCGGCCGGTTCCGGGAGTCCTACGACGAGCAGGACGTCGTCCGGGCCACCAACCTGTTGCGCGAGTGGGGGATGGGCTCGCTGACCGAGCGTGAGTACGGCACCCTCTCCGAGGGCGAGCGTAAGCGCACCCAGATCGCGCGGGCCCTGATGACCGACCCGGAGCTGCTGCTGCTCGACGAGCCCGCGGCCGGGCTCGACCTGGGTGGCCGCGAAGACCTGGTCACCCGGCTCACCCGGCTGGCCATGGACCCCGATGCGCCGGCGACCGTTCTGGTGACCCATCACGTCGAAGAGATCCCGCCCGGTTTCACCCACGCCCTCCTCCTGCGCGATGGGGCCGCGGTGGCGTCCGGGCAGGTGCAGGACGTGATCACGTCCGATAACCTGTCGGAGACGTTCGGCATGACGCTGAAGGTGTCCTACGGGGAGGGACGATATGCGGCGATTTCAGCCAGGTGAGACGGTAATCCGGCGGGAGATCATGCACGGCGAGGTCTGGTTCGCCTATCCGTCGATCTGCGTTCAGGACGAGGGTGATCTTTTGGTCACCTACCTGCCGACGAACACCGAGTTCGGCTTTCCCACGAAGGGAAGGTTCCCGATCGGCGAGCATCCCTGGCGCGCGGAGAAACACACCCACTGGTCCGGTCACGGCATGCTCGCCCTGCATTGGGAGGGCGTGGACCACGCCGTTTTCGTCTACTGGAACGGTCCGCAACGCGAGCACGCCTTCTGGTACTTCAACCTGCAGGACGCTCCGCGCCGCACCCCGATCGGCTTCGACACCCTCGACCACGAGCTGGATCTGCTCTGGCGGGTAGGCGCGCCAACCTGGGAGTGGAAGGACGTGGAGGAGTTCGCCAAGACCGGCGAGGCCCGCTACCCGGGCCGCGTTCACGAGATCCAGGCCGAGGGCGACCGCGTCGCCAAGCTCCTCGACGCGGGCGAGCGCTGGTGGGACGAGTCATGGGCGAGCTGGCAACCCGATCCGCAGTGGGCAGCGCCGACGTTGCCCGCCCACTGGGAAGAGGTCCCCTGCGTCGGCCGCTGATCGTCAGTAGCGGCCGGGGAAGTTTCCGCCGAAGAGAAGGTCCAGATAGTAGAAGACCTCTGGCGTGTCCTCGTTGTGGAAGGCCTCCAGCGCTTTGCGGGCCCTGTTCGCCCCGCGGCGCAGTTTGGCCACCGACTCGTCGCGGATGGCAGGGGTGGCGCAGGCGTCGAACTGGCCGGTGACCGTCTTGGGATCTTTCATCGGCGCGAGCCTGAGCTGATCCAGCCGCTGGAGCAGGCCGCAGATGTCCCACACCGGGATGTGGGTCTCCTCGCTGCTGATGTACTCGGCGGCCCTCATCTCCAGGTAGAACGACGACACGGGCATCTCGTTGTAGTACTTCCACGCCTTGGCCAGGCGGGCGAGGTTCTTCGCCGCGCCGGAGACCTTGCTGATGTTGTTCACATCGTTGACATAGCTGGCGTGGGCGTCCGGGGCGGAGTCCATCCATCCCGTGTCGTAACCGGGTACCTCGTAGAGCGGGAAGTTGTCGTCCCGGCGGCCGGCTGCGAAGGCGGGCATCACGTTCCAGGCGCCGTCGCCGTTGGCGAACTCGACCACGACGGCCGGCCTGCTGATGGACACCTTGGTGTTGGGAAAGCTTGCGGTGAGGGCGTTCTTGACCCAGCCCAGGGCGGTGTCGGACGAGCCCGGCTTCGCGCCCTTGATGCTGACGAGCAGGTCGACGTCGCAGTGTTTGCGGATGCCGGTGCCGTTGACGAACGAGCCGATCTCGATAAAGCGATTGACTTCGATGGAATTTCTCAGCGATGCCTCGACGCTGTCTCGATGTTTGGCTCGCGCCTCACGTTCCGACTCCAGCGGCGTGAGCCGCCTCAAGAACTCATCGAACGCTTGGGCAACCGAGCGCGGCATTTCAAACTCCACAATGGTCAGGGCAAAAACGACACCCTACCTCCGCTACGGATGGTTCTCCAGCGCGCGCTGAATCGACCGATAGATCTTGCCGAAGCGGGTCTCATCGGCAACCCGTATCAACAGGAGTTCCTTGCCGTGGCGCACGCACCAGATCTCGTGCACCTTGGAGCCCACGTCGTAGCTGCGGTCGAACCGGTGCAGCACCCACTCCAGCATCGGCCCGGCCATGGCCACGAGCAGGACGACGACGGCCAGCGGGACCAGGACGGCAGCCGCGGTGCCGGGGTTGGTCAGGGTCGCGGTCACCAGGAAGACGATCCCCAGCAGGGCGAGGATGACCGCCACCACGACACCGATGTTGAGCGCACCACGGCTGGCGGCCCGGCGGCGCACCGAAGGATCGGCTTGCACCTCCAGGTGCCAGACATATTCCAGCTCGGAAAGGGCATAGACCCTGCCGTGGATGTGAACGGCCACGGAGGTCACCTCCACCGTCCGGTCACGGTAATAGGTGAGCACACGCCCACCGTAGAGTCGGTGTCAATACCTGTCGGTGATCTCAGCGAGGAGGCAGTGGTGGGCGAATTCGTCAACCTGGAAATAGCGGATGGCATCGGGGTGATTCGGCTGGATCGCCCACCGATGAATGCCCTCAACGCCCAGGTTCAGGAGGAGTTGCGCGCCGCTGCTCATGCGGCCACCAACGACGCGGACGTCTACGCGGTGATCGTTTATGGCGGTCCCAAGGTCTTCGCGGCGGGTGCGGACATCAAGGAAATGGCCGACATGACCTATGCCCAAATGGCCGTTCGGGCGGGCGCGCTGTCGAGCGCCTTCGATGCGGTGGCGCGCATCCCCAAGCCGGTGGTGGCCGCGATCACCGGCTACGCGCTCGGCGGCGGGTGCGAGCTGGCGCTGGCCTGCGACTGGCGGGTGGTGGGCAGCGACGCGAAACTGGGCCAGCCCGAGATCAAACTTGGCATCATTCCCGGAGCGGGTGGCACCCAGCGGCTGCCGCGGCTGGTCGGCCCGGCGCGAGCCAAGGACATCATCCTCACCGGCCGGATGGTGGACGCGGCCGAGGCGCTGGCGATCGGGCTCGCCGACCGGGTGGTCGAGCCGGAGAAGGTTTTTGACGAGGCTCTGGCGCTGGTGTCGCAGTACGTGCGCGGGCCGGTGCAAGCCATTCGCGCCGCGAAGCTGGCCATCGATGGTGGCCTGGACAACGACCTCGCCTCCGGATTGGCATGGGAGTCACAGCTTTTCGCGGGTCTGTTCGCCACCGAGGACAAGACCGAGGGCATGACCGCTTTCGTGGAGAAGCGCAAACCGGGCTTCGAGGGTCGTTGATCCGACAGCGCGATTTGCGTCCCTCTAGGACACTACGGCGGGTTCGGCCTTGAGCTTGCGATGATCACACCGGCGGCGCTCGCGGTGGGGCCGCCGTGGTGCAAGCGATCGCAAGCCACCTGTCGGGAAGGTTGGTGCAGCTTGGCGAGCGAGGTCTGATCAGCGTGGCCCGAAAGGTGTTCCGCGTTGAGGCCAAGCCCGCCGAGCTCACCCTCACCGCCGCGCTGGCCGATCTGCTTGCCGATTCGTTCGTCGGCGCGATAGCCGTCGCTCGTTAATGGTGATGAGCGCCGCGCGGGGTGCTCCGGCAAGTGTGAGGATGCTTCACATTCTTTCGAGCGATGGGTAGGCTGCGCCGTATGATCTCTGGCCACGGTGGACAGTTGGCGCTTGCAGCGCTGAAGGCTGCGGGCGTGAAGGAGATGTTCACGCTCTCCGGCGGGCATGTCTTTCCGCTCTACGATGCGGCGCATCAGGAGGGCTTTCCGCTCTACGACGTGCGGCACGAGCAGAGCGCGGTCTTCGCGGCCGAGGCCGTGGCCAAACTTCAGCGCCGGCCCGGGGTGGCCGTGCTCACGGCCGGGCCGGGGGTGACCAACGGCATCTCGGGCATCACCAGTGCTTTCTTCAACGCGGCGCCGGTGCTCGTGCTGGGTGGGCGGGCGCCGCAGTTCCGCTGGGGTGCGGGCTCGCTGCAGGAGATCGATCACGTCCCGCTGGTCAGCTCGATCACCAAGCACGCCGCGACGGTGCCCTCCGCCGACGCGATCACCGCCGCCGTGACCGAGGCGCTCTCCGCCTCGCTGAGCGGACACCGCGGTCCGTCCTTTTTGGACTTTCCGTTGGACGTGATGTTCGGCTTCGGCGAAGGAAATGTCGAGGCGCCCAAGGTGGGTTCCTGGCAGGCCGACCCGGAAGAGGTCAAGAAGGCGGCAGGGCTGCTGGCACAGGCGCAGCGGCCGGCCATCATCGCCGGTTCGGATGTCTACGGTGCGAACGCGGTGGAGGCGTTGCGGGCGCTCGCCGAGCAGTTCTCGGTACCGGTCTATGCCAACGGAATGGGCCGTGGCGTGCTGCCGCCCGAGCATCGCCTGGCCTTCTCCAAGAGCCGCCGGGCGGCTCTGTCCGACGCCGATGTGGTGGCGGTCATCGGCACCCCACTGGACTTCCGGCTCGGGTTCGGTGACTTTGGCTCGGCCAAGGTGGTGCACGTGGTCGCCGAGCCGAGGCTGCGCGCCGGTCATGTCGAGGCCGCCGCCTCGCCGGCCGGTGACCTCACCCTCACCCTGCAGGCGATGGCCCGCTACACCGGGGACCAGACCGGCCACGAGGACTGGATCGCCAAGTTGCGCGAGGCCGAGAGCGCGGTGGCGGCCAAGCACGCCGCCGAGATGGAGGCCGACTCCGACCCGATCAAGCCGGCTCGCGTATACGGCGAGCTCCGCAAGATCCTTGCCGCGGACGCGGTGACGATCGGGGACGGCGGCGATTTCGTCTCCTACGCCGGCCGCTACCTCGAGCCCGCCCAACCCGGCACCTGGCTCGACCCGGGCCCCTACGGCTGCCTCGGGACAGGAATGGGCTACGCCATGGGCGCCAGGGTCACCTATCCCGACCGCCAGATCTGCGTGCTGATGGGCGACGGCGCCGCGGGCTTCTCGCTGATGGACGTCGAGTCCCTGGTGCGGCAGAACCTTCCGGTCGTCATCGTGGTGGGCAACAACGGCATCTGGGGGCTGGAGAAGCACCCGATGCAGGCGATGTACGGCTACGACGTGGCCGCCGACCTGCAACCGGGCCTGCGCTACGACGAGGTGGTCAAGGCGCTGGGCGGGGCGGGGGAGACCGTCGCCAAGCCCGGCGAGCTGGCCGGCGCTTTCGAGCGCGCCTTCGCCTCGGGCGTGCCCTATCTGGTCAATGTGCTCACCGATCCCGCTGACCAGTACCCGAGATCGGCGAATTTGGCTTAACAGCAAGCTGTCAGCACGCTGTCAGACCTCAGCGCCACGATCTGGGGCATGACTAAAGCGATCGTTGCCGAAGGTCTGGTCAAGTCGTTCGGCCAGACCAAAGCGCTCGACGGTGTGGACCTCGCGGTGAGCTCCGGCACCGTCCTCGGCCTGCTCGGCCCGAATGGGGCGGGCAAGACGACGGCGGTGCGGATCCTCGCCACGCTGCTGGCCCCCGACGCCGGAATGGCGCGGGTAGGCGGGCTGGATGTGGTCAAAGACGCCCACCGGGTGCGTAGCCTGATCGGCCTTACCGGCCAATACGCCTCGGTGGACGAGTCCCTGACCGGTGCGGAAAACCTGCGCCTGCTTGGGCGTCTGCTCGGCATGTCCCGTCCTGACGCGCGGGCCCGAGCCGCGGAGTTGTTGCGCGGCTTCCATCTCGACGATGCCGCCGACCGTGCGGCCAAGACCTATTCCGGTGGCATGCGCCGCCGGCTCGACCTGGCGGCCAGCCTTATCGGCCGTCCCAAGCTGCTCTTTCTCGACGAGCCCACCACCGGGCTGGATCCGCGCGCCCGCAACGAGGTCTGGGAGATCGTGCGCGGCCTGGTGGCCGAGGGCGTGACCGTGCTGCTGACAACGCAATACCTCGACGAGGCCGACCAGCTGGCCGGTGAGATCGTCGTCATCGACCACGGCCGGGTCATCGCCAGCGGCACGCCGGCCGAGCTGAAGCGGCAGACCGGGGCGCAGGTGCTTGCCGTGCGGCCACTGCTAGACGGCGACACCGAGAAGGTCCGGGCCGTGGTGGCCGAGCTGGCGGCGAAGGCCGAGCTGGAGAACGGGTTCATCACCGCGCGGGTCACCGATCCGGCGGTGCTGCCGGCCGTGGTGCGCCGGCTCGACGATGCCGGCGTGACCGTGGGCGAGCTGGCCCTGCGGACGTCCACTTTGGACGAAGTGTTCCTAGCCCTTACCGGCCACCGGGCCGAGGATTCCGTAGAGGTGACGAAATGACCACACTCAACACCACCCTTCCCGCCCGGGTGAGCCCGCTGGTCGGGCTGCGCCAGACCGCCTCCCTGGCCTGGCGTGGCCTGGTGCAGATCCGCCACAATCCGATGGAGCTGGGCGACCTGAGCTTCCAGCCGATCATGTTCGTGCTGCTGTTCACCTACCTGTTCGGTGGGGCGGTGATGGGCGATCCGGTGAAATACCTCCAGTTCATGCTTCCCGGCATCATCGTGCAGTCGGGGCTGATGGCCACCATGAACACCGGCATGGGCCTGAGCACCGACCTGCACAAGGGTTTCTTCGACCGGCTGCAGTCGCTGCCGATCGCTCGCTGGTCGCCACTGGCCGGGCGGGTGGTCTCCGACGTGGTCAAGCAGGGCTGGTCGATGACCATCCTGCTGGCGACCGGTTACCTGATCGGTTTCCGGGCCACCCAAGGGGTGGTGGCGGTGCTGGCCGCCTTCGGGCTGATGCTCACGTTCTCCCTGCTCGCCTCGTGGTTTGCCGTGTTCTGCGGCACGATCGCCGATGAGCCGGAGAAGGTGATGATGTACGGCTTCACCGCCATCTTCCCGCTGAGCTTCCTTTCCAACGCCTACGTCCCGACCGCGACGCTGCCCGGCTGGCTGCAGGCCTTCGTGAAAATCAACCCGGTGACCCAGCTCGGCGACGCCCTGCGCGGCCTGCTCACCGGCGGCCCGGTGGCGCAGCACGCGTTGCTGGGCCTGTTGGGCGGTCTGGTGATTGCCGTCATCTGCGCCCCGCTGGCCTTGCTGCGCCTCAAGCGCCGCTAGGCACTCAGGGAGAGCGGTAGGCCGGTCAGTTTTGGCAGGGAGGGGATCGTGGCGGCCAGGCCGCGCCGGTAGGCAGCCACGAACCTCTCCTCGCCGAGGATCGCGCGGACCTCCGTGTCGATGCGGGGACGGTCCAAAATGGAGTGATCGACCGCGCCGTTCATCGCCTCGGCCGCGCCGAGCAGGGTGGCCGCGAGCAAGGGGTCGCCCTCGCGTAGCGACAGGTCGGCGCAGCCGACCAGGATGTAGCCGATGACCGGTGCGTCGGCCGAGGCGATGGCGGTCTCGACCGCGATGGTGTGCTGACGCCGGGCCAGATCGAAGTCGCCTTCGGCGGCGGCCACCAAGCCGAACGCGCCGGCATGGATCGCGCGGAACTGTGGCGCGACGATGTCGGTGTCAATGAGTTCGGCGGCCTTGCACAGCAACCGGTTGGCCTTCACGAAGTCGCCCTGCAGCCGGGCATAGCTGGCCCAGGCGAAAGCGGTCGCGGCACGTCCGAAGCTCGAGCCGAGCTTCTCGGCCTGGCGCTCCGCCGCGGCGATGGTGGCGATGCTGCCGTCGGTGTCGCCCAGGAACCATTGCGCCTGGGCCAGGCGCAGGCGCAGCTGCAGCAGATCCTCCGAGGTCCCCAGCACCGTCAGCAGCCCGTCGGCCTCCAGCGCCCGCTGGGCCGACGCGGCGAAGTCGCCCTCCTGCGCTTCCATCATCGAAAGTGCTTCCAGCGCAAGGGACATGCCCCACCTGTCGCCGACCGTGCGGTATAGCGCCAGCGCGGTCTCGAAGTCCGCCTTGGCCTGCGGCCCGGTCTGGCCGATGTTCACCAGCGTGTGGGCGTGGAAGGCTCTCGCCGTGGCGGCCACCCAGGGGTCGGGATCGGCGAACAGCACCCGATAGGCGGGCAGCAGCTCGGGGGCTGAGGCCAGATCCCACGACGCGAGCAGGGTGGTGGGCTGGACCATTTTGAGCAGCGGGTGTGCCGGGCCGGACTCTGTCACCAGGGCGGAGGCCTGCTGGAACCATTCCTTGGCCCGCACCATGTCACCGCGCCCGTCGATGACATTCAACGCTGCCATGGTCAGGGCGATGGCTCGGCGCTGCAGCGAGGGCTCACCCGCCTCGGGCAGGGCAAGTGCTTCCGCGGCAAGGGAACTGCCCTCGGCGCGATAGCCCGACAGCCACCAGTACCAGCCCAGCCCGGCGACCAGCTGGATGGCGGTTGCCGTGTCGCGCGCGGCGATGCGGCGGCGCAGCGCGGCATGCAGGTTGTCGTGGTCGGCCCGCAGCACGGCGAGCCACTCGATCTGGGTGGACTCCCGCAGATGCGGCTCGGCCTGCTCAGCCAGCTCGGCGAAGTACGCGGCGTGCGCCCCTTCCAGCGCCGCGCGGTCGGCCGGGCCGAGCCGGTCGAGGCCGTACTCGCGGATGGTCTCCAGCATCGAATAGCGCTCGCCTTCGGCGTTGACCAGAGACTTGTCGACGAGCCCGCTCAGGTGGTCGAAGGCTTCGGCCCCGGCGACCGCCTCGATGGCCCCCAGCGTCGCACCGCCGTGGAAGACCGAAAGCGCCCGCCACACCGCGCGCTCCTGCTCATCGCACAGGTCCCAGCTCCAGTCGACCACGGCGCGCAGGGTTTGATGGCGTGGAAGGGCAGTCCGGCTCCCGCCGGTCAGCAGCCGGAAGCGCTCGTCGATGCGCGAGGTGAGCTGGTGCAGCGACAGCGTGCGCAACCGGGCGGCGGCGAGCTCGATGGCCAGCGGCATCCTGTCCAGGGCAAGGCAAAGCCGGTCAAGCTCATCGGCTTCGGCATCGAAACCGGGCTTCACGGCCCGAGCGCGATCGGTGAGCATCGCCACCGCGGCCAGACCCGGCAGCGGCTCCACCGGCCAGAGCGTCTCGCCGATGAGCCCCAAGGGTTCTCGGCTGGTGGCCAGCACGGTGACCCCGGGACAGGTGGTGAGCACGGCCTCGGCCACCCGCGCCACCGGGTCCAGCAGGTGTTCGCAGTTGTCCAGGATGAGCAGCAGGCGCCGATGGCTCAGGGCCGCGATGACGCGATCGATCGGGTCTTGGGCGTCGACGGCCACGCCTCGGTGAATGAGCAGGGTGTGTTCTCGAATGCCAAGCGCGGCAAGGATTGCGGTCGGCACCTCGACCGCCTCGCCCAGCGGCGCCAGCTCGACGAGGCGCACCGCGGCATCGCCGCCCGCCGGCTGTGCGGCCAGCAGCCGCGCCGTTTCCAGCGCGAGGCGGGTCTTGCCCGAGCCGCCGGGCCCGGTCAGGGTGACCAGGCGCGTTGTGCCTAGCAACTCCCGAAGCTGGGACAGATCGCCGTCGCGGCCCACGAAAGAGGTGAGCGCGACCGGAAGCGAAGGACGGTCGGGCTGTTGCCCGCGCAGGATCTCGACGTTGAGCGCGGCGAGCGCGGGTGACGGGTCGGCGCCCAGCTGCTCGGCCACCAGGTCGCGATAGCGTTCGAAGGCGGCGAGCGCCTCAGCCGGCCGGCCGAGCCGCCACAGGGCCCGCATCAGCAGCTCGACCGGGCGTTCGCGCAACGGATGTTCGGCCGCGAGGGCCTCCAGATCGCCGATGGTGGTGGCGGTTTCCTCGGCCGCCTGCGCCCGCAGCTCGCTCAGGCGGGTGAGGTGGGCTCGGGCGAAATCGCGGTCGGCCACTTCGGCCAGAGCCGGGCCGCGCCATGGCCCGGTCGGCTCGGAACTGAAGATGTCTATATCGCTTTCGGCAAGCTCCAACCGGTACCCAGCAGAATCGGCATGGATGGGAAGGCCACGCCGCCGCAGCCGGGAAACCAGCTGCTGCAATGCATTCGAAGAGTTCGCCGGCGGTTCGTCGGCCCAGACGGCATCGACGAGGGCATCGTGGCTCACGGTTCGGCGCGGCTCCAGCGCGAGCCGGATCAGCAGGGTGCGCAGGCGCGCCCCGCCGAGGTCGAGCAGCGAGCCATCGTCGGCGCGCACCTCCACCGGCCCGAGCAGTGAGATCTTCACATGACGATTCTGTAATTCTGGCGCGTGCGAAGCAAACGCGCGGCGCTGCAAACTACGCCGGTATTTCTTTTTGGACGCGGTGGCCGACGACGATCGCGCCGAGGGCCCAGGGGACCCAGATCAGCTCGGTGATCACACGCAGCAGGGCAGGTGAGACCGAGAGGTAGGGAATCATGATGAGGCCGTGGTCGATCGCGCCCAGCAGGGCGAAGGCGGCCACGATCAGGGTGAGCGTGCCGAGCTTGCGCGTGCCGTGTTTGCGCAACGCCAGACCCAGCAAGACGAAACCGAGCCCATAGAGCGCCAGGCCGATCGGGTGCATGACGCTGCCCATCTCGATGGTGCCGAAGACCCCGACCACCAGACCGGCGAGGCCGATCAGCAGCCCGGCCAAGGCCGCCTTGCTGTGGCGCAGGCGGCGGAAGAAGAGCCCGATCGCGGCCAGCGCCAGAACGATCGCGCCGAGCGTGGCATTGCGCACCTCGACCCGGTCGAACCAGCCGGTGGCGCCGAACTCCCCGTACCAGTCACAGCCGGCCGGAATGTTCTGGCCGCGCGAGCTGTAGCCGGAACATTCGAGCATCTTCAAGGTGTTCGCGGGCTCGCCGAAGTAGCGATGGACGCCGATGCTGGGCAGCTCGTCCGCGCCGCAGGCCGGGAGGGTGCGGATATTGGTGTCCTTCATCGGTGTCCAGCACGAGCCGACGCCCTGGCCGTCCCACCAGAAGTTCAGCCCGTTGGGCTTGGCTTGCCCGGTCTCGGAAACGCCCATCCGGTTGCCCATATAGCGGTTGTGGTGCGAGGTGTCGAACTGCTGGGCGAACTCGTTGTCGTTGCGCACGAAGCCGGGTACGAAACTGGTGACGAAGCCGGAGTAGTTGTTGCCGTAAATCCAGTTGTCGCGCCAGATGTTGTAGTTGCCACCGGGGTTGATGATGCCCGTGCCCAGCGGCACGCCGACCGCGGGACAGACCACACCCTGCTCGTAACCGCGGTCCTTGAACGGCTTTTTGCACGTGCCGTCGACGATGTACTTGTAGTAGCTGACATTGTTGTTCGCGATGATGTTGCGCTCGAACTTGGCGTGGTTCTGCGGCATGCCCGGGTGGTTGGCGAAGGCGCTGTCGGTGGCGATGCCCGCGGTGTTGTCGGTGAACTTGCTGTCGTGTACCCAGACCGAGTCGCCTGCGGTGCCGGAGTAGCCCAGCGTGTTGTGATGACCCCAGCAGTTCTTGATTTCCACCGCGTAGCGCGGGACGTTGTGCCCGTTGTTCTTGTTGATGTTCGACGCCGCGCCCGGGTAGATGGCGGAGTCGCCGTTGCCGTAGCCCTCACAGTCGGTGTAGAGGCCGTGGTCGACGGCGAAGGTGAGGAAGGCGTACTCGTCGTTCCAGCGGCCCATCACGTTGTCGATGACGAAGCCGTCGGTTTCCATGACGTAGAGGGCATTGAACTCCGCGCGCTGCACGCTCAGGTTCTTGAAGTAGACGCCGTCGGAGTTGTCGGCCCGAACAGCGTTGAGCTTCTTGTATTGCGCGTCGATGAGCACGTCCTCACGCGAGGCGCCCGTCCCCTCGATCTGCAGGTTCTTCTTGCCCAGGATCGCGACCAGGTTGGTCAGATGCGGGCAGGCCAGCTGCTGATCCCAGGTCAAGATGGCGAACTCTTCGTAGATCTTGCCCTTGGGGGCGTTCTTGAAGGTCGCGTCACAGGCCGGGTTGGGTTCGGCCAGCGACGGTTCCTCAAGGTAGAGGCCGGGGAGAATCTTTATGTTGGTACCGGGTAGCTTCGCCGCGTCCACGGCCTCCTGGACATGCCGGTGGCCGGTGGCCTGGCACTCCTGCCAAAGGCGCTCGTTCTCGGCTTTGAGCGCGGCGGGATAGCCCGCGATCTTGCTGTCGAAGGCGGCCTTGTCGGTTTTGCAGACCAGGATGGTCGGTCCGTCGGTTCGATAGACGGGCACGCTGCCTTTGCCGTCGAGTTCGCGGGTTTGCCGCTCCTCGTGCGCCGAAGCGGGCGACGCGTAGGTCAGCGCACCCAGGGTCAGCACCGCGAACACGCCAACCAGGCGCGTGATTCTCCTCATGGCGGCAGACATTAGAATATGTTTCAGGTTTTGACCACCCGGGAGATGGGCTAGTCGTCCGGCTTGTCGCGCTTGTTGAGGTCGTCCTCCCGGCGGCGCAGATCTTCCTCCCATTTGCGCAGAAGCTCCCGCTCGGCCTCGGTCTGCTGGGCGGCCTCGAGCTCCCGTCGATTGCGTTCGATCCCCTTGAGGAAGTCGGGGTCGTCGTCGGGCGCGACCGTCCTACGTGGACGCTCGTTCTCCGGGAAGCCGCTGCCCGGACGCCAGACCTGCTTGCGGGGCACGCTGTAAGGGGTTTTCCCGACGAAGAACCAGACGATGGAGCCGACCGGCGAGAAGAGCAGGATCACGATTACCCAGCCGATTCTGGGCAGACCCCGGATGTCCTCGTCTTCAGCGGAGAGGCAGCTGATCAGGGCGGCCGCGGTCAGGATGAGGTTGGCTACGACGAAGAACAGCCAGAAGCGTGCCATGGCGTATGAGAATAGGCCTACGCGAGCGCGAGCACGACCCCCAGTGCGCCGAAGCACGCGCACACGGCCGCGACGAGGATCAATATCCACCTTGACGGCCTGGCCAGCTGCCCGAGCGCGTAAATGCGGCGCTGTACCACCGCCAGCAACGTCACCCAGCTCAGCGCGCCGAGCGCGGTGACGGTGATCGCCACCGCCCGGTTGTCCTGCAGCAGAGCCAGCCGGATCAGCAGGACCAGCACCGCGGTCGCGGAGAGGGTGGTCCGCCGCCACGACAGCCGGGTGCGCTGCGGGGCACTATCGGGTGGCATCGGCGATCACGTACACCACCGCGAGCAGCGCGCTGACCGCCACCACCAACGCCAGCAGGGCCGGAAACCGCGATGGCGGAAGCGGCCGGTCGGTGCGCATGGCCACCTCGCATCGGATCCAGTGGTCGATTCCGCGCAGGGCGCAACCCGCGCCGACCGCGATGGGCAGGATCGCCAGGATCTCGCGCAGGTGCGGAATCGGAAGCGGGCTGAGGAACTGGGCCACGCCCAGCCCGGCCGCGATCAGCGCCAGCCCTGTCCTGATCCAGGCCAGGAAGGTGCGCTCGTTGGCCAGCGAGAAGCGATAGTCGGGCGTGGAGCCGACCTGCCGCACCTCGTCGGGATCAAACCAGTTGCGCACCCTGCCCCACACCTTCTTAGTATGGCCACAATGGCTGACTTACTAGATCCTCAGGTCCTGCTCGAGGCATATGACTCACAGCTGCGCGCTGGAGCCGACGAGGCGCATCTTCCGCCCGGAGCGCAGGTGGAATGGGACGGCCCGGTGCGCCGGCTGACTGGCCTTTACGGTGGCGGGTTCGTGGACTATCGGGACCTGGGCGGGTTGCGCGGTGCGGAGCTTGACGCGCTGATCGCGCGCCAGGTCGCCGTCTTCGCCGAGCGGGGCGAGAAGTTCGAGTGGAAGACCCGTGGCCACGATGAGCCGGCCGACCTGCCGCAACGCTTGGTGGCGGCCGGTTTCGAGCCCGAGGAGCGGGAGACCGTCGTCGTCGGCCTGGCCAGCGCACAGGCTTCGTCGCGCCCGGCGCCGGAGGGTGTCCAGATCCGGCTCACCACCTCGGCCGAGGATTTCGACCGGATAGCGGCGACGAAGTCCGTGGTCTGGGAGACCGACATGAGCTGGCTGGCCGAGATGCTGCGCACCGAGTCCGGGGACGACATGCGGGTTTACGTCGCCGAGGCCGACGGGAAGCCGGTGAGCGCGGCGTGGATCCGGTTCGTGCCCGGCACCGATTTCGCCGGGCTCTGGGGCGGGGCGACCCTGAAGGAGTACAGGGGACGCGGCATCTACAAAGCACTGGTCGCGGTGCGGGCAGCCGACGCGATCGAGCGCGGCTATACCTACCTTCAGGTGGACGCCTCCGACGACAGCCGCCCAATCCTTGAGCGCCTTGGCTTTGTGGCCGTGACCACCACCACGCCCTACATCTGGCGGCCTAGCGCCACATAGCGCGCACGGCCTCGCGCACGCACTGCTCGCGCAGCTGGCCGCAGGAGCACAGGTGTTGCGTCGGCGCGGGCGTGATGCGGTGAACTTTGGCGGGCATGTGTCCCATTTTCTTACACAAAGAGCGGTGAGGTGTTTCACTTCACTCGAAAATCCATGGACCTTACTCACTGGTAACATCAGCCATGGTTATCGTGTGAACCATCTAAACGCCCGTTCAACAGGAGGGTCCTGCTCCGCGATGAAGATTGTCGTACTTGTCAAGCAGGTGCCAGATTCAGGCGCCGAGCGCAACCTTCGCCCGGACGACAACACCGTCGATCGCAGTTCGGCGAACAACGTGATCAATGAGATGGACGAGTACGCCATCGAGGAAGCTCTCCGGCTCCAGGAGGCTCACGGCGGTGAGGTCACCATCCTGACCATGGGGCCCGAGCGGGCCAGCGAGTCGATCCGCAAGGCGCTCTCGATGGGCCCCGACGGCGCTGTTCATGTGCTGGACAACGCCCTCTCCGGGACCGACGCGCTCGGCACCTCACGGGTGCTGGCGGCCGCGTTGCAGCGAATCAACCCCGATGTCGTCCTCTGCGGGGCGGAGTCGACCGACGCCGGTGGGCAGGTGCTGCCGCACATGCTCGCCGAGCGCCTCGGCATCGCCGCGCTGACCGGCGCGCGCAAGCTCACCGTGGAAGGTTCGCAGCTGACCATCGAGCGGCAGACCGAAGAGGGATACGAGGTCGTCACCGCCGCCACCCCGGCCGTGGTGAGTGTCTGGGACACCATCAACGAGCCTCGGTACCCGTCGTTCAAGGGCATCATGGCGGCCAAGAAGAAGCCGGTTGAGACGCTTTCGCTGGCCGATCTAGGGGTTTCCGCCGAGCAGGTCGGCTGGACAGGCGCGCTGACCGGGGTGGCCTCGCACAGCAAGCGCCCGCCGCGCAGCGCGGGCCAGAAGGTTGCCGACTCCGGCGAGGGTGGCGTGCAGCTCGTCGAGTTCCTGACCAACGAAAAGTTTGTGTGAGAGGCGGAGTCTTCAAATGGCTGAGGTTCTGGTTGTTGTCGAAGCCGCCGGTGACGCGGTCAAGAAGGTCACCCTCGAGATGCTGACCATGGCGCGCGGGCTCGGCGAGCCCTGCGCGGTCGTGCTCGGCGGCCCCGGTGCGGCTGCGCCGCTGACCGCCAAGCTGGGCGAGTTCGGCGCCGAGAAGATCTATGTCGCGGAGAGCGACGAGATCGCGGGCCACCTGGTGGCCCCGAAGGCTTCCGTGTTGGCCAAGCTGGTCAAGGAAACCGGGCCGGCCGCGGTGCTGATCGCGTCGACCCAGGAGGGCAAGGAGATCGCCGGCCGCCTCGCCGTCAAGCTTGAGAACGGGGTGCTCACCGACGTGGTCTCACTCGACGCCGACGGCACCGCGACGCAGGTGGTCTTCGCGGGCTCCACGATCGTCAAGTCCACGGTCAAGGGGGACCTGCCGATCGTCACCGTCCGGCCCAACTCGCTGACCCCTGCCCCGCAGGCAGGCGCCGCAGCTGTGTCCAATGTGGACGTAGCAGTGGAGGACAAGGACAAGCTCGCCACGGTCGTCAACCGGGTGGCCGAGGCGAAGGGCGCACGCCCGGAGCTGACCGAGGCCTCGATCGTCGTCTCGGGTGGCCGCGGCGTCGGCTCGGCGGAAAACTTCAAGCTGGTCGAGGAGCTCGCCGACCTGCTCGGCGCGGCGGTCGGCGCTTCCCGCGCCGCCACCGACTCGGGCTTCTACCCGCACGCCTTCCAGGTCGGACAGACCGGCAAGACGGTCTCGCCGCAGCTCTACATCGCGCTGGGCATCTCCGGGGCGATCCAGCACCGGGCCGGCATGCAGACGTCGAAGACCATCGTCGCGGTCAACAAGGACACCGAGGCGCCCATCTTCGAGCTGGCCGACTTCGGCGTGGTGGGCGACCTGTTCCAGGTCGTGCCGCAGGCCGCCGAGGAGATTCGTAAGCGTAAATAATCGAGCACGACTCGCGGCCGTCCTGCTGGCAGGGCGGCCGCGTATTAGGCTTGTGCGCGAGATGGCATACCTTGATCACGCTGCGACCACGCCGATGCTTCCGCAGGCGCTGGACGCCTACGTCGAAACCGCGCGGGAGGTCGGCAACGCCTCGTCGTTGCATGGCCCGGGCCGCCTTGCCCGCAAACACATCGAAGAGTCCCGCGAGCGGATAGCGGCCGCCCTGGGCGCCCGTCCCTCCGAGGTCATCTTCACCAGCGGGGGCACCGAGAGCGACAACCTGGCGGTCAAGGGCATCTACTGGGCCCGCCGCCGGCCCCGGGTTCTGGCCAGCTCGATCGAGCATCACGCCGTGCTCGACGCGGTGCGCTGGCTGGAAGACCACGAGGAGGCCACCGTCGATTGGCTGCCCGTCGACTCCGACGGCCGCCTCGAGCTCGCCAGTGTCAACCTTGACGGCGGCGACGTCGCATTGATCACGGTGATGTGGGCCAATAACGAGGTTGGCACGATCCAGCCCATCGCCGAGCTGGCCGCGCTGGCCGCCGCGGCGGGCGTGCCGCTGCACACCGACGCGATACAGGCGGTGGGCCACGTCCCGGTCGACTTCGCCGCCAGCGGCGTCTCGGCGATGAGCGTCACGGGCCACAAGCTCGGCGGCCCCTATGGCGTGGGCGCTCTCCTGCTCGGCCGTGATGTGGCGAGTACCCCGCTGCTGCACGGCGGCGGCCAGGAGCGCGATGTGCGTTCGGGCACCCTCGACGTCCCGGGCGTGGTGGCCTTCGCCGTCGCGGTCGAGCACGTGGTCAAAGAGCAGCAGGAGGAGGCGGCCCGCCTCACCCTCCTGCGCGACGAGCTGATCGCCCGGGTGTTGGAGGCGGTCCCCGAAGCGGCGCTCAACGGCCCGGCCACCCCACGCCTGCCCGGCAACGCGCATTTCAGCTTCCCCGGCTGCGAAGGCGACGCGCTGCTGCTGCTGCTCGATGCGCAGCAGATCGCGGTCTCCACCGGCTCGGCCTGCAACGCGGGTGTGGCCCAGCCCTCCCACGTGCTGTTGGCGATGGGCGCCGATCCCGTCGCGGCCCGTTCCTCGCTGCGCTTCACGCTCGGCCACACCAGCACCCCCGAAGACATCGACGCCCTGGTGGCGGCCCTACCCGCCGCGGTGGACCGCGCCCGCCGCGCCGGCACCTTCTAACCAGCCGCCCCGCCGCAGACGCTGTGCGGGGAGGGTGGGGAGCACGGGCCTTCGTCGCCGCCGCCCAGGAGTTCACCCGGCGGCCCGCCAACACCGCGGAGCCGCCCAGGGAGAACTCCAAGGCGGGCGGGAGGATGCGGCGCTTGACCACAACGTGGCGGCGTAGAGAAAAGGAAATCTGCTCCAGAAAACGGGCCGGTAGGATTGGCGGGTGCGTGTTCTGGCTGCGATGTCTGGTGGGGTCGACTCGGCGGTGGCTGCTGCCCGGGCGGTGGACGCCGGGCTTGACGTGACCGGGGTGCATCTGGCGTTGTCGCGCAACGCGCAGAGCCATCGCACGGGCGCGCGTGGGTGCTGCACGATCGAGGATTCGCGGGACGCGCGGCGCGCTGCGGATGTGCTGGGGATTCCGTTCTACGTATGGGACATGGCCGACCGGTTCCACGAGGACGTGATCGACAACTTTGTCGCGGAGTACGCGGCGGGGCGCACGCCCAACCCCTGCCTGCGCTGCAACGAGAAGATCAAGTTTTCGGCGGTGCTCGATCGGGCGGTGGCGCTGGGGTTTGACGCGGTCGTGACCGGGCACCACGCGAGGCTGCTCGACGGCTTGCTCACCCGCAGCGTCGATGCGGCCAAGGACCAGTCCTACGTGCTGGCGGTGCTGACCCGTGAGCAGCTCGATCGATCGATTTTCCCGCTGGGCGACTCGACCAAGGAGCTGGTGCGGGCCGAGGCGCACGAGCGTGGCCTGGCCGGGGTGGCCGACAAACCCGACTCACACGACATCTGCTTCATCGCCGACGGCGACACTCAGAAGTTCCTGCGGCAGCGGCTGGGTGATGCCAAGGGCGACATCGTCGACGACAGCACGGGTGAGGTGCTGGGGCAGCACGACGGAGCTTTCGGCTACACCATCGGGCAGCGCAAGGGGCTGGCGTTGACCAGGCCCGCCCCGGATGGCCGGCCGCGGTATGTACTGTCCATCACGCCGGTGAACAACACGGTGCGAGTCGGCTCGGCTGAGGCGCTCGATGTGTCCACTGTGGAGGGTGATCGGGTGGTCTGGACGGGTGGCGAGCGGCCGCAAGGTCCGATCGAGTGCGTGGTGCAGGTGCGGGCGCACGGCAAGGAGTTGCCGGCGGTGGTGACGCTGCGCGGCGACCGGCTGGTGGCGCAGCTGCGCGGGCCGGAGCGCGGAATCGCGTCGGGTCAGGCGATTGTGGTCTACCGGGGTGACACCGTGCTGGGCAGTGCCACCATCACGGCTGCGGCGTGAAAGCCACCGGCGTCGGGTCCCTACCGGGTACCGACATCGACGAAGCCCTCTCCTTCACGTTCGGCGAGTTGCCGGATTTTCCTTACCTGCCAGAGCTTCCCGGGCGCGGCCCGGGCGCGGACATGATCGGGCGGGGCTCGGCGTTTCTGGTCGACCTGCCGGTCGAGCTGTATGTGGGGCGGTGGCGGGTGGCGGCGCACGCCGGCGCCGATGAGCGACAAGCCCTGGACTTCCTGGAGCGCGACCTCGATGCGCTGACCGAGCGGGCCGACGGCTACCGCGGCCCGCTGAAGGTGCAAGCGGTGGGGCCGTGGACGCTGGCGGCAAGCGTCGAGCTCGCGCTCGGCGAGCTGCTGCTGAAAGACCATGGGGCGGTACGTGATCTGGCCTCCTCGCTGTTGGAGGGTCTGCGCGCCCACGTCGCGGAGATAAAGCGGCGCGTGCCGGGCGCCGAGGTGATCCTGCAGCTGGACGAGCCGTCGCTGCCCGCCGCGATGGCCGGCGAAGTGCGCACGGCCAGCGGGCTTTACACCTACAGATCGGTGGAGGCGAGCCGCGCGCGCGACGTCTTGAAGTCCTTTGTGGACGGAGTGGGCTCGCCGGTGGTGGTGCATTGCTGCGCCCGCAACGCCCCGCTCGGCCTGTTCCGCGAGGCCGGTGTGGCCGGGGTGGCGATAGATCTCTCCCTGGTCAAAGACCTTGACCCGATAGGCGAGGCGATCGACGCCGGGCTCGTGCTGTATGCCGGGGTGGCCCCGACCGCCGCCGCCTCCGTGCCGAGCTCGTCGCATTTGGCTGATCGGCTGCGCCGCGTCTGGAGCGATCTCGGGTTCGCTCCCGAGCTGATGGCCAAGCAAGCGGTGCTCACACCCGCATGCGGGCTGGCCACTAGCACCCCGGCCTATGCTCGGGGGGTCTTGAAGGCGTGCCGCGAAGCGGCGCAACGATTGTCGGAGTAAGCGATGGCGCTTGAGGTGGTCCGGCGGCTGGTTGGCCAGGTGTGGAACGGCGGCCAGCTGGACCTGCTGCCCGAGCTCTTCACCGATCCGTTCGACCACGGTGGTCGCCAGGACACCGTGGCCGGGTTGCGCCAGTGGCACATCGACGAAGCCTTGACCTGGGCAAACTCCCGTTACGAGATTGTGGATGAGGTCGCCGGGGGCGACCGCGTCGCGCTGCGCTGGCAGGCCACCGCCCGCCAGGTGGGGCCGTGGGGGCCGGTGGCGCCCACGGGCCGGGAGGTCACCTGGGCGGGGGTGCATTTCTTCACGGTCCAGGCGGGCCGGATCACCGGAATGTGGGCCATGGGCGATGTTTTCGGCAAGGCAATGCAGCTGGGGGCCCAGATCGTCCCACCCAATGGTTAGGGTGCAGAAGTGAGCATGGAGAAGGTCAGCAAGCGCTACAGCGAGCTAATGGCGCTCATCGACGAGGCGCAGCAGCGCTACTACATCGAGGACGCCCCCACCCTTTCTGACGCTGAATACGACAAGCTCATGCGTGAGCTGCAAAAGATCGAGGCGGATCACCCCGAGATCACCTCGGCGGACTCCCCGACGCAGCGGGTCGGTGCGGGCACCGGCTCGACCTTCGCCGCGGTGCAGCATGCCGAGCCGATGATGAGCCTCGACAACGTTTTCAACGAGGAGGAGCTGCTCGCCTGGGCCAAGCGGGTGGAGCGCGACGCGGGTGGGGCGGTGCGCTATCTGTGCGAGCTGAAGATCGACGGGCTGGCCATCAACCTCACCTATGAGAAGGGCCGGCTCACCTGTGCGGCGACCCGCGGCGACGGTGTCACCGGCGAGGATGTCACCCGAAACGTGAAGGGCATCAAGCACATCCCGCATCGCCTCAGCGGCAAGCCGATTCCCGATCTGGTCGAGGTGCGCGGCGAGATCTTCTTCGACATCGCCGGGTTCGCCGATGTCAACGCGGGGCTGGTGGCGGCGGGGCTCAAGCCGTTCGCCAATCCGCGTAACTCGGCCTCAGGTTCGTTGCGGCAGAAGGATCCTGCGGTCACCGCGGGGCGCCCGCTGCGGCTGATCGTGCACGGGATGGGCGCCCGCACCGGCTTCGAGCCGGAGAGCCAATCGGCCGCCTATGAGCAGCTGAGCCAGTGGGGCCTGCCCACCAGCGAGCGATGGAAGGTCTTCGACTCGCTCACCGAGGTGCTGGAGTACATCGCCTACTACCAGGAGCACCGCCACGATATCGAGCACGAGATCGACGGTGTGGTCATCAAGGTAGACCAGGTGTCGCAGCAGCAGAAGCTGGGCTTCACCAGCCGTGCGCCGCGATGGGCGATGGCCTACAAATATCCGCCGGAGGAAGCCAACACCAAACTGCTCGATGTCCTCGTCAATGTCGGGCGCACCGGCCGGGTCACCCCCTACGCGCAGCTCGAGCCGGTGCAGGTGAGTGGGGTGACGGTGACGAGCGCGACCCTGCACAACCAGTCGGAGGTGGCGCGCAAGGGGGTCCTGATCGGCGACACCGTGGTGATCCGGCGGGCCGGCGACGTGATCCCCGAGGTGCTCGGGCCGGTGGTGGCGCTGCGAGACGGTTCCGAGCGTCCCTTCGTCATGCCGACGACGTGTCCGAGCTGTGAGACCAAGCTCGCCCCCGCGAAGGAGGGCGACGTCGACATCCGCTGCCCCAACTCGCGCAGCTGCCCGGCGCAGCTGGTCGAGCGCATCTTCCACCTCGCCGGGCGCGGCGCTTTCGACATCGAGGTGCTCGGCTACAAGGCGGCCCGGGCCCTGATCGAGTCGGAGGTGATTGTCGACGAAGGCGACATCTTCGCCCTCGACGAGGCGAAGCTGATGAGCTCTGCCTTCTTCACCAACAAGAACGGGTCGCTGTCGAGCAACGGCAAGAAGCTGCTCGACAATCTCGCCGAGGCCAAGCAGCGTCCACTCTGGAGGGCGATCGTGGCGCTGTCGATCCGCCATGTCGGGCCGACGGCCGCGCGGGCGCTGGCCGACCATTTCGGTTCGCTGCAGGAGATTGAGAAGGCCAGCGCCGGGGAGATCGCCGGGGTCGAGGGCGTGGGCGGCATCATCGCGGACTCCCTCAAGGAGTGGTTCACCGTCGGCTGGCACAACGACCTCGTCGCCAAGTGGGCGGCGGCCGGGGTGAAGCTGACCGAGGAGAAATCGACCAGAGCCGATACCGGGCCGAAGCCGCTGGCCGGGATGACCGCGGTGGTGACCGGCACGCTGGAGGGGGCCACCCGCGAGGAGGTCTCGGCCAGGCTGGAGGCTTTGGGCGCGAAGGTCTCCGGATCGGTCTCCAAGAAGACTGCCTTTGTGGTCGTGGGCGAAAACGCCGGTTCGAAACTGGACAAGGCCGTGTCGCTGGGCGTGCGCACGCTCGACGAGCAAGAGTTGACCAAGCTTTTCGAGGAAGGTCCGGAAGCGGTCGGTTTGGCCGGATAATATCGGGAAATAGCACATATCTCGTCGTTTTTGCCACGATCGCTTCCAGCCCGCGATCTGCTGCTCGACCTCGCCATCGGGGCCGGGCTGACGATCTATCTGACCGCGGCCACCTCGCTCGACGGCGGGAACGCGGGCTGGGAGATCGCGCGCGATCTGGCCGAGGGCCTGGCCGTGGCGTGCCGTCGGGTGTGGACGTTGCCAGCCCTGGCGGTGGTCATGGTGGTGACCGCCTTCAACGATCTGGCCACCTGGCCCTATCCGCTCGGGCTGGCCATCATGCTCTACACGCTGGCCGCCGAGGGCTATGCCCGCCATCGCGTCTGGCTCTCCGCTGCCCTCGGCGCGTTGGTGCTGCTCGTGCCCTGGCCGTCCACCGAGGAGATCACTTGGGCGGTGATGATTTATCTGGTACCGGAAATGCTGCTTTTCTCGGTGGCGCCGGTGCTGTTCGGTCTCTACGCCCACGAGCTCTCCCAGCGCGCCGCCACCAACGAAAGGCAGCGAAAGCTCGAAGCGGAAAGGGTTCGCGAGGATGAACGCAACCGGCTCGCGAACGAGATCCATGATGTGGTCGCCCACCGGGTGAGCCTCATGGTCGTGCACACCGGCGCGCTCAAGCTGGCGGCCACCGACGAGAAGACCCGGCGCACGGCCGATCTGGTTCGCTCGTCGGGCCGGCTCGCGCTGGAGGAGCTGCGGGAGCTGGTCCGCGTGCTGCGCTCGGAGGAGTCGCCGCCGCTGCAGCCGATGGCGAGCCTGGACAAGGTGGAAGCACTGGTCGAGGAGGCCCGCGGCGCGGGACAGGAGGTTCGGTTCGTCGAGACCGGCGTGCGGCGCAAGCTGCCCAGCACCGTCGAGCGAACGGCCTACCGGGTGGTCCAGGAGTCGCTCACCAACACGCGCAAGCACGCCTCCGGCGCCAAGGTGCAGGTCCGGCTGACGTGGTGGGACTCGAGACTGGAAATCGAAGTGGCCAACAGTCCGGTCGTTGTGGAGGAGACCGGTTTCCCGGAGGGCGGCCACGGTCTGCGCAGCCTCCGTGAGCGGGTGGGCCTGGTGTCCGGAAACTTCACGGCCGGTCAGACCAGTGATGGTGGATGGGCCGTTCATGCGTTTTTGCCCTATGGAGGTGGCTCGTGATCCGGGTGATTCTCGTCGACGACGAACAGCTCATGCGCGGTGGTCTGCGCATGATGATGGAGAGCACCGACGACATCGAGGTGGTGGGGGAGGCCGGCGACGGGCGTGAGGGCGTTGCCCTGGTCCGGGAGCTGCACCCCGACGTGGTGCTGATGGACATTCGCATGCCGGGCATGGACGGTCTGGCCGCCACCGAAGAGCTGGCCCAGTCCAACGACCCGGCGAAGGTCCTTGTCCTGACCACCTTCGGCGACGAATCCTATGTGTACCGGGCCCTGAGCGCCGGAGCGGTGGGCTTCCTGCTCAAGGACACCCCGCCCGAGGATCTGGTGGCCGCTGTGCGCAAAGCCCATGAGGGACAAGCGATCCTGGACCCGGCCATCACCCAGTCGGTCATCGCCCACTTCACTGACGAGGCCTCACACGGCCGGCAGGCGGCACGGGAGCGGGTGGAGGTGCTCAGCCCGCGGGAGATGGAGGTGCTCGCGTGTCTGGGCGAAGGCCTGTCCAACGCCGAGATCGGCCAGCGGCTGAATCTGAGCGAGACCACGGTGAAGAGTCACGTCTCGCGGGTGATGGACAAACTCGGCTGCTCCAACCGCACGCAAGCGGCCATCCTGGCTTATGAAGCCGGGATGGCCGCGAAGTGAAATCCCTTTACGGGTAAGGGAAGTAGCCGATGTCCGGGCCGGATCCCTCGCGCAGGATCTCTGCGGCCGAGTTGATCGGCTTGATCGAGTTGCCGCCACCGACGTTGTTGAACGGGTAGTCGGGGTCGGCCATGAAGCTCGCCACCGCCAGCTGGGGGGTGAAGCCCACGAACCACGCGGTGCGGTTGTCGTCGGTGGTGCCCGTCTTGCCCGCCACCGGCCGGCCGACCTGACCGTAGACGCCCGGGGCGGTCGACCATCCGCCGCAGCCGGAGCCCGCCGCGCCATAACCGGTCACGCACCTGGCCGCATCGGTTGCCGTGCGGGCGGTCTGGGCCGACACCTCCTGATGGCAGCGCGGATCGGCGGCGTTGTGCACGGTGCCGTCCTTGTCGGTGTAGGTGACCGGGGTGCCGTCGGGGTGGTTGATGGCCAGCACCGGGATCGGCTCGCAGTAGACGCCGTCGGCCGCCCCCACCGCATAGGCGTTCGCCATCTCCAGCGGGGTGGTGTCCGCCACGCCGAGCGTGAAGGCGCCCCAGCCGGCGGCTCTTTCGGGGGTGGCCATCATCTGGTCGGTCTCCGAGCGCCAGCGCAGCCCGAGGCGTTCGGCCATCCTGACCGCGCGATCGGCCCCGACGGCCTGCTCCAGCTGGACGAAGTAGGTGTTGACCGACTTGCCGAAACCGGTCCACATGTTCTGCACGCCGGTCATGGCCCCGCTGGCGTTGCCGGGGCACCACTGGGTGCCGCAGGTGCTGCGCTCGCCGGGCGTGCCGGGATAGGCCGAGACAAGCCGTTGCGGAGACATGAAGGCGGTGGTCGGGCCGAAGCCGGCGTCGAGCGCGGCCATCAGCACGAACCATTTGAAGGTCGAGCCGGCCTGATACCCGGGCAGGTCCCCGCCGCCCAGCAACGGGTTCACCGTGTTGGGGTAGTTGCTGGGCACCACGTTGCGCTTGTTCGGATCGGTGTGCGGGCCGTTGCCGGACTGGTCAAGCGAGTAGTTACGGTTGACCGCCATGACTTTGACCCGTCCCGTGCCGGGCTGCACCGCCACCAGACCGTGCGCGTAGGCGCTGCCGATGCTTTCCTTGGCGGTCACCTTCTGCATCGCAGAGTCTTGCAGGCCCGCGTCGAGGGTGGTGGTGATCTGATAGCCACCCCGGCGCAGCTTGTCCAGGCGCTCCTGCGGGTTGTCGCCGAAGGCGGGCTGTTTCATCCACCAGGTCTTGAAGAAGTCGCAGAAGAAGCCCCAGCTGTTGTGCTCGGGGGCGATCGAGACGCAGTCGTTGGGCGGCTGGTAGACGTTGAGCGCCACCGGTTGCGCCATCGCCTCCTGCGCCTCCTGCGCGGTGATGTACTTCGACTCGGCCATCTGGTGCAGCACCCAGTCCCGGCGGTCCTTGGCCGCGGTCGACTCGTTGCTGGCCGGATCGTAAGCGCTGGGGGCCTTGACCAAACCGGCCAGCGTGGCCGCCTCGACCAGGGTCAGCTGGGAGGGCAGTTTGGAGAAGAAGATCTGCGCGGCGGCGAAGGCGCCGTAGGCGCGGTGACCGAAGTAGGCGATGTTGAGATAGCGCTCGAGAATGTCCTCTTTGGACACCGTCTTTTCCAGGTCCAGCGCCAGGCGGATCTCGCGCATCTTGCGCATGCCGGTTTGCTCGGTGGCCGCGATGACCTCCATCGGGGTGGCCGCCGAGTCGCGCAGCGCCATGCGCACGTACTGCATCGTCAGCGTTGACGCGCCCTGCGACACCTCGCCCGCGGTCTGGTTGGCCACGAACGCGCGCGCCACGCCTTTGAAGTCGACGCCTTTGTGGTCGTAGTAGCGCGCGTCCTCGGCTGCCACGATCGCCTGCTGCAGGTAGGCGGACATGTCGGTGAGGGGGACGTACTTGCGGTATTCCTCATAGAACATGGTGACCGGGCTGGAGCCGTCCGAAGCATAGATGTAGCTCGTCTGCCCGGCCGGCGACGCATTGAGATCGGACTCCATGCCGAGGAAGAAGTCTGAACCGGTGCGCGCGGCTTTGCCCGCCGTCACGACGACCGGCATGCCGACCGCGGCGACGAGGACACCGGCGATCAGGCCAAGGCGGATGAGCTGGGGTGCGAACCGGAGCACGCGGCCAGTGCCGGCAAGTGCTTTCGTCATGAATTGTGCCACGCAAAGACGTTATCGAGCCTTCCTCACTTCTGTGTCCCAAATGCGAAACTAGGCCGAGACGATCTCATGAAGCAGCCGGGCCAGCGCCAGCGGCTGCGACACCATGGGCCAGTGGCCGGTGTCGAGGGTGGCGAAGCTCCAGCCCGGCACGTCACGCAGCGCTTCCACCTCGTCGGAACGCCCCATCTGCGGCTGGACACAGTGCACGTAGGTGGCAGTCAGCTCGCGCAGCGGCCGGGTCAGCGACGCCGGGTCGAACAGGGTCTGCCCCGGATGGGGCGTGCAGCGGTCGCGCAGCCAGGCCACCTGGTCGGCGGTGAGGCCGTGGCCGTCGAACTCCTCCGGATCGGGCACGCTCCAATAGCCGCCGGCCTGGGTCACCTGCGCGCGCACCAGCTCCCGGCCGCGCTGGGAGAAGCCGTCGGTCATCGAGCGCCCATCGATGGGGACGTTGGAGTCGAGAAAGATTGCCCGGGTCACCGTTTGCGGGGCGTCGGCCGCGACCATGCCGGTGACTATGCCCGCATAGCTATGCCCGACAAGGATCACGTCGCGGAGGCTGGCTATCGCGTCGTGAACGTCGGCCACGTGGGTGTTCAGGCCGATCTTTTCCACCGGGTCGGCGGCGCGCTCGCCGAGGCCGGACAGGGTGACCGGATGGGCTCGGTGGCCCAGCTCTTTCAGGGCCCGCGCCACGTGTTGCCATGCCCAGGCGCCCAGCCATGCCCCTGGTACCAGAACAAAAGTGCTCATGGCAGAAGACGCTAACCACCACCTCCGACACTTCCCGAGGTCGTATTCTCCGAAAGGTGACGAATAGGCGAAAGTACGTGCCGCGTTTCTTCGCGGTGCTGCTTGCCGTCGTGGCGGTGCTGTGCGCCTTGGCCGCGGTGCGCTTCGGTTACGGCCAGCAGTACGTGCGCAGGTTCGTCGATGAGGTGATCATTCCGGCGCCGGCCAACCTCGCCTACGCGGCGTTCGTGGGACTGCTGGCCGCGGCCGTCGCCCGCCGCAAGCGGGTCGGCTGGTGGATCCTGCTTGTCTACTTTGGACTCCAGCTGCTCGTCGACGTTCTGGTGCTCGTGGCCTACTTCGTGGCCTCGCGGGTGGAGGACGCCGAGATCAGTGAGGACACCATCGGCGTGCCCGCCGCCATCGCCAGCACCGTGATCACGGCCCTGCTCTTCACGCTGCTCATCTGGGCGCGCAAGGAGTTCTATGCGAAGACCCAGCGCGCCAGCGTGGCCAAGGCGCTCGGAGTCCTGGTGGCCTGCCTCGCGGTGTCGATCGGCCTGGGCTATCTGCTCGTGCGCGCCTTCCCGAACACGTTGCCGGCCAACGATTACCTCATCTACACGGTAGAGAAGGTGCTGGGCGGCCTCGATATGCATGTGCGGGCGGCCCCACAGGCCAACAGCTACCGCTGGGTCGTCTTCCTGCTCGGTCTCTTCGGTGCGCTGAGCCTGCTGGCCGCCAGCTTCACCCTGTTTCGCACCCAGCATCGCAAGGCTGTGCTGCAAGGCGATGAAGAGGTGCGCATCCGCGCGCTCATCAACGAGTTCGGTGAACGTGACTCGTTGGCCTATTTCGCCACCCGCCGCGACAAGTCGGTCATCTTCGCGCCGTCGGGCCGGGCGGCGCTCACCTATCGCCCGGTGGCCGGGGTCAGTCTGGCCAGCGGCGACCCGATCGGCGATCCGCAGGCGTGGGGGCCGGCCATCGAGGCGTGGCTGGCGCAGGCGCGCGAGTTCGGCTGGCGGGCCGCGGTGATGGGCGCGTCCGAGGAAGGCGCGACGGCCTACGCCAAACACGGTCTCAAGGTGATTGAGCTAGGCGACGAGGCCATCGTCCAGGTTCGCGACTATCAGCTCGATGGGCGGGACATGCGCCCGGTCCGGCAGGCGGTGACCCGTCTGGAACGACTGGGCTACACCGTACGGGTCCGCCGGCACGCCAGCCTCAGCCCGGAAGAGCTGCGCCAGGCCGAGTTTCTGGCCGAGAAGTGGCGCGACACCGACTCCGAGCGCGGCTTCTCCATGGCGCTCTCGCGCATCAACGATCCCTGGGACGGGCGCTGTGTGCTGGTCGAAGCCCTTGACTCGCAAGGGAAACCGGCCGCGATCCTGTCTTTCGCGCCATGGGGCCGCAAGGGCCTGTCGCTGGATCTGATGCGCCGCGACCGCGAAGCCGACAACGGGCTGATGGAGTTCATGGTCTCCTCGCTGGTCAAGGAGGCCCCACGCCTTGGTGTGGAAAGGATTTCGCTCAACTTCGCGGTGTTCCGAGCCACCTTCGAGGAGGGCGCGCGCATCGGTGCGGGCCCGATCAAACGCGCCTGGCGGCGGCTGCTGCTGTTCATGTCGCGCTGGTGGCAGCTTGAGTCGCTCTACCGGTCCAACCAGAAGTACCGGCCGCAATGGCTGCCACGCTTCCTCTGCCTCGGCGAGATGCGTGAGCTGGCCGCGGTCGGTTTCGCCGCCGCGATCGCGGAAGGGTTTGTGGTGCTGCCGTGGCAGCGGGGTCACCTGAGCCCGGCGCCGCCGCCCGATCTGGCGCTCATGCCGGCGCAGGAGACAGCCGAGCCGGAACTGGTCGTCAAGCGCCCGGAGCAGGTCCGGGTGCGGCTGGCCAAATTGGAGCATCTCGCGCAGCCTTACCCGGTGGGATATCCACGTTCCGACACCATCGCCGCGGCGCAGCAGGGCCAGCAGGTCTGCGTGGCGGGCCGGGTCATCCTGCTGCGCGACCACGGCGGCATCGCCTTCGCCACCATTCGCGACTGGACCGGTGACATCCAGGTCATCGCGCCCAGCCTCGAGGTGGATGTCGGCGACCACATCGGGGTGAAGGGAAAGGTGGGAAACTCCGACAAGGGCGAGAAGTCGGTCTTCGCCGATGAGTGGACGCTGACCGCCAAATGCCTGCATCCCTTGCCCAACAAGCATCTCGGCCTGACCGATCCGGAGGCCAAGGTGCGCCGGCGCTACCTTGACCTGATTGTCGACCCGGATTCGCGGGCCACCCTGCGCAAGCGCAGCGCTGTCATTCATTCGCTTCGCCAGACGTTGTACCGGCGAGACTTCCTCGAGGTCGAAACGCCTATGCTGCAACCGATCCACGGCGGCGCGAATGCCAAGCCCTTCATCACCCATATCAATGCCTACGACATGCGGCTCTATCTGCGCATCGCCCCCGAGCTCTACCTCAAGCGGCTGTGCGTCGGCGGGCTGGAGAAGGTCTTCGAGCTGGGCCGCACCTTCCGCAACGAAGGCGTCTCCTTCAAGCACAACCCCGAGTTCACCATGCTGGAGGCCTACGAGGCCTATGCCGATTACCTGTCCATGCTTGACCTGACCCGTGAGCTGATCCAGAACGCGGCGCGGGCGGCGCTGGAGTCGACCATCCTGGTGCACGAGGACGTCGAGTACGACCTGGGCGGACAATGGCCGGTGATGTCTATCAATGAAGCCATCTCGGCGGCGCTGGGCGAGCCGGTCACGCCCGACACTCCCGTCGCGACGCTGCAGAGTCTCGCCACCAAGGCGGGCGTCCCGTTTGACCCAGGCTGGGGACACGGGGAGATGATTCTTGAGCTTTACGAGCGGCTGGTTGAGCACCACACCAAGGCGCCCACGTTCTACAAGGATTTCCCGACCGATGTGTCGCCGTTGACGCGCCAGCATCGCCACGATCCGCGCCTAGCTGAACGATGGGACCTGGTGGCCTTCGGGACGGAGCTGGGCACGGCCTACTCGGAGTTGGTGGATCCGGTCGAGCAGCGCAAAAGGCTTACCGCGCAATCGCTCAAAGCGGCCGGCGGCGATCCCGAGGCGATGGAGCTCGACGAGGACTTCCTTGAGGCCCTTGAATACGCCATGCCGCCCAGCGGCGGGCTGGGCATCGGGGTCGACCGGGTGGTGATGCTGCTGACCGGTAACACCATTCGCGAGACGCTGCCGTTCCCCCTCGTGCGGTAGCAACATGTGCATATACGAGCACGGTACGTAGCCACATAGGCCGCATACGCCACATATATTTCAGACGAGTAGCGGAGCGTGTCGAAGGGCGGTTAGAGGCATACAGTGGTGTGACCTAACGCACGCCGTACGTTAGGTTTACCGTCGCACGCGGAGGGTGTAGATGGTGGCGACCTCGCTTACCCAGCAGCTGCACCGCAACCGGGTGCCTGCTGAGCGAAGGGTTGCCTTCGGCAGCTATTGCGTGACGGTGCTCGTGCTTGGTGCGCTGCTGACCTTCCACGACTTCGAGTCGCTGCCGACGGTGCTGAGCACAGCGCAGGCGGGCTTCTGGATAACCGCCGCTTTGGCCGTGCTCGCCGATGCGATGCCGGTCTCGCTGCCGGGCAAGTGGAACACCGCGGCCATCTTCCCGTCCATTGCCTTCACTTTCGCCATCATGCTCGTGTACGGCGTCGCCGCCGCGGTCACCGTGCAGGCGGTCGCCGTCGCTGTTTCTTCGTGGCGGCTCAAACACGCGCTATGGCGCGCCATTTTCAACATTGGGCAATACGCGGTCGCCTTCGGGCTCGCCCATCTGGTCTACGCGACCCTGCGCGGCAACGAGCCCACGCGCCTGTATTCGGTGGTCGGCATCGTGGCCGCCGCGCTCACCTGGTTCACCGTGAAATACCTGACCACGGCGATCGCCATCTGGCTGCGCGACGACGTCAGCTGGTGGCGGATGGTCCTTGGCGCGCTTGGCCCGGAGGCGATGACCACGGGTTCGCTGCTGCTGATGGGTCCGGCCCTGATGATGCAGTTCCGCCGGCCCGAGTTCATCCCGCTGATCGTGCTGCCCCTCATCGCGGTGCGGCAGCTGGCCATCATGACCGCGCGGCAGCGCCACCTGGCCAACATCGACCCGCTCACCGGGCTGGCCAACCGCAAAGCGCTCATCGCCGAGGTGACCAGCGCGGCGGCGAGCCACTCCCGCCGCGCGGTGCAGGGCGATGCGGCCAACAGGTTCGCACTCGTGCTGCTCGATCTGGACAGATTTAAGAACGTCAACGATGCCCTCGGCCACGAGGTGGGCGACCGGCTCCTCATCGCGGTGGGCAGCCGGATAGCGCAGGCGGCCCGCACCACAGACCTGGTGGCCCGGCTCGGCGGCGACGAGTTCGCCATTGTGGCCAAGCACCTGGAAAGCCCAGAGCAGGCGCGCGCCTTGGCCGAAAAGGTGGAGGAGGCGTTGCAGACACCCGTGGTGCTGGAGGGAATCCCGCTCGATGTCGGCGGCTCCATCGGCATCGCCCTCTACCCCGACCACGGCTGCGACTTCGCCAGCTTGCTGCGCCGCGCCGACGTGGCCATGTACTCGGCGAAGCATTCCGGAGACGGGGTCGCCTTCTACGAGGTCGAGGCCGACCAGAACTCCCCGCAGCGGCTCAGCCTCCTGGCCGACCTGCGCTCCGCGCTCAACGAGCCCGACGGCGGTGGGCTTTCCCTGGTCTACCAGCCGCAGATCGAAATCAGCTCCGGCCGGGTGGTGGGCATCGAGGCGCTGCTGCGGTGGCTGCATCCGACGCGCGGGCCGGTGACCCCGGACGAGCTGATCAAGGTCGCCGAGCCCAGCTCGGTGATGCGCCTGCTGACCCGCTGGGTGCTCTGCCAAGCCGTGCAAAGGCTGGCGCAATGGGAGGCCGAGGGCATGCGGCTGCGCATCTCGGTCAATGTCAGCGTCCGCGACCTGCACACCGGCGAGATCGTGGAGCAGATCGAGGAGCTGCTGCGCCGGCACGGCGTCGCGCCCGGCGCGCTGCAGCTGGAGATCACCGAGAGCGCGCTGATGGCCGACCCGAACAGGGTGCTCGCCACCCTCACCAAGCTGCATCAGCTTGGGGTGGCCATAGCGCTGGACGATTTCGGCACCGGCTACTCCTCGATGCAGCACCTGCGCCGGCTCCCGCTGCGCGAGGTCAAGATAGACCGATCTTTCGTCATCAGCATGACCGAGGACGCCGACGCCAGAGCCATTGTCCGCTCGATCATCGAGCTGGCCGGAGCGCTCGGCCTGCGGGTGGTGGCCGAGGGTGTCGAGGACGAGAGCGCATGGCGGCTGCTGCACCTCGCGGGCTGCGACATCGCCCAGGGCTGGTTCTACGCGAAGCCGCAGCAGGCCGAGGAGCTTCCGCTCTGGCTGGCCAAGACCCGCGCCCCAGTCCCGGGCGGCATGGTACGCAGCTTGTAGACTTTGCGCCCATGGCCACCATCTCGCGAGAGGAAGTCGCGCACCTGGCGCGATTGTCCCGGCTCGCTGTCACCGACGAAGAGATCGATATGTTCGCCGGTCAGCTTGACACCATCCTGCAGGCGGTCGCTCGCGTTGGCGAGGTCGATGTCGAGGACGTGCCGGCCACCTCGCACAATGTGGATCTGGTCAATGTCCTGCGCGACGACGTCATCGATGCCTGCCTCGATCGTGACCTAGCGCTCGCGGGCGCACCCGACCCCTTCTCCAACCGGTTCCGGGTGCCGCAGATCCTGGCCGAAGGGGAGTAGGTTCCGTTGCTTAGCTTTGACGATGTGGTCGCCCGCTACGAGCCGGTGATCGGCCTGGAAACCCATGTGGAGCTGGGGACCCAGACCAAGATGTTCTGCGGCTGCCCGACCGTGTTCGGTGCGGAGCCCAATACCCAGGTCTGCCCGGTGTGCCTGGGCCTGCCGGGAAGTCTTCCGGTGACGAACAAGGCCGCCATCGAGGCGACCGTCCGCATTGGGCTCGCGCTGAACTGTTCGATCGCGTCCTGGTGCCGCTTCGCCCGCAAGAACTACTTCTATCCCGACATGCCGAAGAACTTCCAGATCAGCCAGTACGACGAGCCGCTGTGCTCAGATGGCTACCTCGATGTCGAGGTCGACGGCGAGCTGTTCCGCATCGGCATCGAGCGCGTGCACCTGGAAGAGGACACCGGTAAGTCGCTGCACGTGGGCGGGGCCACCGGCCGCATCCACGGCGCGACCGAGTCGCTGGTCGACTTCAACCGCGCCGGGATCCCGCTGGTGGAGATCGTCACCAAGCCGGTGCCGGGCATCGGGGCCAGGGCGCCCGAGGTCGCCAAGGCCTACGTGGCGGAGCTGCGCGATGTCATCCGCACGCTCGGGGTCTCCGACGTGAAGATGGAGCAGGGCTCGATGCGCTGCGACGTGAACACCTCGCTGAACAAGCTCGGCGAAACCTGGGGCACCCGCACCGAAACGAAGAACGTCAACTCGCTGCGCAGCGTCGAGCGTTCGGTGCGTTCGGAGATGATCCGCCAGGGCAACATCCTGGAAAACGGCGGCCACATCATCCAGGAGACGCGCCACTTCCACGAGGACACCGGGGAGTCGACGTCGGGCCGGTCCAAGGAGACCGCGACCGACTACCGCTACTTCCCCGAGCCCGACCTGGTTCCGCTGGCGCCGGATGCGACCTGGGTCAAGGAGCTCAAGGCCGCCCTGCCGGAGTTGCCCCGCGTGCACCGGGCCCGCCTCACCGCCGAGTGGGGACTGTCCGCATTGGACATGCAGTCGATCCTCAACGCGGGAGCGGTGGAGCTGATCGAGCAGACCGTGGCCCAGGGCGCTTCGCCCGAGGCGGCGCGGAAATGGTGGCTGGGCGAGCTTTCCCGGCACGCCAACGAGCGCGGCATCGAGCTGGGCGACAGCGGCGTGACCCCGTCCCAGGTGGCCCAGCTGCAGAAGCTGGTCGACGAGGGCAAGCTCACCGACAAGCTCGCGCGTCAGGTGCTTGAGGGCGTGCTCGCGGGAGAGGGCGACCCGGCCGAGGTGATGGCCGCTCGCGGCATCGAGGTCGTCTCCGACACCGGAGCGCTTACCGTCGCCGTGGACGAGGCGATCGCCGCCAACCCCGACATCGCCGAGAAGATCCGTGGTGGCAACCAGGCCGCAGCGGGCGTGCTCATCGGGGCGGTCATGAAGACCACCCGCGGGCAGGCGGACGCGAAAACCGTCCGCGAGCTCGTGCTGAGCCGACTGTCTAACTAGGAGAGACCGACGGCTCGACGTCGAGGAGCACCGGCTCGACGAGGTGACGTTTCAGCGTCACCTCGGCCAGCCCGGCGCCGCCGACGGTGATGTCGTCGTAGGCCAGGAACTCGCGCGCCGGATCGAAGTAGAGGACAGACATTTCAAGCGGCCGGGGCGACTCGCCTTCAAGGCCGCGCAGCCCGGCCCCACCGGTCGAGCCCTGTACCAGGAGCCGGGTTTTGGTGTGGTCCAGCACCGTCATCGAGCGGGTGTGGGCGTGCCCGGCGAGCACCAGCGGCGTCACGCCGGCCAGCCCCTCCGCCGAACGGGGATCGTGCACCAGCGCGATGTCCACCGACCTGGGCGAGTTGACGACGGTGTCGGCGAGCCGCTCGCCAACCTGCTGCACCATGTCGACGGTGGTGGCCGATTCGCCTGTGCTCAAAGGGTTTACCGCCTTGTCCGGGGTGAACCGAGGGTCGCCGATGCCGGCGAAGGTGAGCCCGGCGACGGTGATCACCCGGTTGTCGAGCACCACCGCGTTGGGCTGTGCCGCGACCGCCGCCTGGGTGATCGCGGAATCGTGGTTGCCCCGAACGTAGACATAGGGCACTTTCAACAGGGCTATCGAGGCGACGAAGCTGGCCTCGGCCTCGCTGCCCCAGTCGTTGATGTCGCCGGTGTCCACGACCACGTTGATGTGGAACTGCTCGACCGCCGACCGGATGATGGGCCAGGCGGCCGGGTTGAGGTGCAGATCCGAGACGTGAAGCACGCGGATGGTGCCGTCGTCGGGGGTGTAGACGGGAAGGTTGGCCACGGTGCTGTAGAGCTGGCCCACGTTGACGACCATCTTTTCCAGCTGGGCCGCGTACTCGTCATAGCGATCCGCAAGTCGTTGCGCATCACCGACCACGGCCGGGGCGTTGGCGAGCAGACCTTCGTAACGGGGCTCGGTCAGGGCACGCGGATGGAAGGTGAGCGCTGCGAAGCCGAAGCTGCCGGCCATGACGGCAAGGGAAAGCCCACCGGCCCAAGCCATTTCGCGGATGCGGCGGTAGACGATGGCAGCGGCGAACATCGCGCCCAGCATGGCCACCCCGGTCGCATGCATCACCAGCCGGTTGACACCGCTGCGCAGATCGGTCACGGCCGTGCGGCTGGCCCTGGTGATGGTGGCCGGATCCTCAATCAGCGCCTCGGTGCGGGCCTGGTCCAGACCGTCAAGGCTGATCCGCAGATGGGCCGGGCCCTCATGGGTGTCGAGCTGAAGCGAACCGAGCGGAGGCAGCAGCACCTCGGTGTCGCCGAACACCGACGGGGTTACCGAGAAGGTGGACCGAAAGGGGCCGACATCGACCCCTACCCGCCCGGCGACCAGAAGAGCCAGCACCACTCCGGCCAGCGTCACCCCCGCTAGTCCAAGCGCCCTAGCTATGCGCGGCCACGGCACCTTTCTGGTCATGTGCCCACTGTGATGCGCAGGATCCGGTCGTCATCGGGGTGCTTGGTGCATCCAGCGTTGCACCTTCCGTCGAAGTTGTTGGTGAGCACCCAGAGCGACTTGTCTGGCGCCAGCACCGCCGCGCGAAGCCGGCCGAACTCCTTGACCAGCTGGGCGTTGGGCTTGCTCACGCCGCCGGGCGGCACGTGCACCAGGATGAGGCGCTGCCCGCGAAGGCAGGCCACGGCGAGGATGTCGCCCGCGACCGCGGTGCCGGAGCAGGAGGACTCGCTGGTGGGGAAGGCGGCTATCGGGTCGGTGAAACGCTTGTCGCCCGCCGCGCCCTCGACCTCGGGCCAGCCGTAGTTGTTGCCCTTCTCGATGAGGTTGATTTCGTCCCACGTGTTCTGGCCGAACTCGCTGGCCCACATGCGGCCGCTGGAGTCCCAGCTGATGCCCTGGACGTTGCGGTGCCCGAAGGTCCACGCATAGTTGTTGAAGGGATTGCCCGGCGCGGGTTTGCCGTCGGGCGTCATGCGCAGGATTTTGCCGCCCAGGCTGTTCTTGTCCTGCGAGTTGGCCGAGCGCGCGGCGTCGCCGGTGGTCACGTAGAGCATCTTGTCCGGGCCGAAGGCCAGGCGGCCGCCGTCGTGGTTGCCCGCCATCGGGATGCCGGTGAGGATCGGCTCGGGCTTGCCGCCGATCTTCCAGCGAACCACGCGGTTGTCCGTAGAGCTTGTGTAATAAAGGAAAATCGTCTGATCCTGGGCGTAGTCGGGCGACACCGCGATGCCCAGCAACCCGCCCTCGCCACCCGGATCGGCCTCCTGGATGACACCCACCTCGGACACGGCGTAAGGCGAGTCGTGACCGGTGCCCTTGGTCAGCTTGAGCACACGCTTGCTGTCACGTTCGGTCACCAGCGCGCTGCCGTCGGGCAGGAAGGCAATTCCCCAGGGGGCTTTCAGCCCTTTTGCGATCACATCCTTGGCGGTCACCACTGGCGTGCCGAGCGCGCTCGCCGACGGGGCCGGGGTGGGCACGGGCGGCGGCTGGGTGGCCACGACACTCGGCCCCTGCTGTGAACAAGCCACCAAGCTGGCGCAGACCGCTACCGCGAGGGGTGCCCAAAACCTTCTCATGACCTTGCTGAGCCCCGACCTCGCGCCTTGGTTCCGCATGCGCCTCAGACTACCCCGCACCCCTGAGAGATAACGTGGTCGCCGTGACCGTTTGGATCGCCCACGAACAAGGCCGCCAATTCCTCGGCGAGCTGGCAACGCACGTCGATATCAGGGTTCTCACCGGTCCCGACAAACCGCTGCCCTCCGATCCGGCCGAGGTCACCTTCTGGGTGCCGCCGTTCCTCAGCAGCGGTGCGGTCGTCGACTTCGCGCAGCGGCTGCCCAGCCTTCAGGTCATCCAGCTGCTCTCGGCCGGGGCCGACGCCTGGATCGGCCGCACCCGCTCCGGCGTGATGCTGTGCGACGCGCGTGGGGTACACGACTCCTCCACGGCGGAATGGGTGGTCACCGCGATGCTGGCCGTCCTGCGGCGGTTTGACCATTTCGCCCGCGCGCAGGCGGTGCCGACCTGGAGCTACGCCGAGTTCGCGCCGACCGATGAGCTCGCGGGCAAGCGGGTGCTCGTCGTCGGCGCGGGCTCAATCGGCACGGCCCTGGGCGCCCGGCTCACCCCGTTCGAGGTCGAGCTGACCTACGTGGCCCGCACGGCGCGCGACGGAGTGCATGCTATCGGTGAGCTTCCGGAGTTGCTGCCACACGCCGACATCGTGGTCCTCCTGGTACCGCTGACCGACCTCACCCGCGGCATGGTCGACGCGACTTTCCTGGCCGCGATGCGCGACGGGGCCCTGCTGGTGAACGCGGCACGGGGTCCGGTTGCCGACACCGCCGCCCTGACCAAAGAACTTGCCGGCGGCCGGATTCTGGCGGCACTCGACGTCACCGATCCCGAGCCACTCCCCGTTGATCATCCATTGTGGACAATGCCTAACGTGCTGATCACGCCGCATGTGGCCGGGTCGGTTCGGGGGCTGCTGCCCCGGGCCTACCGGCTGGTCGGAGATCAGCTTCGGCGAATGCTGGCGGGCGAGCCCTTGGCCAACGAGGTTCAGGACGGCTACTAACGGGTGCGGGCTGTGCATAGCATGCGTGTATGTCTCGCACTTTCCGCGCGCTAGCCGCGCTGACAATATTTAGTATCGCGCTGACGGGGTGTACGAAGAAGTCCGAGAATGACACCGGTTCGCTGCCGGCGGGTTCACAGCTCATGTCCGAGGGTGACAAGGCGATGAGCGACGTGAAGAGCGCCCACTTCGTCATCGACGTCAAGACGCCGATCAACGGGGTGCCCCTGTCGAAGGCCGAGGGCGACCTGACCAAGGAGGGCAACGCCAAGGGCGCCGCCACCATCGACATGGGCGGAATGAAGACGGAGGCCGCTTTCGTCATCCTCGGGCAGAAGCTCTACCTCAAGCTCGCCACCGGCGGGTACCAGGAGGTGCCGCTCGCGGTCGCATCCACGGTCTACGACCCGTCGGCGATCCTCGACCCGCAGCGGGGAGCGGCCAAGCTGCTGCGCACCGCGAAGAACCCGAAGACCGAAGCCAAGGAACAGGTCGACGGCAAGGACGCGTACAAGGTTTCGTTCGACCCCGACGCGTCGGCGCTGGCGGCCCTCATCCCGACCACGGCATCCGGCGTGACCGCGGTGGTCTGGCTCGACGCCACCACCAAGCGCATCGCCAAAGCGGAGTTCACCATCCCCCAATCCGGTTCGGCTTCGAAGGGTGTTGCCTCGATAACGTTCAGCAACTACGACGTACCGGTGACCATCAGTGCGCCCTAGGCTCGCGGTCGGGGTCGGTGGGCTGGCCGTTCTGCTTGGTGCCCTTGACGCCTACGTCCTGGTCTCCATCCTCATCGATATCGTGAACGACTTCGATGTGCCGATCAACCGGCTGGAACGCGCCACCCCACTGATCACCGGCTATCTGCTCGGCTACATCGCCGGAATGCCCCTGCTCGGCCGGCTCTCCGACAGATTCGGCCGGCGTGCGGTCATAGTCGTGTGCCTCGCCGGTTTCGCCGCCGGCTCGGCCGTCACCGCCACCGCGGACACCCTCAACGTGCTCATCGCGGGACGGGCCTTGCAGGGTCTCGCTGGCGGCGCTCTGCTGCCGGTGACGATGGCGCTTGTCGCCGACGTCTTCGCCGGGCCGCGCCGGGCCGCCGCGCTCGGCTGGGTCGGTGCGGCTCAGGAGCTGGGCGCGGTGCTCGGCCCGCTGTTCGGCGCCGCCGTGGCGGCCTGGATCGGGTGGCGGGGCATCTTCTGGCTCAACATCCCGCTGGCCGTGCTGGCCGCGATCGCCGTCTGGACGATGGTGCCGAAGCGGGTCTCGGGTCAGGCCGCGCCCCGGGTCGACGTGGTTGGCGGGCTTCTGCTCGCCATCTCCTTGGGCCTGTTCGTGGCGGGGCTCTATAACCCCGATCCGTCCGTCTCTGTGCTACCCAGCTGGGGTCCGGCCACGCTCGGCGGGGGAGCGGTGGCGCTGCTGCTCTTTGTGCTCTGGGAGGCGTTCGCCCGTACCCGGCTGATGGAAACACGCGAAGTGGCCATGCGGCCGTTTCTGAGTTCCTTGGTGGCGAGCCTCTGTGCCGGGGCCGCGTTGCTGGTGACGCTGGTCGATGTCCAGCTCGTGGCGCAAACGTTGCTGGGCAAGGATTCCTTCGGCGGCACGTTGCTGCTGACCCGATTCCTGGTGGCGCTGCCGATCGGGGCTCTCCTTGGCGGCCTTCTGATCCGGCTGCTCGGCGAGCGGTTGCTCACCTTCTTCGGCCTCCTGCTCGCCGGGTTCGCGTACTACCTCATCGCGAACTGGCCGGTGGACATCCTCGATGCCCAATACGGGTTCGGCCTGCCGCGGCTGGACACCGACCTCGTTCTGGCCGGCCTGGGCCTGGGGCTGGTCATCGCGCCGCTGTCCGCGGTGGTGCTGCGCGTGGTCCCGGCGAGCCAGCACGGCATCGCCTCCGCCGCGGTCGTGGTGGCCCGCATGATGGGCATGCTGCTGGGCGTGGCCGGGTTGTCGGCCTGGGGATTGCACCGTTTCGCGGAGTTCACCAAAGATCTGGTGCCGCCGCTGCCGTTCAACGTCACCCCGGACGAGTACGCCAAACAGTTCGCGGTCTACCGCACGGCGCTGGAAGCCGCGCTACGCGCCGAGTATCGCGAGATTTTCCTTGTCACAGCGGCGATCTGCGTGGTTGGCGCGCTTTTCGGCCTGCTGCTGGGCAGCCGCCGCTCCCGCCCGTTGCCTTCTTAAACGGCAGGAGCTTCGGCCGGGGCCTTGCCGGAGGCCTCGAGGAGGCGCGGCAAATCTGCCGTCCTGACCGCGGTCAGCCGTAGGACGGTGCCATTGATGAGGGCGGCGGCGACGCCGCCCTTTTCGTCTGGCAGGAGTGCCTCGACGTCGTCCCAGCTGACGACCCGGTTGCCCAGCAGCGCGCGCACCCGGAGGCCGTAGGTGTTGACATCCGTGCCCGCCCGCCAGGCCCAGACGGCGACACTGAGCGGGACCAGCGGCACAAGCATCAGCCAGCCGCCCTCGGCGGCGACTGACACCGATCCGATCAGCGCCAGCAGGGCGGTGATGGCCAGAGGTGCGGGTTTTCTGAACCTGGTCACCGTTCGAGTGTCCCACGGGAGGCGATGTGTCCCACACCACGGGCATACTGACGCCATGACCGCTGACATTGACCTCGACGGCAACGCGATCCTGGCGGAGCATTTCGCGCCCTGGGTGCAGGAGCTGGGCTTGACGGTCGAGGAGACCGGCGCCGATTTCGCCACGCTGCGCCTGCCGTGGTCGGCGCGGCTTGCCCGCGAGGGCGGGGCGATGTCCGGCCAGGCGCTGATGGCCGCCGCCGACACCGCGACGGTCATCGCCATCTGTGCGGCGCGTGGCGGCTTCGGTCCGATGACGACGGTGCAGCTGTCGACGACGTTCCAGCGGCCGGTGCTGGGCAAGGATGTGCTCGTCACCTCCCGGCTCACCAAACTCGGGCGCTCGCTGGCTTTCGCCGACATCACCATGACCGCGGGGGAGTCGCTGGTCGCTCATGCCACCACGGTGTACGCCATCGGCTGAGGGTTGTGGTTAGGATCTGCGACCATGACTACCCCTCAGACCGGACAGTTGCGTATTGTCCCCAGGTTCCACTGGTCTGCCTTCACGATGGCGGCCTTCAAGCCCCGCGCCTCCATCAACGGACATGAAGTCCAGCTGAACTGGGGCGAAAACGTGCTGCCCGCCCCGCTCGGTGTGCACAACATCGAGATCCACATTCCCTACCTGTGGAAGATGGGCAAGGCCAACATCACGGTCGACAACACCTCCGGTGTCCCGACCGTCCACTACTCGGCACCGATGATCAACTTCATGGGTGGCGCGGTCGGCCTTACCCAGCAGAAGTACCCGGGCATGCTGGCGATGCTCATCATGCTGGGCGTGGTGGGTCTCGTGGTCGTGCTGTGCTGTGCCGGAGCGGTGCTCAGCGGCGGTAACTGACGCATGCAAACGGTAGCCGCCTACCGGCGGGTGCTGGGCAGTCCCACGATGCGCCGATTCCTGCCCGCAATGGGGGTTTCGGCGCTCGGGGACGGCATGAGCGTGGTCGTCATCGCCTGGCTCGCCATCACCATCGCGCCCGCAGAGCAGGCCGGAGCGTGGACAGCGCTTGCGCTCGCGGCCTTCTCGCTGCCGGCAACCGTTGGGGCGCTTGCGTTTGGCCGGATAGCGCGGCGGCTGAGCGGAGCGAAGCTGGTGGCGTGCGACGCCACGCTCAGAGCGGCCGCGCTCGGCGCGGTCGCGGTGCTCGGCGCGACCGGGCAGCTGACGCCTCCGCTCTACGTGGCGCTGCTCGGCGTTTCGTCGCTCTGGCACGCCTGGGGTTTGGCGGGCATGTACACGCTCGTGGCGGAGGCCCTGCCCAGCGACGATCACGTGGTGGGCAACTCGCTGCTGGGCACCGGGACCCAAACCGCCTACATCGTCGGTCCGGCGCTGGCGGGCCTGCTGGTGCCGGCGATCGGGCCGGCCGGCGCGATAGGGGTGGACGCGCTCTCCTGGGCCGTGCTCGCGGCGGTGTCCTGGACCATCGCCGGTCCGACCCGAAGTCACGCCGAGGCGGCGAAAGGGGATTGGCGGGCGCTTTTCCGGTACCCCCAACTGCTGGGCCTGGTTTTGATCACATGCGCTTTCTTCTTTCTCTACGGGCCGGTCGAGGTGGCGCTGCCGGTCCATGTCGTGTTGGACGAGCACGGGTCGGCGGCGATGCTCGGCGCGTTCTGGGCGGTTTTCGGCATTGGTGCGGTCGTTGGCGGCCTTGCCGCAGCAACACTACGAAACCGTCCACTTGGGACGGTTGTGGTCTTCATCATCGTGGGCTGGGGGCTGGCGCTGCTGCCGCTGGGGCTCTCTGGCCGGCTGGTGCCGGGGCTGATCGGCTTCGCCGTCGGCGGGGTGATCTACGGGCCGTTCACCTCGGTCACCTCGGCGATGGTCCAGCGGACGAGCCCACCTGAGCTGCTGAGCAGAGTCCTCGCGACGCGTGGCGCGCTGACGATTCCGGCCACGTCGCTGGGCGCGCTCGCCGGCGGCCCGCTGGTCGGCTGGCTCGGCGCGCGGGAAACCCTGCTGGCGTCGGCGATCGCGACCGTCGCGCTGGGGCTCGGCGTTGGGGTGGCTCAGCTCAGGTCGAGCCAGAACGGCACGGCGGTGGCCGAGCCGACCGTCTCCGGCTGACCGGAACCGAACTCCCGCAACAGATAATCGGTCATGTCCCGGCCGTAGACGATGACGTCGGTCTGCACCACCGACAGCACCGGCAACCCGGCCTCGGGCAGCGCGGGGGCGAAGCGATGCCCGTAGACCGGAATCAGCCTCGGCACCCCGTTGAGCGCCCGCTTCGCGACCGCCAGCGCCGCGTCGGCGTCATCGGGACGCGGGCCCCAAGCGTGGAGCCAAAAGGCGTTCTCCGCCACATCGAACAGAACCCCATCGATCGGGCTGTCGAGCCGGTCCTTGAGGTGCTGGGCATCGGGGTGACGCCAGTCGGGCCACCGCTCGCCCAGCGGCAGGCCCGCCCGCAGCAGCGCCCGGTGGTCGGGGTTGAACTCGAAGCCGAAGAGCCGCTCGACGTGCCGCAGCTCGGTCTCGCTCAGCCCCGCCGCGAACGGCAGGCCCAGCTCCTGCAGAAGGTGCTGGGCCTGCGCGGGCGTCAAGGTCACGCCGTGTACCCCGGCATGGGGAACGCGGAAAGCAGCTCCTTGACCTCACCGGCGATCTTTGCGAGCTCGCTGGTGTCGTCGTTGAGGGCGGCCGAGACTGTCCGGTCCATCCACGCGGCCACCAGCGGCATGTGCTTTTCGGTCAGGCCCCGCGTGGTCAGCGCGGGGGTGCCCAGGCGCAGCCCGGACGGGTCCAGCGGGCGGCGGGTGTCGAAGGGCACCCCGTTGAAGTTGGTCTCGATGCCCGCGATGTCGAGCGCCTTCGCCGCCGGTTTGCCACCGATGCCCTTGTTGGTCAGGTCGACGAGGACCAGGTGGTTGTCGGTGCCGCCGGAGACCAGATCGAAACCGTGGTCGGTCAACGCCGCGGCGAGCGCCTTGGCGTTGGCCACGATCTGCGCGGCGTAGTCCTTGAAGGACGGTTGCGCCGCCTCGTGCAGCGCGACCGCTATCCCGGCCGTGGTGTGGTCGTGCGGGCCGCCCTGCAGGCCGGGGAAAACCGCCTTGTCCACGGCCGTGGCATGTTCCGCCTTCGCCATGATCATCGCGCCGCGGGGGCCACGCAGGGTCTTGTGCGTCGTGGTGGTGACGACGTCGGCGAACCCGACCGGCGACGGGTGTGCCCCGCCCGCGACCAGTCCGGCGATGTGGGCGATGTCGGCCATCAGGATCGCCCCCACCTCCTGCGCGATCTCCGCGAAGGCCGGGAAGTCAATCGTCCGCGGGATGGCGGTGCCTCCGCAGATGATGAGCTTGGGCCGCTCGGCCAAGGCCATCTCGCGCACCTTGGACATGTCGACGCGGCCGGTCTCGCGTTCCACCGTGTAATGCACCGGCCGAAACCACTTGCCGGTGACGGAGACCGGCGAGCCATGGGTCAGATGCCCACCGGACGACAGCGACATCGTCAGGACTGTGTCGCCCGGGTCCAGGAACGCCAGGTAGATCGCGAGGTTCGCGGGTGAACCCGAGTAGGTCTGCACGTTTGCGTGGTCCGCGCCGAAAAGGGCCTTCGCACGCTCGATCGCCAGCAACTCGATCTGGTCGACGAACTGCTGGCCCTCGTAGTAGCGCTTGCCCGCGTACCCCTCCGAATACTTGTTGGTCAGCACGGTGCCGGTCGCTTCGAGCACAGCGGTGGAGACGTAGTTCTCGGAAGCGATCATGCGCAGCTTGTCGTGCTGACGCTGCGCCTCGCCCTCGATGAGCGCGGCAAGATCGGGGTCGGACGCGGCGAGTTGGATGAGCTTCGGTTCATGCACGATTGGTTGCTCCTCACGCTCGACCGGACACCCAGGCGCGCGGTGCCCGAACGCTTCGCTCCCCTGTGGTGATCCACCCTGTGCGCCAGTCGCGGTCAAGGCGATCCTACCCAGCGGCGTGGGGGCTGGTGCGCCCCGGCTGGGGCAGAATGAGTCTTATGGCTGTTGATTCGCACATGGTGGAGCTCGGGACCCCGGCCCCTGACTTCGCCCTCCCCTCGGTGACCACGGGCGAGACGGTGACCCTCAAGGATTACGCCTCTGCTCCAGCGCTCCTTGTCGCCTTCCTGTCCAACCACTGCCCTTATGTCCGGCATATCGAGTCGCAGCTTGGTTCGGTGACCGCCAACCTGTCGCGGCTGGGTCTGGCGGTAGTCGGCATCAGCGCCAACGACGTCATCAACTTTCCCGAGGACGCCCCCGAACGCCTCGTTGACCAGATGATGCGCGCCGGATTCACCTTCCCGTACCTCTACGACGCGTCCCAGGAAGTCGCCCGCGCGTATCACGCCGCGTGCACGCCCGACTTCTTCCTCTACGACCACGAGCGCAAACTCGTCTACCGCGGCCAGTTCGACGACTCCCGTCCCCGCAGCGAAGTCCCCGTCACCGGCGCCTCGCTGACCGAAGCAGTCGAAAAGGTCCTCGACGGCGAGCCCGTCCCCGAGCCGCACTACCCGAGCATCGGCTGCTCCATCAAGTGGCGAGCCGGCAACGAGCCCGAGTAAACCCTTGCGCACCAAGGGGAAACCGCATCACTCGCGGTTTCCCCCTTTTGCTTTATTGCGCCGCTACGTCGTGGTCCCTCGCCGTATCTCCCGGCGGCAACGCCACGCCCGTGCTTGGCCGCCCCCGGCGGCTGCGCCGCCGACCAGCGGGAGGGGTGTGCTGTATATATAGGGGTTTGGCTCAGTCGGGGACTCGGCGGTAGGCGCCGTCGGAGGCGCTGGTGGCCATGGAGGCGTAGGCGCGCAGCGCGGCGCTGACCGGGCGCTGGCGGTCGCGCGGGGTGTAGGGCTTGTCGCGCTTTTCCTGGGCGATGCGGCGTTCGTCGAGGGTGGCGGCTGAGACGTCGAGGGATATGGAGCGGGCGGGTATGTCGATGACGATGGGATCGCCGTCCTCGACGAGGGCGATGAGGCCGCCGCCTGCCGCTTCGGGGGAGACGTGGCCGATGGACAGGCCGCTGGTGCCGCCGGAGAAACGGCCGTCGGTGATGAGGGCGCAGGCACGGCCCAGGCCGCGGCCCTTGAGGAACGAGGTGGGGTAGAGCATTTCCTGCATGCCGGGGCCGCCGCGGGGGCCCTCGTAACGGATGACCACCACGTCGCCTTCGACGACGACCTTGTTGAGGATGGCGGTGACGGCGTCCTCCTGCGACTCGAAGACGCGGGCGGGGCCGGTGAAGCGCAGGCATTCCTCGGGAACACCGGCCGTTTTGACGACGCAGCCCTCGGGGGCGATGTTGCCGTGCAGGATCGCCAGGCCGCCGTCGGCCGAATAGGCGTTGGCGACGTCGCGGATGCAGCCGTCGGCGGCATCGGTGTCCAAACTGGACCACACATTGGTGGTGCTGAAGGGCTGGGTGGTGCGCACACCGCCGGGGGCGGCGTGGAACAGTTGCAGCGCTTCGGGTTTGGCGGTGCCGCCGCGGATGTCCCAGTCGGCGAGCCACTGTTGCAGGGTGGGTGCGTGCACGGAGTGCACGCCGCGGTGGAGCAGGCCGCCGCGGTCAAGCTCGCCCAGGATGGCCGGGATGCCGCCGGCCCGGTGGACGTCTTCCATGTGGTACTTCTGGCTGTTGGGCGCCACCTTGGCCAGGCAGGGAACACGGCGTGAGATGGCGTCGATGTCGGAGACGCCGAAGTCGAGCTCGGCCTCACGGGCGGCGGCCAGCAGGTGCAACACGGTGTTGGTCGAGCCGCCCATCGCCACGTCGAGCGCGACCGCGTTCTCGAAGGCCTCGCGCGACGCGATCGCCTTGGGCAGAACGGATTCGTCGTCGCCCTCGTAGTAGCGGCGGCACAGGTCCACGATGAGGTGGCCGGCCCACTCGAACAGGCCCTGGCGGGAGGCGTGGGTGGCGAGGGTGGAACCGTTGCCGGGCAAGGAAAGCCCGATCGCCTCGGTGAGGCAGTTCATCGAGTTGGCGGTGAACATGCCCGAGCACGAGCCGCAGGTCGGGCAGGCGGAGCGCTCGATCTGGCCCAGCTGCTCGTCGCTGACCGAGTCGGTGGAAGCGGCGATCATCGCATCGATGAGATCGAGTTTCTGGTGCACCACGCCGTCGACGGACACGGTCTTGCCGGCCTCCATCGGGCCCCCGGAGACGAACACGGTGGGGATGTTGAGGCGCAGCGCGGCCAGCAGCATGCCCGGCGTGATCTTGTCGCAGTTCGAGATGCAGACGAGGGCGTCGGCGCAGTGCGCGTTCACCATGTACTCGACCGCGTCGGCGATCAGCTCACGGCTCGGCAGCGAATAGAGCATGCCGCCATGACCCATCGCGATGCCGTCATCGACCGCGATCGTGTTGAACTCGCGGCCGATGCCGCCGCTCTCAAAAATTGCTTTAGATACCAGGTCGCCTAGGTCCTTAAGGTGGACGTGGCCGGGGACGAACTGCGTATAGCTGTTGGCGATCGCGACAATCGGCTTGCCGAAATCGTCATCCGTCATTCCGGTGGCGCGCCACAGCGCGCGGGCTCCGGCCATGGTCCGGCCGTGCGTGGAGGTCCGGGAACGCAACACTGGCATGCCAGCAAGTGTGGCACTCAAACCCGCAGCGGCCCATTTCAAGCGCTATAGGTCCACTCAATGGGACGACTACTTCGCATGCGTGGGGATTGCAGATCGCCGGCGGTGTCATCCTTGATGATCTTGGCGGCCCAAGGTTGCCAAGATCAGGCTTAGGATGGCACTGCCTCTAATGGGCGATCTGCCGCACATTGCTTCGCATGTGCCAGAGTTATCGCACATCCTGTCTCGCTTTGGGTATTGCTGTCAGGCACAGTTAGTGCGTGGACCTCCCCCTGGTGCTCACGATCGCCGTGATAATCGGCGTTTTTTCCGCGGTGCCCTCGCTGTGGTCGATGATCCGGCAGCGGCGGCTTCCACTGAGCGGCGGCGTCCTCGTGATTTGGGGGATCGGCGGGGTTGTCGCGCTGCTCATCACTCGATCTTGGTCGGCCGGCTGGGAGCACTCGATCACCTCGCGCTATTTGGCCGGGATGTTGTTCGGGCTGCCCGCGTCGATCGCCTCACTGCTATTGGTCGCGGTGCTGCTGGAGCTGTGTGACCGGGTGGTGGGGCCGGGGGCCCGGATGCGGCTCATGCTGGAAGCGGCCACCGTGGCGTCGGGCATCTTTGTTCCGCTCTGGGTGATCGTGCTCAAGCCCGACAAGTCTGGCCATCATCCGGTTCAGGGTTCCTGTGTACCGGTGATGGTCGCCTCAGCCCTGGCGGCCGTTGTGCTCGGGCTGGCCGCAGTGATCTTCTTCCGCTCGCACGTGGCGCGCAGGCAGATCGTCCGGCGGTGTGTGGCCGCTGCGCTGATGACCGGTGGCATGACGCTGGTGGCGGGTTCGGCGTGCTATCACGAAATCCAGCTCCTGCTGGTCGGGGCGGTGATGGTTCCGGCGGGCGCGTTCATCTGGAAGCGGCGCGGCCCGATTCCCGCCCAGGGCGAGGTGCTGCGGCAGGATTCGCAGTCGCCGAGTTCGGGTCTGGCCACCGCGCTGGCGCCGGTGCTGGCGATCTCGGCCGTGGCGATCACCGGCTACGCGAGCGGTGGCGGGATCGACGTCGTCACCGCGATCGTCGGGATCAGCAACGGTTTCTTCCTGGTCGGCCGGCAATATCTGGCCTTCGTCGATCTGCGCCTGGCGCACAAGCAGCTGGCCGAGAGCGAGTCGCACTATCGGGAGCTTGCGCACACCGATCCACTGACGGCCTTGGCCAACCGGCGCGGTTTGCTACGGGCGCTCTACCAGGACGCGACCTCGGGCGCGGCTTGTGTGCTGCTCACCCTGGACCTCGATGGGTTTAAGAACGTCAATGACGTGCGCGGCCATGATGCCGGCGACGCCGTGCTGATCGAGGTGGGGCAGCGGTTGAGGCTGAACCTGCGCCCCGGAGATCTGGCGGCCCGGCTGGGCGGCGACGAGTTCGCCGTGCTGATGTGGGGCCGCCCCGCGGACGCCAAGCGGGTGGCCGAGCGCCTGCTCGCGGTGCTCAAACAGCCCTACTACCAAGGCGGCAGCGCGATCTACCTGTCCGCCAGCCTCGGCCTGGCCGGGTGCGCCAGCGCGGACAGCATTCACTCGCTGCTGCGCAACGCCGACCTGGCCCAGCGCGCCGCCAAGCTCAACGGCAAGAACCGGGTCGAGCTCTACGACGAGAGCTTCGACCGCACGCTTCGAAGGCGCAGCACGATCGAGCACGAGCTGCGCCACGCGATCGACAAGAAGCAGCTCACGCTCGCCTTCCAGCCGGTGGTGGCGCTTCCGCAGGTGCGTCCGGTGGGGGCGGAGGCCTTGCTGCGGTGGAACCATCCCGATCTCGGGTCGGTCAGCCCGGGTGAGTTCATCCCGATCGCCGAGGAGACGGGCCAGATCGAGGCGCTCGGCGCCTGGGTCCTGCATCAGGCCTGCCGCCAGCTTTCGCGCTGGGTGACCGACGGGCACGACGTGTGGGTCTCGGTCAATGTGTCGCCGCGTGAGCTGCATTCGGCCGATTATCTGGCCCGGGTGCGGGATGTGTTGCGGGCACACAATGTGCCGCCTTCACGGCTCGTGCTCGAAGTCACCGAACATGCGGTCGCCGTGGACGTGGTCGAGTTCCGCAGGGTGCTCGCGGCGCTGCGCGCGCTCGGGGTGCGCATCGCGCTGGACGACTTCGGGGCCGGGTATTCCTCCCTCGGCCAGCTGCGCCAGATCCCGGTCGACATCCTCAAGATCGATCAGGAACTGGTCGGCGATGTCGCCCTGGTCGACGTCGCGGCCCGGATAGGCAAGCGGCTGGGGCTTCAGGTCATCGCCGAGGGCATCAGCGATCAGGCCCACCACCGGCTCGTCGCCGAGACCGGTTGCCAGTTCGGCCAGGGTTTTCTCTTCGGGCGTGGGGTTCCGGCGGAGCACCTGGAAGCGATGCTGGTCTCCATGCCGCCGCTGCGGCACGACACCGCCGTCTCACCATCCGGGAGCAGTTGACTCAGGCTCTGAGATGCGTCAAGCTGGCCACATGTCGCGGTTCACGCCAGCCGGCCGAGTACTTATTTGAGCGCGCTCTCTTAGCTAGTGGAGAGCGCGCCAGCCCCGTGCGATTGACGCACGAGGGCTTTTTTGTTGGCTGGGATTCTGCAGAGGGTGTGATCAAACAATGACGAGACCAAGTCCTGAGACACTCGCGCACGCGTTAGAGAAACAGCGCGCCGCGGCTGCGGCCACCAAGCCGGCGGCAGTAGACACGGCGCCGGTCAGCGTGACCGGGGCGCAGAGCCTCGTCAAGTCGCTTGAGGCGCTTGAGGTGGAGGTGATTTTCGGCATCCCGGGCGGCGCGGTGCTGCCCGCCTACGACCCGCTCTTCGACTCCAAGGTGCGCCACATCCTGGTCCGGCACGAGCAGGGTGCCGGCCACGCCGCGACCGGCTACGCGCAGGCGAGCGGAAAGGTCGGCGTCTGCATGGCCACCTCCGGGCCGGGCGCGACCAACCTGGTGACGCCGATCGCCGACGCCTATATGGACTCGGTGGCCATGGTGGCCATCACGGGTCAGGTGGCCAGTGCCTCGATCGGCACGGATGCCTTTCAGGAAGCCGATATCCAGGGCATCACGCTTCCCGTGACCAAACACAACTTTCTCGTGCGATCCGCGGCGGACATCCCGCGCACGATCGCGGAGGCCTTCCATCTCGCTTCGACCGGCCGCCCAGGCCCGGTGCTGGTCGACATCCCGAAGGACATCCTTCAGGCCCAGACCACGTTCAGCTGGCCGGTGACGCTTGACCTTCCCGGGTACAGGCCGACCCTTCACCCACACGGCAAGCAGATCCGGGAGGCGGCCCGCCTGATTCAGGCCTCCAAGCGCCCGGTGCTCTATGTGGGCGGGGGCGTCCTGAAGGCGCACGCGACCGAGGTTTTGCGCAAGCTGGCCGAGCTGACCGGAATCCCCGTGGTGACCACGCTGATGGCCCGCGGCGCCTTCCCGGACTCACATCCGCAACACCTGGGGATGCCGGGCATGCACGGCACGGTTCCGGCCGTGTATGCGTTGCAGCGCAGCGATTTGCTCATCACCCTGGGCGCGCGTTTCGACGACCGGGTCACCGGAAAGCTGGACACCTTCGCCCCTGACGCGCATGTCATCCACGCCGACATCGACCCGGCCGAGATCGGCAAGAACCGCCACGCGGACGTGCCGATCGTGGGCGACGCCAAGCATGTGATCGAAGAACTGATCACGACGCTGGGGCCGAGTTTTGAAGGCCGGTATGCGGACTGGTGGCAGACACTGAACGATCTTCGCGCGCGGTACCCGATGGGATGGGAAGATCCTGTCGATGGGACGCTGGCGCCGCAATATGTGATCCAGCGCCTGGGCGCCATCGCGGGCCCGGATGCCATCTACTGCGCCGGGGTGGGCCAGCATCAGATGTGGGCCAGCCAGTTCATCAAATACGAGAACCCGGCGACCTGGCTGAACTCGGGCGGGCTGGGCACGATGGGGTACGCCGTGCCGGCGGCCATGGGCGCGAAGGTGGCCAAGCCGGGGACAACGGTGTGGGCCATCGACGGTGATGGATGTTTCCAGATGACCAACCAGGAGCTGGCAACCTGTGCCCTGGAAGGGATTCCCATCAAGGTGGCCGTCATCAACAACGGCAACCTGGGCATGGTGCGGCAGTGGCAGACGCTGTTCTACAACGAGCGTTACTCCAACACCGACCTCGGCACGCACAAGCACCGCATCCCAGATTTCGTGAAGCTGGCGGAAGCGCTTGGCTGCGTGGGGATGCGCTGCGAGTCCACCGCTGACGTGGACGCTACGATCAAGGCGGCGATGGAGATCAACGATATGCCGGTGGTGGTGGACTTCGTGGTGGGCAAGGACGCCATGGTGTGGCCGATGGTCGCCGCGGGCACCAGCAACGACGAAATCATGTTCGCTCGGGGCGTGCGCCCCGTCTTCGACGAGGATGAGCTGTAATCCAATGGCCAAACACACGCTTTCGGTTCTGGTGGAAAACAAGCCGGGTGTGCTGGCGCGTGTCGCGGGGCTGTTCTCGCGGCGCGGGTTCAACATTGACTCGCTCGCGGTGGGCGAGACCGAGCACCCGGAGGTCTCCCGGATCACGGTGGTCGTCAACGCCGAGGACCAGCCGCTCGAACAGGTCACCAAGCAGCTCAACAAGCTGGTGAACGTGCTGAAGATCGTCGAGCTGGAGCCTGCGGTCTCGGTGCAGCGCGAGCTGCTTCTGGTGAAGGTGCGGGCGGACCGTCCGCTGCGCTCGCAGGTGCTGGAGACGGTCGCGCTGTTTCGGGCCCGCGTGGTCGATGTCGCGCCCGACGCGCTGACCATCGAGGCGACCGGGACGGCGGAGAAGCTGGACGCGCTGCTGCGCGATCTGGAGCCCTACGGAATCAAGGAAATGGTGCAGTCAGGCCTGGTCGCGATCGGGCGTGGCTCACGAGCAATTACCGCTAGTCCAGCTCTACGAGTGGCTGCCTGAAAGGTTCATGATGGTTGAGATTTTCTATGACGACGACGCCGATCTGTCGGTGATCCAGGGCCGCAAGGTGGCCGTAATCGGCTATGGCAGCCAGGGTCATGCGCACGCGTTGTCGCTACGGGACTCCGGAGTGGATGTCCGGGTCGGGCTGCGGCCCGAGTCCAAGGGGCGCGTCAAGGCGCAGGAGCAGGGGCTGCGGGTGGTCACCCCGGCGGAGGCGGCGGCCGAGGCCGACGTCATCATGATTCTCGCCCCGGACACGGCTCAGCGGCACATCTACGCCGCCGACATCGCGCCGAACCTGACCGCCGGCAAGGCGATCTTCTTCGGGCACGGGTTCAACATCCGGTACGGGCTGATCGAGCCTCCATCCGATGTGGACGTCGCCATGGTCGCGCCGAAGGGCCCGGGGCATCTGGTGCGCCGCCAGTTCGTGGACGGCAAGGGCGTGCCCTGTCTGGTCGCCATCGAGCAGGATCCGACGGGCGGCGCGCTCGCCCTGGCGCTGTCCTATGCGAAGGCCATTGGCGGCACCCGGGCCGGGGTCATCCAGACCACGTTCAAGGAGGAGACCGAGACCGATCTCTTCGGCGAGCAGGCGGTGCTCTGTGGCGGCGCGACAGCGTTGGTGCAGACCGGTTTCGAGGTTCTCACCGAGGCGGGCTACGCGCCCGAGGTTGCCTATTTCGAGTGCCTGCACGAGCTGAAGCTCATCGTCGATCTCATGTACGAAGGCGGCATCGCCCGGATGCGTTACAGCGTCTCGGACACGGCCGAGTACGGCGACGTGACCCGTGGCCCGCGCGTGGTCGACGCGCGCGTCAAGGAGGAGATGAAGCGCATCCTCGGCGAGATCCAGAACGGTGACTTCGCCCGCGAGTGGGTGGCCGAGGACGACGCGGGCCGGCCGAACTTCAGCAAGCTTCAGGAGCAGGGCGCGGTACACCCGATCGAGGCCACAGGCAGCAAGCTGCGCTCGATGATGAGCTGGGTGGACAGGCCCATCACAGAGACCGCCTGACGCAAAAAGTCGGTGGAACAAGAAACCGCGCGGTATCGAAGGTGATCCCTTCGGTATCGCGCGGTTACTTTGTGTTAATGCCAGCGTTTTCTCAGCCTTAGGGGCGACGCGTCCACGATCTGTTCGGGTACCTTCCAGCCATGCGTTTGGAGTATCCGTATCGCACCGAGCGTTTTGGCGCTGTGCGTATCAATGAGCTACAGCGCGTAATTGAGATCGACTGCGGCGCGCGCACCTACGATGATCAGCCTGGCCCGTCCCGGGTCATCTCTCGCGAAGCGTTGCAGGACATAGAGCGAGAGCTGGCCATCGTGGTGCCGTGCATGAACGAGTCGCGGCGGGTCATCGAAGGTGTGTTGTCGGGCATTCCGCACGACTGTCTGATCATTTTGGTGTCCAATAGCGACCGTAGCCCGGTCGACCGCTATGACCTGGAGATCGGTGCGCTGGAGCAGTTCTGCCGGCTGGCCGACCGGCCCGCTTTGGCGGTGCACCAACGTGATCCGGGCCTGGCCGCTTCGTTCAAATCGGCGGGCATGCCCGAGCTTCTCGACGACGCCGGTCTGGTCCATCACGGCAAGGGTGAGGCCATGCTGGTGGGGATGGCGCTGGCCGCCATGACGAGCCGCCGGTACGTCGGTTATATCGACTCGGACAACTACGTGCCGGGCGCCGTCCACGAATACTGCAAGGTCTATGCCGCCGGGCTGGCGATGACCCCGAGCCCCTATGCCATGGTGCGTATCAGCTGGCATTCCAAGCCCAAAGTGCGTGACAACAAACTATTCTTCAGCCGCCGGGGGCGCAGCTCGGAAGTCACCAACCAGTTCCTCAACCGGCTCCTGGCCGAATACTCGGGTTTCGGGACAGACGCGGTGGTGACCGGCAATGCCGGAGAACACGCGATCAGCCTCGAGCTGGGCATGCGAATGCGCATGGCCGGCGGTTTCGCGGTTGAGCCGTTTCATTTCGTCGAGCTGTTCGAACAGTTCGGTGGGGTGCTGCCGACCCGGCATGCCGAAGTGATGGGGCAGGGGGTCGAGGTGTGGCAAGTGGAGAGTCGCAATCCCCACTTCCACGACAACAAGGGCGACGACCACGTCACCTCGATGCGTACCCAGGCACTGAACGTGATTTATCACTCGGAGATCTGCCCACCGGGTCTTAAGGAGCAGATTGTCGAGTTTCTTGGCGATCAGTCGCCGCCCCGGGAAAGGATCTACCCGGCGGTCGGCACGCTTGCCCTTGACCGGCTCTATGACGCCATCACGTGTGAGTCGGAGACCTTCAAACAGGTGGTACAACGACTACCCGCGCGGGTAAGGACGGTCACACCGCTACAGCGCACGTGAGGACGGTCACGCGGTGCCTGTCGTCCTTCCAGGGTGAATAGACCGCTACCCTGTTCCCAATAGGGCTCGGCATTGTGGCCGCGCCGCGCTGTCCTCGACTCTTCCAAACGTGAGGCAAAGCCTGTGACTCCCGTTGTTCTCATAGCCGAAGAACTGGCCCCGGCCGCACTTGATGTGCTGGCCCATGACTTCGATGTCCGCCACGTTGACGGCACCGACCGGGCCGCCCTGCTGTCCGCGCTCGGCGAGGCCGATGCGGTGATTGTGCGCAGTGCGACCCAGATCGACGCCGAGGCGATCGCCGCCGCGCCACGCCTCAAGGTGGTGGCCCGCGCCGGGGTCGGGCTGGACAACGTCGAGGTCGCCGCGGCTACCGCGCGCGGCGTCATGGTGGTGAACGCTCCCACCTCCAACATCGTCTCCGCGGCCGAGCAGGCCATCGCGCTGCTGCTCGCGGTCGCGCGCAACACGGCCTCGGCCAGCGCCTCGCTGAAGAACGGGGAGTGGAAGCGGTCTCGCTACACCGGCGTTGAGCTGCAGGGCAAGACGGTCGGCGTGGTCGGCCTCGGGCGCATCGGCACCCTGTTCGCCCAGCGCATCGCCGCCTTCGGCACCAGGCTGATCGCCTACGACCCCTACATCCAGCCCGCCCGCGCCGCCCAGCTCGGGGTGCGCCTGGTGGGGTTGGAGGAGCTGCTGCGGGAGAGCGACTTCATTTCCATCCACGCGCCCAAGACCTCCGAGACCGGTGGCCTGATCGGGGCCAAGGAGCTTCAGCTGGTCAAGCCCGAGGTGCGCATCATCAACGCCGCGCGTGGCGGAGTGGTGGACGAGATCGCTCTGGCGGAAGCCCTCGCTGAGGGTCGCGTGGCGGGCGCGGGCATCGATGTTTATGTCAAGGAGCCGTGCACGGATTCGCCGCTGTTCAAGTTCGACAACGTGGTGGCTACCCCGCACCTGGGCGCCTCCACCCACGAGGCGCAAGACAAGGCCGGGCTGGCCGTTGCCAAGAGCGTGAAGCTGGCGCTGCAGGGCGAGTTCGTGCCCGACGCCGTCAACGTGCAGGCCGGCGGGGTGGTGGCCGAGGAGGTGCGCCCGCTGCTGCCGCTGGCGGAGAAGCTGGGCAAGGTCTTCACGGCGGTGGCCGGCGGCGTGGCCGCCAGCGTCACCGTCGAGGTGCGCGGCGTCCCGCAGGACGTTTCGGTGCTCAAGCTCGCGGCCACCAAGGGCATCTTCAACACGGTGGTGGAGGAGCAGGTGACGTATGTCAACGCGCCGATGCTCGCCGCCGACCGTGGGGTCGAGGTGGAGCTGGTCAGCATTGCCGACGTGGAGGACCAGAAGAATCTGGTCACCGTGCGCGGAGCGCTGCCCGACGGCCGCACCGTAAGTGTCTCGGGTTCGCTTGTCTCGCAAGGGGTTTCTGAGCGGCTCAAGCTCACCTCGCTCGATGACTTCGACCTTGAGCTCGATGCCGATGGTGTTTTGCTTTTCTTCCGGTACTCCGACCGGCCGGGCGTCGTCGGCACGATCGGCACGGTCCTGGGCGAGATCGGGGTCAACATCGCCGCCATGCAGGTTTCCCGGCTCCAGGCCGGTGGCGAGGCGCTGATGACGCTGACCGTCGACTCGCCGGTCTCAGCCGAGCTGCTTGCCGAGGCCGCCAGCCGGATCGGCGCCACCGCTGCCAGCACGGTGGATCTGACCGACGAAGTCTGATCCGTCGTCCACACTTGGTGGTGTGGAAATCGTTCCGCTCGAGGTCGAGCACCTGCGTCAGGTGCTCGACCTCGGCTTTTCCGTCTTCGATGTGAACACCAAGCCCTACACCTCGTGGTCGCTGACCACGGTCGCCGAGCATCTGGACACCAGGGACAGCTCGTGCTGGGTGGCGCTGGATGCCGAGCGGGTCATCGGTTTCGTGCTCGGCTCCATGGAGTTCGAGCTGCGCGACGACTGGGCCTATCTGGAATGGATTGCCGTCGATCCTGCGTATCAGGGGCGGGGAATCGCGCGGCGGCTCGTGGACACCTGTTGCGAGAAGCTATTTGCTTCTGGGGCAAGCCGTGTCGTCACCGATGTCGAGTCCTCGAATACGGCCAGTGCGACGCTAATGGAGCACACCGGCTTCACGGCACAGGTCACGGTGACGTTGTTCGTGCGGCCCAACCCGCTGAAACCAACCTCAGAAGCTGCGAAAACAGGGCTGGCAAGGCGTCCGCTGATCCGCAGCGGGCGGCTGGTCGGGGATAACCGCCTTCCCAATATGTAGACCGTTGTTACCGTTCTATAGGACGGCGGTCTAACGTGTTTCGGGTGACGAGTATCGCGGTGGTGGGTGGCGACGGAATCGGACCCGAAGTGGTGGCCGAGGGAATCAAGGTTCTCAATGCCGTCCTCGATGGGGTCCAGCTGGTCGACTACGACCTCGGCGCGGCGCGGTATCACCGCACCGGCGAGGTGCTGCCCGACTCGGTCCGCGATGAGCTGGCCCAGCACGATGCCATCCTGCTCGGCGCCGTGGGCGACCCGACGGTCCCGCCCGGCGTGCTCGAGCGCGGGCTGCTTCTCAAGCTGCGCTTCGACTTCGACCAGTACGTGAACCTGCGCCCGTCGCGGCTGTGGCCCGGAACATCCGGCCCGCTGGCCACCGTGAAGCCAGGCGAGATCGACTTTGTCGTGGTGCGCGAGGGCACCGAGGGCCTCTACACCGGTGCGGGTGGCGTGCTGCACAAGGGCACCGCCGCCGAGGTGGCCACCGAGGAGAGCCTCAACACGCGTTACGGGGTGGAGCGGGTCATCCGCGACGCCTACGCTCGCGCCCGTCAGCGCGCCCGGCGCAAGGTGACGATGGTCCACAAGACCAATGTCCTCACCCATGCCGGCGGCCTGTGGGCCCGCACCTTCGCCGACGTCGGGCGGGACTTCCCCGACGTCGTTACCGAATACCAGCACGTTGACGCGGCGGCGATGTTCATGGTGACCAACCCGCAGCGCTACGACGTGATTGTGACGGACAATCTCTTTGGCGACATCCTGACCGATATCGCCGCCGCCGTCACCGGCGGCATCGGGCTTGCTGCCAGCGGCTGCATCAACCCGACGGGCGACTACCCGTCGATGTTCGAGCCCGTCCACGGTTCCGCGCCGGACATCGCGGGGCTGGGCAAAGCTGACCCGATCGCGGCCATCCTCTCCGTCGGACTGTGCCTGGAGAACCTGGGACACATCGACGCGGCCCGCAAGGTTGAAGAAGCCGTCGCGACCGAGCTGGCCGGCCGGGTGCCGGGCGAGCCGATCCGCACGGCAGAGGTGGGCGACCGGGTAGCCGTACTCGTAAGTTGATCTGCCCTGCGCCGAGCCGTAGGGGCTCGGTGCAGAGCCCGCCTCACGTTTCGGCCTATGGGTGAACGCTCGTTAGAGGTAAGTTTTTCCCAAGCTATGAGAAACGTGGAGGGCAGCGCGCATGAACGGCGGTGGCATGATCGACTTCGAGATCCACAGAAACCCTCAGCCGGTAACGGCCACCGAGCGCGAAGCGCTGCTGGTCAACCCCGGTTTCGGGCGGGTCTTCACCGACCACATGGCGACCATTCGGTACGTGGAGGGCAAGGGCTGGTATGACGCCCGGATCGAGCCGCGGGCCCCGATTCCGATGGACCCGGCGACCGCGGTCCTTCATTATGCGCAGGAAATTTTTGAGGGTTTAAAGGCCTACCGCCGTGCCGATGGTCAGCTCGGGCTCTTCCGCGCCGACGCGAACGCGCGCCGGTTTGTCGAGTCGGCCAAGCGGATGGCGATGGCCCCGCTGCCCGAGGAGCTTTTCCTCGACTCGATCCGCCAGCTGGTCGACGTCGACCGCGACTGGACCCCGTCCAGCCCGGAGGCGAGCCTTTACCTGCGGCCGTTCCAGATCGCCAGCGAGGTCTTCCTCGGGGTGCGGCCGGCCCGTGAGTACCTGTACGTGCTCATCGCTTCTCCGGTCGGGCCCTACTTCTCCGGTGGCCTCAAGCCGGTGACGCTCTGGGTGTCCGATGAATACACGCGCGCCGCTCCGGGCGGCACAGGCGCGGCCAAGTGCGGCGGCAACTACGCGGCCGGTCTGGCCGCACAGGCGCAGGCCATGGAGCTCGGCTGCGACCAGGTGGTGTATCTCGACGCCGTGCATCGCCGATTCATAGACGAGCTCGGTGGCATGAATATTTTCTTTGTGGGACGCGACGGAAATCTCGTTACGCCAGAGCTCAACGGTTCCATCCTGCCCGGAATCACCCGCAGCTCGATCATGACGCTGGCTCGCGCGCAGGGCCGCGACGTGAGTGAACGGCCCGTGAGTATTGAGGAATGGCGCGAGGGGGCGCGGTCGGGTGAGATCGTGGAGACCTTCGCCTGCGGGACGGCGGCGGTGCTTACTCCGATTGGGGTGGTGAAGAGTGCGGAGGGCGAGTTCACCCTCGGCGACGGCGGCACCGGTCCGGTGACCGAGGGGTTGCGACAGTCGCTTGTGGACATTCAGTACGGCCGGGCTCCCGACAACTACGGGTGGACAACCGTTATCTGACCATTGGGGCAACCGACGATCGTATGACCCCGAATTGGGACTCGACGTGCACCGCCGGAAGCTCTACGTTGTCTATCATGTCGGAGCTCTACGCGGCCCGCCTGAGCGCCGTCTCCACCGTGGGCGGTCGTCCGAAGACGCGTGGCCTGGCGTTGAGCGGGAGATCTAGAAAGCTCGCATCCAGCGCGACCAGTGCGGTGAGCATCGCTTGCTGCACTTCGGTCGCGAGGGGAAGGTTCCAGCCGACCTGTTGCGGGGAGAGGTGCCAGCGCACCGAGCCCTCGGCGAGCGGCGTGGGAGGCGCGGGGACCCAGGATCCGGCACCGTGTTGGACGATATCGAGACGGTGGTCGAGCTCCGCCCGGAGCATTGATCCACTTCGGACGAAGAACATCCAGCGGCGGTTCGGCAGCAGCGCGATCGGGCCGAAGACCCCGCTTACCTTGGCCCCGAGCAGCCCCGGCACCTCGATCACATCGAAGATCCGGCCGGTGCGCAGCAACACCGCATGGGGGCGTTCGGCCCACCAATCGGCGGAGTCTTCATTGGATTCCCAGTCGGGAAGCAGCGGGTGGCAGCTGGTCGCCCAACAGGTTGACCGATCGCAGGCCATGCGTACACCATTAAAATACGATCCAGGAGTAACGGGCCAACCACGGTCGGCAAGGCGCTTGGCAGTGTTTCGCAGTCTCATTCGTAAGAGCATGATTTTCATCCCCTCTCATCGATCGCGAGCGTTACTTTCGCCTTCATGTTTCGTTTACCGCTGCAATAGTCCGTAAACGCAATCGACCATATGCATTTTCAACTTGCAACTTGCACCTGAGGGTACGGATGCTCATCTAAAGAGACCGCACAGACAGTGCGATCGGAGGGCTGGGAGATGGACGAGCTGCCGATAGGCCGGCGGGTCGCCTACTGGCGCAACCGGCGAAAGATGTCTCAACAGGTTTTCGCTGACCGGCTTGGCAAGTCCAAGAGCTGGGTCGACAAGGTCGAGCGTGGGGTGCGCCGTCTCGACAAGTTCTCTGTCACTTCCGAAATCGCTGACGTCCTGCAGGTGGACGTTCAGCTGCTGCTGGGCCGGGAGCCGGAAAGGCGGCCGGACAGCATCAACTGCATTGATCAGATCGAGGTCGCCGAGATCCGGTCGGCTTTGGAGCGCTACGACCAGATAAGCGCGTTCTTCTATGCGCCGCCCGAGCCGCCTCCCCTGGCGGAGATGCGCAAAGCAACGGCTCATGCGTGGCAAACCCTATTACACGCGAAATGGGGTGTGCTGACGCGATCGCTGCCCAAACTGCTTCGCGAGGCGCAGGCGGCGGACGCGGCATATGCCGGCACTGACGGCGCTCCGGAAGCGGCTCATCTGCTCGGCCAGGTCTATCAGATCACCTCGTCGGCCATGCGCCGGCTGGGCGAGCTCGACCTGGGCTGGCTTGCCGCCGACCGATCTATCGCTGTTTCGCAACGCGCCGGGGATCAACTGTTGGCGGGGGTCGCTACCACGAGGGTCGCGAATGCGTTGCGCGCGTTGGGTCGTCACCGGTCGGCGCTGGAAGTCAATGTCAACATCGCCAACCGGCTGGCGCCGAACGCGACCGAGCCCGGCACGCCGGAACGCTTGTCGGTCTACGGGTTCCTGCTGTTGCAAGGGGCCATGGCGGCGTCCTGTATTGGCGACAGCGCCACCATGCAAGACCTGCTCAACGCCGCAGACGATGCGGCGCAAGGCCTTGGCGGCGATTTCAACCACTACTGGACAAGCTTCGGCCCGACCAATGTGTTGCTGCACAGGGCCGCGGCGTCGGTCGAGCTCGGTGATGGCGGCGTGGCTGTCGCTGTGCACGAGTCCATCGATCCCGAAGCCTTCCGCAATCTCATGCCCGAGCGGAGGGCGCATCATTTCATCGACATGGCGCGGGGGTTTGCTCAGATCGGCGACATCACCAAGGCGGGGGAGATGTTGCTCGAATGCGATCACCTGGCCCCGGCCGAGATTCGCTGCCGCCCGATCGCCCATGAGGTGATGAGCGATGTGCTGCGGCGGGCCAAGGGTTCGCCGCCGACCGCGATCGCCGATCTGGCCGAGCAGATGGGTGTTGGGGTTTGACGGTTCTCTACATAATTTGTTGCGGCTCACCAGTCGCCCGCGATGTCGGGCGACTGGTCGCGTTGGCGCAGGAAAGGTCGTACGACGTCTGCGTGGTGCCGACTCCCGATGGACGTAAGTTCGTCGATGTGCCCACGCTCGCCGAACAGACCGGGCACCCGGTTCGCAGCTTCTACAAGCAGCCCGGCGATCCGGACGTGCTGCCCGCGGCGGATGCGTTCATCGTCGCCCCGGCCACCATCAATACGGTCAACAAATGGGCGGCCGGGATCACCGACACGCTGGCCCTGGGTCTGATCAACGAGGCCTACGGGATGGGAAAGCCGGTGGTGGCCATGCCCTACACGAACCATCTCCAGGCCAGGCATCCCGTGTTCCAGGAGAACCTTGGCAAGCTGCGAAGCTGGGGAGTTAAGGTTCTCTATGGCGATGATGTGATCAAACTGCACCCGCCCGGGGAGGGAGAGGGCTTGCGCCACTTGTTCCCCTGGCACCTGGGTCTGGACGCGCTGGAGACCGATGATCCTGCTGCATGAGGTGATTGGGCTGCTTGATTCCCGGTACCCGCCGGAATGGGCTGAACCGTGGGATCGGGTAGGTCTGGTGACCGGGCGGCCCAAGCAACCGGTCAACAGGGTTTTAGGGGTTGTCGACGTCACCGCGGCCACCGTGGCCGAGGCGCGCGAGCAGCGTGCCGACCTGATCGTGGCGCACCACCCGCTGCTATTGAGCGGCGTCTCCTCGGTTGCGGCCACCACCCCGGCCGGCAGCGTGGTGCACGATCTGATCGAAAGCGGCATCGCCCTCTATGTGGCCCACACCAACGCCGATGTCGCCGTGCCCGGGGTGAGCGACTCGCTGGCCGATGCGCTCGGGATTGTCGGGCGGATGCCGCTGCTGCCCACCGGCGAAGGCCGAGGGCATGGCAGGGTGGGCCGGCTTCCGGTGCAGATGCCGCTTCGCGAGTTCGCCCAGATGGCCGCGCGCGTTTTGCTTACCGGCACTTTGGGGGTACGCGTGACAGGCGACCCGGCGCAGCGGATAACCCTGGTGGCGGTCTGCGGTGGCTCGGGTGCGGAGTTTCTGCCCCAAGCGCGCGAGTTGGGGGTCGATGTCTATCTCACCGGCGACCTCAAGCACCACAGCGTGACCGACCACCTCGCCGCCGGCGGCCCCGCGCTCATCGACGCGGGCCACTGGTCGACCGAGCAGCCGTGGGTGGCCGAGGTCACCACCTGGCTCACCAAGGAGACGGGCCTGGAGGCGTTCGTGTCGCAGACCCGCACCGACCCCTGGAGTTTCCACGTTTACGGGCATAATCGGTCTCTATGAGGGCCGACCCGAAAGATCAGCAGCGCCTGCTGGATGTCCAGGCAATCGATACCGCGCTGCAGCAGCTCGCTCATCGCAAGAAGAACCTTCCTGAGCTTGCCGAGATCGCCGGCCTGATCAAGGTCATCGGAGCGCTTGAGGATGAGCGGGCGCGGGCCGAGGTCCACGTCGACGACCTCGACCGCGATATCGCCAAGTTCGAGCGCGAGGTAGACGCGGTGCGTCAGCGTCGCAACCGTGACAACGAGCGGCTTGTCGACGGCCGCCTGCCGGCGCGGGAGCTGACCGCGCTGGAACACGAGGTCGTCTCGCTGACCCGGCGTCAGTCCGAATTGGAGGACGCCGAGCTGGAGCTGATGGAAAAGCGCGAGGCCGCCCAGGCCGCCCTCGACTCGGTGGACACGAAGATCGCCTCGACTAGGGAAAGGCGCGAGGCCACGGAAGCCAAGCGCGATCTGACCCTCAACGAGATCGCCAAGGAGGAGGAGTGGAAGATCACGTCTCGGCGTCCGCTGATCGCTGACCTTCCCGCCGACCTGGTGGAGCTCTACGACAAGATTCGGGAGCAGTCCGGCGGGCTGGGTGCGGCGCTGGTGCGGCATGGCCAATGCGGAGGCTGCCGTCTCGAGCTTTACGGCGCCGACCGGGCGCGGGTCAGGAGCGCTGCTGCTGATGAGGTGGTGCGGTGCGAGGAATGCCGCCGCATCATGGTGCGCACCGCGGAGTCGGGTCTGTAGAGCCTGCGCATGAAGGTAATCGTGGAGGCGGACGGGGGAGCGCGCGGCAACCCCGGCCCCGCCGGTTATGGTGCGGTCGTCCGCGACGCTTCCAACGGTTCCGTGCTCGCGGAGCGCGCCGAGGCGCTCGGGGTGACCACCAACAACGTGGCCGAATACTCCGGGCTGATCGCCGGGCTCACCGCGGCCCGCGAGCTGGGCGCGGCCCAGGTCGAGGTCCGGATGGACTCCAAGCTCGTGATCGAGCAGATGACCGGGCGCTGGCAGATCAAGCATCCCGGGCTGCGGCTGCTGGCCGCGCAGGCCGCCGAGTTGCAGAGCCAGTTCGATCAGGTTCGCTACGAATGGATCCCGCGGGAGCGCAACAAGCACGCCGACGCGCTGGCCAACATGGCCATGGACGGCGCACAACCCGCGGCCGCCACCTGGGAGCCGCGCGCGGATGTGGCCACCCGGCTCATCCTGGTGCGCCACGGGGAAACCTCGATGACCGCCGAGAAGCGCTACTCGGGGCGCGGGGACGTGCCGCTGTCGGAGGCCGGGCGGGCGCAGGCGCAGGCGGTTGCGGCCCGGGTGGCCGCCCTCGCGCCGGTGGCCGCGGTCAGCTCACCCCTGGCGCGCTGCGCCCAGACCGCCGCCCTGATCGGGGTTCCCGTCTCCACCGAAGCCGACCTCATCGAGTGCGACTTCGGCGACTGGGAAGGGATGACCTTCGCCGAGGTGAGGGAGCGCTACGGCCCCGAGCTGAACGCCTGGCTCGGCTCGACGGCGGTCGCCCCGCCGGGCGGGGAGTCTTTCAAGCAGGTTTCCGCCCGGGTGCGGCGTGCTCTTGACCACTTGCGCAAGAACTATCCGGGGCAGACGGTCGCGGTGGTCTCCCATGTGTCGCCGATCAAGCTTTTGCTCCGCGACGCGCTTGCCGCCTCGGATGCCTTGCTGCACAGGCTCTTTCTCGACCCGGCCGGGCTATCCATTGTGGACTACTACCCGGACGGCGGGGTCGCGGTGCGCACGGTGAACGACGTCGCTCACCTGGAGTAGATCTAATTGATAGATCTACAACTGATTGATATCAATTAGTTCCTTCCGTCACAGTGCCAAGCACTGCGTCCGCTGGCTAGGATGCACGAATGGCCGACGCGCACACGAGGGGACCTGCGTCGACGAGGCGTCGCAAGAAAAAGTCGCCGTGGTACCTGAAGCTCCTGGTGACAATCGGGGCAATGCTCATGGTGGCATCTGCCGGTTCCTATATAGCCTTCGTCGGCCTGACGAACCGCTATGAGAACAAGGTTGACAAGGAAGACATCCTCGGCGGCATTCCGATGCCGGAGGCGGCCGAGGGCGAAACGAACGCGGCCATGAACTTCCTCATGCTCGGCTCGGATTCGCGCGACATCGAGTCAACGGAACAGACTGACTCAACCGGATCGCGGTCCGACACGATCATGATTGTGCATATCGACAAGGATCGCCGAGGCGCCTTCATCGTCTCCATTCCTCGTGATAGCTACGTCAACGTCCCGGCCGGCGGCAAATGGCGCGGCGGCAAAAACAAGATCAATGCGGCTTTCTCCTTCGGTGGGGCCAATTTGACCGCCAAGACGGTCTATGAGCTGACCAATGTGCCGCTCAACGGCGCCGTGATCGTCAACTTCGCCGGTGTCCACGCGATGGTCTCCGCGGTCGGTGGGGTCCGGGTGTGCATTCCCTACAAGGTGAAGTCGAGCTTTACCACCAAGGTATGGGAAAAGGGATGCCACGACATGGGTCCCGATGAGGCCGAGGAGTTCATGCGCCAGCGAAAAGGCACCCCCGGTGGTGACCTGGGCCGCATCAAGAACCAGCAGCACGTGCTGAAAGCGCTGGCGGGCAAGGCCACCGAAACGGGCATACTCAGCAACCCGGTCAAACTCGACCGCTTGCTCACCACCACCGCCGAATCGCTGACCATCGACAAGAACATGAACCTGCGCGACCTGGCCTTTGCGCTCAAAGGGATTGATCCCAACAACATCAAGTTCGCCACCGTGCCGATCCTCGGCACGATGACCACGGATGCGGGATCGTCGGTCCAGCTGGACGACGCGGGAGCCAAGGAACTGTTCGCCGCCATTCGCGAAGATCGGACAGACGCCTGGCTGGCTGCCCATCCACAGCCTGAAGTGGCAAGCCTCTAATGGACGCGCTGGACGAGGTCGGCAGTATGACTGCCGGCATGCTCGCCGACCGGTCCGTTGCCCTGGTGCATGAGTGGTTCGGCTCTGTGGGTGGCTCGGAGAAGGTATTTGTCAGCCTGGGCGGGCTCATTCCCCATGCCAAGCGGTTCGTTCTGTGGCAGGACCGCGATGTCGTTGACGACTTCGCCCTGCACCAGTCCTGGATGTCCCGCACGCCGTTGCGCAGATCGAAGGCCGTTGCGCTGCCGTTCATGCCGCTGGCGTGGCGAACCCTGACCAGATCGCAGTTCGACGTGGTGATCTCGTCCAGCCACGCTTTCGCGCACACGGTCAAACTTCGATACTCGCCCGACACCAGATACCTGAGTTATGTGCACACGCCCGCGCGGTACGTATGGAGCCCCGGCCTGGATGGTCGTGGCGCCAACCCTTTCCTGGCCTGGCCGCGCCGTGCTCTGCAGGCCGCCGACATCCGCTTGAGCCAGCACACCCATAGCTACGCCGCGAACTCGCGCGAGGTCCAGGCCCGGATTCGCAAGTTCTGGAATCGTGACGCCCGCGTGATCAATCCGCCGGTGGATGTGGAGTTCTACGGCGATGCCCCGGCGTCCGACCGTCTGCAGAACCGTGACTATCTGCTGGGCGTCGGGCGCTGGATCCCTTACAAGAACTTCGATCTAATGATCCGGATCGCCGAAGCCGCCAACATGCCGCTGGTCATCGCGGGAGGTGGGCAGCAGGAGCCCGCGTTGCGCCGGATGGCTGCCGACACGACCGTCCCTGTGACCTTCGAGCTGAGGCCGAGCAACGAGCGCCTGCGGCAGCTTTATTGGGGTGCGTGGTCGCTGCTGTTTCCGGCGCATGAGGATTTCGGCATCATCCCGGTGGAGGCGCAAGCCTGCGGCACGCCGGTGATCGGGCTGTCCCGGGGCGGTCTGTCCGAGACCGTGATCGATGGGGAGAGCGGCTTCCTGGTCGATTCGCTGCGAGCCAATGACTACGCCCGTCTCGTTCCTGAAGTCGGCCGCCTCGACCGCGAGGTCATTCAGCGTCAGGCAAGCCAGTTCTCCCACGCCGCGTTCGAGGCCAACCTCGCCAAGTGGGTGGCCAGTGAGTGCTAGCCGCCCAACGAGCCTGGGCATTGTCGTTGTCAACTTCTGGAGCGCCGCCGAGGTAGCGCAACTCGTCGACTCAATCATCGGCACCGACTCGTTCGCGGGGACGCCCATCGCGATGGCCATAGTCGACAACAGCGATCAGCAGGAGGAGCTGTCAAAGACGGCCGAGCTCGCCCGGCGGCATTCGATGAACTGCCGGATCCTGCGCGGCCACGGCAACATCGGCTACGCGGCCGGGAACAATCTCGGCGCGGCATGGCTGCTGGAAACCGGCGCGGACGTCATCTGGATTCTGAACCCTGACACCAGGCTGGTTGGCGGATCTCTGGCCGCGATGGCGGAAATCGGCGGAGGTGGCGAGCGAGTGGTCGCGGCAACCTGCGACGCCGAAACGTCCAGCCCTGGCCTGCGCGCCCTGAATCTGTGGACCGGCCGAAGCGGAAGCGTCACCGCCCTGCAGCCCGCCGACGGCAAACGAGTGTCCTATGTATCCGGTCATTCGCTGGCCCTGACCCGGCAGGCGTGGATAGAGCTGGATGGCCTGTCGGAGGACTACTTCCTCTTCTACGAAGAGGCCGACCTCGCCTTTCGCAGCTCGCGCAAGGGCATCCCGACGACGGTGATCCCCGGCCTGATGGTCAAACACGCCGGCGGCACCACCACCGGGGTGAGCAAGGACCTGCGCGCGAAGTCGAAGACGGCCTACTTCCACGCCAGCCGCAGCTGCCTGATCTTTTTCCGCAAGCACTATCGCGGCCGCGTGCCATGGATCGCGACGATGAGAGTCGCCTACGCCGCGAAGGTTCTCTTCGCGGGCGGCGTGCCATCGGCTGGTGCGATCCTGCGCGGCACCCTTGCCGGGTTGAGGGCCTGATGTCGCGCGTCCTCGGCCCGCGGATGCTGAGGCGGGCATTCCAAAGCGCGACTCTGATGTATGTCTCGGCGCTGGCCATGTCCGGGCTGGCGATCCTCATCAGCGTGGCGTTGCCGCCCGATCAGCGCGGGTTGCTCGTCGCCACGATCACGAGCGCTGCCGTTGGGGTGGCGATCGGCGGCCTGTCCCTGGAGACCTTCCTTCTGGCACAGGGGCGGCCGTGGCTCGACGAGACGGCGGGCCGGCGCAGTTTGCTCCTCTACGCCGCCACGGTGCCGATCTCCGCCGGGCTCGGCGCGGCTTTCGCCATCTACTCCGGCGAAGCCAGCGCCCTGCTCGCGGCTGCTGGCGCAGCGCTGATCGCGGCGAGCAACGTTCCGGCGGCGGCTGGTCTCTCCAAAGGAAATTTCCTTGGGGTGTACCGCAATCGCGCGCTTTTCGCGGCCATCGCGCCGGCCGCCTATGGGCTTCTCGTGGTGGCCGGCATCGACAACGCGCAGCTCTGGATCGCCTCGTGGCTGGTGTGCCAGGCTTTCATGGCCATCTCGATGTGGGGCCGGTACGGCGACATTCTTCGCGGTCTCGCCCGGCGGCCCTCCACGCAGCCCGAGCGCCTGACCAGAATGGGCCTGACCCACAGTGGAGCGGTCGCCCAGATTTTCACCTACCGGTTCGACCAGCTGACGCTGGCCCGATATCAGGGCGCGGACGCGCTGGCGGTCTACTCCTTGGCCATCGCGGCGATGGAGTTCTCGCAAGCCGGGGCGGTGGTGGCGGCCCAGCGCGTGCTTGGCGACCACGATGAGGGCGCCCAGGCCCGGCTGCGCAAGGCTCTGGGCCGGGCACTGTATCTAAGTCTCGGTTTGAGCGGGCTGGCCCTGGCCGGGCTGTGGGCGATCGGCCTGGTGACGATCGCTTACCAGGGGGCTGTGGTGCTCGGCGCCATTCTGCTCCTGCGCACGGTGGCGGTGGTGGTGGGCAAGATTCTGAGCGCCCGCATGGTCAACCTCGGTGGGGAACGGCAGACAGCCGTGATCGCGGCCGGGACAGCCGTTGCCGCCATTGCCCTCTACCCGGTGGTCGCCTCGCGTTACGGGGCTTGGGGGATAGCCGTGGCGTCGGTGATCCTGTTCACTGGCCACACGTTGGCGACCGGGACGACCCTGCGCCTGCGCTCGCGCCAACAGCCGATGGTTCCGGCGGAGATTAGGGAGGAGCAGGGTGAATTCGCCTAGCGACATCGCTGCCGTGATCCTGAACTGGAACTGTGCCCAGGACACCCTGCGCTGTGTTCGGGCTGTGGCCTCCGGCAGCGTCGTGCCGCAGATCGTCGTCGTGGACAACGGTTCTCACGACAGCTCGGTCGCCGACCTGTCGGCCTCGGGCGAGGGCTTCTCCCTTGTCCGCCTGGACCGCAATCTCGGCTATGCCGGGGGGATGAACGCGGGCATCCACCACGCCCGCGACAACGGCGCCAAATGGGTTTGGCTCCTCAACGCGGACAGCGTGCCGTCCCCAAGCGCTTTGGAGAATCTGGCGAAGCACACCGGCGACTACTCTGTGTTGGCTTCCCTGCAAGTGACCTCGGCCGACCCGGCGGACCCGCAGGCGGATTCCTACCTGGTGGCGGCGCGCCTGAACAATGGCCGGGTAAGGCCATTGCGTTGCGGCGGCTGCGATGCGCGGATCCACGAGGTCGATGTGGTGACCGGCGCCTCGCTTTTCGCCGACGCCGACGCGATCGCCCGCGCCGGAATGTTCGATGAGCGCTTCTTCCACTACAAGGAAGAGTTCGACCTGGTGCGGCGGATAGCGCTCGACGGCGGCCGGGTCGGTCTCGCCTGCGGTTCCAAGGTCTGGCACCAGCGGGGCGGCAGCCTGCGCGGCGCGAGCCCGCGTGCCCAGTACTACTTGCACCGCAACGAGCTGCTCTACGTTCACAAGCACTATCCCAGGCCGGTGCGGCGGATGCTGCTGCAGGAGCCGAGTCACTATCTGAAGCTGGCCAAGTCTTTGCTGGGCATGTTCGGCAGCAGCGCAAGGCGGGCTCGCTCGCTGGCGGTCTTCGCGGCCTACTGGGACGGGATGCGCGGCGTCACCGGCCCCACGAATAGGTTCTCCACGTGAAAGTGGTGTTCGTCAGCCATTCGTCGGGCCTGCTGGGGGCTGAGCGTTCATTGCTCGCCTTGGTGAGGGAGGCGGCCGGGGTCCGCGGGCACAGCGTCACCGTGCTGACCCCCGACCACGGGCCATTGTGTGATCGGCTGACCGCGGCCGGGGCCGAGGTGGTGGTGCTGGCCACCCGGCTGTGGATGGGCCGCCGGCACAACGCCGTGGTGGGTGGCCTGCGCACGTTCCAGGCGGCGACCTCTGTTCCGCGTTATTGGCGTTATTTGCGCCGGCACAGGCCGGATCTGGTCGTGACCAACTCGGCTGTGGTTCCGGCCGGGGCACTGGCGGCTCGGCTGGCCGGGGTGCGGCATGTGTGGGTGGTCAGGGAGAGCCTTCTGTCCAATCCGGACCTGAGGTCCGCGATGCCGAGGCGGATGGTGGCCCGGGCGATCTCAGCCCTCGCCGACCGGGTGGTCGCGATCTCCGAATATGTTGCGGCACAACTGATCGCGGCCGCACCCGGGCTGCACGGGCGGATCGCGATCATTGCGCCCTCGGTGACCTCGGCGGGGCCGATGGCCGCGCCACCGGGTTCCGCGCTCAAAAGGCTTGTGCTCCTTGGCCGAGCCTCCGCCGAGAAGGGCCAGCGCGACGCGATCGAGGCGGTGGCCATCTGTGCGCAGGAGGGCCTCCCGCTCGAATTGACGCTGGTCGGTGTCGGCGAGGCGAAGGCGGCGCGAGACCTCGCCCGGTACGCGGAAAGCCGCGGGGTGGGCGAGCTGGTCCGGTTTGTCGGCTGGGCGGATGACCCGCAGCCGTTCTACCACTGGGCCGATGCGACCTTGATGCTCTCCCGCAACGAGGCCTTCGGCCGGGTCACGGTTGAGTCGCTGCTCAGCGGGAAGCCGGTAATCGGATACAGGGCGGGCGGAACATCGGAGATCCTTGCCGGCGGTGGCGGGGCCCTGGTCGAGCCGCATGCCACCGCGCTGGCCGGGCAGCTGCGCCGGTTGGCCGGCAACCCCGGCATCTTCGAAAGCCTTCAGACACAGGCGGTCAGCCGGGGACGTGAGCTGGCGGCCGACACCTCCGCGGCGGCGAGGTTCACCACCTTGCTCGAAGACCTTCACCGGGCCGCACCATGAGCAGATCCGTTGCGCTGGCAGGCTTCGCGGGCTCGGCCGCCCTGCTCGGCGGCGTATTGATCAGCTTGAGTCCCTCGTATGCGGTGCTCGCCGCGGTGGTGCTGCTCCTCGGCTGGGGCCTGTCGTCGCCGCAACGGCTCAACCGCACCCTTTTCGCCGTCCTCTTCCTCGTCCCGGTCACCGCGGATCCCGGTTATCCCATTCCGCCGGTCTGGACGATCCTGCTCGCCTCGGCGGCGATCGCCTGCCTGGGAAGGCTGCGCCGCCTCGATCCTGAGGCACCCCTGGCTTCCGCGGGCATGCTCGCTTTCCTGCTGCCGGCGATATGCGCGGCTGCCGCCCTGTTCCAGTGGACCGGTGCCCGGGCTCTGATCGCGGCCGTGCTTCCGTTGCTGTGCTACGCGGTCATCATCTGGCACCTGGTGGACGAGGCTCGGCGCGAACCCGACGCCATGCGCCAGGTGGCGCGCTGGCTGGCCTGGGTCGGCGTGCCGATCGCGCTGCTGGCCATCTATCAGCGGGTCACCGGTACCTGGCCCGTCCTCGATCAGCTCGCGACCAGCAACGCCTTCACGGCGCACGCCGGTCCGGGCAGATCGGCTGGGACAACCGGACATCCGATCATTTACGGCTCCTATTGCATGGCCATGATGGGCGTGTCGCTCGCCCTGCGCGGACGCTGGTGGCAGGTGCCGTTTGCCGCCAACGCCATTGGGCTGCTGCTAAGCGGCTCGCGCAGCGCATGGATAGGGATCGCGGCGGCGCTCGTTCTCTGGTACCTCACCCAGCAACGGAAGATCACCGCGAGGGGTGTCAAGACGGCGCTGATTTCGGCCGGGTCTGTGGCGGTGCTGTTGCTTGTCGGGCCGCGGGCGATCCGTGACGTGGCGGCCACCGCGGCGGCGAGATTGACCAATCTCACTGGATCGCCTGCGGCTCTTGCCCGGTACAAGCGAAGTAATGAAGCTTGGTCGGGGATCTGGGACAGCTTCCAGAGCGTCGTCTTCGGCAATGGCCCTGAGGCACATGTGCAGTTCTTTCAAGAGGTCGGCGTGAGCGACGGCCAGGCGCAGACCTTCGACAACAGCTATCTGACGCTGTGGTACGACTTCGGTGCCATCAGCCTGATCGGCCTGCTGGTGCTGTTGATGATCCCGCTCGTCAAGTTCAAGTCGATCGCGTTCCGCATGCTCTTCACCGGCTTCGTCATCCAGATCTGGTTCTTCGACTTCTATCTGTGGCCGTGCGCCGCTTCGGTGCTAATTCTCGCGATCTGCCTCGGCGTGGCCGACTCGCCGGCCCTGCCGAGCCCGGCGTTGGGGCGCAGATCGCGGTTCTCGCCCGGGTTAGCTTTAATTACCCACGCAGAAGTGGGTCGGTGAGGACAGCGGTGAAGCGATCAGGGAAAGAGCGCCCATGGGTTGGGCTGGCGGCCGCTCCGCGGCGGGCTTTCCGTGGCTGGACCCAGCTCACCTTGGCACAACATCTGCGGGCTGTCAGGCGTTACAGGTGGCTGATCGCCAGTGCGGCGCTGCTGGGCGCCATCGGCGCGGGGGCGTATTCGTTCCTGCAACCCGTCAGCTATCGCTCCAGCGTCGAGTTCCTGGTCGCGCCCAACACCGCCGATCCTGACGCGGCACAGCTCAACCATGCGAGCAACTATGTCGTGCAAAGGGTGCGGACCTACCGGCAGATCGCGAACAGCCCCGAGATCGCCTCGGCCGTCATTGCGCAGCTCAAGCTCGCCACCGAGCCTTCACAGCTGATGTCGCAGATAACCGTCTCGTCCACCGCTGGGACAGCGGTCCTGGAGGTCGAGGTAACGGATAGCTCGCCGCAGCGGGCCGCGGCGATCGCCAACGCGATCGGGCTGGAACTGCCGCGCATGATTGACCGCGTGGAGACCCCGCAGGGGCAAAGCCGTTCGCCGGTGCGGGTGTCGGTGGTCCGGCCGGCTGAGGTGCCCACGCGGCCCGACTCCCCGCAGCCGGTCACCGACATCGCGATGGGGCTGCTGCTGGGGCTGGCCGCGGGTTCCCTGACCGGGATCGTCCGCTACGCCGGCGATCCCGCCGTTCGCGATGCGCAGCACGCCTCCCAACTGACGCAGGTGCCGCTCGCGGGAATGGTGCCCGCGGACGCCGCCGCCGCCGAGCTTTATCGCCAGATCCGGGCCAATCTGCGGCTGCTCTCCGCCGGATCGCGTCTTGGCAGCCTGACCGTCGCCGGTGCGGTGCCCCAACGCGGGGGCCAGAGTGTGGCCGTGCACCTGGCGCTGGCCTTTGCGGTGGCCGGGGAGACGGTGGTCGTTGTCGACGGCGATCTCAGGCAGCCGACGATCGCCGGCATCTTCAACATTGCGGCCGAAGTCGGCCTGGCCGAGGTACTCCGCGGCGAGATCGCCATCACCCAGGCGCCCGTCCGCTGCCACGAAGACCTTCCGCTATTCGCCGTGCCCGCGGGGAAAGGCGGCAGCGAATTGCTCAAGCAGAAGGAACTCGCGGCGGCGATCGCCGCTCTGCGCGCGACCGGCGCGGTGGTCATCTTTCATGCGGCGCCACTCCTCACCGACGCGGAATCGATGATTCTGGTGCACCACACCGATGCCACCGTCCTCACCGCACAGGTGGAGGTCACGCCCGCCGACCAGCTTTCGGCGGCCGCCGAAGTGTTGCGGCAGATGGAGGCGAACCTGCTGGGCGTCATCGCCATCGGCTAGCGCCCTACAGCAACGGCAGCTGCTTGTGCGGATAGCCGTTGAGGAAACGGGCCGGATCGGCTTCCAGCACCGATGAGAGCAGGGTGCCGATGACATCGCGAAAGTCGGTGGTGGCCCGCAGATCCCCGTCGTCGAGGTCGGTCAGGCTGGGCGGCTGGCCGTACAGGCCGCCGGCGACCTGAGGCCCCAGCACCAGGACCGGGCCGGCCGCCCCGTGATCGGTGCCTTCGGCGGCGTTTCCGGCCACGCGACGCCCGAACTCGCTGTAGACCAGCACCGTCGTGTGCTGTCCCGCGGCAGTCTTCGCCAGCCTTTCCACGAAGGGGGTCAACGACTCGTCGAGCTGTTTGAACAAACGCTCCTGTCCCACGCGCTCGGCGGCATGGGTGTCGAAGCCGCCCAGGCTCACCGAGTAGACCCGGGTGGGCACGCCGGCCTCGATGCAGTGGATGACGTTGGTCAGCTGACCGGCCAGGGTGGTTTCTCCGCCCGTCCCCACCGCGGGCAGCGGTGGCAGATCGTCCGGCCCCTCCGAAGGCGTCACGAGACTGGCCTGTCTCACCATGCGATCGGCTCGGATCAGATCCGCGATCGCGTTGGCCGCCTGTGCCTGCAGACCCGACTCGAGGGCTCGCTTGCCAAGCGGCTCCAGATCGTTGAGGCCAACCCACGAAGGAAGCTTGAGACCGCCCATGCTGACGCAGGCGCCCGAGCGCGTCTCGCCGGCCAGCAGCGGTGGAAGCACCGGCTCGAAGCTCACCGCGGCCTCCACCGGCGCGTTCGTGGCATCCAGCCAATGGCCCACCCAACCGCGCCCGATGGGCTTGTCGGGCGATGCCGTCTGCCAGATGTCCATCGACCTGAAGTGACTGCGGTCGGGCTTGGGATAGCCGACGGCCTGGACGATCGCCAGCCGTTTGCTGTCCCAAAGCCGTTTCAGCCCTGGCAGTTTGGGATTCAAGCCGTAGCTGTCGTCGAGGTGCAGCACCTGTTCCGGCGCGTAGGCCAGGCCCGGCCGGGCCGATTGGTAGGCGGCGTCGGCGTAGGGCACGACCATGCTCAGGCCGTCGTTGCCGCCGTAAAGCGTGACGATGACCAGCTTCTTGGAGGACTCCGGCGTCGAGGAGGCGGTGCCCAGCAGCTCGCTGAGCAGCAGACCGCCGCCGCCCACGGCCAGCGCTCCCGCACCGGCGACGCCGGAGGCGAGGAGAAACTTTCGCCGCGTGTAAATGTCCATGTCAGGTCACCAGGTATTCCGGGCTTACCAAGCCCAGGGTCATCATGCGCCTCGGCTCGGAAACACCTTTCAGCGCAGCGTAGGTGCGGTCGGTCCAGGTATCGACGGCGAGGGTGTCGGCCAGCCCCTCCACGGTGAGCTTTGGCGGGCGGGCCATCTCGGCGAGCCTTGCCGCTAAAGCGAACCGGACCTGTGCCGTGGCCGGGGTCAGCCATGCCGCACCGCTGGGCCAGCCACCCACACTCGGCGGCGCGAAGGGCATCTGGCCGAGACTTCGCAAGCCGAAAAGCATTTCCTGCAACACCGTTGAGGAGAAGCCGGCCGGCCTGATGCCCAGTTGCCGCAGCGCTCCGACGAACCATTCGATCGGCTGCTTGACGAGGTGGCCGGCGGTCGCCTGGAACGCCTCGTCGGTGAAGAGAGCCTTGAGCATGAGATTGGGGAAGGGAAATGCCGCGATCATCCTGTCCTGGGTGACGGGCGGGATCGGCACCTCGGCGGAGGCGTAGCGAAACCACAATCGCGAGGCGATGAAGCGGGGGCAGGCGGGCTGGGTGGCGAGGAAATCCACCAGACTTGTCGCGGTGAACTTGCTGGTGACGCCCAGAACCGTCTTCTCCGCGGCATCGTGGGAATCGCGGAAGAAGATGGCCGTCTGCGGCACGCCAAGGTCCACTCTCCACCCGGTGAGGGCCCGGCCGGCGGCTTTCACATCGCTCTCGGTGTAGTTGCCGATGCCCAGCATGAACAGCTCGAGCAACTCCCGCCCGAGGTTTTCGTTGGGGGCGTCCTTGGAGTTCAGCTGGCCGTCGAGCCAGTAGACGAGCGCGGGGTCGGTGACCATTTTTCGGGCCATGGCCCCGAAATCAGCTGATTCGCGAATTTTCTGATGCTGGGCGAGCATCCACTGCGGGGAACCGAACTTCCTGATCGATGTCGCCCAGTGACCGTGCCAGAAGAACACCAGCTTCTCGACCGCCTGGCGGTTGGCCACCGTCACCCTGTCCAGCCACCAGCGATGCAGAGCCTCGGTGTCCGCGCCACGTTTCACATCCGCGGCGGCCCGCTGTTCCTTGGTGGGGTTGGGTAGATCGTTGTAGGGATCAATGCCCAGGTTGGGGAGGGGAGTGGACTGCGCTCCCGGGTCGCGGGCGGTGGGTGTGGTCAGCTCGGAAACGGTGGCCGAATAACCGCGTCCTATGGCGTCGGAGAGCTCCGCCGAGGTCGGGCCGAAGCCCGCCCGGCGCAGCAACAGCGCGACACTGGCGGCCATGACCGCCACGTTACGCGATGACCGTGATGCACCGGTACCGACGCCGGTTTCCAGTCCTATGTGGACAGATCGAAGGTCATTGCCATCTGGGCGGTGGTGACCATGGGTTGTCGACCTGGTCTTCTGGCTGCTGGCCTGCGGGCTGCGGGGCGTCGAAGTGCAACGAGAAGGCCTGCGGGTCCACCGGCGGCTGACCGTCTATGACCTGACTGTTGGTGGCATATCCAGGAAGCGCTCCGGACGTGTCGGCCGGTGCGGCGGCGACCAGGGCTCGTGGCTCCCAGGGCTCGCTGGAGGCCGGCCACGGAGCTTGCCGCCGGGTCTGGCGTCGCCGGTATCGCACGAACAGCATCAAGGCGGCGAACGACGCGGCCGCGCCGACGAAACCGCTGACAGCCGCGATGACCCAGGTCGGCACCGCCGCCGGGTCGCCCTCGATGGCCTGCTGTTCCACCGTGTACTGCCGGTAGGTCACGGCCGACTGATTGAGCGGTGTCTGCTTGGTCACACGATCCAGCTGATCAAGAGCGACCTTGTAATCGCCTTTGAAGTAGGCGGCCAGGCCGTTTCGATACGCCGTGTCGGCGTCACCGAGCACATTGCTGGTTCCGGCCTGCGACACGGCTTGGAGCACCTGGGCGGCGGGGACGATGGCCCGATTGGTGGTCGGCCCGGAGCCGGCTTGGTCGCGGGTGACCATCCCAACGACCCGTCCATTGAGATCGATCGCCATGCCGCCGATGGAGTACGCGCCGACGTCGCCATTGGTCCGATAGGTCTGCCCATCGGCGCTCTGCGTGATGTCGGACAGCTGAACCTTCTTGGCAGACAAGGTGAAGGTGGCGTTGCCAGGGTTCGTGTCGGGTGTGTTGAAGCCAAGCATCATCACGGCCGCGCCGACGCTGGGATGGCTGTCGCCGGCGATCTCGGCCGAAGGCAGATTGCCCTGTGCCAGCTTGACCACGATGGCCTCGGTCTTGCCCGCGGCGTCGGTGACGAACTCGCCCGAGATCGCTGAACCCTCGGCTGCGCTGGACTTTGCGACGTTGAACTGGCCGGCGATTTTGGACGAGGGCGGTGATCCCGGGGTCAGGCCCCCGTAGACGGACGTGGCCATGCCCGCCCTGACGAACTCGTCCAGCCCCGCTTTCTCAAGCTTCTTCTCGTCGATCAGGACGTTGCCGGCCAGGTTGAGAGCGTTCTGGCGGAGGGTCGCGTCCGAGGGAACCATACAGATCCGGCTGGTGAGGACGTGGCCGTCCGGGTTGATCACCACGCCGCTGCACCGCCGGGTGTAGACGATCGGCGAGGCGACGATTGAGGTGTTGGTGGCCTTGTCCCGCACGTACCCGGTAAAGCTGATCTGGAGGTAGACCAGCGCCGGGGAAGCGATGGCCACCGCCCTTTCCTCCATGGTGTAGAAAGGCGCCGCCGTTGCCGTGCGGGGAAGGGCCAACATGGCTACGACGCCCAGGACGGCAGCGCTGGACCAGACTCGCCTAGTGGTCATTTGGAACTCCGCGGGGCCGAACTGAGGGAAGGGTAACCGAATTGTAGTACTACTGTCCGAGGTCTATGGATGATCGCAACATGGCACCATGATGCGCTGACTGTCCACAACGGACAGATTGCTACACGGCCGTGAATCTCACGGTACGTTTTGTGACGTCCGCGGTGGTCAGCCGGGCCTGGATCCGGGTGCCGGCGACGAGCTGACCGTCGCAGCGGGCCCTTACCGCCGGGTCGGTCACCGCGATGGTGGCCAGCGGCCGCTTTTCGTCGGTCTCCAGCACCACAGCTGGGAACACCTCGCCCTCACGGCCGGCCAGAACGGTGGCCTCGACCAGATCGACGGCGCCCCGCTCCGCCGCGCCGGCGACACGGTCGCTGCTGGACATCACCTCAGGCAGCTTGGGCAGCGCCTGCGCCGCCCAGTCGGGCACCTCCCGGCCCTCGTGCAGGGCGAGGCAGACCTCGGTCACGTAGCGATCGGCCAGCCGCCGAAGCGGTGCGGTGACATGGGCGTAGGGGGCGGCGACCGCGCTGTGCAGGGGATCGGTGGGCAGCTGGCCCGCAAACGGCGTGTAGCCTGCACCGCGCATCAGCTCGGCCGCCTCGTCGACGAAGGCGGCCGCGGCGGGCTCGCTGGGGTTCACCGTGGCCAGCACCTGGCCCACGGTCATGCCGTCGGGCCAGTCGACGCCGAGCCCTTTGGCGGCTATCCGCAGGCGGGCGACGGCGGCTATGGGCGGGCCGGGCATGGTACGCAGCAGGCCGATTTTGCCCTGGAGCATGATCTGTGCGGCGGCGCAGCCGGTCAGCAGCGAGATTTGGGCATTCCATTCCTCGGCGGGCACGAGCGGTCTGAGCACCAGCCGCCACCCGTCGCCGTCGCGCTCGATCTCCTGATCGGGCATGGGCAGGCTGACCGCGCCGCGCTCCAAAGCCCGCGCGATGAGCAGCTTGCCCAGCTCGGGCAGGAGCGCGATCGGCTCGGCGAGGGTTCCCTTGTCCGCGTCAGACTGCACGCCGAGGTAGTCGAGCTTGGCGCGGCTGCGCACCCGAGCCCGTTCCAGGCGGATCGACTCGGTCTCGCCCTCCGCGGAAACGTCGATGGTCCACAGCATCGCCGCGCGCTCGACGCCGGGCAGCAGGCTCGCCGCGTCCTCGCTGAGGGCGGTCGGGTGCAGGGGAACCTTGGCGTCGGGAAGGTAGATGGTTTGGCCGCGCCGCCAGGTCTCGGCTTCGAGCTCGCTCCCGGGCTTGACGAAGGAAGCGACGTCGGCGATGGCGTAGTGGACGCGGTAGCCACCTTCTTGGCGCGCAAGCAGGCTGACGGCCTGATCGAGATCGCGGGAGGTGGCCGGGTCGATCGTGACAAAGGGGATGTCAGTGCGATCGAGGCTCGGCAGCACGGCGTCCTTGGCGGCCTGCAATGCCTGTGCCTGCGCCGCGGGCGGGAATGCCTCCGGCAATTCCAGCTCGCGGCGCAGCGCGGCGAAATCTATCGCTTGGGTCTGTATGACGCGGTGTGCCAGACGGTGAGCCACACCACCTTTGTATCAGCGGCTGGCGGTGCTTCTCCGTGCGGTCACCCGCTTGGTGGCCGCTTTCTTCGCCGGCGCGCGCTTTGCCGTAGCCTTCTTGGCCGGGGCGGTCTTGCGTGCCGTCGTCTTCTTCGCGGCCGCTGCCTTGCGTGCGGTTGTGGTCTTCTTCGCAGCGGACATCGTCTTGCGCGCGCCAGTGGTCTTCTTCGCGGCCGCTGCCTTCTTCGCCGCCATGGTCTTCTTGGCCATCATGGTCTTCTTGGCTGCCGCAGCCTTCTTGACGGCCGTGGTCTTCTTGGCAGCGGACGTCGTTTTGCGCGCGGCCGTGGTCTTCTTCACGGCGGTGCTCTTTTTGGCGGCCGTGGCACGCTTGGTGGTCGCCTTCTTGGCCGGTGCCCGCTTGGCCGTGGTCTTCTTGGCCGGGGCGGTCTTGCGTGCCGTCGTCTTCTTCGCGGCCGCTGCCTTGCGCGCAGTCGTGGTCTTCTTCGCGGCGGTCGTCGTCTTGCGCGCGGTCGTGGTCTTCTTCACGGCGGACGTTGTCTTGCGCGCGGTGCTCTTCTTCGCCGCGGTGGTCTTCTTAGCCGCGCTCGTCTTCTTCGCTGTGGCCCGCTTCGCGGGAGCGGTCTTCTTGGCGGCGGCGGACTTTTTCGCGGCGGGGCGAGTCGAAGCCTTCTTCGCGACCGCCTTCTTCGCGACCGTCCTCTTAGCTGCCGCTTTCTTGGCAGGGGCCTTCTTGGCTGCCACTGCCTTCTTTGCAGAAGCCTTGGCTACGGCCATCGCACGTTCCTCCTTACGGATACGTCCGGCCGGTCACCTTTCCGGCTGGACCGCGGAACAACGCCATTAAGTTGCTCCAGACATCACTCTGCACGGCAAACCTCCCATATGTCGGCGATATCGTCAAAAAAGTCAAATTTGTGTCTGAGACCGACTTATCCAAAGTGGATGTCGGACCGTGCTGCGAGGATGTGGACGTGCTATTCGCTGACCTTGCAGCCACTTCCGTGGCGGTCGCCGCGACCTCGGGCCGGAAGGCCAAGATAGATCTCTTGGCACAGGCCTTGCGCCTGCTGGGAGAGCGCGGCGATCCGGAGGAGATCGCGGCCGGGTCCGCCTATCTGAGCGGCGAATTGCGCCAGCGGCAGATCGGCCTGGGCTGGGCGGGCCTGCGCGATTTGCCGGCCGCGGCACCGGTGGCGACGCTGAGCGTGGTTGACGTAGACCGGGGTTTCGCGCGCATCGGCGCCGCTTCCGGCCAGGGTTCCCAGGCGCGCAGGCGAGTTGAGGTGCAGGCGCTGTTCGGCGCCGCCACGGCGGGGGAGCAGAAGATGCTTTCGGCGTTGGTCGGCGGCGAGCTGCGCCAGGGCGCTCAGGCGGGCTTGCTGGCCGACGCGATCGCTGTGGCGGCGGGGGTTGCCCCGGTCGCGATCCGGCGTGCGTTGCTGCTCAGCGGTGACCTGAAGACGGTCGCAGTGGCCGCGCTGACCGGCGGCGAGCCCGCGCTGACCGGGTTTTCGCTGTCGGTGGGGCGCCCGATCGCCCCGATGCTGGCCCAGTCCGCGCCCGACATCGAGGCCGCCATCGAGGCCACCGGCGTTCCGGCTGCGGTCGACGCCAAGCTCGACGGGGTGCGCATCCAGGTGCACCGCGACGGGGAGGAGATCGCCGTCTTCAGCCGCAGCCTCGACGATCTGACCTCCCGCATGCCGGAAATCGTGGCCGCCGTGCGCGAGTTGCGGGTGCGCTCGGTGGTGCTCGACGGGGAGGCGCTCGCGCTTGACCCAGCAGGGCGGCCGCTGCCCTTCCAGGAAACCGCGAGCCGGGCCACGCGCCGCGAGTCTGGGCTGCTGAAGGCGTTTTTCTTCGATCTGTTGCATGTGGACGGAGCCGATCTGATCGATGAGCCCGGCGCGCAGCGCTGGCCCGCGCTCGACCTCACCGTTCCCGAGGGCATGCGGGTCTCCCGCACGATCGTTCAGGACCCGGCCCAGGCCGCGCTCGCCTATCGGGCCGCTCTCGATGCGGGCCAGGAGGGGGTCGTGGTGAAGTCGGCGCGAGCGGCCTATGACGTTGGCCGCCGCGGGTCGGGCTGGGTGAAGGTCAAGCCGCGTCACACGCTCGACCTCGTGATCCTGGCCGCGGAGTGGGGGCACGGCCGGCGCAGCGGCTGGCTTTCCAACCTCCACCTGGGTGCGCGCGACCCACAGGGCGGGTTCGTCATGCTCGGCAAGACCTTCAAGGGTTTGACCGACAAGATGCTCACCTGGCAGACCGAGCGGCTTCAGCAGCTTGCCGTCGAGCGCAACGACTGGGTGGTCACGGTGCGCCCCGAGCTGGTGGTGGAGATCGCCTTCGACGGGGTGCAGCGCAGCAGCCGTTATCCGGGTGGGGTGGCGCTGCGGTTCGCCCGCGTGCTGCGCTACCGGGAAGACAAAGGGGCTGCCGAGGCCGACACGGTGGATGCGGTCCGGGCTCTGCTTATGTAGCTTGGCGATGTGCCAAAGCGTGAGATCATCCTGTTCCGCTGGAGTTCTGCCGATTTCGCTGGGCGGTTCATTGCCGCCCAGGCGAGCCCGGTCCCCGGTTACGTGGCCACGGTCTGGACCAGCGAGCCGATGCGGCCCGGGTTCGGCGCCACCGAGCTGATCCCGTCGTGGACGGCGTCGACGCCGGGTGGGAGCTTCCTGCGGGTGGAGCTGTGCGGGGTCAACGAGGCCGGGCGGGCCACCAAGTGGTACCGGCTGGGGGACTGGGCGGCCGAGGAGACCTCCTTCACCCGCACCTCGGTCAGTGGCCAGGATGACGAGGACGCCAGTGTCAGCGCGGACATTCTGGTCGCGGCGCAAGGCCGGGCGCTGCACAGCGTGCAGGCCCGAGTGACGATGTTGTGCCCGCAGGGCAGCGTCGACGAGCCCGTGCTGCACACCCTGCACCTGCTGGTTTCCGCGGTGCCCCGCGAATGTGAGCCGTCCGCGCCGCTGGCCGCCCAGGGCAAGCTGCTTGCTGTGCCGGGTTTCTCCCAGCTCATCCACGAGGGCGGCGAGGGCTGGTGCAGCGCGGCTTCTACGGCGATGGTGCTCTCCTACTGGGGAGTCGGCCCGGTGCCACTGTCCAATCCGGACTCCGTGGTGCCGTACACGGCAAAGAAGATCTTTGATCAGGGCTTTGGCGGTTGCGGCAACTGGCCGTTCAACACCGCTTACGCGGGCGGCTTCGGGGTGCGCAGTTTCGTCACCCGGCTGCGTTCGCTCAACGAGGCGGAGCTGTTCATAGCGGCAGGCATCCCGCTGGTGGTGTCGGCCTCCTATGGCCGTGGCGAGGTGCCAGGGCTCGACTACGAGACCGACGGCCACCTGACCGTGCTGGTGGGCTTTACCGAGCAGGGTGATCCCGTGCTGAATGATCCCAATTCCGCTAGCAACGCGGAGGTGCGCAAGGCGGTCGGCCGCGCCGAATGGGAGGCGGCTTGGCTTCGATCGAGCCGAGGGGTGGTCTATGTCATCTGCCCCGAGTCGGTGAACCTGCCCCCAAGCCCGATCCAGGCCAACTGGTGAAATACGCCCGCCGGTCGGCCCGCATCATCGTGGTTGATGAGGAATTCCGGGTGCTTTTGTTCCGCTTCTACTTTGATCCCAAGAAGCGCCATGAGGGCCACGTCTGGATCACGCCGGGTGGCGGCGTGGACAAGGGGGAGCCGCTGGTCGACGCGGCCGTTCGGGAGTTGCGGGAGGAAACCGGATTCGCGGTTGTCCCACAGCAGCTGCGCTACGTGGGTCACGCCGAGGGCTATGCCAACTTTTCCTGGGCCAAGGGGATCTTTCGGGATGACTACTTCTTCTGGCAGACGCCCAGTCGTGAGCTCGACGAGAGTATGCAGGAAGACTGGGAGCGGTCGCAGATCACCGGCCATCGGTGGTGGAGCCGCGAAGAGCTGGAGACCACCCAGGAAAGGGTGATCCCACCTGGTCTTGCGCAGGTGCTCGGTGAGCTGGGTGACGGGACACACCGCGCACCATGGCAGTTCGAGTGGCACCATTAGCCGGATAGTAGAAACTTCACCCATTGGAGGCACCCCCATGGCCGCTCCACAGATCGGTTTGGGCGATCAGGCCCCCGACTTCACCCTTCCCACCCAATCGGGCACGGAGGTGACACTCAGTGATTTCCGGGACAAGAAGACCGTGGTGCTCTTCTTCTACCCCAAGGATGAAACCGCTGGCTGCACCGCCGAAGTCTGTTCCTTCCGGGACAACTACGAGGTCTTCACCGAGGCGGGGGCCGAGGTTATCGGCATCAGCTCCGATTCGGTCAGCTCGCACGAGCGTTTCGCCGGCCGTTACTCGCTGCCATTCACGTTGGTCAGTGACGAGGGTGGCGAGATCCGCAAGCGCTATGGAGTGCCGTCCAAATTGGGCATTCTCCCGGGCCGAGTGACCTACGTGATAGACCGTTCGGGGGTTGTGCGGCACGTCTTCAACTCAATGGTGAACATCAATGGGCACGTCAAAGGCGCTCTGAAAATAGTCCAAGAGTTGCAGGCATAGACCAGCCTATCTATATATGGCAGAGTCTCCGTGTGCTGCCAATCTTATTCGCCGGCGCCTCCGCCTTGGTGTGGGGCGCCGCCGATTATTGCGGGGGGGTCGCGTCCCTACGCGGAGCGGCCAGCCTCAGACAGCGAGCCATCACTGTAGCTGTGCTTTCTCATCTCGCGGCGATCCCCGTGATCATTCCTTTTCTTTTCTTGGTACCAGGTCAGCCCGGCCAAATTGGATTGCTCTGGGGCGCGGTGGCCGGGGTGGCGAGCCTGGTCGGCGTCGTGGCGCTGAATCTGGGCCTGGCGAGCGCGGCAATGGCCACGGTGGCCCCGGTCGCGGCCGTGACCGCGGCGCTGGTTCCGATGATCGGCGGACTGCTGCTGGGAGAGCGGCCGGCGTTCGCGGCGATCATGGGCGCGGTGGCGGCGGTGCTGGCGATCGTCATGGTAAGCAGCGGTGGTAATCCCGGCGGCGAGCTAATCAGGGTCCAGGTCGTTGGCCTGGCCCTTATTTCTGGCGTCGCGTTTGGACTGTTTTTCCTCCTGCTGGGCCAGGCCGGCCCCGAGGCGGGAATGTGGCCGCTGATCGCCGACAAGATGACATCGGTCGCGTTGGGGCTCATTGTGCTGCAACGCGTGGGGATGTCGAGCCTGAACGCCGTGCTGAAGGTGCGCCAGGTGGTGATGCTGGCCGTGCTCGCGGGCGCCTTCGACACCGTGGCGACCGCGCTCTACCTGCTGTCGGCACACAGCGGTCACGTAAGCATCGTGGCGCCGGTGGCCGCGCTCTACCCGGCGAGCACGGTGGCGCTGGCCCTGGTCTTCAACCGGGAGCGGCTGCAGCCCATACAGTTCGCGGGTCTGGGGCTGGCCGGCGTGGCGCTCGTGCTCGCGGCGACCTGAGCCGCACTAGAGTTGGCGTGTGTTCGGCTACGGTGAGCTTGCGGGACATGGCGTGGCGTTGCCGGGTGCGCCCTACGCCATCATCGATCTTGAGACTACCGGGCTGACCCCGGAAGAGGATCGCATCGTCGAGATCGCAATCGCGCGGCTCGAAAATGGGCGGGTGGTGGACGAGTGGGCCACGCTCATCGATCCGGGACGCGACCCGGGCCCGACCTTCCTGCATCACATCAGCGCCGAGATGGTGGCCGGCGCGCCGACCTTCCGCGACATCGTGGGTGAGGTGCTAGCCCGGCTCGATGGGGCGGTGGTGGTCGCCCATCACGCCCCGTTCGAGGAGAGCTTCCTCGACGCCGAGCTGGGCCGGTTGGGCATCGCTACCGAGCCCGTGCCCGCGCTGTGCACGCTTCGGCTTTCGCGCGCCGTGCTCGCCTCGCCCAACTACAAGCTCGCCACCTGTTGCGAGATCTCCGGCATCAGCCTCACCGACGCGCATACCGCCCTCGGCGACGTGCGGGCCACCGCTCTCCTGCTGCCCAAACTGCTTGAGGATGGCAGACGCGAGGTGTATTTCCCGGTGGGGCTCAACCCTTTGCCGCGATACGCGCGACTGGCCGGTCCCCGCACGCGGGTCACCAATCTGCGTAAGGGCGAGGACGGGTGGATGCGCTCGCTGCTGAGCAAGCTCCCGTTCTCCATGTCCGATCACGACCCGGTCGGGGCCCAGCCCTATCTCGACGCGCTGGCCGAGGCGCTGGCCGACGGCCGGCTCACCAAGGAGAAGACGCGGCGGCTGGGGCGGATAGCGGGAAGGGCCGGAATGGGCGCGGCGCAGGTGGCCGAGTTGCACCGGCGGTTCCTCGACGGGCTGCGCGATGCCGCTCTGGCCGACGACTTTGTGATGCCGGAGGAGCTTCGTGCACTGACCACCACCGCGGTCCTGCTTGACGTGCCCGAGGCGTTCAGCGACATCACGGTGCAGGGGACGGCCGAAACCGTTGCGGGGCCACGGGTCTGGTGCGGCCCTTCGGTTCCGGCGGCGGTGCGGGGCAAGCTGCAGGAGGCCGGATATCGGATCGTGCTCAATGTGAGCCGTGGGCTGGTGGCGGCGGTGGTTGGGGACCAGGAAGAAGGTTTGCCGAAGGCACGTAAGGCGGAGGAGCTGGGGGTGCCGCTGATCCCGGTCTCGGCCGTCAACACTCTGCTGGGCGAGCACGAGCTGCCCGCGCCGGTGGCCCCGGCGGGTTGGTATGCCGATCCCACCGGGCGGTTCGTCTACCGCTACTGGACAGGGGAGAGCTGGACGCCGCACGCCAGCCCGGGCGACGGAAGCACGGTCACTGATCCCCTACCGGGATAGCGGGTTCCTGGTCGGGCACTTCGCGCATGGGCAGGTAGGGCTCGGCGTGCGGGGGCAGCCCGGCGGCGATGGCCCGGGCGCGCGCCAGCTCCGCGTCGAACTCCGCGCCCAGCAGCACGGCCACGTTGGTCAGCCACATCCACACCAGGAAGACGACAACGCCGCCCAGCGTGCCGTAGGTGCGGTTGTAGGAGCCGAAATTCGCCGCGTAGAAGGCGAACCCGGCCGACACCGCCATCCACACGAAGGTGGCCAGCACCGTGCCCGGGCTGATCCAGCGGAACCCGTGCCGCGCGTTCGGCGCCACCCAGTAGAGCAGCGCGATGACCAGCGCGAAGATCACGACCAGGGACGGCCACTTGATGATCTCGTAGATGCGCACCGTGTCGGGCTCCAGGCCGATGGCGTGCCCGGCCCTTTCGGCGATGCGCCCGCTGATGAAGACGGTGAGCGCGCTGAGCGCCAGGAAGATACCGGTGATCAGCGTGACGAAGAGCTGAACCGGCACGGTCTTCCACAATGGACGGCCCTCGGGCACGTCATAGATGGCGTTGACGGCGCGCCGGAACGCGCCCACATAGCCGGTCGCGGACCAGAAGGCGATCAGGAAAGCGACGACCGCGAATATCCCGGCCGCCCGCTGGTCCTGCTGCAGGCTCTCGATGCTGTCGTTGAGCACCTGGGCGGTGGGCCCGATGGCCAAGCTGCGCATGCCGTTGACGACGTTGCGCCCGGTCGGCCCGCCGATCAGGCTCACCACCGCGAGCAGCACGAGCAGGCCCGGGAAGATGGAGAGCATCCCGTAATAGGTCAGCGAGGCCGCCCGGTCAGGAAGATCGTCTTCGATGAACTCGACGACCGTGCGCCAGGTGGCACGCAGCCAGGCGCCCGTGCTCAGCTTCTCGGGGCCGTTGCTCAGCAGGACAATCAGCTCTTCGCGGTGCTCACGACCGCGCTGACCGGTGCGGGCCATCTATCTCATCTCCGATATCGCCGCCGGGGCCGGAAGCCGACGCCGCCGAGATGGAGGGCGACGAAGAGCAGACCCGCGGTGGTGAGGGTGGTGGCATTGATCACGTTGCCAGCACTGTAGTTGATAAGCAGGAACAACAGGGCAAGTCCAAACAGGACGGCGGCGATGCGTGCGTACATGGCGTGTTCTTACCCCCATTCGGGGTGCTGGCTAACCCAGTCACGCACGTAAGGGCAGACTGGAACCACCTTCACGCCCTGTTCACTCGCGTCTTGCATCGCTTTGAGGACCAGTTGGCCCGCCACGCCCTTGCCGCGATGGGCGAGCGCGGTTTCGGCGTGGTTCAAAAAGATCACACCATCCTGTCGCCTGTACTCCAACACGCCAACCACGCCATCGGCTGAAGTCGCCTCATAGCGGCACTGATCGGGCAAGTCGGTCACCGTGACGTCCATTCGCGACAGTCTAGCGGACCCGAATCAATTGCAAAGAAGTCTTTGCAATGGAATGCTGGCACTCGTGAAGCTCACCCCCGTTTCGCTTCGTGGCCTTGCCCATCCGCTGCGCGTGCGCATGCTCGGCATGTTGCGTGAGCAGGGCCCGGCCACGGCCACCCTGCTGGCGCAGCGGCTGGATCAGTCGAGCGGAGCGACCAGCTATCACCTGCGGCAGCTGGCCGCGCACGGCTTCGTCGAGGAGCTGGCCGGCAAGGGGGTGCGGCGCGAGCGATGGTGGCGGGCGGCCAGCGACACCACCATCTTCGGCGGCCCGTTCGAGGGCTTCGACCCGGCCGATGCCGAGGCCTACCTGAGAGCGGTGGCGGCCCAATACAGCGATCGGGTCGACAGCTGGATCTCCGAAGCGGCCGCGATGCCCAAGGAGTGGGCGCACGCCGCCACCAACAGCGACTGGCGGCTGCGGCTCACCCCGCAGGAGTGCCGCGAACTGCACGACGAGATCTTTGCGCTCGCGCAGCGCTATCGCACAGACGACGCCCCGGGCCCATCGGGGGCGCAGCGGGTTTTCCTTCAGGTGCAGCTGCTTCCGTTCGTCCGGGAGCAGGCGTGAAACGGGGCATGGTCGGGGTTCTGGTCGCCAACGTCGTCTCGGTGACCGGCACCCGGATGAGCGCGGTGGCCCTGCCCTGGTTCGTGCTGGTCAGCACCGGTTCCGTGGCCAAGATGGGGGTGGTCGCGGCGGCCGAGACGCTGCCTTACGTGCTGGCCTGCGGGCTGGGCGGGCCGCTGCTCGACCGGCTCGGCTATCGGCGGGTCAGCATCGTCGCCGACGCCGCAAGCGCCGCGGCCGTGCTCGCCATTCCCTTTCTGGGGCTGAATTTCTCGTTGCTCGTGGGCCTGGTCGCGGTGGCCGGTGGGCTGCGCGGGCTCGGCGACACCTCCAAACGCGTGATCTTCCGCCAGTCGGTGATGACCTCGGGGGTGGATGTCACCCGGGCCACCTCCATCAATGACGGGCTGTTGCGGCTCACCACCCTGCTCGGGGCGCCGCTGGCCGGGTTGCTCATCGCCGCGTTCGATGCCCAGACCGTGCTCATCATCGATGCCGGCACCTTCGGGTTCGGCGCCGCCGCCATCGCCATTGCCGTGCCGGCGATCGCCTCGACCGGTTCGGCCGAGCCCTATCTGAAAGCCCTGCGCGGCGGGTTTTCCTACCTGCGCCAGGACAGGCTGGTGGCTGGGCTCCTGGTCATCTTCTTCTGCACCAACCTTTTCGACTCCGCCTACGGCTCGGTCCTGATTCCGTTGTGGGCCAAGGAGGTTATCGGCTCGCCGGTGGCGCTGGGGCTGGTGTCGGCGAGCTTCGCGGTGGGGGCGGTGCTCGGCAACGTCGTCTTCACCGTGGTGGCGCCGCGCGTGCCGAGGTTCGCCACCTACGCCGTCGGCTTCGTGATCGGAGGGGCCCCGCGATTTCTCGTGCCCGCCTTCACTGATGAGGCGTGGCCGCTCTACCTGGTCTCGTTCATCGCGGGTCTGGGCATGGCCTCGGTGAACCCGATTATCGGCGCGGTCATGTTCGAGCGGGTGCCCGAGCATATGCTGGCCCGCGTCCAGGGGCTGGGCACGGCCGTCGCCTGGGGCGGGATTCCGGTGGGCGCGCTGATCGGCGGCTGGCTCGGCGGCATCGATCTCGCCGTCGCCTTCGTGGTGCTGGGCATCGGTTATCTGGTGGTGACGCTGGTGCCCTTCACCCACCCGATCTGGCGTCAGATCGACATCAAGCCCGAGCCCGCAACCGCCGCAGTGGGCGAACAAGCCGCAGCACCCCAGCAACCAATCCGAACATGACGAGCAGGCCGAGGGCCGCGAGTGAGACCAGCGGACGGTAGCGCTGCAGCGCCGGGCCCGGCTCGGGTGGGCTGGGATCGGTTGGCGCCCAATCGGTTCCGTCCGAGGCGAGCTGGAGCTCGCTGGTGCCAACGGCGGCGGTCATCACCACGTTGTACGAGATGTTGAGATGGAACAGCGCGCGGTTGCCGATGTTGGCGATCGGGTAGCCGCCTCGCCAGCCCACCACCGCGGGCAGGCCATCGGTTCGGCCCTGCTCCCCGACATAGTTGAGTCCGCCTCTGCTGAGTATCTGTCCGGCGGAGCGCCCGTTGCTCGCGTTGAGCAGGTCGAAGATGGTGGTGCTGCTGAGTTTCGCCAGTGCGATCTTGCTGCCGTCCTCTGTCCAGCACAGCGGACCGGCCAGATACAGCCGCGAACCCACGGTCGTGCTCCACAGCACGCCGGTCGGCGTTCGCACGCTCAACGTATCGCCCTGCTGGACGGCCACCTGGGTGCCGTCCGGGGAGAAGGCCGCGGCGACCAGCGGCTCGGACGACTGCACCGGGATCCGCCAAGCCACCTGGCCGCTCGGCATCCGGACCACCCTCAGCTCGCCGTTGTCCAAGCTCGCCATGATGGCCTGGGATCCGTCGCGGGACCAGGCCAGCGGCACCCCGGCGGAAAGGGTGCGCACCCGGCCCGAGGCCAGATCGAGCAGCTCGGCGGTGGACTTCTTGGCCACCAGCAGACTGCGCCCGTCCGGCGAAAGCTGGAACGAAGCCGTCCACGGCGACGGGCCGCGGGCCGGGATGGGATAGGTCCGGTAGGCCGAATCGGGCCCCACGATGACCAGCGTCTCCAGATCGCTTTCCATGACGAAGGCCATCGTGGCGCGCTCGATCGGCGCGTCCCGGAGATCGGCAGTCCACTTTGGAGGCTCGATGAAATAGGACGGAACGTTCGCCGAGCCGGCCGTGACGAGGGGTGCCGGCGGCAGCAGCCGGATGGTGAAACCGATGGCCAGCAAGGCAAAGACAGCGGCCGCACCGGCCGCGACGCGGCGGCGGTTGCGGGCCTTGCGCGCGCGATCGAACATCCCGGGCGGCGGCGGGCGAAGCGCGGGATAGCTGTCAGCCACATCGCGCAAGGCGTCGCGAAGCCGCGTCATCGCTCCCTCACCTCCTGCAGGGTGCCGCCGTCCACGAGCTGGGCCAGCTGGGGGTTGAGGGCCTTGAGCCGCATCAGCGCGTGGCGGGTCTGGCTCTTCACCGTGCCCACCGAACACTCGAGCAGCTGGGCAGTCTGCGACTCGGTCCTGTCCTCGTAGAACCGAAGCACCAGAACCGCGCGCTGCTTGGGGGTCAAGCGGCCGAGCGCCTGATCGAGAACGATGCGCGTTTCCCGGTCGGGCTGCTCGGTGGCGACGTGGGGCAGCTGATCGGTCAGCACCTCGGGCGGTCTGCTGCGGCGCCAGCGCCAGTGCGACACGGCCTGGGTGTAGATGACACGGCGTACGTAGGCCTCGTGGTCGGAGATCCGTTCCCACCTCGTTGCCGCCCGCGCCAATGCGGTCTGCACCAGATCCTCCGCGTCTTGCATGTTCCCGGTCAGCAGGAAGGCTGTCCGGCCCAGGGCAGCCCACCGCGCCGCGACGAATTCCTCGAACGCGGCACGCGCCTGCCCGGCTGCCACTCCATCAACCTCCCTAACGTTCATGACGCCAGGGACCCGAGCTTAGGGGGGAACCCAATTTAAAACGGAGCCCGGCGCGGGGCCGGGCTCCGTTCTCCTCGGGGGGATGGGTGGACTATTTGGGTGCCTGCCCCGGCCTGCCGTGGCCGCCGCCGTTGAGCAGGCCGCCCTCGGCCGCCTTGATGATCGCGTCCGCTTCGGCCTGGGTGAGCTTGCCGGCCTTCACCGCTTCGGCCATCCGGGTCTTGAGCTGGTCCAGGTGGTTGGCTCGGGTGTCCGGCCGTGTCTGGCCCTCGCCCCTCTTGGCCTCGGCCTCGGTGCGCATCTGCTCACGTACCTTGGTCAAGGCGTCAGACACCTTGCTCGGTTCCAAACCGAGCTCTTTGGCTAGCGCCTCGGCCAGTTTTTGCTGGCGTTCCTCGCCGCCAGGGTGGGAGATGGACTGGTTGTTCCGACTCTCGGCCCAGGCCACGGTGGGAGCCGCGATTCCAAGCGCCAATACGCCGGAGGTACCGAGGATCAGCAGGGTCTTCTTTGACATCCGATTCACCATGCCTATGACGATTACTCGCCGAATCTCGGATTACCGTCAAATGAACCTGATAGTTTTCCCAGCTTGACCCCAATATTCCCAGCGATCGCGCAGCAATCTACAGGTCAAGTCGCATGAGCACCTTGGTTGCACATGCGCTGAGCACTTCCTGGGCATCGAAGCCGAGGCTCTCAATCGCCACCAAAGCGGTCAGTGCCACGTCGGCAAGCTCGTCGGCCACCTCACGGTCGGTGTGGGTGATGCCCTTTCGCGGGTTCTGCCCGATGAAACCGATCCATGCCTGAGCAACCTCTCCCGCCTCCTCGGTGACCTTGAGGATGCGCAGGGTCTGTTGCTGGCGATCGTTGCCGTGATGGGAGTCGAGCCACCGCGCCGCGGTCTTGACCGCCTGGGTCACCATTTCCATGCTCTGGTCAACCCTTGACCGAGCCGATTTGGGTCGCAGCGGTCATCGCTACACAGGTGACGGTTTTGCGGCCCTTGTTCCAGTCGGTCTCCCGAGGACCAAGGAAGTAGATGTCGCTCACCTTGGCGAGGGTGGCCGGGGAGGTGTACTCCCTGACAATCGGCTCGCATTTCTCCGCAGCCTGCGCCGTGACGCCCTCCTCACCGGGGTAGATCGTGCCGCCGATGATGAACTCGCCCGCCACCTCGCCTTCGTGCGCCTGGTTGCAGGGCACCGCGGTCACGGTGAACAGGACATCCGGCAGCTGCAACGACTTGATGCAGTCACCGGCCTTGAGGTCGGTGATCGCCACGTTTCCTTCGGCGGTGACATTGCCGGTCAGATCGCGCTTGGCTTCCTGATATTCGGTGTAGAACACGGCACCGGCGATAGCGAGGATCCAGAGCACGCTGATGAGCAACCCCGCTATCGCATAGCCCCTGCCGCTCTGGCCATTTCGCTCGATCTGGCGCAGGCCGACCAAGCCGAAAATGATGGACAGCAGGAGGAGCCCGCCGACGCAGAAGCTGAGAATGAACGAAGCCACCGCGAAGCCGTTGACGCCCGCCGAGGGCACCGCCTGGGGCGAGAGCAGCTGGGTATAGGGCTGGGCATGCGGCGCCGGCACATAGGGCGCCGGCCCGGGCACCGGGTCGTCGTAACCCGGCTGGTTATAGGACGCGTAAGCCGGACCTGGAAGCGGCGAACCTGGTGTTATCGGCGGGTCGTGATAGGGCCGATAAGGTTCCCGATTCCCCGGATATTCGGGAGGTTCAGTGGTCACGGCCGGGAAGCCTAACAGCGACTCCCGCCTATGTCAGTCCCCTGATCAGGGCTTGCCAAGCTCCTGCCAGGACGACTCGGAAACGTCCACATCGTAGTGTTCGGCCGCCACGAGAATGTTCTGAAAAGCCAGATCGCGTTCCTTGTCGGTCACGTCTTCCACCTGATCGAAGCGGGCCAGCGCGTTGCGCACGTGGTCGGCGTCGGTGAGCGGCTCCTTGCGCTTGTCCGGGAAGGCGAACACGCTGTCGGGCAGATCGTTGCGCTCCTTGGTGGAGAGCTCGCCATGCTCCTCATGTGGCTTCCAGGTGGTCTTCATGTCCCGTGCCTACCCGCCTGCGGCCGATCCGAAACTCGGTCATGATGAGCCCGTGACTGAAGTGGCGCGGGCGAGTGGTGTGGAAATCGAAGCGGCCCTGCGGGTTTGGCAACGCGCGAATACGGCTCGGGGCAAAACGCCGACCGAGCCCCGCATAGCCCGAGTGAGGGAGAAGCTGGCCGATCCCGAGGCGCTAATTATGGTGGCGCGCAAGGAGAATGCTGTCGTCGCGATGGCGCTGGCGGAGCCGGGCTGGGAAGCGGCCGACCTGTGCCATCTGTCCATGCTGTTTGTCGACCCCGATCGGTGGGGCACCGGAATCGGCAGGCAGCTGCTCGACGCCGTCGTCGAGGCTGCCGCTCTCCAGGGCCGTCCCCGCGTCCAGGTCTGGACCGGCAGCGCCAACCACCGCGCGAAAAACCTCTACCTGAGCGCCGGCTTCGCCCCCACCGGCGAAGTAAAGCGGCTCGCCGAGGGCGAAGAAATCCTCCACCTCGTGCGATAGCAAATCCGCGGCGACGCTATCGCGTCGCGATCTTGAAGGCACGCCCTTCGCCTTCAAGATCACGGCGTGATCGCGTTGCCCTCCAGGCGGATTTGCCGCGCGTTGCTTCGCACGCGCCAGCAGTAGAGCGACGGACGAGTCGATCTCTACGCCGGATTCTGTGCCAGCGCCGTAACGCTGGCGGCGGCCATCCATCTCGGCCCGCCGTTGCCAGCGGGCTCTTGCGGCCTACCCGTGAACTCGGGCGGGCAGCCCTCAAGCGCTCACGCGGGCTCTTCCCCCGTGAGGGAAGGACCCTTCTTGGCCTTGCTCCGGGTGGGGTTTACCGAGCCACGACGGTCGCCCGCCGTGCTGGTGAGCTCTTACCTCACCGTTTCACCCTTACCCGCGACCAGCTGGCCGCGGGCGGTCTGTTTTCTGTGGCACTTTCCCGCGGGTCGCCCCGGGTTGCCGTTAGCAACCACCCTGCCCTATGGAGTCCGGACGTTCCTCGGCGATGTCAAAAGGCATCGACGCGGCCGCCCGATCGACTCGTCCGTCGCCTATCCATGCTACAAACCTCGGGTCATGGATTTCTCGCAGGCACTCCTCCTCGTGGCGGCCGGGACGATTACCGGTGCCGTCAACGCTGTGGCCGGGGGTGGGTCGCTGCTCACCTTCCCCGCTTTGCTCTCGGTGGGGTTGCCGCCGGTCCAGGCGAGCGTGACAAATTCGGTCTCGGTGGCATTCGGATACATCGGCGGCGTCGCCAGCACCCGTAAAGACCTGGCCGGGCAGACCGTTCTGAAGCAGCTGGTCCCCGCCGCGATCCTGGGCACTTTGACAGGGTGTTTTCTTTTACTGGGTACCCCGGAAAAGCTCTTCGATTGGATAGCCCCGAGCCTCGTCCTGGTGGCGACGGTGGTGATGGCGGCACAGGAGTTCCTCACCAAACGCCTGGCCCAACCGCAGGACCAGCCGAAGTGGGCCAAAGTGGCGGCGGTCTTCGCGATTGGCGTCTACGGCGGCTACTTCATCGCAGCGATCGGCGTGATTATCATGGCCGTGCTCGGTTTGGTGCTCAATGACCAGATTCGGCGGATGGTGGCCACGAAGAATGTGATCCAGCTCTCCATCGGCGCGGTCGCCGCGACTACCTTCGCCCTTTTCGGGCCGGTGGCGTGGACAGCGGTGGCGGCCCTGGTGCCGGGCACCATTCTGGGCGGCTTCCTGGGCGGGCATTTCGGCCGCCGCCTCGACGCCAAAGCCGTGCGCTGGGTCGTGGTCGCGTTCGGGCTGCTGGTATCCGCCGTGCTGTTCGCTCGGGCGATCTGACAGGATCGCCCAATGGGCTTCGACTCCAGCACTCTTCCCGACGTGAGCGGTCTCGTCGTCGGGATCCTCGGCGGAACAGGCGACCAGGGCCGGGGATTGGCCATCCGGCTCGCCCAGGCCGGGCAGCGGATCCTGATCGGTTCGCGGGTGGCTGAGCGCGCCGCGGCGGCCGCCGCCGAGATCGCGGAGCTGGCCGGAGGAAGTGTCGAGGGCGGCTCCAACGCCGACGTGTCCGCGCGCTCAGACCTCGTCATCATCGCGGTACCCTTTGCCGGGCATGCGGACACGCTGCGCGAGTTGGTGGAACCGTTGCGCGGCAAGATAGTCATCGACTGCGTGAACCCGCTTGGCTTCGGCAAGCAGGGCCCGTATCCGTTGGAGGTTGAGGAAGGAAGCGCGGCCGAGCAAGCCGCGGCGATCCTTCCCGAGTCGCGGGTGACCGCGGCCTTCCACCACGTGAGCGCCGAGCTGCTGGCCAATCTCGAGGTCGCCGAGATGGACCTCGACGTGCTCGTGCTGGGCGAGGACAGGGAAGCGGTGGCCCAGGTCCAAGCACTCGCCGGGCGCATCAAAGGAATCCGCGGCGTGCACGCCGGCCGCTTGCGCAACGCGGGCCAGGTCGAGGCGCTCACCGCGAACCTGATCGTCATCAACAAGCGCTACGGCGTACACGCCGGAATCAGAATTACTGATTTGTAGGCAGAGAATTAGAAAGTGTGTTCGGGGCCGGGGAACACGCCGCCGCGGACTTCTTGGGCGAAGGCTTGGGCCGCGTCGGTGAGTGTGGTGGCCAGCTGGGCGTATTGCTTGACGAAGCGCGGCGTGGGGCCGCCACCCGTGCGCAGGCCGGCCATGTCCTGCCAGACCAGCACCTGGGCGTCGGTGTCGGGGCCTGCGCCGATGCCGATGGTGGGAATGGGCACCTCGGCGGTGATCTGCTTGGCCACCTCGCCCGGAACCATCTCCAGCACGACGGCGAAGGCACCCGCTTCGGCGCACTCGTGGGCCTGCTCGACCAGGATTTTGGCCTGCTCGCCGCGACCCTGCACCCTGTACCCACCGATCTGGTGCTCAGACTGCGGGGTGAACCCGATGTGGGCCATTACCGGAATCCCCGCGCCGGCGATCGCTTCGATCAGCGCGGGACGCGCCCCCTCCAGCTTGATCGCGTGACACTGCGCCTCTTTCATGAAGCGCACCGAGGTGCGGATGGCCTGAGTCGTGCCTTCTTCGTAGGAGCCGAACGGGAGGTCGCCCACCACAAGGGCGCGCTTGGTGGCGTTGACGACGGCGCGTACCAAGGGGAGAAGCTCGTCAACGGTCACCGGGAGGGTGGTCTCGTAACCGAAGACGTTGTTGGCGGCGGAGTCGCCGACGAGGAGCACGGGAATGCCCGCCTCGTCGAAGATGCGTGCGGTGTACTGGTCGTAGGAGGTGAGCATCGCCCACTTCTCGCCACGCTCCTTGGCCTGCAACAGGTGGCGGGTGCGCACCCGTTGCCCGGCCGGCCCGCCGTAGAGGGAGGCCACACTGTCTGACATTGCTGTCTCCTTTCGCCTCGAGGCCGCGCACGCGGTCCCCGGGTCTATCCAGGATGCTAGCCCGAAATCTCCCTGAAACGGTTAGTGATCGGCAGGCGCCTATCCCGGCCGAAGGATTTGAACGAAATTTTGGTACCGGGCGCGGACTGGCGGCGCTTGTATTCCGCCCCGTCGACCAGGCGGAGCACCTTGTCGACGAGAGCCGGCTCATGGCCCTTGGCCACCAGGGAATCCCGGCCCAGGTCTGCGTCGATGTAGTCGGCGAGGATCAGGTCGAGCTTGTCGTATTCGGGAAGCGAGTCGGTGTCGAGCTGACCCGGGCGCAGCTCGGCGCTGGGCGGTTTGGTGATGGACGACTCCGGTATCACCGGGCTCACCGTGTTGCGCCAGCGCGCCAGCTTCCACACCAGCGTCTTGGGCACGTCCTTGAGCGGGTTGTAGGCGCCGACCGAGTCGCCGTAGAGAGTGGAATAGCCGACCGCCAGCTCGCTCTTGTTGCCCGTGGTCAGCACCAGGTGACCCTCCTGATTGGACACGGCCATCAGGATGACGCCGCGGACGCGGGCCTGAAGGTTCTCCACGGCAAGCCCGGAGAGGTTGAGGTTGGCCAGGAACGCGTCCACCATGTGCTGGATGGGCTCGACCCGGTAGTCGATGCCGAGGTTGGTGGCGAGCGCTTCGGCGTCGTCGCGGGAGTGCTGCGACGAGTGCCCGCTGGGCATGGAGATGCCGACGACGTTGGCCCCGCCGAGCGCATCTGCGGCGATGGTGGCCACCACCGCCGAGTCGATGCCGCCGGAGACGGCGATCAGCGCTGACTTCGCGCCGTTCTTGTGGATGTAGTCACGCAGCCCGAGCACGAGCGCCGCCCAGATCTCGGCCTCGTCTTCCAAACGCGCGGCGATGCCGGCGCTCGCCGGCGCGGTGGGCTCGCCCCATGCGGTCTGGATTTCCACACGCTCGATGGACATCGGCAGGTCGCTCGGATAGAACTCGGCGGTGGCCTCGGGCAGGGTGAGGTCGTGGACGAGCAGAGCCTCGGCGAGCTGCGGGCCGCGCGCCAGCAGGGTGCGGTCGGGCGCCACGATCATCGAGTCGCCGTCGAAAACCAGCTCGTCCTGCCCGCCAACGGTGTTGACATAGGCCACGATCGCGCCGGCCTCGGCCGCGCGGCGCTGCACGAGCGGGAGACGCTGGTCGTCCTTGTTCAGCTCGTAGGGGGAGGCGTTGATGTTCACCACGAGCCCGACCTGTGCCGCGGCGGCCACCGCGAATGGGCCGCCTGCCTGCCAGATGTCCTCGCAGACGGTCAGCGCGATGTCCACATTGGAGCCGTCGAGCAGCCCGGCCCGCAGGACGGTCAGGGACTTGCCCGGTACAAAATAACGGTCTTCGTCGAAGACGCCGTAGTTGGGCAGATGGTGCTTGAAGTAGCGGGCCGCCACCCGGCCGCGATGCAGCACCGCCAAAGCGTTTCGCGGGCCTATGGTCGCGGTGGAATCTGAGCCGAGTTTGGCTGGACCGTCGGCGTCGAGGTAACCCACGATCACCGCCAGCTCGCCGAAGCCGTCGGTCACCAGCTCTGCGGCCAGGCGCTGCACGGCTTGGCGGGAAGCCGCGACGAACGACTCGCGGAAGACCAAGTCTTCCACCGGGTAACCGGTCAGCACCATCTCGGTGAAGGCGACGAGCTGCGCCTGCTGGGCCGCGGCTCGCGCCGTCCACTCCCTTACCAGCAGGGCATTGCCCGCCAAATCGCCGACGGTCGGGTTCACCTGGGCCAGAGCCAGCCGCAAATTCGCCATAAGGCAAGTTTCCCACTGCCGCGGGTGAAGTTGGCCACGAGGATGGCGAAGCTATGCCGAACGTCTCACGGCTGCGCCTGTTCCAGCTCGGTCATCTTCGGCTGGCCCAGATGGACCCGGATGTCATCGACGAGCTGAGCCACCTTGCGATCGGCCACATTCACCTTGTACTGGTTCAGGGTTACGCCGATGAGGAACCTGTTCGTATCGGTGGTAACCACGTAGTAGTAGATGGCGCCGCGCTCCACATCGAAGACGAGCCGGATCAGATCGCCGGTGTTCAGCGGCGCCAGTTCCGCGTTGAGCTTGCGGCACAGCGCATTCAAGGCCTTGCCCTGCCGGTGGTATTCCTCGCGCCGTTGATAGGGCTCGACAACCTCGTGATAGCGCTCAAGCTCGGGATGATCGAGCAGATCGAGCGACATGATGGGCTGGCCGTCCACGTAATAGGCGACATACTGCAGATCGTCGATGCTCATCCGCTCGATAATCTTGGTGATCAAAGGACCGTGGGTGGGCGACCGGAAGTGGGCGAAGCGCTCAATCTTGACCTGGCTCGGGTCGGCCGGCGCGGTCGGTGCGGGCAGTTCGACCGGCACGTCGAAGCGGCCGCGGCCGAAGTAGAGCCCGCCCAGGGACCCGATGAGCAGGCCGATGCCGAGCGCGAAACCTCCGACGATGCGCGAAACCAGCCCGTTGTCGTTGCTGAGCTGATCGGGCGCGGTCATCAGCACGTAGCCGAGCGCGGCCACCAGCAGACCGGAAGCCATCAGGCCCACCGACATGATGATGCGCGCCGTCATCCGGACCGGCCGGACGTAGTAGAGCGCCAGCGCGATCGGGCCCACGATGGCGACCAGGCTCAACGCCAGGGTGTAGTCGTAGGCCTCGTGCTTGATGCGCGACGCGACGAACTCGCTGACGATCGGCAGGAGCAGCGAAGCCCCGAGGAACACTGACAGACGCCGGGCCCAGTTCGTGGTCATGACTGTCCTTTGTGAGGGGTAGGACAGTGAAGTTACCGGATGCTAGCGACCCCGGGTCAGCCTGCTCAGCGTCAGATCCACCAGCTTGATGGGATCGATGGCCGCGATGGCTTCCACCGGGCCGACCTGCTTGAGCACGGAGATCACCTGGCCGACGCGGCCCAGGGTGAGGTACCCGGCGGAGGTGCGGCCGCTGCCGGTGAGGGTCAGCTTGAGCGAGTAGGTGGTGGTGTCGTCGCGTACCACGGTCGCCATCACCCGAACCGGCGCTCCATCGACGGTCGTGGAGAAGTCGCGGCACCCGTTGCCCATCCTGCGCAGCTCCAGCATCGTCTGCTGTGCGCCGTCGCCGGCGAAGGTGGTCAGCAGCTGGGTGAGCGGGGCCGGGCCGCCTATCTCCGACGTGGCCTGGTCGGTCGCCTCCGGGTGGGAGAGCACCCGGGCGGCCGCCTCCCGCAGCAGCGCCCCCGGATCAAGCAGTCCAGCGCATCGTTCGGTGGTCGGGGCGACGCGGTGAACCGTAGCCTTGGAGGCGGAGGCATAGGGCGTGGGCAGGTCTTCGACCTTGAGCAGTGCCTGCTGGAGCTCGGGCTGGGTGGCGAAACGGGTGTTCGGCTCCGGCGGCGCGGGCGACGGGGCGGCGGCTGCCGGCCGGGGCGTGTCGCGGGCACCGAGCACTCCGGCGAGGGTCAGCGCTGAAAGCAGCGCTACCCCCAGCAGGGTGCCGTTGGCCAGCGTCCGACGTGGGATCACTACCGTCCAACGCGGCTTGGCGGAGGCGGGTTGCGCCGATCGCGACTTCATTCGAGGCGTAACGTGCGCGTAACACCGGTTTGAAAGGGTGGGGCCGTGGATCGTCAACAGGAGTTTGTCCTTCGCACACTCGAAGAACGCGACATCCGGTTCGTGAGACTGTGGTTCACGGATGTGCTGGGCACGCTCAAGTCGGTGTCGGTGGCGCCGGCCGAGCTTGAGGCCGCCTTCGATGAGGGCATCGGGTTCGACGGTTCCGCGATCGAAGGTTTCGCGCGGATCTACGAGTCCGACATGATCGCGATGCCCGATCCCACCACATTCCAGGTCTTCCCGTTCGAGGGTGGTTCCTCGGGAGAAAGCGCCCGGATGTTCTGCGACATCCTCATGCCCGACGGCACCGCCTCCTGGGCCGACCCGCGGCATGTGCTGCGCCGCGCGCTGTCGAAGGCCGCCGACAAGGGCTTCACCTTCTACACCCATCCCGAGATCGAGTTCTTCCTGCTGGAGGACGGGCCGATCGATGGCAGCGTGCCGATTCCGGTCGACGCCGGCGGCTATTTCGACCACACCACCCACGCCGTGGCCCGCGATTTCCGCCGCCAGGCGGTGCTGGCCCTGGAGCGCATCGGCATTTCGGTGGAGTTCAGCCACCACGAGGTCGCGCCCGGCCAGCAGGAGATCGACCTGCGTTACGCCGACGCCCTCACCACGGCCGACAACATCATGACCTTCCGGCATGTGATGCGGGAGGTGGCGCTGACCCATGGGGTGCGGGCGACCTTCATGCCCAAGCCGTTCACCGACCAGCCCGGCAGCGGTATGCACACGCACCTGTCGCTGTTCGAGGGCGAGCGCAACGCCTTCCACGATCCGGCCGACCCGCACAAGCTGTCGAAGACGGCGAAGGCTTTCATCGCTGGGGTTCTCGTGCACGCGCGCGAGTTCACGGCGGTCACCAACCAGTGGGTCAACTCGTACAAACGCCTTTTCCCGCAAGCGATTCCGGATCGGATCACGGAGGCGCCGGCCTTCGTCTGCTGGGGGCATCTGAACCGGTCGGCGCTGGTTCGGGTACCCGCATATGGCAAACCCAACTCAGCGCGGGTGGAGGTGCGCTCGCTCGACTCCGCCACCAACCCCTATCTGGCCTTCGCTGTGCTGCTGGGGGCCGGGCTGAAGGGGATAGAGGAGGGTTACGAGCTGCCGCCCGGGGCCGAGGACGACGTGTGGTCCCTGTCCAGTGCCGAGCGGCGGGCGATGGGCTATTCGGCGCTTCCGGAGAACCTCTCCGAGGCGATCGAGGTGATGGCCGGGTCGGAGCTGGTGGCCGAGGTCCTCGGCGAGCACGTCTTCGACTTCTTCCTGCGCAACAAGCGGGCGGAATGGGAGGAATACCGCCCCCAGGTCACGCCTTACGAGCGGATGAAATACCTGGGCGCGCTGTAGTACCGTGCCGGGCATGTTCGAGGACTTGATCACGGGTGCCTGGCAGAGCGTGGTGTTCGGCATGGCCGGCATCGCCCTGATGGCGGTGGGATTCGTCGTGGTGGACCTGCTCACCCCGGGCCGGCTGCGCGAACTCATCTGGATCGACCGCAGCTCCAACGCGGCACTTCTCCTGGCAGCCAACCAGCTTGGCATAGCGGCGATCGTCTTCACCGCGATCTTCACCAGCTACGGCGAGTTCGGCAAGGGGCTGGCGTCGACTGTCCTTTTCGGGCTCATCGGGATAGGGCTCATGGCGGGTGCCTTCTATCTGCTGGACTGGCTCACCCCCGGCAAGCTCGGCGAGCTGATGGCCGAGAGTGAGCCGCATCCAGCGGCGAAGGTGGTCGCGGCCTCCCACTTCGGGGCCGCGCTCATTGTCTGCGCCTGTATTTCCTGACGGGGAAACTGTCTACTTTAGATTCGAGTGTCTCGCTCTACGATCCGTTCGCGCTCGACGGAACGGTCCGGGGTCACCACCGGCCGCTCGTCGACAATCGGGGTGTGGTCGCGGGTCACCACGGTGCGACGCCGTGGCCCCCAGATCACTGTGGTCATGAACAGCCCGATCGCGCCGGCCAGCATCATGATCCAGCCGACGACGTCCAGGTCCAGCCAGCCAATCGACACGTTCAGGGCGAAGGTGAGGATTGCGCCGACCGCGATGAGCAGGATGCTTGCGCCGATGCCCACGACGGGTCTCCTTTCAGCGACGTTTGATGTCGCTGAGAGGCTTACCCCGAGAAGGCGTGTTTGACTCACGCGGCCGCCGGGGAACCCCATGGACATGACTGTTGCGGGAATTCTGTCGGCCATCGTCGTTGGCCTCATCATCGGTGCTCTCGGTCGCCTGGTGCTTCCGGGACGCCAGAACATTCCGATTTGGCTGACGATGGTCGTCGGCATCGTCGCGGCGCTGCTTGGCACAGCGATCGCCAGAGGAGCAGGACTGGCCGACACAGACGGCGTGGACTGGGTCGAGATTTTGATTCAGGTCGCCCTCGCCGCCGTCGGCGTGGCTTTGGTGGCCGGGTTCTCCGGCCGTCGCAGCATCACCTGACCAACAGGCCGTTGGCCTTCACCACCGGTACCGACAGCGTCTTATAGCCGACCTGGTCAAAGAGAATAGTCATCTTGTCCTCGGCATACGACATCACCATTCCGGCACCCCATTGCGGGTGCCGGACGGTGCTGTGCACGGGGAAAGGCTGGTCTTCGGTGACCGCCTCCTCGACGACGGTGCCCGAGGCGCAGTTGTCACAGTGGTTGCAGGCACTGGCCATGTGCTCGCCGAAGTAGGCAAGCAATTCCCGGGTGCGGCAGCCCTTCGCCTGGGCGAAGCCCAGCATCATCTCGATGCGCGAATTCTGCATGGCACTGCGGCGGTCGGCTTCGGCCACGGCGGCGCGAGCCGCTTCGGCCGGGCTCATCCCCGACGCCCCGATGTCTTCCAGCAAACCTATTAACTGCGCGATTTTCTTGGTACTGCGCACAGGCCCGCTTTGCAGCGCGGTGGCCAGCCGTTCCAGCTCATGGGCGTCCGGGCGGCCGCCGTTGAAGAAACGGGTCAGCCCGGTGTCCTCGTGCTGCCACAGCAGAAGCGCGCGCGACTGCTCGCCGTCGCGTCCGGCCCGGCCTATCTCCTGCAGATAGCTGTCGGGGGAGTCGGGCAGGGCCAGGTGGGCCACCCAGCGGATGTCGGGCTTGTCTATCCCCATGCCGAAGGCGGAAGTGGCCACCATGACGGGCACGTCGCCGCTGAGGAACTCCTCGTGCAGCTGCTCGCGCGGGCCGGTGGACATGCCACCGTGATAGGAACGGGCCTTAAACCCCGCCGCGGTCAGCTTCTTGGCCAGGTCTTCCGCCTTGCGCCGGGTCGGCACGTAGACGATGCCCTGGCCGGGATCGGTCTGCAGCAGGCTGGTCAGGCGGCGCCAGCGCACCTCCTCGGTCGGGCAGTGGCCGACCTCGAGGAAGAGGTTCGGTCTGTCCAAGCCGGACACCAGAACCTTGGGTTTGCGCAAGCCGAGCCGCAGGCTGATGTCCTCGCGCACCGGCGGCGAGGCGGTGGCCGTCAGCGCCACCACGGGCGGGCGGCCCAGGTCGCGGATGAACTGGCCCAGCGACAGATAGTCGGGCCGGAAGTCGTGTCCCCAGGTCGAGATGCAGTGGGCCTCGTCGACAGCGACCAGGCCCGGCTTGAGCGCCTTGACCGCGGCCAGCCTGTCCGGGCGGCTGAGCTGCTCCGGGGTGATGAACAGGTAACGGGCGCGCTTCTCGTGCAAGGCGATCAGGGCTTGGTCCTGCTGGCGAGGGGTTTCAGCGGAGCTGATCCGCACAGCGCCTATCCCTCGCTCGTTCAGATTGGCGATCTGATCCTGCTGCAGCGCCAGCAACGGTGAGATGACGATGGTCGGACCGCTGAGCAGGGTCGCCGGCACCTGATAGATGGCGGATTTGCCGCCACCGGTCGGGAGCACCACCAGGACGTCCTGCCGTTTCAGGATCGCCTTCATCGCGGTCAGCTGGGTCTTACGCAGCTTGCGCCAACCGAAATGGTTCCTGGCGGCGCGCTTCAGTTTCAACGAGGGGAACAACATCACGGCACACGTTACCCCGGACTTGGAGCTCTCACTTGGCGGATCCGCGGTGTTGGCGGGCCGCCGGGTGAGCTCCTTGTCCGCCGGCTCATGGAGAATCAATGTGTGACGGTCTTGGTGGTTCTGGGAGTTGCGGGAAGCGGGAAAAGCACGGTCGGTGCGGCGTTAGCTGCACGAATGGGGGTGCCGTTCGCGGATGGGGACGATCTGCATCCTCGGTCCAACGTGGAAAAAATGGCGGCCGGACGTCCGCTTTCCGACACCGATCGGTGGCCCTGGCTCGACCGAATCAGATCATGGATGTCCGACCATGATCCATCTGTGGTTGCCTGTTCGGCTCTCAAACCGGGCTACCGCGACCGCCTTCGCCCGGCCCAATTCGTCTACCTGAAAATTGGCCGAGAGCTGGCTCAGGAGCGGCTGACCGGGCGGTTTGGCCACTTCTTCAAGGCCGACCTGCTGGACAGCCAGTTCGCTGCGCTGCAGGAGCCGGGGCCGGAAGAGCTCGATGTGCTGACCATCGACTCCACCGCCTCAGTGGAAGACCTTGTCCAATTCATCATCGACAATGTCTCTGGCCTCGCGTCGGGTCAGTCCCAGCTCCCGGGCCAATAGCGCGTAGCTGTGCGCCTCGCGGCGCAGGCGTTCCCGGGAAGGCGAGCCGGTTCCCTGCGCCACCGTGGTGCCGTGCCTCGGCCTGGTCTGCACCAACCCGGCCGTCTCGAGCTCCCGATAGGCGTGGGCCACCGTGTTGACGGCCAGGCCGAGATCGGCCGCGAGCTGCCGGATGGTCGGCAGCTTCGTGCCGGCCGGGAGTTTCTCCGACGCGATCTTCTTGGCTATCTGGGTTCGGATCTGCTCGTAGACCGGGACATCGCTCGCAGCGTCAACCTTGACGATCATCCGTACAAGGTAACCTGAGGAAATGGATCATTTGGAGCTGGCGCTGTGGCGTGAGCGCGTCGCCCAGATTCATCTGTCCGACCTGGACCTGGAGGGGTTTCGCCGGGCCAAGGATGAGCTCTTCGCCACACACCCGCAGTCTCCGGTCGACCCGGCCGGATTCACCGGCCTGCGTTACTTCCCGCCCACCGCCGAGCTCATCTTCGAGGCGGCGGTCCATCCGGCGCAGGGAACCATAGAAATCGACACCGGCGACACCGATGGCGTCGTCAGCTACACCCGGGCCGGCCTCGTGCAGACCCCGTTGGGCCCGCTGACCCTGTGGTGGGTCAAGGCCTACGGCGGCGGGCTGTTCCTTCCCTTCCGCGACAACACCTGCGGTGTGGAGTGTTACGGCGGCGGCCGCTATCTCACCGACACCGTGAAGGGCACCTTCGGCCGAGGCGTCACCGTGCTCGGCCCGGCCCGGGTCCGACTCGACTTCAACTATGCCTACAATCCCTCGTGCGCTTACAGCGATGCCTGGGTTTGTCCTTTAGCCCCAAGGGAAAACTGGCTCGACGCGCGAATCGCGGCCGGTGAGATGAACTACCATGGGTGATCACTGTCCACAATGGAGGTAGGTACCGCCGTGGTTGAGATCGGCAAGCTGGCTGAAGCAGACAGGCCCGCTTGGGAAGCGCTGTTCCGCGCCTATATCGACTTCTATGAACGCACCCTTCCCGATGCCATGTACGACCGGGCGTGGGCGGCGTTCCAGCAGGACACCCAGATGCACGCGCTAGGGGCGAAGATCGATGGCAGGCTGGTAGGCATAACCCACTTTCTCAAGCACGCCAACACTTCCGCCTATGATGTCTGCTACCTGCAAGACCTCTTCACCGCCCCCGACGTCCGGGGCAAGGGAGTGGCGCGGGCGCTGATCGCCGCGGTCACCGAATGGGCGCGCGAACAGGAATGCAGCCGGGTCTACTGGCAGACTCACGAATCCAACACCACCGCACGCCGGCTTTACGACCAGGTCGCCTTAAACCGCGGCTTTATCGTCTACCAGATCACGCTTTAGAGCACGCGCGCACAGCCGGCTATGAGCTTGGCGCGAAGCTGCCCGGCGCGGGCGGCGAAGTCACGCTGCTGCCGGACATATTCGGCCCGCCCGTCCGCGGTCTCGATCGGCAGCGGTTCGACCCCCATCGAGCTCAGGTCATATGGGCTGGCTCGCATGTCCAGCAGCCGGATTTGCGCTGCGAGCTCGAAGCAGTCGGCGACCAGCTCGCTGGGAACCAGCGGGGAAAGCTTGTAGGCCCAGCGGTAGACGTCCATGTTGGCGTGCAGGCAGCCCGGCTGCTCGTGCTGCGCCTGGGTCTCACGTGTCGGCTGGAGCTGGTTGAGCGGGCGGGCGGCCGGGGTGAAGAAGCGGAACGCGTCAAAGTGACTGCACCTGACCTTTATCTCCTCCACCAGATCGGCCGTGCCGGCCGGGCCCAGCCGAAGGGGCATCCGGTTGTGCCGTGTCTGGGCCGGGTCCTGGCGGTAGACCATCGCCCACTCGTGCATCCCGAAGCAGCCGTAGTGCGGTTGCCGGGAAGCGGTCGCCACCAGCAGGTCGTGGATCCAGGAGCTGGCCTGCCCGCGCTTGGCCAGCACCGCTTGCCGGTCGAGGGTGAGGTTTCCGGCGGTGTCCATGGTGTACTCCGGGCCGAACTCGGCCGGGTCGGCCTGTGCCAAGGCGACGCCGGGGCCGGGGTGCCAGCGTCTGAGCTGACCCGGGCGGTAGGAGTAATAGGTGAAGAGGAAGTCGGCCACCGGGTGCTTCTCGCCATTGCGCCGCCGCTGCAGGTGGTCGCCGACCAGAGCGTCGACACGTTCGGTGTGCCGGCGCCGCCGCTGCGTCCACTCCTGGCGGGGGAGAATCACCGGTCAAGGGTAGCTTTCGGCGGGTGGACCCGTGCCAGCGTGCCAAAGTCGTCCACTGTGGACGATCACTGGCCGGCCGCCTGGCCTCGGGGATGAAATCGGTCAAGGGGTGCGGAACAGCGCTGGAGGGCGAGTCCAGGACATCTGCCGCCCCGAGGGGATCGTAGATTGGTCGGGTGCGGATAGCTCGTTTCGTTCATTCAGGCGGTATGGCATTCGGTGTGGTCGAGGGCGAGACGATCGTCGCCATCGAGGGCCACCCGTTCGGGGAGATCAAACATACGGATCAGCGATGGGCGGTCGCCGACGTCCGGCTGCTCTCTCCGATCCTGCCGAGCAAGGTGGTCTGTGTCGGGCGTAACTACGCCGAGCACGCCGCTGAGCACGGCTCAGAGGTGCCAAAGGAGCCCCTGCTGTTCCTCAAGCCGTCCACGTCGGTTATCGGCCCACGCGACGTGATCAGGCTGCCTCCGCAGTCCAAGCAGGTGGAGCATGAGGCCGAGCTGGCGGTGGTGATCGGGGCGGCCGGGGCGCGGCGCGTGGATCGGGCCAACGCCCACACGGCGATCTTCGGTTACACCTGCGCCAACGATGTCACCGCCCGGGACCTGCAGCGCTCCGACGGCCAGTGGACGAGAGCCAAGGGCTTCGACTCGTTCTGCCCGATCGGGCCCTGGATCACCACGGACGTCGACGTCAGCGATGTCGAGGTGCGCTGTGAGGTCAACGAGGAGGTTCGCCAGCTGGGCCGAACCAAGGACATGGTCTTTGATGTGCCCACCCTCATCGCCTATGTGTCGCACATCATGACCCTGCTTCCGGGTGACGTGATCCTCACCGGAACCCCGGCCGGGGTGTCGCCGCTCAACAGTGGAGACATGGTCAGCGTGCGTATTGGCGGGCTGGGTGAGCTGCACAATCCGGTCATGACACTCTGAGTGGAGTATGGATTTGGTGCGCTGGGTGCGGTCGGGTAAAGTTCATCCCCGGCACGCGGTTCTGGCGTGCTGATGGGGTATGGGGTAATTGGCAGCCCAACTGATTCTGGTTCAGTTAGTCTAGGTTCGAGTCCTGGTACCCCAGCGGGCATGTCCCGCTGGACTTTTGTTAGTGTCTAGCGAGCAACTCCTAGGGCCCCGTCGTCTAGCGGCCTAGGACGCCGCCCTCTCAAGGCGGTAGCGAGGGTTCGAATCCCTTCGGGGCTACGCGGTCAGAGGTCCCGCATCACCTGGTGATGCGGGACCTCTGCTTTATCCAATCAGGACGCGGGCCAGGGCGACCTGATCGCCCTGGTCGGTGCCGGCCATGAGGCACAGCCCGGTCAGCGGGCCCGTCTGCGGGCCGCCGGCCTTCTTCGCGAACTTCAGGTCGACATAGGCGGCGAAGGTCAGGTTGCCGGGAGCGCCCGCGGTGGCCCGCTTAAACAGGGGATCGTCGGCGAGCTTGCCGCCGGCCGTGAAACCCGCGCTCTTGGCGGTGAGGGTGGTGCCCTCGACCGACACCGTCAGGTCGGGGGAAATCTCCTTCAGCGAGCTGATGGTGTCGGCAGAAGGTGCCTTCGCCAGGGCGGCCACGATGCTCAGCGCCGGCTTGTCGGCGACACCCGTCATCGAGATCGCCACGGTGGCCCCGGAAAGGGTTTGCAGGACCGCGTCGATGTCCGGGCCCGCGCCGCCCGTCGCGCCGCCGCCCAGCAGTTCCTCGACCCGCTTCTCCTCCGCCTCGGTCAGCTCGTCCTTGCTGAACAAGGCGTCCAGCTCCTTCTGCTCGGCCGGGCTGAGATCCGGGCCGAATCCAGACGTCTTGTCCATCAGCTCGGTGAGCCTCGCCTCCTCCGCGGGAGTCAGCTTGTTTTGGAGATCCTTGCTCATGAGCTCATTGAGCTCAGTCTGCTCCTGGGGACTCAGGCCGCCTCCGCTCGGTCCCAGGCCCATTCCCCCGATGAGCGCCGCGCTTAGCGGTATCCCGGCCAGCGGCGACTCGCTAAGGCCGCTGGGAAGGCTTGCCACCGCGGCGATCTCGGACCCGGCAGGCAGCGCGCCCAGGCGGGCGATGGCGTCACCGATAGCCGCTGTCTGAGTGGGCTCGGCCCCAAAACTGCGTGACCGCACCAGGATGGCGTCCTGTTCTATCCGGGCGCCGCCGATCACCCTGCCCTTGAACGTCTTGCTCAGGTCACCCAGATCTTCTCCCGCCGGGAGCAGGTCTTTGCTGAACTTGTCGGCCAGCCGGCCCAGCCCACCGAGGTCGGCGTAGGCCACGACTATCTGGTCGTCGGCCAGCCATTTGCGTGCGGTGGAGAAGTCGGCCTGGGCCGACAATGGGCTCTTGGCGGCTTCCGCGTCGGCGGCTTCCGCGGCGCGCTGAGCCTGCTTGCCGCCGACGGCAATCAGCGCGTACCCGTCGCGGACGACGAATCCCATGCCTTGGCTCGACTTGTCCCGGATGCGTGTCAGCCCGGCCGTGGCGGCCTTGTCGTCTTCGCTTGAGATGGCCAGCAGGCCATAGGTTTCGCCCTGCGGGTCAGACCACGCGCCGAGCGCCAGCCGGGAGCCGAGCCAGCTGGTGATGTCGCGCTTGGGCTCGATTCCCTTGATTTCGAGCTTCTCCAGCAGCTTCTCGATGCTTGCTTTGGGATCGGCGTCGCCGGAGTGATCGGGGAACTTCTTGACCAGCTTGACCAACTTAACTGTTTGGTCAGCGCTTGGCGTGAGATCTATAGAGATATAGGCGACAGCGGACGCGGGGAAACGCTCCGCGGGCTGGCCGCCACCAAAAAGGAGGCGGTAGCCGATGAAGGCGCCGACGCCTAACACCAGTGCCACGGCTACCGCTCCTGCGAGTATCACCGGGGTCTTGCTGCGCCGCACGGAAAGCGTCTCGGTGCCGGTTTCGGCTTCGAGCACGGGTGCGGCTTCGGCCAGAGGTTCTGCTCCGGCCAGAGGTTGGGGTTCGGTCACGAATCGCAGGATAGGCGGCTAAGCCTTTGATCGTTGTCCCGTCAAGGGGCGCTCGTCCTATAGGCCGGAGAGGCGTTGGCCCGCGCGGACGACGGCCATCGCATGCCGGTCGCCGGGACGGCGGCCCAGCCGCTCGATCGGGCCGGAGACGCTGATCGCGGCGATGACCCTTCCCGTGCGGTCACGGATCGGCGCGCTCACCGAGGCAACGCCGGCCTCGCGCTCGGCCACGGATTGGGCCCAGCCTCGGCGTCGGACCTCGGCTAGCGTGCGGCCGGTGAACCGGCAGCGCGGTAGTAGAGGCATGACCGCCTCCGGTGGCTCCCAAGCCAAAAGGATCTGAGCCGCCGAACCGGCCGTCATGGGCAGGATCGCGCCCACCGGAACGGTATCGCGAAGCCCGCTGGCCCTTTCCGCCGCCGCGACACAGACGCGCTCATCGGCCCGCCGAAGGTAGAGCTGTGCGCTTTCGCCGGTGGCGTCCCGTAATGCGGCGAGCAGGGGATCTGCCGCGGTCAATAGCACGTCGGGAGCGGCGTTGGCCAACTCGCCAAGGCGTGGGCCGGGGCGCCACCGCCCATGCGTGTCTCGCACCAGAATCCGGTGTATTTCCAGCGCTTGCGCCAGGCGGTGCGCCGTTGCCCGCGGCAGCTTGGTGCGCTCGACAAGTTCAGCAAGTGACGCGCCATCAACACAGGCGGCAAGGATCACGACCGCCTTGTCAAGCACGCCAACGCCAGACATACTGTGTCCCACACACCGAAACATACCTCCCAAGTTGTGGGATGTCCAGATGGTGGGAGACACCAGTGAGCAGGACTCTTGCCCAGAAGGTCTGGGATGCACACGTAGTAGCAAAGTCAGAAGGCGAACCCGATCTCCTCTATATCGACTTACATCTGCTTCATGAGGTGACCAGTCCGCAGGCCTTTGACGGGCTGCGACTGGCGGGCCGCAAAGTGCGGCGGCCGGATCTCACCATCGCCACTGAAGACCACAACACACCGACCGACAATCTGCTGACCATCAGCGATCCGGTGTCGCGTACCCAGATAGAAACGCTGCGGAAGAACTGCGCCGAATTCGGCGTCCGGCTGCACCCGTTGGGAGATCCCATTCAGGGGGTCGTCCACGTGATGGGGCCGCAGCAAGGCCTTACCCAGCCGGGCATGACGATCGTGTGCGGCGACTCGCACACCTCCACCCACGGCGCTTTCGGGGCCCTGGCGTTCGGCATCGGCACCTCCGAAGTGGAACATGTGCTCGCCACCCAGACGCTGCAGCAGGCAGTTCCGAAGCAGATGGCGGTCACGGTAACCGGAGAGCTGCCAGCCGATGTCACCGCCAAGGACCTGATCCTGGCGCTCATCACCAAGGTGGGCACCGGCGGTGGGCGCGGTTACGTGGTGGAATACCGGGGCTCCGCGATCGAGAAGCTGAGCATGGAGGGACGGATGACCGTCTCCAACATGTCCATCGAATGGGGCGCCAAAGCCGGTCTCATCGCACCCGACGAGACGACCTTTGCCTGGCTTGAGGGTCGGCCATTCGCCCCGACCGGCGCGCAATGGGATGCGGCCGTCGCCTATTGGCGCACCTTGCCGACCGATCCGGGTGCCCACTTCGACACCGAGGTGCACCTCGACGCCAGCTCGCTGACGCCGTTTGTCACCTGGGGCACCAACCCGGGTCAGGGCGCGCCTCTGGGCGATGTCGTCCCCGATCCCGAGTCCTTTGGCACCGAGGCGGAAAGGGCCGCCGCCCGCCGCGCGGTCGAGTACATGGACCTGCGGCCCGGCACCGCATTGCGTGATGTCGCGGTGGATGTGGTCTTCCTCGGTTCGTGCACCAACGGGCGAATGGAGGATCTGCGGCTGGCCGCCAGCGTCCTGCGCGGCCGCAAAGTCGCTGAGGGCGTGCGGATGCTCGTGGTCCCAGGCTCCGCCCAGGTTCGAGCGGAAGCCGAGGAGGAAGGCCTGCACGAGATTTTCACGGCCGCCGGCGCCGAATGGCGCTTCGCCGGGTGCTCCATGTGCCTGGGCATGAACCCGGACACCCTGAAGCCGGGCGAGCGGGCGGCGTCCACGTCGAACCGCAATTTCGAAGGCCGGCAGGGCAAAGGCGGGCGGACCCATCTGGTCTCGCCGGCGGTCGCCGCGGCCACCGCGGTCCGGGGCCGGCTTTCCGCTCCGGCGGATCTGTAAGGGTAAGAGGTAGCCAGAGATGGAGAAATTCAGCGCTCATATTGGAACAGCTGTGCCATTGCGGCGTTCCAACGTGGACACCGACCAGATCATTCCCGCGGTCTTTCTTAAGCGGGTGACCCGGACAGGTTTCGAGGACGGGCTTTTCAGCGCCTGGCGCGAGGATCCCGAGTTTGTCCTGAACAACCCGGCTTACGCCGGGGCGACCGTTCTTGTTGCAGGCCCTGAGTTCGGCACCGGCTCGTCCCGGGAGCACGCCGTATGGGCGTTGCTGGACTACGGCTTCCGGGTGGTCATCTCCCCCCGTTACGGCGATATCTTCCGGGGTAACTCGTTGAAGCAGGGGCTGCTGACCGTTGAGCTACCGCAGGAGGCGGTCGAGCAGCTGTGGGATCGCGTCGAGGCCGACCCGGCGATGGCGGTCGAAATCGATTTGGTCGCCCGCGAAGTCAGGTGCGCCGGGCTCGTATGGCCTTTCGCCCTAGACGATTTCAGCAGGTGGCGGCTGCTGGAAGGCCTTGACGACATTGGACTGACGCTTCGTCACGCGGATTCCATATCGGCCTTCGAAACAACCCGGCCCAGCTTCGGAGTGGTTGTGAACTGAAAAATAGGGTAAGAAAACGGTCGCGTCCCAAAGGAACCAAGGGGCGCGGCCGTCGTTTATTTTTGCGACACAAGGATGCTTTTTTATCGTCCTAATGGCATCTTGAGAATATAAGGCTTACTGTGCTCCACAGAGTGCTTAAAAAAGTCCAGTGGGACTCAACCCGGAGGAAGAAATGAACAAGAGCGAACTCATCGATGCGATCGCCGCCCACCCGACCGTCACTGATAAGAAGACGGCAGCGGCGGTGCTCGAGGCCACGCTCACCGAAATCCAGAACGCCGTCACCAAGGGAGACAAGGTTTCCCTCACCGGCTTCGGTGTTTTCGAGCGTCGCGCTCGTGCGGCCCGGATGGCCCGCAACCCTCGCACCGGCGAAGCGGTCAAGGTGAAGAAGACGACTGTCCCGGCGTTCCGCCCCGGCGCCGGCTTCAAGGAGACCGTCGCGACCGGCAAGACCGGCACCTCGACTGCGGCGAAGAAGACCGCCGCCAAGAAGACCGCGGCTGCGCCCGCGAAGAAGACCGCCGCGAAGTCTGCGCCGGCGAAGAAGGCCGCGACCAAGGCGGCCCCCGCGAAGAAGGCGGCCGTCAAGAAGACCGCCACCAAGGCCGCCACCAAGGCGGCACCCGCCAAGAAGACCGTGACGGCCAAGGCCGCGCCGGTTCGCAAGACGGCCGCCAAGGCCGCTACGAAGACCACCACTGCCGCGAAGAAGGCGCCGGCCAAGAAGGCCGCCAAGCGCTAAACCCCAACGGCACTCGCACAACCCCGTCGACAGGAAGCACTCAGTCGGCGGGGTTGTTCATTGCCCGATGCATCTGGGCGGGCGTCGGCGGCGCGGGCAGGGGCCGCCGGCTGGGGCAGCTAAAGGCCTGCAGGAGATACTCAACCAGACGCTTGAACGCGCGCGGGGCCGTAGCGGAGGTTCCGCGCAGGACCCCGGCGTTGGCCATCAGCAGCATGGGCAGATCTTCGGGTACATAGTCTTCACGCAGCGACCCGTCGAGTTTGGCCCGGTGCACCAACTCCAGGTAGCCCTCGAAGACGGCGGCGCTGCGCGCCTCGTCAGGCCCGTGACAGGGCACCATTAACACCTCGGCCAGGCCCGGCTGGCGCGCCTGGATCTCGGTGGCGGCGCGGACAAAGCCGCTGAAGCCCCGCCAGGGATCGGGGTCGGCCAGCCCTTTTCGCAATGCCTTTTCGTAGAGCTCGATGTGGCGGGAAGCGACCGCCTCGAGCAGGTCCTCCCGGGTGGGAAAGCGCCGGTATAAGGTCGCGACACCGACTCCGGCCACCGCCGCGATCTCCTCCAGTGGCACGTCTGGCCCACGGTCGGCGAAGGCGTGACAAGCGGCATCGAGGATGAGTTCCCGATTTCTAGCAGCATCCGCCCGCATCATCATGATCAGATCGTAGCAGAAGTGGACGGCAACCTCCGCTTAGTGTTAGCGTGCGCCCCAGGTAAATGGAGGAGATCCATCACTTAAGGGGAGAGATACATGAACATTGCGCTATGGATAGTTCAGGGGTTGCTCGCGGCAGCCTTCGCGGGCGGCGGATTTCTCAAGCTCACCAAGCCCAAAGCGGAGCTCCAGCCGAAGATGGCCTACGTCGAGGACTTTTCGGCCGGCACGGTGAAGCTGATCGGCGCCGTCGAGCTGCTGGCCGCGCTCGGGCTGATCCTGCCGTGGGCCACCGGGATCCTGCCCGTGCTGACCCCGCTGGCGGCGAGTGGCCTTGCCCTGGTGATGGTGCTTGCGGCCCTGGTCCACGTGCGCCGCAAAGAGTATTCGGCGATCCTTTTCAACGCTATTCTCGGCGGCCTTGCCCTATTCGTGGCGCTCAACCGTTTCTAGTCTGAGTTGCGTAGCAATTCGACCACTGTCGCCCGTACCTCGCGGATGGCCGCGCGTTCGCGCTCATAGAGCCTTCCCGCGGTCACCGCGAGTTCTGGGTCGGTGGCAAAGGATAGCCAGGTGTCGGCGGCGACGGCCGCATCCTGATGCTCGCCGAGCAGATCCTGAAAGTGGGCCAGCTCTCGCGCCCGAGGGTCCTTTCGCCCCTTCAGAGCCTCTGTCGCGTACCGGACCCGCTTGACCTCTATACGCCACGCATGCCATTGCTCGTCGGGCGCGTGCTCACCCGGTGGGTTCAGTTCCGCTGGGACGACAGGGGTCGCGGCGGCGGCCCCGGTAGCGTGGGTGAGCGGCGGATTTAAGGCGGCGCTGGTAAGCCGGCCGACCAGATCCAGATACCGCTTGCCCCCCATGGCCTGCGCGAGCGCTCCGATCGCCTCGCGCTGCCGCGCGGCCAGGGCGGCGTCGATCCGTTCCACCGCGGCGCCGTCGATCGAGGTGAGCGGATCGGCGGCGGCCGTGCGGGTCAGCCTCGCCCGCAACACCTCTATATCCCGTGCCCCGCCGAGGAGCCCGGCGAGCCAGCGCAGCTCCTCACGCAGCGACCGGGCCCACGGCCGGCGCAGCTGCGGGCCGAAGGTCTTCAGGTCGGAGCGCAGACGACGGCAGCCCACCCGCATCTGATGCACCGGGGTATCCCCGTTGGGCAGCGGGTCTCCTGTGCGTACGAGCGGGTCGTGACTGAGGATCCGATGCACGCCGCTCTGGATGGCCTGCACGACAGGGCTCGCCTGCTCCTGGGCAAGAGCCTCGGCCGCAGCGCCGGTCTCCAGCAGCCGCTCAAGCTGGCGGCCGGGCGGTACCTCCTGAGCCCCGGCGGCCAGCAGCTGTCCTTCCACAGTGGACACCGCGGCGGCCGTGCCGACCAGGCGAATCGAGCGCAGCAGGCGGGTCGCGGTGGAGATCTCGACCTCGATCAGTTTCACCCCGGGCAGCCGGTATCGGCGAGAACGCACGAACGCCACCGTCGTCGCCGGACCCTCCGGACCGGACGACGCCAGCGGGAGCAACGCCGTCTCCTCTTTATAGGAGTGCATCGCGGGGCCGAGGTGGTCGCTCAGCCGGAACTGGGCGTCGACCTCGTACCTGCTTTCCCGCCTGGGCATGCGGGTCAGCCTAGCCGCGAATGACCTGTTGTAGCAGGGCCTGCTGCAGATCGGTGAGGGGGGCCTCCGGAGTCGACACGCGTCGCGACCAGCTTCCGTCTGAGGCGAGGTCGAAAGCCTCCCGCTGGTCGGACATGGCCGCCGCGAGCAGCTTGTCCAGCTGCAAGCAGGCATCGTTGTCCACCACCTGAATCAGCGCTTCGACCCGGGCATCGAGGTTGCGGTGCATCGGGTCGGCCGAGCCGATCCAGAACTCCGAGGAGCCGTTGTTTCCAAACCGGAAGACCCGGGAATGCTCCAGGAACCGGCCGAGAATGGAGCGGACGCGGATGTTCTCGGACAGCCCGGCGACGCCGGGCTTGAGGGTGCACATGCCGCGGATGATGAGATCTACCTTCACACCGGCCTGGGAGGCCCGATAGAGCGCATCGACCACCTGCTCGTCGACGAGCGAGTTGGCCTTTATTTGGATCAGGGCTTCATCACCCCTGCGGGCATGCTCGATCTCGCGGTCGATGCGATGGATGATGCCGGTACGGATCCCGTGCGGGGCCACCAGCAACCGCCTGTACGAGGTTTGCCTGCTGTATCCGGTGAGGGTGTTGAACAGGTCGGTCAGGTCGGCGCCCACCTCGGGATCGGCGGTGAGTACACCCAGATCTTCGTAGAGGCGAGCCGTCTTCGGGTGGTAGTTGCCTGTCCCGATGTGGCAGTACCTTCTGATCTGGCCGCCTTCCTCGCGTACCACCAAAGCGGTCTTGCAATGGGTCTTCAGGCCGATCAGTCCATAAACGACATGGCATCCGGCGCGCTCCAGCTTGCGGGCCCAGCCGATGTTGGCCTCCTCGTCGAAGCGGGCCTTCACCTCCACCAGGACCACCACCTGCTTGCCCGCTTCGGCGGCGGCGACAAGGGCGTCAACGATCGGGGAGTCCCCGGAGGTCCGGTAGAGGGTCTGCTTGATGGCGAGCACGTATTGATCGGCGGCCGCCTGTTCGATGAAGCGCTGCACGCTGGTGGAGAACGAATGGTAGGGGTGGTGCACGAGGATGTCGCCGTCGCGCAGGATGTTGAAGACGCTGCGGGTCTTTTCGCCTTCCAGCAACCGGGGATGCGTGGCGGGTACGAAGGTGGGGTCCTTGAGCTCGGGCCGGTCGATGGCGTGGATCTGCCACAGCCCGGACATGTCCAGCAACCCCGGCACCCGCAGCACGTCGTGGCTGTTGACCTCCAGCTCTTCCACAAGGGTTTGCAGCACGTGGTCGGAGATGGTGGCCGCCACCTCGAGGCGCACCGGGGGCCCGAAGCGGCGCCGTGCCAGCTCCCGCTCCATCGCCTCGATGAGGTCTTCGTCGCGTTCCTCGTCGATTTCCAGGTCAGCGTTGCGGGTGACCCGGAAGACGTGGTGCTCCACCACGGTCATGCCGGAGAACAGCTGCCCGAGTTGGTTGGCGATCAGCTCTTCCAGGGGCAGGAAGCGAAGGTTGGGGCCGTCGGCGCTGAGGGTCACGAAGCGCGGCACGTTGTTGGGCACTTTGACCCGAGCGAAAAGCTCTTGTCCGGACTGGGGATCGCGGACGACGGCGGCCAGGTTGAGCGACAGGCTCGATATATAGGGGAAAGGGTGCGCCGGGTCGACGGCTAGCGGGGTGAGCACGGGAAAGATGCGGTCGTGAAAGTAGGCGCGCAGCTGCTCGCGGTCTCCTCGGTCCAAATCGGACCAAGTGAGGATCTTGATACCGGCCTCTTCCACACCGGGCCGGATCTTGTCTGCGAACAGCGCAGCCTGCCTCGCCACCAGCTCGGCCGTGCGCTCGGCGATCACTTCCAGCTGGGCGCGCGGCGGAAGCTGGTCGGCGCCCCGCGCGGGAAGCCCGGTCTGCAACCGCCGATGCAGACCCGCGATGCGCACCATGAAGAACTCGTCGAGGTTGCTTGCGAAGATGGCGAGGAACTTGATTCTTTCGAGCAGGGGAACCCGCTCATCTTCGGCGAGCGCCAGCACCCTGGCGTTGAAGTCGAGCCAGGACAGCTCCCGATTCAGATAGCGGTCTTCGGCCAAGGGCGGAGGTTCTTTCTTGCGACGAGATGCCACCAGCTCATTTTCACCCAGCTCCGGGTTAACGCGAGGCGAACTTAAAAGGTGGGAATGGAGATCTTGTCGACGTTGCCGTCGGGTCCGTATTCGAGGCTGACTCGCTGGCCGAGGCGCAGCAAGCGAAGCCCTGACACGTCAAAGGCCGCCCGGCCGAAGGTCACCGGCGTGCCATCGTCGAGCAGCAACGACCCGGTGCGGGTCTCGGGGTCAAACTCTGAGATGGTGCCCTGCATGGCTCCAGCCTAGTGCTTTCACGGCTGCTAAGTCAGCCAAGGTATCGACATCCCTGCGCAACGTTGGCCAATCGCCGGAGAGCCTTACCGCGCCGGAACTTTCGTGCGCGTCCGCCGAGCCCGGCCCGAACCGCGGATCGAGGTCGCCGAACGGCGCGGCCAACAGGACCGTCCCGGTGCCCTCCGCGTCGGGGACGAAGCTGCGCGTGGTGCATAGCTCCAAGGCCTGCGTCAGTTCGGCCGGGCGCAGCGCGGGCAGGTCGGCCGGGATCGCCGCCAGCGGGCCGGAAAGACGGCGTGCCACCTCGACCAGCGCGGCGTTCAGATCCTGATGTGGGTCGGGCAGAGTCTCAAAGCCTGCCAGGGGTTCATTGCTGATGACGATGACACGGGCAACGGCCGGGCTGGCGGCAGCGGCCTCAAGCGTCGCGGTGGCCAGGGTGAGCACCAGGTCCTCGTGCCGTGTTCCCGGCACCGCGCCGCGCAGCCGGCTCTTCGCCGCGGCAAGCGGCTTAAGCGGCACCAGCAGGGTGAAACGGTCGGCAGACATCTGCCGATTCTGGCAGGCACAGTTTCCGAACAAGGCCATCGGGGTGACATGATGCTGGCTGAAACACGACAGGAGGGCCGGCGTGACACGGCGCAAGCTGGGGTTCTGGGGACGGTTCGCTGTGTCGCTGGTCAAACCGGCGACCGCTCTGTTCAACAAACCCGATTGGCGCGGGTGGGAAAACTTCCCGGCGGGCGCCTGCATCGTGGTGGTCAACCACATCTCCGACGCCGATCCCTTTGTGATCGCCCGCTATGTCTACGAGTCCGGTAGGTGGCCCCAGTTCCTGGGCAAGGAGAGCCTCTTCCGGCTCCCCGTGGCCGGCAAAATCCTGCACTGGGCCCGCCAGATCCCGGTCCGCCGCAACACCGTCGATGCCGCCAAAGCGCTCGATGACGCGGTCGCGGCACTGCGGAAAAATGGCACGGTCGTCATCTATCCCGAGGGCACCATCACCCGCGAGCCGGGCCTATGGCCTATGCGCGGCAAAACCGGTGCCGCTCGGCTGCACCTGCTCACCGGCGCCCCGGTCATTCCGGTGGCGATGTGGGGGCCTGAGCAGATCTACGACCGGCGAACCAAGAAGCTGCGCCTCAAGCCCCGCACGCCGGTCTCGGTGTGGGCCGGGCCTGAGGTCGACCTGTCCCGATGGGCGGGCGCCGATCCGAGCATGGCAACTTTGACTGAGATGACCGAAACAATAATGCTGCGCATCCGTGATCTGCTGGCCGAGATCCGCGAGGAATCTCCGCCACCGATCTGGAGTCCAGCCGCCGGAAAGGAATCAGCGGAATGAAAACGGTGGTGCTGGGTGCCGGGTCCTGGGGCACAGCGTTCGCGAAAATCCTTGGCGATGCGGGCAATGAGACGGTGCTTTGGGCCAGGCGGCCCGAAATCGCCATGGCCATCAATGCCAACCGAGAAAATCCTGACTATTTGCTGGGTACCAGGCTGGGCTCGAACGTGACGGCGACGACATCAGCGGCCGAAGCGCTCGATGGGGCCGAAATCGTCGTTCTCGCCGTGCCTTCGCAGACGCTGCGTGCCAACCTCGCCGACTGGGCGCCGGATCTGGGTCCTGATGCCACCCTCGTCTCGTTGATGAAGGGGATCGAGCTTGGCACCACCATGCGGATGAGCCAGGTCATCATCGAAACCGCCGGGGTTTCGGGTGACCGGGTCGCCGTGGTCAGCGGCCCCAACCTCGCGCACGAGATCGCTGCCGGGCAACCCGCGGCGACCGTGGTGGCGTGTGTGGACATGGAAAGGGCCACCCAGGTTCAGGACGCCATCACCACCTCATACTTCCGGCCATATACCAACGACGATGTCATCGGCTGTGAGCTGGGCGGCGCGGTAAAGAACGTCATCGCGCTGGCTTTCGGCATCGCCCATTCGATGGGCTTGGGCGACAACACGAAGGCGACCCTCATCACCCGCGGCCTGGCAGAGATCGGAAGGCTCGGCATGGCGCTCGGCGCCGACCAGATGACCTTCGCCGGACTGGCCGGTCTCGGCGACCTGGTGGGCACCTGCATGTCGCCGCAGTCGCGCAACCGCACCTTCGGCGAGGCCCTGGGCCGGGGCCAGTCGCTGGAGGAGGCGCAGCGCACCACCCGGTTCACCGCCGAGGGGGTCAAGAGCTGCCTTGCCATCCGCGATCTGGCCCGCGCGCACGGGGTCGACATGCCCATCACCGAGCAGGTGGAGCGGGTGTGCCATGAGGGCGTAGATCCCAAAGTTGCTCTCAAGACGCTCATGTCGCGTGCTACAAAGCCTGAATGACCTACTCAGACTCGACCCGCTGCGTCCACAGTGGACTGCCTGCGCCGCAGATCGGGGCACCGGTGGCACCGGGGCCTGTGCTCGCGTCGGCCTACCACCTCGACCCCGAGGGGTACGTCACCGGGCGCGACGGGTACGGCCGGCCCGACAACCCGACCCGGCGCATCCTCGAGTCGGCCATCGGTGAGCTTGAGGGCGGCGACTGTCTTGTCTATGCCAGCGGCCAGGCCGCGATCACGGCGCTGCTGCTGACGACGCTGCATCCCGGCGACACCGTGGTGCTTCCATCCGATGGCTATTACCAGGTCAGAGTCTTCGCCGCGGCCACCCTTGCCGACTTGGGGATCGATGTCATCGAGGCCCCGACGGCGGGGCCTTATCCGTCCTTCGAGGGCGTACGGCTGGTGCTGCTCGAATCGCCGGCCAACCCCGGGCTGGACGTGGCCGACATCCGCGCCATCTCGGCCGTGGCGCACGAGGCCGGGGCGCTTGTCGCGGTCGACAACACCACCGCCACCCCGCTGCACCAGCGGCCGCTGGAGCTCGGGGCGGACTTAGTGGTGGCCTCGGGGACCAAGGCCCTCTCCGGCCACTCAGACCTGCTCCTGGGCTACGTCGCCACCCGCGACAAGTCGCTGCTGGAGGGGATGCAGAGATGGCGCAACCTGACCGGCGGCATCCCGGCCGCTTTTGACTGCTGGCTCGCCCGCAGGTCGCTGTCGACATTGGCGCTGCGCCTGCGCCAGCAGGCCGCAAACGGGGCGGCCGTGGTGGCCACGCTCCGTAAGCACCCGGCGGTGTCGGCGGTGCGGTGGGCCGAGATCGCTCCCGGCATTGTCTCTTTCGAGTTGGATTCCGCGGCGGCGGCCGCGGCTTTTCTGGGGGCATCGAAGCTGGTCGCGGCGGCCACCAGCTTCGGTGGAGTGCACTCCTCCGCTGATCGGCGGCATCAGTGGGAAGACAACGTCCCTTCGGGATTTGTCCGCCTCTCCTGTGGCATTGAGGACACTTCAGACCTTGTGGCAGACATCGAGACCGCTCTTGACGCCTCCATGGGATAGCGGCATGCTCCCACTATGGAAGCGCTCCCACGCATCGTGGTGTCGCTGGCGATTGTCTGTGGTCTTCTAGCGGCCGGCCCGGCCGCGGCGGAAGAACCTGAGCAGATAGTCAACGGCACCTTCGACTCAGGCCATGCCCCCTGGTGGGGCACTGGCAATATCACCCTTGACTCCAGCAGTGGCCAGCTGTGCGCCGACATTCCTGGCGGCACGGTTAACCCCTGGGACGTCATCATTGGTCAGGACAACATCACGCTTATCGCGGGTGAGTCCTATCAGTTCGGCTACGACGCGAGCGCGGGCGCCTTTGGCAAGGCGCTGATCCAGCTGCCCGTGGATCCCTGGACCCAATTCCTTTCCCTCCCGCTGCCCGCCACCTCGGGCTCGTTCACCTCACCTGTCGATCTGCCCAACGCCCAGCTGGCGTACCAGATAGGCGGGCGCGCTGACCCATGGCGGTTCTGTATGGACAACGTTTCGCTGCGCGGTGGCGCGGCGCCCCCCGTCTACACCCCGGACACCGGTCCCCGGGTGCGGGTGAACCAGGTCGGATACCTGGCCAGCGGCCCCAAGCAGGCCACCGTGGTCACCGAGGCGACAACTCCGGTGCCGTGGGAGCTGCGGTCCGGCGCCACCACTGTCGCGAATGGACAGACGGTGCCCCGCGGCGTCGATCCCACCTCGGGCCAGAACGTGCACACCATCACGTTCAGCAACGTTCACGCGGCGGGGACCTACACGCTGAGCGCCGACGGCGAAACGAGCCGCCCCTTCGACATCTCGGGCAACTTCTATGCCCAGATGCGCGATGACGCGCTGAAGTTCTACTACACGCAGCGGTCCGGTGTTGCCATCGACAACGCTCTACGCCCTGGGTACGGCCGTCCGGCCGGGCATGCCGGGGTCGCACCGAACCTCGGTGACGTGCTTGTCCCGTGCCAGCCCGGAGTCTGCGACTACTCGCTGAACGTGCGCGGAGGCTGGTACGACGCGGGCGATCACGGCAAGTACGTCGTCAACGGCGGTATCTCGGTCTATCAGCTGATGGCTGCCTTCGAGCGCAACCGGTTCGCCTTCGGCGACGGGCAACTGTCCATTCCGGAGAGTGGAAACGGCGTGCCCGACGTCCTCGACGAGGCGCGCTGGGAGATGGAGTTCCTGCTCAGCATGCAGGTTCCGGCGGGCAAGCCGCTGGCGGGCATGGCCCACCACAAGATTCACGACAGTGAGTGGACCGGCTTGCCGCTGCTGCCGCACCTCGATCCGAAGGTGCGCGAGCTTCACCCGCCCTCGACCGCGGCCACGCTGAACCTCGCGGCCACGGCAGCCCAAGCGGCACGCCTTTTCGCCCCGTACGATGCGGCCTTCGCGGCGCGGTCGCTGGCGGCGGCGCGGTCGGCGTGGGCGGCGGCGGTCGCCAACCCGGCGATCTACGCTTCGACGGCGGACGGCAACGGCGGCGGGACCTACGACGACACCAACGTCACCGACGAGTTCTACTGGGCTGCGGCGGAGCTGTTCCTCACCACCGGGGAGAAGGCGTTCCGGGAAGCGGTGCTCACGTCACCGCTGCACACTGCGGACATCTTCCGCGCCAAGGGTTTCGACTGGCAGTGGGTGGCCCCGCTGGGCCGGCTCGACCTGGCCACGGTGCCCAACTCGCTGCCCGGACGGGCGGCGGTGAAGGCGTCGGTGGTGGCGGCTGCCGAGTCCTATCTGGAGGCTCAGGCCGCGCACAGCTACGGGCTGACCTACACGCCCGACGGCGGCATCTTCGATTGGGGTTCCAACAACCTGGTGCTCAACAACCTTGTGGTGGTGGCGACGGCCTTCGATCTGACCGGAGCGCCGCGCTTCGCCGAGGGTGTGCTGAGCGGGATGGACTATCTGCTTGGGCGCAACGCGCTCAACATGTCGTACATCACCGGCTATGGCGAGGTCAACTCGCATAACCAGCACAGCCGGTGGTACTCCCACCAGCTCAACCCCGATCTGCCGAACCCGCCGAAGGGCACGCTTTCCGGCGGCCCGAACTCGTCGATCCAGGATCCGGTGGCACAGCAGAAGCTGCGCGGCTGCGTGGGCCAGTTCTGCTACATAGATGACATCGAGTCGTGGTCGACGAATGAGCTGACCATCAACTGGAACTCGCCGCTGGCGTGGGTTTCCTCGTTCCTTGCCTCGTCGGCGCAACCCGCGCCGTCGACCTGCCAGGTGCGCTACACCCGGCTGGCGCAATGGCGAGGCGGGTTCCTGTCGGTGGTGACCGTCAAGAACACGGGCTCTACCCCCATCAATGGCTGGCAGCTGCGCTGGTCGTTCCTGAGCGATCAGCGAGCCGGTGCCCATTGGGGTGCGACCTTGCACCAGGCCGGCGCCATGGTTACCGCGACCAATGAGTCGTGGAACCGGGCGATTCAGCCCGGCCGCTCGGTGACCTTCGGGTTCCTTGGTGATCCGGGCGGCGGCCCGAATCCCAACCCCGAAGTGTTCACCCTGAACGGATCCCTCTGCGGATAGGGATCCGTCGCCCCTGCTCGGCGGGCTGGAACCGGGGGGTGAACAGCCCGTCGAGCAGGATTACCGATTGGCCAATTTCAGGATCTCTCGGCGGACTATCCATAGTGGAATCAGGCCGAAGATACCGAACGATATATCGATGAGTTGCCACCAGAACGGAATGCCGCGGATCGGGCCGGCGATGAAGGCGAGCGGGATAATCGCGACGCAGCAAAGCATCGCCCACTCGATGACCCAGATGTTGCGCACCGGATCGCGGTAGGGGCCGATGAACGCGAGCCCGATCACGATATGGGCGAAGGCAAGCCAGTCGGTGCCGTAGAACATCAGCGGCGGAGTGGCTTCCAGCGCTACCTTTACCTCGTTAATCCAGTCGGCCAGCGGTTCCGGCAACGCAAGTGTGGAAACCCAGCGGACCTCGGCGAGGAGGGGAAAGGCGGTAACGCCGCTGAGCACCAGGCAGATCACGAAGAGGACGATCCAGATGCGGACACGCGTCAAAGGGGTCACGGGCAGTGATGCTAGGGCGAGCTGGGCACCGGTGCGAGCAGCTCCACACTGAATCTCCACAACGCAAGGTAATGTCGGCCCCGTGAGTGAAAAGATCCGCGTCGCCGTGGTCTTCGGCGGGCGCAGCACCGAGCACGCGATCTCAGTCGTCAGCGCAGGCGGCATCATCGGCGCGCTTGACCCGGCCGAGTTCGACGTGGTGCCGGTCGGTATAACCCGCGCGGGAGGATGGGTGCTCACGTCGTCAGACCCTGCCACACTCGCCATCGAAGGCCGGTCGCTGCCGGAGGTCACCTCGGGTCAGGCCATAGCCCTGCCGGCAGATCCGACACGCCAAGAGCTTGTGGTGCTTGACCCGGTCGACGGCGTCTCCGCGCTGGCCGGCGTTGACGTAGTTTTCCCGGTGCTGCACGGCGCTTACGGCGAGGATGGCACGATCCAGGGCCTGCTGGAGATGGCCGGCATCCCCTATGTGGGAGCGAACGTCTTCGCTTCGGCCGCCGCGATGGACAAGGAGTTCGCCAAGAAACTCGCGGCCGCAGAAGGGATTCCGATCGGTCCGTACGCGGTGCTGCGCGCCGGACAGGAGTTGTCCGCGGCCGACAAGGAGCGTCTTGGGTTGCCCGTGTTCGTGAAGCCGGCGCGTGCCGGGTCGTCCATGGGCATCAGCAAGGTGAAGGAGTGGGGCGAGCTGGAAACGGCACTGGCCAAGGCGCGCGCCGTCGACCCGAAGGTGTTGGTGGAAGCCGCGATGCTCGGCCGCGAGGTGGAATGCGGTGTCCTCGAAGGCGAGCCGGGCGCGGCGCCGGAAGCGAGCGTGCTGGCCGAGGTAAGGCTCGTCAAAGGCGGACATGAGTTCTATGACTTCGAAGCCAAATACCTCGACGACGACTGTGAGTACGACATCCCCGCGCCACTGCCCCATCACGTAACGGCTCAGGTGCAGGAGCTCGCCGCGCGCACCTTCTCCGCACTCGACTGCGCCGGGCTGGCCAGGGTGGACTTCTTCGTCACACCAGAGCTGGACATCTATCTCAACGAAATCAACACCATGCCCGGCTTCACGCCGACGTCGATGTTCCCGCGCATGTGGGCGGCCAGCGGCCTGGACTATCCCAAGCTGGTGTCCCGCCTCATCCGTACAGCACTGAGGCGCGGCTCAGGATTGCACTAACCGCATCCGCTGGGTTTGACCTGTGCGCTGGGGACAGCGGCGGTGACCGGGCCGGAAAGCGCTGCCGCCCATTGCCCGCTGCCTTCACCGCTCAGCGCGCCCGGAAGGGCCAACGCGATCGTCACTTCGCGGTCGACCGTGGTCCAGACCGAACCCGCCTCGTTGGGATGCCAGCAAACGCCGCTGAGCGGATAGACGAAATCGGTGGGCGCGAAGGTGGGCGCGGGGCCGCCACAGGTGAGCGTGACGGCGGGATCGCCGAAGGCGGCGTTCTGCTCATGCCCCCCGGTGACCTGACGGCGTGGCAGCCCGCGCAGTTGCTCGGGCAACTTTGCCAGGAAAGCGCGGCAGACCACCGCCTCGCGCTCGCTCAGCGCGATCGCGGCTACGGGCACCGGTGCGGTGGGGACAGGCGCGACGCTCGCACTCGCGGTGGCTTGCGCCGTCGGCGTAGGCGCGGGCGCGGGTTTGAGTGTTTGGAACATCACGAATCCGGCGACCACAGCGAGCGGAACGGCAATCGCTGTGGCGATGCGCCTCGCGGACCGCGTCGTTTGATCGTTGTTCACAGGTGGATGATGGGGCACGTCAGGGTGCGGGTGATGTTGGGTATGAGCTGTATCTGCGAGAGCAGCAGCTTGCCCAGATCATCAACACTGCGGGCCTGAACCATGGCGATGACGTCATAGGGACCGGTGACCGCGTCCACTCGGAGCACGCCTTCGATGGCACGGATCGCTCCGGCCACGTCGACGGAGCCGCCGACCGCAGTCTGAATCAAGATGTAGGCGTGGACCACGCGTCGAAAATACCTCACCTGTGTTGGAGGCCTTGAAGTGAGTATCAGGCAGACCGGAGAGTTTGGGCTGATCTCGCGGGTGGTGTCCCGACTGGGCGAGCCCGGTCCGGCCGTGCTGCTGGGGCCGGGCGACGACGCGGCGCTGGTGGTGGCCTCCGACGGGCGGGTGGTGGCATCTACCGATCTGCTGGTCGAAGGACGGCATTTCCGGCGCGACTGGGCCGATGCCTCGGACATCGGCCGGCGCGCGGCAGCGGCCAATCTGGCTGATATCGCCGCGATGGGCGGCACAGCCACCGCTTTGCTGGTAGGTCTGTGCGCCCCGGCCGACTTGGACGCCGGATGGGCCGAGCTGCTCGCCGAAGGTCTGGCCGAGGAAGCCGGCCTGGTCGGAGCGAGCGTGGTCGGCGGGGACATGACCTCCGGCCCGACTCTGATGATCGCCGTCACCGCGCTGGGCGACCTGCACGGGCTCGCCCCGGTGCGCCGCGACGGTGCCCGGCCCGGCGATCTGGTCGCCATGGCGGGCCGCACAGGCTATGCCGCAGCCGGTTACACGGTGCTGTCACGGGGGTTCCGGACCCCGAAGGTACTGGTGGACGCCTACCGCCGTCCGGAGGTCCCCTACGCCCACGGTCCGGCTGCGGGACGGGCCGGGGCCACGTCGATGATTGACGTCTCCGACGGGCTTCTTGCCGACCTCGGCCACATCGCCGACGCCAGCCGAGTGCACATTGATGTTCTTAAAGACGCTTTTGTGGTACCCGATCAAATGCGAGACGCGGCCTTAGCCCTGGGCGTGGATCCCTACCAGTGGCTGCTCGCGGGGGGCGATGACCACGCTCTCGCCGCGACCTTCCCCGAGGGCGCACCGCTGCCGGAGGGCTGGCGCGTGATCGGCAAGGTGGGAACCGGAAGTGACGTAACAGTCGATGGCCGACCCTGGTCGGGGGCGACCGGGTGGGACCACTTTAGGGTCTAGTGCGTGCAGATTGAGATAAAGCCGACCCGGTACGGGGCTTCCGTCGCACAGCGGCTCATCGGCGAGCTCATGGAAGACCTGACCGAGCGCTACGGCGGCCCCGACGCGACGCCGGTGCGCGCGGCCGAGTTCGACCCGCCCAACGGCGGCTTCTTCGTCGCCTACCTTGACGGCGAGGCGATTGGCTGTGGCGCCTGGCGTGGCCATGACGACGCGGGCGAGGTGGCCGAGGTGAAGCGGATCTTCGTATCCCAGCAGTCGCGCGGCCGCGGCATGGCCAGCCGCATCATGACCGCTATCGAGGACGACGCCCGAGCGCACGGCCGCAACCGGATCATCCTGGAAACGGGGACGGGACAGCCGGAAGCGATTGCCATGTATGAGTCTTTGGGATACGAGCGGATCGAACCCTTCGGCTACTACCGCAACGAGCCCGGGGTGCGCTGCTTCGCCAAGAAACTATGACGAAAGGCCGCTCGCAGGGAGCGGCCTTTCGTCGAAATGACTGTTGTTGGAAGTTACTCGCAGATCAGGCGCGGGAGACCTTGCCCGCCTTGATGCACGAGGTGCACGCGTTCACCTTCTTGGTCGTGCCTCCGCCAGCAGCGACCCGCACCGACTGGATGTTGGGGTTCCAACGGCGGCGGGTGGCCTTCCTCGACCACGGCCGGTTGTTGCCGAAGCCCGGCTTCTTGTCGCAGATGTCACAAACGCTAGCCACTGGATCTCTCCTGAAGTCGTCCTTGATCGGTCGCGATGAACGCAACCCCGACAGGTTACCCGACAGACCACACCTTCGCCCAATCGGCCCCTGCGCGCTATTTCCTATTAGGCTTACGCACGTGCTGGAGGCCATGGACGCGCATGCAGTGCGGCGTTGGTGCTCGCAGGCGATCGCGCTCGTGCGACGTCATGAGCAGGAGCTCAACGACCTGAATGTCTACCCTGTGCCCGACGGCGACACCGGGACCAACCTCCTGATGACCTTGCAAGCGGCTGAGCGGGCACTCAGCGAAGTGCTGGAGGAGCAGACCCCGGGCGACGCCCTGCGCACGATGGCGCGGGGCGCCCTGATGGGCGCTCGGGGCAACTCGGGAGTGATCACCGCGCAGTGGCTCGCCGGGCTCGCCGCCGGCATCACCGGGTCGCGGGCCCTTCAGGATGCCGCTGTCGCCGCCTACGAAGCCGTGGCCCACCCCGTGGAGGGGACGATCCTGACCGTGGCGCGTGCGGCGGATGGCGCGACCCTGCGCGAGTGCGCCGATGCGGCAGCGGTCGCCCTGGCGCGCACGCCGGAGCAGCTGCCGGAGCTGGCCGCCGCCGGGGTGGTCGACGCGGGCGGCAGGGGGCTGGTGCTGCTGCTCGACGCGCTGGTGCAGACCCTGACCGGCGAGGAGCTCTCACACGAGGTGAGCGTGGTGGTCGGGCACGCGCCGACGGCGGCCCTGTCCGGCTATCGCGGCCCCGCCTACGAGGTGCAATACCTGCTCGACACCGATGCGCAGGCCGTGGACAAGCTGCGATCCGTGCTGGACAGGCTGGGCGACTCCCTGGTCATTGTGGGCGGGCAGCCGTCCTGGCGGGTCCACGTGCACGTCGACGACGCCGGCGCGGCCATCGAGGCCGGGCTGGAGGCCGGGCGGCCGCATCAGATCCAGGTGACCCATCTGACCAGCTCGAAAGCGGAGGGCGGGCCGCGCCGGCCCGACCCGACCGCGCGGGCCGTCGTCGTCACCGCCGCCGGCGAGGGCATCGCCGATCTGCTGGTGAACGAGAACGCGGTGCCGGTGAGGTCGAAGCCGTCGACGTCGGACATTCTCGATGCGATCCTCGCCACCGGAGCGGGGCGGGTGGCGGTGCTGCCCACCGATACGAACCTGCGGGCGGTGGCGCAGACCGCCGCGGACGAGGCCTTCGGCGAGGGGGTGAAGGTGCGGGTCATCCCGACCCGATCCCCGGTACAGGCCTTGGCGGCGCTGGCCGTGAGAGACCCGGCGCGCCGCTTCGAGGACGACGTGATCGCCATGGCCGAGGCGGCCGCCGCCTGCCGATCCGCCGAGGTGACCATCGCCAGCCGGGAAGCGATCACGGTGGCCGGGCGATGCGTGCCCGGTGACGTCATCGCGCTCGTCGAGGGCGAGGTCAACGTGATCGGACAGGACCTGTTGCAGGTCTGCTGCGAGCTGCTCGACCGGATGCTGGCCACCGGCCGCAACGAGCTGGTGACGCTGCTGACCGGGGCCGATGCCCCGCCCGGCCTGGCCGAGGCGCTCACCGAACACGTACGCGAAAAGTGGCAGCTTGTCGATGTTCACGCCTACGAAGGCGGGCAGCAGCATTACCCGCTTCTTGTCGGGGTGGAGTGAGAGACTCGCCTGAATGGACACGCCACTGGGCAAGATTGTGGGCGAGAAGACGGCCAAGGCGCTTGCCGTCAACCTCGACCTCTACACCGCGGGTGACCTGCTCTATCACGTGCCCCGGCGCTACGACAAACGCGGCGAGCACACCAACATCCGCCAGCTGGAGGTGGGTGAGCAGGTCACGGTGATGGCTCAGGTGATGAGCACCAACCCGCGCAAGTTCCGGCAGCGGGCGGGCCACATCCTCGAGGTCATCGTCGGTGATGGTCTCGGCGGCCAGCTCACCCTGACCTACTTCAACCAGGCTTGGCGTGCGCGTGATCTGCTGCCCGGAAGGTGGGGGCTCTTCGCCGGCAAGGTGACCGAGTTCCGGGGCCGCCGCCAGCTCAACGGGCCCGACTACATCCTGCTCGACGGCGCCGACTGGAACGAGGAGATGGAGGCGTTCGCGGGGGCGTTCATTCCCGTCTACCCCTCGGCCGCGAAGATCCCGACCTGGGTCATCGCCCGCTGCGTGCGCGTGGTGCTCGACACCATCCCGATGCCGCCAGACCCGATGCCCTCGGAGATCCGGGCCGCGCGCAAGCTCATCGATCTGCCTACCGCTCTGCGCGAGATCCACCGGCCGTCGTCGGGCGAGATGCTCGCCCTGGCGAAGAAGCGGCTCGCCTGGGACGAAGCCTTCGCCATCCAGCTGACCCTGGTGCGGCGCAAGCAGGAGGCCGCACAGTGGCCCGCGGTTTCCCGGCCTCAGGTCGAGGGCGGGCTGCTCACCACGTTCGACGCCGGTTTGCCCTTCCAGCTGACCGAGGGTCAGCTGGAGGTCGGCGAGCAGATCAGCGCCGACCTGGCCACGCCGCACCCGATGCACCGGTTGCTGCAGGGCGAGGTGGGCGCCGGTAAGACCCTCGTCGCGTTGCGGGCCATGCTGCAAGTCATGGACAACGGCGGGCAGGCCGCCCTGCTCGCGCCCACCGAAGTGCTTGCGGCACAACACTTTCGAGGCATCACCGGCCTGCTTCCGCTGGAGGAACAGCATCGGGTGGTGCTGCTGACCGGCTCGACCGGCGCCGCCGCCAAGCGCCGGATCCTGGGCGACATCGGCAGCGGGGCCGCCTCACTGGTCATCGGCACCCACGCCCTGCTCTATGACGGCGTCGACTTCGCCGATCTCGGTCTGATCGTCATCGATGAGCAGCACCGCTTCGGGGTCGAGCAGCGCGACGCCTTACGCGCCAAGGCCGAGCAGCCGCCGCACGTGCTGGTGATGACCGCCACGCCGATTCCGCGCACGGTGGCGATGACCGTTTACGGCGACCTCGAAATCTCCACCCTCACCCAGCTTCCCGGCGGCCGATCGCCGATCGCCTCGCACGTGGTCCCGGCCGCGGAAAAGCCCGCCTTCCTGGAAAGAGCTTGGCAGCGCGTGCGGGAGGAGGTCGGCAAGGGCCATCAGGCCTACATCGTGTGCCCGCGCATCGGCTCGTCCGACGCCGCCTCCGAAGACGAGGAGCCGCCATCGGATGCCGAGGCCGATAGCGACCGGCGGCCCCCGATCGCTGTGCTCGAAGTGGCGCCCCTGCTCAAGGAGGGCCCGCTTTCCGGGCTGCGCCTGGAGATTCTGCACGGCAAGCTGCCCGCCGACGAGAAGGACGCCGTGATGCGCGCCTTCGCCGCAGGCAAGCTCGACGTGCTCGTCGCCACCACCGTGATCGAGGTCGGCGTCGACGTTCCCAACGCGACAGTCATGATGATCCTCGATGCTGACCGCTTCGGCATCTCCCAGCTGCATCAGCTGCGCGGCCGGGTGGGCCGGGGCTCGGCCGCCGGTCTGTGCCTGCTCGTCACCGAGACCCTGGAAGGCACCCCGACCCGGGAGCGGCTCGACTCGGTGGCGTCGACCGTCGACGGCTTCCAGCTCGCCGAGATCGATCTGGAGCAGCGGCGCGAGGGCGATGTGCTGGGCGCGGCCCAATCCGGCCGCCGCACCCATCTGCGCCTGCTGTCGCTGTTGCGCGACCGCGAGCTGATCGGTGAGGCGCGGGCGGAGGCCGAAGAGTTGCTGGCGCGCGACCCCACCCTGGCCGAGCACCCGCTGCTGGCCCAAACGGTGAGCCGCCTGGTGAGCGAGGATCGGGCCGAGTACCTCCAAAAAGGCTGACTGCCAACAAATGAAGGGCGGGCCCCTCGCGGGACCCGCCCTTTCTTCTATGTGGTGGTGCTCTGAGGAACCTACGAGGCCAGGCGGCGCAGGTTGACCATCCGGCGGCGGGCCAGGAAGAACACGATCGCGCCAAGCGCGACGAGCCCGGTGCCCGAGGCGATGTAGCCGGCCGTGTTGTCACCGGTCTTAGGCAGCTGCGGCGGCACGCATCCCTCTGGCTTCACCCAGACCAGTGGCTCGCCCAGGGTTTCGCCGTTGAGGGATCCCGCGACCGTCAGACCGCTCGGCCCGGCAACGAACTCCACGTCCTTGTCCTCGCCCGGGTTCAGCGTGAACGACACCGGGTCGCCCGGGGTCGGGGTCAGCACCAGGGCAGCGGGGGAGCCGTCCTGCGGGTTGGTCAGGTGGATGATGATGCCGGTACAGGTCTGCTCGATGTTGCCGTCGAGCTCCTCACAGCCCTTCGGCCGCTCCCAGGTGATGGTGCGGGTGCGCTCGCCGATGGACACATCGACCTTGAAGGCGTCGGTGTCGTTCGGGGCGTCGAAGGTGTACGTGGCCTTCTCACCCGGCTGGAAGACCTTGGTGATGGACTGGCCGCTGGTCGGCACGAGCTTGACGGTGTGCGCCGCGCCATTCTCGGGGTTGTCGACCGTGACCTCGACGCCGGCGCAGCTCTGAGTGATCTTGATGTCGATCGGGTGGCAGTTCGTCGAGTCCTGCCACGAGTAGGTCTCGATCTGCTCGCCGCTCTCCAGGACGACGACGCTTGCCGAGTTCTCCTTGGGGACGTGGACCAGTGCCGTCTCGCCCTTGGGAACCACGACCTCCTCGCTCGACCAGCCGTTGGCGCCCTTGACCACGAAGCGGGCGTCCTTGGTGGCGGTGTCACCGTTGAAGAGGGTGACCGTCACGAGGCCGGTGCAGTCCGAGGCGAACCTGGCGGCGGGCTTCGGGGCGTTCTTCACACAGCCGCCGGTGAAGTTCACGGTGGCGGTGGAGGTGTGCTGCTTGGCGGCGAAGTTGTCGCGCTGCCAGGTCAGTTCCACCTTGAGGCGGGCCGCGTCGGCCGTGCCCGGGACCGTCTGGTGGGCGCTCAACGTGGTGGCCGCGGCGATGGGGTCGTTGTCGGCCAGGTCGGTGATGAGGCTCTCGGGGGAGAGGGTGACGAACGTCCCGCCGGTGCTGACGGCTGTCCGCTCCGAGACGGTGCCATCGGTCACGATCTGGACCTTGGCGGCCCGGCTCGGGTGCTGGTTGGAGACCTGCCAGGTCACCTTCCAGGTGCCGGATTCCTTGTCACATTCCGCGGTGCCGGCGACCGCCGAGCTGAAGCCGGACTCACAGTTGAGGTCGGCGAGGGAGATCTTATAGCTGTCGATCTTGTCGTCAGGCGTGACGTAGTTGTTGCTCCACTTGGCTTTCATCTTGATTTCGGCGAACGGCGTGCCATCGGGCACCGTCTGAACGCCTTTGAGCGCGGCCCCCGCGCCGATCGGGCTCTGAACGCCGATGACGTCGCTGGTCACCGTTCCGTTGTTCGCTACCCGGAGGATGGAATCGCTCGGGTTCTGCTGGAACCAAATGATCCGCTCGTTCTTGTCGCCCTCGCTGTTTTGGATCGTCCAGTTGATCTGGATCTTCCCGTTGGCGCACACCGCGCCGGCCGTAATCGTGTTGTGGTGCGCCTGGGCGGGGCTGCCAAGCGCGACCGCACCAAGAGTGCCGAGGACAACGGAACCCGTGAGGGCGAGTAACCGTTTCAAGGGACGATTCAAGGCATTCTCCCCAAAGCAATCGAGATCGGAGGGTCAGCGGCATGGAGCAACGCCTGACCCTATGAAAGGCGAGAGATCCTTGGGAAATCGGGGAGACGCGTAGTTGCGGAATCGTTATGAAGTAACGTCGCAGCGTGACAAGGATCGTGGCCGGACGCTACGGAGGGCGACGACTGAGCGCTCCGGAGGGCCGTCATACCCGCCCCACGTCCGATCGGGTACGCGAGGCGCTGTTCTCCACTTTGGATAGCCAGATGGACCTCTCGGGGGCGCGGGTCATCGATCTGTTCGCGGGCTCGGGGGCGGTCGGGCTGGAGGCCCTGTCGCGCGGCGCGGCTCATGCGCTGCTGGTCGAGCACGACCCGAAGGCGGTCAAGGTGATCCGGGCGAACATCGCGGCCCTGGATGCGCAGGGGCAGGCCCGGGTGGTGGCGGGCAAGGTGGGCGGCGTGCTGGCCGGGGGCAATCCGGAGCAGGGATATGACCTCGTGTTCGCGGACCCGCCGTACCAGGTGACGGAAAGCGAAATCGAGGAGATGCTCGCTGCGCTGGCCGGCGGGGCCTGGCTCACCGATGGTGCGCTGATCGTGATCGAGCGCTCGAGCCGCTCCCCCGAGCCCAGTTGGGTGCAAGGCGTCACTGGTGAGCGCGGTCGCCGCTACGGCGAGTCGACTCTTTGGTACGGTCGCGCCGAAGTGCTGTGAGGCGGCAAATTCCCCCGAAGGGATAACGCGATGAGGCGTGCGGTCTACCCCGGGTCGTTTGATCCGGTCACCAGGGGACACCTGGACATCATCGGGCGGTCGGCACAGCTGTTTGACGAGGTGATCGTCGCCGTGCTCGTGAACGAGACCAAACAGGGCCTGTTCAGCGTCGAGGAACGGCTGGACATGCTGGTCGAGGTCACCAAGGAGTACCCGAACGTCCGGGTGATGTCGTTCCGGGGGCTGCTGGTGGACTTCTGCCGCGATCATGGAGCGCAGATCGTGGTCAAGGGCGTCCGGGTGGTGGGTGATTTCGAATACGAGTTGCAGATGGCGCAGATGAACATCGGATTGTCAGGTGTGGAAACCTTGTTCATGCCAACGAATCCGCTCTATTCTTTCATCGCGTCCAGCCTGGTCAAAGAGGTGGCGAAGTGGGGCGGCGACGTGTCAACCTACGTGCCTGAGCTCGTCGAGCAGAGGCTCGCTGAGCGCTTGCGTGCCGCACGCGCTAACTGACCCAGCCGAGGCATCATGTATCTGACGCCTACCAAGGAGTGACCCGGTGGATCCGCTCGACCGTATCGACGACCTCATTGCTGTCATCGAATCTGCCCGTAATGTGCCGATGTCGCGTAACTGCATGGTCGACCGGGGTGAGGTGATCGGCGCGCTTGACCAGCTGCGCGCGGAGCTTCCCGGCGAGCTGCGCCGGTCCGCCGCCCTGCTGGAGGAGCGCGACAAGATCCTCGACGCCGGCCGCCGCGAGGCCGAGCGGATTATCCGCGAGGGTGAGCAGGAGCACGCTCGGCTCGTCTCGGTGAACGAGATCACCGTCTCGTCCGAGCATGAGGGCGCTCGCATCATCGGTGAGGCACGCGCGGAAGCGCAGCGCCTGCGTGACGAGGTCGACGAGTATGTCGACACCGCCCTGGCCAACTTCGAGCAATTCCTGACCCGCGCGCTAGCCTCTATAGAACGTGGCCGCGACAAGATGCATGCCTTGCGAGAGATCGGTTCCTACATCCCGGAGCAGGACGAGCGGCCGCTGCCACAGTTCTAGGCCCTACCCCTGGTTCGACGAGGAGCACCTTTCTCAGGTAATCTTCTTCGTCGGCCAAATTCTTGCGCCGGAGTTTCGCCATGCCGCAACACTCGATGAAACACCTCGACCCACGGGCGCCTTTGGTCCTCGACACGCGGGAACTCCCGCGTCGCCCTGGGGCGATGCGTGCGCTCAACCGGGTTGTTCCGGCGCCGGAGGACCTCGGCGTGGAGATGATCGGCGTTCCACAGGGCGCTGACCTGAGCCTCGATCTGCGGCTGCAGTCGGTGTCGGAGGGCGTGCTCGTCACCGGGACCATCAGTGGTCCGCTGGTTGGGGAGTGCGGTCGCTGCCTGACTGCGATCAACGAAGAGTTGGCTGTACCGGTCCAGGAGCTGTTCGCGTACGAGAACAGCACCACGGACGAGACCACCGACGAAGACGAAGTCGGCCGGATGCAGGGCGATCTGATCGACCTGGAACCGGCTCTGCGCGACGCGGTGGTGCTGGCATTGCCGGTGAACCCGCTGTGCCGCGAAGACTGCCCAGGGTTGTGCCCCGAGTGCGGGGTGCGCTGGGACGAGCTGCCGAAGGGGCACACCCACGAGCAGGTCGACCCGCGCTGGGCGGCCCTGAGCAAGTTAACTGAGAACACTGAGGAGTAGGAACAGTGCCTGTCCCGAAGCGAAAGATGTCGCGCAGCAACACCCGCCACCGTCGGGCACAGTGGAAGGTCACCGCTGTGGCCACCGTTCCCTGCCCGCAGTGCAAGTCGGCCAAGTTGCCCCACGCCGCGTGCGGTGTGTGTGGCACCTACAACGGCCGCCAGATCCTTGCCGTCTAGTTCATAGACTTCGGTGGCGCCGCGCCTGTCAACCACCCCTCCGACCAGTGAGGGGTGGTTGCGGTGTCTAAAGACGACGATCTGACTGACGCTTTCGGCGTTTCTCTCAAGCCTGACCTGCTTGAGCGGGCCTTGACGCATCGGTCCTACGCCTATGAGCACGGTGGGCTTCCGACCAACGAACGTCTCGAGTTTCTCGGTGATGCCGTGCTGGGTCTGGTGATCACCGCCACTCTCTATGACAACCACCCGACCCTGGCCGAGGGCAAGCTCGCCAAGCTGCGGGCCAGCGTGGTCAACGCGCGCGCCCTGGCCGGCGTGGCTCGCTCGCTGGGCTCCGGGGGCATCGGGCCGCACCTGCTGCTCGGCCGCGGCGAGGAGCTGACCGGGGGCCGGGACAAGGATTCGATTCTGGCCGACACGTTCGAGGCTCTGCTCGGTGCGATCTACCTTGAGCACGGCATCGAGCGGGTGACCGAGGTCATTCGCAAGCTTTTCGACCCGCTGATGGCCGAGTCGGCGCGGCGCGGCGCGGGCTTGGACTGGAAGACCAGCCTCCAGGAGCTGACCGCCAAACATGCCTGGGGCGTGCCGGAGTACGTCATCGAAGAACAGGGTCCAGATCACGCCAAGATGTTCACCGCCTGGGCTGTCGCCGGCGGCGAGCGCTTCGGTGGCGCGGCGGGGCGCTCCAAAAAGGAGGCCGAGCAGCGTGCAGCCGAGGAGGCTTGGCGGGCGTTGTCCAGTCGCGCCATGGATTCTGAACATCCGGAAGCAAGCGAAGAATGAGTCTGTGGCGTCGCGCGGGCGGGCTGCGCTTCGCCGGGATGGTCGTGCTGACGGCCGTGCTGTTGCGCGCCCTTCAGCTGCTGCTTGTCGCCGCATTGACCATTGACGGCGAGCGGGTGGTCGATCGCCTGCTGATCTGGGACGGCGACTGGTTCCTCAACGTCGCCATGCACGGATACCCCGACGGATACTCCTATGACGACGACGGTGTCCGTGTCGGCAACGGCTTTGCCTTCTTTCCGCTCTTTCCTGCCTTGGTACGGGGAGTAATCGCGCTCGGAGTCCAGCCCGGTTACGCTTCCCTGCTTGTGGCGGGGGTCGCCGGCCTGGTGGCGGCGCTGCTGATCTACCTGCTGGGGGTGGCCATCTGGTCACGCCCGGTCGGCATGATGCTCATGGTGCTCGTCTGCACCCAGCCGATGGCCGTGGTGCTGAACATGGGCTACACCGAGTCGCTCTTCCTGGCGCTCGTCGCGGGAACGATGCTCGCCGCGTACCAGCGGCTGTGGTGGCTCGCCGCGCTCACCGGGGTGGCCGCGGGCCTGACCCGTCCCACCGGGGTCGCGGTCGGCCTGGCCCTGGCCGTCGCCGCCTTCCTGCTCTGGCGGATGGAAAAGGCCCAGGGGCTTCCCGCCCAGCTGGCGGCACCCATCATCCCCACCCGGTCGCAAGCCGCGGCCGCCCCGGGGGCTGGGGCCGAACCCGGCAGCCCGGGTGGCGGTTCCGGCCAGACACTTGCCGCTGGATTTTCCCGCGAGACCTTCACCTCCCGCCTGTCCGCGCCCGCCGCGAGCTCCTCCGGCCGAGCCGATGATGACGATGACTACGACGATGATGATGACGATGAGTCTGCGAGCGAGGCCAGGGGAGCCGTGGCCGGGGTGGCTCGGGGAGCGTTGACCCGTGGCACCGGGCAATGGCGGGTGCTGGGTGCCGGAGCACCTGATACGCCGTCGGCGGTGGGAAGGGCCAGCGCTGGTCCGGCACGGCCGGGCGGGGCGGGCGCGACGCTTGGGGCGCCGAGCGGCGGGTTCGGGACTCCGACCGGCGAGTGGCGGGCGCTGGGGCTGCCGGGCGAAGGCGCTGTCGGCGGGCTGCTGAGCCTGGCCGCCGAGCGGACCGGATCGGGTGCGGCCAGCAAGGTCATCGCCACCCGCAAGGCGACCTTCGCGGCCAAGGGGCGGGTGACCCGAGCCGAGCTCGTGCAAGCCTGGGTCGCCGCCGCGCTGACCCTGCTCGCCGGGCCGGTCTTCGTGCTCTGGGTGGGCTGGCGGGTGGGCGAGTGGGACGCCTGGTTCAAGGTGCAGACCGCCGGCTGGGGGAGCACCTTCGACGGCGGCGCGAGCGTGGCGACCTTCCTGCTGGAGACGCTGCGCGGGGTAAATGGCATGGTGGAGATGGTGACGGCGTGGCTGATCCTGGGCACGTTCGTGCTGTGCCTGGTCGCGATCGTCGAGCGGGTGTGGGTGCCGCTGATCGTCTACGGCTTTGTCGCGATGGGGCTGGTGATCGGGCAGGCGGGCTATTGGCACTCCAAACCGCGCCTTCTGGTGCCGGTCCTCCTGTTGGCGTGCATTCCGTTGGCACGAGCCCTCGCGGCCGCCCCACGCCGGACAGCCATCGCCGTGCTGGCGCTATGGTCGGCTTTTGGGCTTTGGTTCGGTGCTTACATGATCAGCATCTGGCCGTTCACGATCTAGGCGGAGGGTGGCAGTGCCGGAGTTGCCGGAGGTGGAGACGGTCCGCGTGGGGCTGGAGCGATGGGTCGTTGGCCGAACCATCGCGAAGGTGAAGGTGGGCCATCCCCGGGCCGTGCGCCGCCATGTGGCCGGGCCCAAGGACTTCGAGCGCGTGCTGGCCGGGCGCACCATCATCAGCACCCGGCGCCGGGGAAAGTACCTGTGGCTCCCGCTGGACAGCGGTGACGCGATCGTCGGCCACCTGGGCATGTCGGGGCAGATGCTGGTGCAGCCGGTCACCGCGCCGCTGGAGAAGCATCTGCACATCCGCTTCGACTTCACCGACAAAGGTCCCCAGTTGCGCTTCATCGACCAGCGCACCTTCGGCGGGCTCGCCGTTTCCGTCGGCGGCGCGGAATTGCCTCAGGAGATCGCGCACATCGGCAAGGATCCGTTGGAAGAATCGTTTGTGGACAAGGATTTCCTCGTCCGGCTGAGCGGCCGCAGGACAGCGGTGAAACGCGCCCTGCTCGACCAGACCCTGATCTCCGGGGTCGGCAACATCTACGCCGACGAAGCCTTGTGGCGGGCCAAAATCCACGGCAATCGGCCCAGCGACGAGCTTTCCCGGCCGGCCGCGCAACGCTTGCTGGCCCACGTGAAGGAAGTTCTCGGTGAGGCGATTACGGCCGGTGGCACCAGTTTCGACGCGCTCTACGTCAACGTGAACGGCGAGTCGGGCTATTTCGAGCGCGGGCTCAACGCCTACGGCCGGGAGGGGGAGCCGTGCCCGCGGTGCGGGACGGCCATCAAACGGTCGACCTTCATGAACCGGTCGTCCTTCTTCTGCCCTAAGTGCCAGCGGGAGCGGTGAGCACGGGCAGCCGCAGTTGCCTGGCCCGCCTGCGCAGCTGATCGGAAGCGGTGTCCGGCACGAAGCTGACCGCGTCGAAACCCTTGTCCCGGCACAGTTGCAGCATCGCGTCCCGTTCGTCGGCACCGACCTTGCACACGGCTCGTTTGCGCTGACCGTGCAGATCGTCCACTGTGGATAGATCGGTGGTCATCGGATCCAGGAGCAGAACGGTGTGGCCCCAGTCCAGGTCGGGTCGCTGGGCCGTGGAGTCGGTGGCCTCGTACCAGCGAGGTGGCGCGACCGTGCAGGAGGCCAGCACGAATCCGAAGGCGAAGGCGACGAGTTTCACACCGTGGCCAGATGCATGGCCTGCAGCGAAGACTCGACGGTGGCCAGACCGAAGCGGGCGCCGCGGCCGCGCATCAGCTCGTGCGCTACCCCGATCTGGTCTGTCGGCACCGAGTGCACCAGGTGCGCATCGCCGGGCCGAACCCCCTCAACGGTTCCCCGCTTGTACTCCTCCCACGGCCCCTCAAAGGTGCACAGCACGGCACCGAGTCCGCGATAGATGGAGTCGGTGGGCCGGCCCGGGTTGACCAGAAGAGTGTCGAAACCGATGCGCCGCGCGGCGCGTACCGCGGTGGCCACCGGCCCGATCGAATATGGACTCGTCGGTGCCTGGTCGAAGAAGATCCCGCGGACCGGGTAGCCGGCCCAGCGGCCGAGTTCGGCCTTGACCTGCTCCACGGCGCGGGCACCGAAAGCCAGGTCCACGTAGCCGATGAGGCCTGCCCCGGCGCGTACCAGACGCTGGGTGGCGGTGGTCCAGGTCGGGTCCAGCCCACTGCCCGGCCCGGCGGCGATGTTCAGCAGGACGATCGAGCCGACCCCGGCCACCTCGATGGTGTCCCAGGTCTCGGGGTGGGTGAACGGGTGATGGTGCAGCGAGAGCAGCGGCGTCACGCTCTGTACAACGATCGATTCGTTACTCGCGTAAGTGTCGGATTTACGACCGTCCGAAGTCCTGGGTCCAGTACGGCGTGTTGCCGCGGTAGGCAAGACCCACCCCTACCGCCTTGGAAGCGCAGTTCATGATGTTCTTGCGGTGGCCTTCGCTGTTCATCCAGCCGTCCACCACGGCCTTGGCCGAGGTGTAGCCAACGGCGATGTTTTCGCTGGCCGCGCTGCCTCTTGGGTACCCCGTCCGGGCGATCCGGTCGACAAAACTGCTGCCGTCTTGGCTCACGTGGCTGAAGTAGTCCTTTTTGGCCATGTCCGCGCTGTGGGCACGGGCGGCCTTGCGCAGCCGCTCGTCTGTCCGCAGCGGACTGTTGCAGGTGCCTTCCCGCTTTTTGTTGATCAGCGCGGTGACGGTGTCCTCCATCGAGGTGATCCTGTCTGGACTCGGGGAGGCGATCGCGCTTGGGGAGAGAAGAAGCGGAGCAGCCGATTCGCTAGGGGCAGCTGAGGCGAGGGGCGACTCGGAGGTCGTGATAATGGTCACGGTGGTGCCCCGGTCGACGCCTGTTGAGCTGGCGCCGAGGATCGTTATGCCGGCGCCGAGCATGGTAAATAGCGTGCCCCCCAAGGCTAAAACGTAAAATACCATTCGCTTGGGGGCGCGATGTCTACCTTGCACGAAAATGACCTTATCCAGGTCAATGCTGCTAGGCAACTTGACGTTATGACCGAATCGGCGGAGGATGGACCTGTCGCCAGTCGCGCCCGACCACGTCTGTAGTGCTCCGATTGACAGTAGGGGCCAGCAGGTTTCGGGACGAGACAGTGGGCGCGCGTTTGCTGGTAATCCGGCTGCGCTTCAAAAGGAGAAGATATGGCGAAGGCCCTCTACGGCCACGTTGCGGCTGCGCCGGACCGGCGCATGCTCGACGAGGTCACTCGGTTGCGTGCCACGGTGCGGGCACTGGAATTCGAGGTCACCCGTCTCCGGGCGGACAATGATCGGTTGGCGGCCGCGGCGGCAGCCGCGAGTGAGGTGGATGAGTTCCTCCGCCTGCCCGAGCCGGCCCTGACCTGATAGTGATCTAAAGTCCGAATTCCACCTAAATAGCACCTGACCTATTGCGCGCCTCCACTGCCGTGGCGGCGCGCTTCCTTTGCGTTTCGGATGCTTCATGTACGTTGCGGGTAGACCGATTCGACGGAACCACCCACCCCCAATCGGAGACCTGTGTACCTGAAGAGCCTGACGGTCAAAGGATTCAAGTCCTTTGCGTCCGCGACAACGATGAAGCTGGAGCCCGGTATCACCTGCGTGGTGGGCCCGAACGGCTCCGGCAAGTCCAACGTCGTCGATGCCATCGCCTGGGTGCTTGGAGAACAGGGTGCCAAGGCGCTGCGCGGCGGCAAGATGGAAGACGTGATCTTCGCCGGCACCTCGGGGCGCGCCCCGCTGGGCCGAGCCGAGGTCACTCTGACCATCGATAACACTGATGGCGCGCTGCCAATCGACTACACCGAAGTCTCGATCACCCGCCGGATGTTCCGCTCCGGTGAGAGCGAGTACGAGATCAACGGGGACCACTGTCGGCTTCTTGACATTCAGGAGCTGCTCAGCGACTCCGGCATCGGCCGCGAAATGCACGTCATCGTCGGCCAGGGCAAGCTCGACGAGATCCTGCACGCCAAGCCCGAGGAGCGCCGCGGGTTCATCGAAGAAGCTGCCGGCGTGCTCAAACACCGCAAGCGCAAGGAAAAGGCGCTGCGCAAACTCGACGCGATGCAGGCCAACCTCAACCGCGTCACCGACCTCACCGCCGAGCTTCGCCGCCAGCTCAAGCCGCTGGGTAAGCAGGCCGAGGTGGCGAGGCGGGCGGCCACCATCCAATCCAGTCTGCGCGACGCGCGTCTGCGTTTGCTGGCCGACGACCTGTTCACGCTGCGGGAGACCCTCGACAAGGAGATCGCCGACGAGGCCGCGGTGCGTGAGCGCCGCACCCAGGTCGAGCGGGACTTTGCGGAGATCAGCGAGCGCCTGCGCGAGCTCGAGGAGCAGCACGCGTTCGACGCGCCGGCGCTCACCGCGGCGCAGGAGCTCTGGTACAAGCTTTCCGCGCTCCAAGAGCGTTTCCGCTCCACGGCACAGCTCGCCGCCGAGCGTCAGCGCCACCTGTCGGCGATCCAGGAGGAGCGGCCGGGTCGTGACCCGGCCCAGCTGGAAGCCGATGCCGAGCGCGTGCGCCAGGAGGAGACCGCGCTGCGGGCCGCCCTCGAGGCCGACCAGGGTCGCCTGGGCGAGGCCGTGTCACACCGCCAAGAGCTGGAACGCCAGCTGGCGGGTGCGGAGAAAGCGCTGGTCGCCGCGGTCAAAGCGATCGCCGATCGGCGCGAGGGCCTGGCCAAGCTCACCGGCCAGGTCAACGCGGCCAACGCGCGGGTGGCGACGGCCGCCGAGGAGATCGAGAGGCTTTCCAGCGCCTACGGCGACGCCGCGGAGCGGGCGGAAGCGGCCCAGATCCAGCTGGATGCGGTGGCCGAGCAGACCTCCGAGGCCGACCGCGACAACGCCGAGCTCGACGAGGCCCACGCGGAAGCTGTCGAGCAGCTCGACGAGGCCAACACCGAGCTGCGCCGGCTGACCGACGCGGAAAGGGCGGCCGAGAAGGAGGCCACCGGCTGGAAGGCCCGCGAGGACGCCCTCGCGCTTGGCTTGCAGCGCAAGGACGGCGCGGGCGCACTGATCGCCAAGGCCGGCGAGGTGCCAGGCGTGCTGGGCAGCCTGGCCTCGATGCTGCGGGTGTCCCCCGGTTACGAGGCCGCCATGGCCGCCGCGCTGGGCGGGCTCGCCGACGCGGTCGCGGTCTCCGGTGTGGACGAAGCGGCTGAGGCCATGCGGATGCTGCGCATCCAGGACGCGGGCCGCGCCTCATTGATCGTGGGCAGCTCGCGGCCGCAATCGCGGCTCGAAGTGGCCCTGCCCGAGGAAGCCAAGTGGGCGCTCGACGTGGTGCGCTGCGAGGAGCAGCTGCAGCACGCCGTGACGCACGCGCTGCGCGATGTTGTGGTGGTGGCAGACCTCAACGCCGCCACGGCTTTGGTCGGCCAGCACCCATCGGTGCGGGCGGTCACCCGCGAAGGCGATCTGATCGGCGCGTTCACCGCCTCCGGCGGCTCGGCCAAGGCCTCCAGCTTCATCGAGATCAAGGCGGCCGTAGACGAGGCCAAAGCACAGCGGCTGGCCGCCGAGGAAATGATGGGCTCGCTGGGCGAGGAGCTCGTCGAGGCGCGGCAGCAGGTCGACCGGTGCAAGAGGATCGTCGACAGCGCGGCAGCGGCGAAGCGTGCAGCCGAAGGCGAGCGCAACGCGGCAGCGCGGCGGCTTGCCGAGCTGGGCGCGGCGGCGAGGTCGGCCCAGGGCGAGGCGCAGCGACTGCTGGCCGCGCGGGACAAAGCCAACGCCTCCCGCGAAGAAGACCTGTTCCGGCTCACCGAGCTGGAAGAGCGGTTGATACTGGCCGAGGCGACCGAAGTGGACGAGGAACCGTCCACAGAGGAAAGAGACCAGCTCGCCGCCATGGTTCCCCAGGCCCGGCAGAACGAGGTCGAGGTCCGCCTCGCCGTGCGCACTGCCGAAGAGCGGGTCTCCTCGATCGCGGGTCGCGCCGATTCCCTGGTGCGCCAGGCGGCGGCGGAGCGGGCGACGCAGGAGCGCGCCGCGGCCCGCAAGCTCGCCCGCGAGCGGGGAGCGGCCGTGGCCAAAGCGGTCGAGGTCGGGACAAGGCAGATCATCGTCAGGCTGACCGCCGCGCTGGACAGGGCCGCGGAAACCCGTGACGAGCTGGCCGCGCTGCGCACGCAACGCGAGGCGGAGCTGGCGGAGGTGCGCGCCGGGGCCAAGCGGCTCGGCGACGACCTCAACCGGCTCACCACCGAGGTGCACCGCGACGAGGTGGCCCGCGCGGAACAGCGGATGCGCATCGAGCAGCTGGAAACCCGTGCGGCGGAAGAGTTTTCGCTCGATGTCGAGACACTGCTGGGCGAATACGGCCCCACCGTTCCGGTGCCCCTGGTGCAGGGCGGCGAAGCCGGCGAGGACTACTCCGAGTGGTCCGAGCCGTTCGACCGCCTGATCCAGGAGAAACGCGCCGCCAAGGCCGAGCGTGACCTCGCCCTGCTGGGCAAGGTGAACCCGCTGGCGCTGGAGGAGTTCGCCGCGCTCGAGGAGAGGTACAAGTTCCTCTCCGACCAGCTCGAAGACCTCAAGGCCACCCGCCGGGACCTGCTCACGGTGGTCAAGGACGTGGATGACCGGATTCTGGAGGTCTTCACGACCGCGTTCGCCGACACCGCGCGCGAGTTCGAGATCGTCTTCCCGATCCTGTTCCCGGGTGGCGAGGGCAAGCTGATCCTCACCGACCCGGACAACATGCTGACCACCGGAATCGACGTCGAGGCACGCCCGCCGGGCAAGAAGATCAAGCGGCTGTCGCTGCTTTCGGGTGGCGAGCGCTCGCTGACCGCGGTGGCCATGCTGTGCGCGATTTTCCGCGCCCGCCCTTCGCCCTTCTACATCATGGACGAGGTGGAGGCGGCCCTTGACGACGTCAACCTGGGCCGGCTCATCACCCTCTTCTCCGAGCTGCGGGCGCGCAGCCAGCTGATCATCATCACGCACCAGAAGCGCACCATGGAGGTCGCCGACGCGCTCTACGGCGTCACCATGCGCAGCGGTGTCACCGAGGTGATCAGCCAGCGGCTCAACAACTCCGTCGAGGAGATGGTGTGAAGCGGGTAAAGCCGCGCGCACTTCTGATCGACTTCAACGGCGTGGTGCAGGGTTACGACCGGCCCTATGAGGTCGAGCCGCGCTACGGCCTGGAAGCGGGGGCGTTCTTCACCGCGGGCATGGAGCACAGTCGCTACGTGCCCGCGGTCACCGGACAGTGGACCCGGGCGCAATGGCTCGACTCCATCGCGGAGGCGACCGGTGCGCCGCGGGAAGCGCTGACCGAGTGGGATTCGTACCGCGGGTTCATCGACGACGAGGTGCTGGCCTTCGTCCGCGAGGTGCGCTCGAGCGGCAAACCCGTTGGGCTGGCATCGAATGCGACCGACGACTTCCGCGCCGACCTGACCCTGTTCGGCTTGGAGCACGAGTTCGATGCCGTGCTCTCCTCGGCCGAGATCGGTGTGTACAAGCCGATGCGCGAGTTCTTCGCGGCGGCGTGCGAGGCGCTGTCCGTACCCGCCAGAGAATGTTTCTTTGTCGACGACAGCGATCGAAACGTGATGGGCGCCAGGGCGGCCGGGCTTGCCGCGACCCGCTGGACGGATCGCTCGGTGCTGCCCTACCTGCGGGCCGTCATGCAAGCCGGTGCTGGATCACCTTCCTGAAGTCGCCCTGTGCGTCGGTGCACTCGAGTAACACCGTCGCCTCGTCGCCGCGAAAGCTCAGCGTGGCAATGGCATTGCCGAAATAGGGCGGCTTGGTGAGCACCTTCCATTTGATGGTGTCCTTGGGGATTCGGGCCAGCCGCGCCACAATGCTGCCCGGCCCGGAAAGCCCGCGCCACCAACCGGCCCGCAGCCCGAATTTCATCACGCCGCTCACGTCGTTGTTCAGCGGCGAGCAGGTGATCTGGTAGACGTTGTCGCGGCCGGGCAGAGTCGCCTCAGCCACGTAGGAGTGGTGCACGTCGCCGCCGAGAACGCTGATGGAGCGCGGTTTCTGGAGGCCTTGGATGAGCGTGGTCAGCTCGCCGAAGGAGTGGCCCACCGCCGACCAGTGCTCCAGATCGATGCGCCGGCGCAGCTTCTCGACCACGCCACCGTATCGGCGCGAAGCCACCTCCATCACCGCCTGGGCGTGATGGATCGCCGGCGCCAGCAGCCACGGCAGCGAGCACGCCAGCACCAGATGATCGCAGTCGGCGTCCGCCTCCTGCGCCAGCCAGTCCCACTCGCTCTGCGGGAACATGCGCCGCACCGGTTCGTCCAGCACCCTGTTTGCCCGGCAATCCAAAACGATCATGCGGGTACGGCCCAGGTCGAGCCGATAGCTCCACCGATAGCCGGGCGGGATCTCGACCTTGCCGTCGCTTTGCAGGCGCTGCCAAACGGGATCGGCCGCAAGCTCCTGCGGGGTCATGTTGCCGAGGTGCTGATAGATCCAGTAGGAGGTGAGCCCGGCCCGGATCCGCTCCTCCCACCACGGCCGGGTCTGGATGTCGGCCAGCCAGCTCGCCGACGAGTTCCAGTCATCCATGATCTCGTGATCATCGAAGATCATTACGGTCGGCACCGTGGACAGCAGCCACCGCACCTGCGGCTGCGACCACGCCTTCCGATACAGGTGGGCGTACTCGGGGAAGCGGACCACCTGGTCGGGTGGGTAGTGGCCGGGCCTGTCCCGCGCGGCGAGCCAGCGCTGGGTTTCCTCGGGCAGCTCGTCGGCGTAGATCTGATCACCGATGAGGGCAAGCAGATCGGGCAACGGCGCACCCTTCAGCGCGCGACGGGCGTAGGCCTCCAGCGCGTCCACCCCGAACGGGCGCTGCTCGCGGCAGGAGCCGAAGGCGAGTGTGGCATCAGCTCTCTGCCCAGCTGTGATCATCGAGGGCGGCCAGCCCGGCTCGGGCCAAACCTCCACCCCGTCGACCTGAACCTGATAGGGGGTCGGCCTTTCGGGCAGATCTGTCAGCACCAAGTGCGCCACATGTGAACCCTCGACCTCGAAGGTTGGCGAGGTGACCGAAGCCGAACCGGCGTAAACGGTGACCGTAGCCGGCTCGTCGGTGGTCATCCAGAGAACTGCCTGGTGGTCGGTGACCCTGCGGAGCAGCGGACCAAGGATGAGCTTCGCCACATGCACATCCTGCGCTATGGGTAGGAGGCGATGCGACGGGGTCTCGGTTTGAGAGGATGCGAGGCATGGAACCACTGGTCGTCATTCTCTCGATTCTCGCGGTGCTGGTGCTCGGAGGCGTGGGCTTCGTTGTCGCGCAGCGAACCAGGCGTCAGCAGCTGCCGCCACCCCCCGCGGAGAAGACGACGCAGACCAAGCCGCCGCAGGTGCGCAAAGCCCCACCCGCCAAGCCGGTCGAGAAGGCGCCACCCAGTGCCCCGCCGGTGAAAAAGGCGCCGCCGACCAAACCGGCGGTGAAGGCCCCGCCCACCAAGCCGGTCGAGAAGGCCCCACCGGCCGTTCCGCCGGTCGAAAAGGCTGCACCTCCGGTGGAGAAGGCTCCGCCGGTTGTTCCTCCGGTTGAGAAAGCGCCGCCCGCCAAGCCGGTGGAGAAGGCTGCACCTCCGGTGGAGAAGGCTCCGCCGGTTGTTCCTCCGGTCGAGAAGGCGCCGCCTGCCGCGCCGAAGGCCCCGCCGGTTGTTCCGCCGGTGGAGAAGGTCGCGCCGCCGGTTGAGGTGCCGGTTGAGCCGGAGGTTGAGCAGCCGGCCCCGACCGCGGGGCGGCTGGTACGGTTGCGCGCCCGCCTGGCCCGGTCGCAGAACGTCTTCGGCAAGGGTCTGCTCGCCGTTCTCTCCCGCGACAAGCTCGATGACGACGCGTGGGACGAGGTGGAGGAGAGCCTGATCGGCGCCGACGTCGGGGTGAAGGCGACGGCTGACATCGTGGCCAAGCTCCGCGAGCGCACCCGGGTCCTGGGCACCGGGACCACCAAGCAGCTGCGCGCCCTGCTGTCCGAGGAGCTGACCACCGCGCTGGATCCGTCGCTGGACCGATCGCTCAAGGCGAGCCCGGTCGACGGCAAACCCGCGGTGATCCTGATCGTGGGCGTGAACGGCGCGGGCAAGACCACCACCTGCGGCAAGATCGGCCGCGTGCTCATCGCGGATGGCCACAGTGTCGTCTTCGGCGCGGCCGACACCTTCCGCGCCGCCGCCGCCGAGCAGCTGTCCACCTGGGCGAGCCGGGTCGGCGCCGAAGTGGTGCGCGGAGCCGAGGGAGCGGATCCGGCCGCGGTCGCGTTCGATGCCGTGAAGAAGGGTATCGAGAGCGGTGTGGATACGGTTCTGGTAGACACCGCCGGCCGGTTGCAGAACAAGGTCGGGCTCATGGACGAGCTAGGCAAGATCAAGCGCGTGGTGGAGAAGCACGGGCCGATCTCCGAAACGCTGCTCATCCTCGACGCGACCGCGGGACAAAACGGGCTTTCGCAGGCCAAGGTCTTCACCGAGGTGGCGAACGTGACCGGTGTAGTTCTCACCAAATTGGACGGAACGGCCAAAGGCGGTATCGTCATCGCGGTGCAGCAGGCGCTGGGAATCCCGGTGAAGCTGGTCGGTCTCGGGGAGGGCCCCGACGACTTGGCTCCCTTTGACGTTCACGCGTTCGTCAACGCCCTTCTGGGTGACGAGTGACAGTGCATCAGGAGATCCCGCTGCGCGGCGGGAACGTCAGCACCGTCGTCAGGGTCGGGGAGACGGTTCGCCGAAACGCGGGCCCGTGGACCCCGACCGTGCACGCGTTGCTGCGTCACCTGGAGTACAGCGGTTTCACCGGCTCGCCCAAGGCGCTCGGGATGGACGAGCGCGGGCGGGAAGTGCTTTCCTTCGTTCCGGGCGAGTGCGGCGAGTACCCGCTGGCCGCGCACTGGGTCACCGACGAAGCCCTGGTCACGGTCGCCACGATGCTGCGGATGTATCACGACGCCCAGGCCGGCTTCCGGACGCCACCGGGTGCGGTCTGGCGGTCGTTCGGCCCGCCGCCGCCCGACTCGGAGATCATTTGTCATCACGACGCGGCCCCGCACAACGTGATCTGGCGACCCGATGGCACGCTGGCGATGATCGACTTTGATCTCGCCTCGCCCGGATCGAGGATCTATGACGTGGCTTATGCCGCTTGGACGTGGGTACCCATATTCAGCGACCGAGACTCGATAACCCTGGGTTGGCACCGGCCGGACAGGCCGCGACGGCTGCGCCTGTTCGCCGACGCCTACGGCTTGATCCCGCGTGACCGGCATCGCCTGGTCCGTACCATCCGGAAGCGGATAGTGGATCACGTCGAGGGCATCAGAAGGCTGGCCAACGCGGGGGAGCCGGCGTTCGTGCGCATCGTCCAAAAAGGACACCTACGCCGACCCCTCCGCGACTTACGGCTAATCGATTACGAGCGATACACCTTCGAGCACGCTTTGCGTTAGACCCCCAACGTCCAGGAGGTCAGGGTGCCGGCGATGCCGTTGGCTCGGCGGTCGCGGACTCGGAGGATCCAGGTGCCGTTGGCGACCTCGCTGCTGAGGTTCACCGTGTAGGTGGTGTCCAGGTTGTCGCCGGTGTCGTTGCTGCGGGACTTGAGCTGGTAGCGGGTCCCGTCCGGCGCCTGCAACTGGATGGCGAGGTCACCGCGGTTCAGGTGCGCGATGTGCACCTCGACGGTGGACGCCGCTTTCGCGTTGCCGGGGCAGCTGCTGATGGTGATGCTGCTGGTGACCCAGACGTTGTTGTCGGGGATGGCCACGTCGGTGCCGTTGGTGACCGGGGTGCAGGTCGGCGGAGGGCCGCCCGCGCCGACGAAGAGGAGCAGGTTCGGCGAGCCCGCGCCGGGGTTGATGACCTTGGCCGGGGTGGCGGCGGCGACCATCGCGTCGCGTACCTGTTGTGCGGTGAAGGTCGGGTTCGCCCCCAGGATCAGCGCGGCGGCCCCCGCTACGTGCGGGGAGGCCATGGAGGTGCCGCTGATCGTGTTGGTGGCGGTGTCGCTGAGGTTCCACGACGAGGTGATGTTGACGCCGGGCCCGAAGAGGTCCAGACACGCGCCGAAGTTGGAGAACGAAGCGCGGGTGTCGGTGATGTCGGTAGCGCCGACGGTGATCGCGGCCGGGGTACGCGCCGGGGTGAAGTTGCACGCGTCGCTGCTGGAGTTGCCCGCCGCGAGCGCGAAGACCACGCCCGAGTTGATGGACGCGGTCACCGCTGCCTCGAGGGTGGCGTTGGTGCCCGCGCCGCCGAGGCTCATGTTGGCCACGGCCGGCTTGACCGCGTTGGCCGTCACCCAGTTCACGCCGTCGATGACCTGCTGGAAGGTGCCGCTGCCGGCACAGTCGAGCACGCGGACGGCGACCAGCTGGACGCCCTTGGCCACGCCGAAGGTGCTGCCGCCGGTGGTACCGGCGACGTGGGTGCCGTGCCCGTGGCAGTCATCGGCGATCGCATCGTTGTCGATGAAATCTGCGCCATAGCTGGCCCGGCCGCCGAAGTTGGTGTGCGTAATTCGGATGCCGGTGTCGATGATGTAGGCGTGCACGTTGCTGGCTGTGTTCGGGTAGGTGTACGACTGGTCCAGCGGCAGGTTGCGCTGGTCGATGCGGTCCAGACCCCATGATGGCGGGTTGGGCTGCGTGTCTGTCAGGTGCACGGTGTGGTTCTGCTCGACGAACGCGACGGCCGGATCGGCGGCGATCTGCAACGCCTGGGTCTGGCTCGCGGTCACCGAGAAGCCCCGCACGGCGTGCTCCCAGACTGACCCGATCTTGCCGGGGGCCAGTCGCTGCGCGGTTTCGCGTACCGGAGTCCGGGTGTCCTTCAGGACGACGAGGTAACTGTTTGCGACGGCCGTGGGGCCGCCCGCCGAGAGGATCTGGGGGTCTCCAGCCGCCGACGCGCTGGTGCTGATAGCAACAGCGGTCGAGGTCATGGCGAGCGCTACGATGGCGCGCCCGACTAGACGTGTGATTCTCATCTACACATCGTAATGTGTCGATCTAGGCCCGAGAAGTTCACCCGTGGTGAAGGTTTGTTCACATGTCTGAAACAGATCGTGACGCGGCTGAAACCGGGCAGGACCATTGCGCGAAACACCGGACATGAATGCTCCCACTTCAACCAGCAGCGCAGCTGGTATTCCGTCTCATAGGAATTGAGGGAGGGCAGCGTGCTGCTCCTTGATGAGCCTCTAACGGTCGACACCGGGAACACCACCTGGCTGCTCGTATCGTCCGCGCTCGTGCTGTTGATGACGCCCGGTCTGGCCTTCTTCTATGGCGGCCTCAACCGGTCCAAGAGCGTGCTGAACATGATGATGATGAGCTTCGCCACCATCGGTCTCGTCTCGGTGCTGTGGCTGCTCTATGGCTTCTCGTTCGCGTTCGGGGTGAACGAGGATGCGACGCTGCAGAGTTACATCGGCAGCTTCACCCAATACCTCGGGACCAAGACATTCCCGGGCGAGTTCTGGTTCGCCGGAGGCGCGTCGACCGGAATCCCGACCTATGTGTTCCTGGTGTTCCAGATGATGTTCGCCATCATCACCGTGGCGCTCATCAGCGGTGCGCTCTCCGACCGGGCGAAGTTCGCCGGCTGGCTCGTCTTCGCGACCGGCTGGTTCACGCTGGTCTACGTACCGGTCGCGCACTGGGTATGGGGCGGTGGCTTCATCGGCGCGAAGATCCACGCGCTGGACTTCGCAGGTGGAACCGCGGTGCACATCAACGCGGGTGCCGCAGCGCTCGCTGTCGCCATCGTGGTCGGCAAACGGCTTGGCTGGCCGAAGGAGACCTTCAAGCCGCACAACGTTCCGTTCGTCGCGCTCGGCGCGGCCCTGCTCTGGTTCGGCTGGTTCGGTTTCAACGCCGGTTCGGAGCTGACCGCTGACGCCCTGACCGGTGTGGTCTTCGTGAACACCCAGGTCGCCACGGCCGCCGCGCTGCTCGGCTGGATCCTCATCGAGAAGATCCGCGACGGCAAGCCGACCCTGGTGGGCGCCTCCTCCGGTGCGGTTGCCGGTCTGGTCGCCATCACGCCGGCTTGTGGCTTCGTCTCGCCGCTGGCATCGGTGCTCATCGGCTTCGTCGCGGGTGGGCTCTGTGCCCTCGCCGTCAGCCTGAAGTACAAGCTCGGCTACGACGACTCGCTCGACGTCGTCGGCGTTCACTTCGTAGGTGGGTGGATCGGGTCCCTGTCGATCGGCTTGTTCGCCACCGACGCGGTGAACTCGTGGATCACCGACCCCGCCATCCTTGGGGCAAGCAACGGTCTGTTCTATGGTGGCGGAGTTACGCAGCTTGGCCGCCAGGCGATGGGCAGCGGCATAGTTTCGGTCTACTCGTTCGCGATCGCCGCAATACTGGCCCTGCTTATCAAGTGGACGATCGGGTTCCGTACCTCGGCGCAGGCCGAGATCGAGGGCATCGATGTCGCGGAACACGCTGAGAGCGCCTACGACTACTCGCCGGCGACCGGAAGCAGTGGCAGCCAGGGCGCCTTCGCCCTAGCCGGGATCGGTGGCAGCAAAGCCGCCGCGCCCGCCGAGACCGAAGAAGAAGCAGAGCCGGCAAAGGTCAGCGGTTAGAGTCCACGAATGGAAGGGCTTTCAATGAAGCTGGTAACCGCAGTGGTAAAGCCGTATCAGTTGGACGCGGTCAAGGAAGCCCTGCACGCCATGGGTGTTGCCGGGATGACCGTGAGCGAGGTCCAGGGATACGGAAGGCAGAAGGGCCACACCGAGGTGTACCGGGGCGCCGAGTACACGGTGGAATTCCTGCCGAAGATCCGCATCGAGGTTGTCACGGACGAGCTGGACGTGGAGAAGGTCGTCGACTCCATCGTTACCGCCGCCCGGACGGGCAAGATCGGTGATGGCAAGGTGTGGGTCACCGAGGTGTCTGAGGTGATTCGTGTTCGCACAGGCGAGCGCGGCCTCGACGCGCTCTGAAGCGAACATCGGTGCGGCGGCACGGGCTTCCCGGGCCGCCGCGCTCGACGCTTGGCTGTCCGGCCTGTTTCCCACCCGGCCCGGCATCGCGCTGGTGGCCGTGGGCGGGCTGGGCCGCCGCGAATGTTCGCCCTTCGGTGACCTCGACCTGATCCTGCTCCATAACGGGGTGACCGGGGTGGACGAGCTGGCGGCCGCTCTCTGGTACCCGATCTGGGACGCCAAACTCGGCCTGGACCACTCCACGCGCACCATCGCCGAGTCCCTCGACGCGGCACACGACGACGTCAAGGTGGCCCTCGGTCTGCTCGATGCCCGCCCGATCGCCGGAGACCGGCTCTTGGCCGAGCAGCTGGCCCGGGCCGCGCACGACATGTGGCGCCGCACCGGCCCGCGTCAGCTCAGCAAGCTGCGCGAGCTGTGCGAGGAGCGGCATCGGGCGCATGGCGAGCTCGCCTATCTGCTCGAAGGCGATTTGAAGGAAGCCGAAGGCGGACTTCGGGATGTGGCCGTGCTGCGCGGGATAGGCCTGGCCGGGGTGGCCGAGGCGATGCCGCCCGCGGTGCGGGCCGCTGCTTCCCGCCTGTTCGATTGCCGCGATGCCCTCCATGTCAGCGTTGGCCGGCGCGCCGATCGGTTGCGCGCCCAGGAACGCGATCCGGTGGCGACCCTGCTCGGCCTGCCCGACGGCGACACCCTGTTGCGCCGCATCGGTCTTGACGCGCGCACCATTTCCTGGACCCTCACCGACTCGTGGCGTTCCGTGCAGCGCTGGCGTTCTCAGCTGCGGGTCGGCAAGGCCGCCCCCAAGCGGCATCCGCTGGCCCGGGACGTGGTCGCGCTGGACGGGGAGGTCGTCCTCGCCCGCGCCGCCATCGGGCCGCGGCCCGATCCCTCACTGTCGCTTCGGGTTGCGGCGGCGGCCGCTCAGGCGCAGATGCCGATCGCCCGTTCCACGCTGGAGTGGCTGGTGCGTTTTGGCCAGCCGTTGCCTGTGCCGTGGCCTTCCTCGGCGCGTAACGCTTTCCTTTCCCTGGTGGGTTCCGGGCCTGCGCTCGTGGCCACTTGGGAGTCCTGCGACCGGTTCGGCCTGACCGGGCAATGGCTCCCGCAGTGGACCCGGCTGCGCGGCACCCCGCAGCACCACCCGGTCCATCAGTACACGTTGGACAGACATCTGGTACAGGCCGCGGCGAACGCGGCCCGCTGGACCCGTGAGGTGTCGCGTCCCGATCTGCTGGTGCTGGGGGCGCTTCTGCACGACGTCGGCAAGGGTCTGCCCGGTGATCACAGCGTGGTGGGCGCGCCTATCGCCGCCGCCATAGCCACCGACATCGGTCTGCCGCCGGCCGATGCCGCCACCATCTCCTCGGTGGTGCGCAATCACCTCCTGCTGCCCGAGGTGGCCACCAGACGCGACCTCGATGACCCCTTCGTCATCGCCGACGCCGCGCGCAACATTGGCAGTGTCGCGACTTTGGAGATCCTGCACATGCTCGCCCGCGCGGACGCCGCCGCGACCGGCCCGGCGGCCTGGTCGTCGTGGAAGGGCAGGCTCATCGATCAGCTCGTGAAGCGGATCCGGTCCGCCCTCGGCGGCACCGCGCCCGAGATGCGCAACGATCCCTCCGACGCGCTCACCAATGGCGCGCTGCCGGTGATTCAGGTCGCCGACGACTGGGTGGCCATGGCCGCCCCGGACAGGGTCGGTCTGCTCGCCGGAATGGCCGGCTGCCTAGCCACCCACCGCCTCGAGATCGTGGCCGTCAACAGCGTCTCGCTCGACGACCGTGCCGTTATCGAATGCGCTGTCACGTCCCGTTTCGGCGCTTCCCTCGACCGCCAGCTGCTCGCCGCCGACCTGCGCCGGGTCGCGCTCAACCAGTTCGCGGTCTCCCCGCGCCTGGGCATTGGCGCGCGCCGTCCCGCCACTGTGCCCCCTCGCGTCATCTGGGCCGCCACCGACCTGTTAGAGCTGCGCGCCTCCGATGCCCCCGGTCTGCTCTACCGGGTCGCCTCCGCGCTGGCCGCCCTCGGCGTCGACGTCCGCCTGGCCCGCGTTTCCACCCTCGGCGCCGACGTGGTCGATGCCTTCTACCTCACCGGCAACTTCGACCCCGCCGAAATCGAAAAGGCCGTCCTCACCGCCGCCTCCTAACCACCTCACCCCGCACCCCTCCCGCCTGCCACCTGCCCCTGCCGCCTGCCCCTG
>NZ_BONY01000012.1 GCF_016862955.1 Rhizocola hellebori | reverse complement strand
AGCGCGACCACACCACCCGACGCGACCACACCACCCGACGCGACCACACCACCGGCAGCACACCCACTAACACCGCCCGCCCCCACCCCGACAACACGACCCGACGCGACCACACCACCGGCAGCACACCCACTCACACCGCCCGCGGCCGCACCACCAACGCCAACACCACCCCGCACCACGAAGACACCAACAGCGCCCGCAACACCGCCAACACCACCCCGCACCACGAAGACACCGACACCGCCCGCCGCACTGCCAACGCCGACGCCACCCGGCGGCATCCCACCGAAGCGCTGGCGCGGCATATACGGGCCAGAGACCGCACCTGCCGCGCACCCGGCTGCCGCCGACCCGCCCATCCACGCCGACATCGACCACACCATCGCCTACCACCTCGGCGGGCTCACCATCGCGGCAAACCTCGGTGTCCTCTGCCGATACCACCACCGAGCCAAACACCAAGGCCGATGGCAACTGATCCAGATCAGACCCGGCGTCTTCTTATGGCGCAGCCCGCTCGGCCGCCGCTACATCGTCTACCCCGCCGCACCCTGAACTAGTTTCCGCCCTAGCGGTTCGGGGCGGCAGGAAACATTCACCACGAGGTGGCGCGGCCACCGGGCCATGGGCACACGCTCGCCGTGCGGCAGCAAGACGACATCAAGCCGACGGTGCGAACGGCCATGGCCACGGCCGCCGGCCCGCACCCGGGACAGCCTTCGTGGCCAGCTACCGGCTGGGCAACGGGGTGTCCGGAAACGCAACACCCTCGCGCCCGCACCGTCAGTGATGCGTGCTGTGCCTGTGTTCGGCAGCGGCATGCCACCAGGCGGGCGGAGAGGGACCGACGATCTTCGCGGTCGGCTGGTCGGGGTGTAGGCCGAGTGGGCGCAGTACATTCTCGGGCACGCTGACTCGTATCCAGCCGTGCCACTTGCCGTGTTGATCAGGGCCGCAGGTGAGGTCAACTCGCAGGTGCTCGGGCCCAAAGGGCATCCAATCGATGCCGCGGTCGCGCAGTCAGGCGCGGACGGCCGCCATCGGGCGGGGGCTCCCCTTGATGTTCTCGTATGAAGCGAGGGTGATCCACATGTCTTCCATTATGGGCTCCCGATCGGTGGCTAGGGGGACGCGGGTGAGGGGGTGGCGGCGCGGCGGCGGCGCCAGAGGAGGAAGGCGCCTGCCCAGGAGACCGCGACGATTATGGCGCCTAGGGCTTGGACCGCCCCGGCCATGCTTTGGGGATAGATGACGCCTTCCAGATAGGTGTCGATGAATCCTGTGCTGAGGCCCTGTTCCCCGGCGTGTTTGCGCGCCCAGTCCTCGACGTAGGTCAGCGGGCAGTGGAAGCCGAAGACGATGGTGGAGAAGCCCCAGCCGGCCAGGGCGAGGTGGAGCCAGATGGTGCGGTGCCAGCGCCAGGCTAGGTATCCGCCGATCACCACGTAAACCAGGAACGCGAAGTGAAAGATCATCGTCGCGTTGGCAAGAATCTGGTAGAGCACCTATCCAGTGTTGCGCATTCCGGCGGCGATGCCATTGACCGTGGTCAACAGGGCACGTTCCAGGGTGGGATCGGTGGTGGCGCCGCGGCGTGAGCCGGGCGCGGTGGCGAAGGAGCGGCCGGCGAGGCCGGCGTCGCGGTACTGGCGCAGCAGGGCGACCTGCAGGTGGTGCAGCGGTTCCAGGTAGGTGTCGCGGACGGCCAGGGTGCGCTGGAGAACCGGGTTCGCGTCGAGCGGGGCTGCCTCGCCGGTCACCTTGAGAATCTCGGTCACCGTAGTCTCGTATTCCGCCTCGATGGTGTTGAAGATCGGGCGTAGCGGGGCGGGGACGAGGTTCTGCACATATCCGCGAGCGATGGTGAGATCGGTCTTGGCCAGCATCATCTCCACATTGGACACAAACGTCCGGAAGAAGTGCCACTCCTTGTACATGTTCTGCACCAGGTCGGCGCGCCCGGACTCGCGCAGGGCGCGCAGGCCGGTCCCGACGCCGAACCAGCCGGGCACGATCTGGCGGGACTGGGTCCAGCCGAACACCCAGGGGATGGCGCGCAAGCCGCCCAGGCCCGCGCCGGAGTCGGGACGCTTGGCCGGTCGGGAGCCAATGTTCAACGCGCCCAACAATTCGGTCGGGGTGCACGCCCAGAAGTATTCGGGCAGTTGCGGGTTCTCGACCAAGTTGCGGTAGGCGCCGTAGGCAGCCTCGGATATCGCGCTCATGCCGGAGTCCCATTCGGCGAGCGCTTCGGCGGGCTGGCGGGGAGCGGTGTGCAGGAGGGTGGCCTGAAGCACGGCGGCGACCGTGAGCTCGAGGTTTTCGCGGGCCAGGGCGGGCAGCGTGTACTTGTCGGAGATGACCTCACCCTGCTCGGTCACCTTGATGGCGCCGTCGAGGGTGCCGTAGGGCTGGGCCAGGATCGCCTCGTGGGTGGGGCCTCCGCCGCGGCCGACGGTGCCACCGCGGCCGTGGAACAGGCGCAGCTGCACGCCGTGGCGCGCGGCGACGTCGCGCAGCGCACGCTGAGCGCGGTGGATGGCCCATTGGCTCGTGGTGATGCCGGCTTCCTTGTTGGAGTCGGAATAGCCGAGCATCACCTCTTGCACGTCGCCGCGGGCTCGCACAATCTCGCGGTAGGCGGGCAGGTTGAGCAGGTCGTCCAGGATGGTGCCGCCCGCGTCCAGCTCGGCGACGGTTTCCAGCAGCGGGACGAAGCCGATTTCGGCGCGCGCGGCGTGCGGGTCGACGAGGCCGGCTTCGCGGGCGAGCACGACCGCGGCGAGGACGTCGTCGATGCCGCGGGTCATCGAGATGATGTAGGACTCGATGACATCCGGGCCGAAGCGGGCCTGTGCTTCGCGGATGGTGGTGAAAACGTGGTAGGTCTTGCGGTTCGCGTCGGTCAGCGGGGTGTTCACACTGGACAGTGGACGGCGTCCGGCCAGTTCGGTGGCCAGCAGCGCGGTGCGGGCCGGCCGGTCCAGCGAGGCGTAGTCGGGGACTTCGCCGACCCGGGTGTAGAGCTGGGCGAGGACGGCGTGGTGCGCGTCAGCGTGTTCCCGAACGTCCAATGTGGCCAGATGCAAACCGAAGGCGCTCACGGCTCGGATGGTGGTGGCCAGGCGGCCCACCGCGGTCAGCTGACCGGCGTTGCGGGCCAGTGAGGCGCGCATCAGCTCCAGGTCGTCGATGAGTTCCTTGGTCCCGAGGTAGTCGCGGCCCGGCTCGTGCGGGGTCCCGCTGGCCAGCCGGGATCGGGTGTTGGCCAGCTTCGCCTTGACGCAGCGGGCTTTGAGGCGGTAGGGCTCCTCGGCGTTGGTCCGGCGGAACCGCGGCGAGATCTCCGGCAGCGCGTCGAGATCTTTGGCAAGGCTCGCCGACAGGTCCAGCGAGACTCCGCGCAGGCGGCGGGAGACCGACACCTCGTTGATCAGATCGTCCATCGCGGCCTCGACCGCGCGGATGCCATGTTCGTGTTGCAGGAGCAGGACGTCACGGGTAACCGCGGGCGTGACGTAGGGGTTGCCGTCTCGGTCGCCGCCTATCCAGGTACCAAAAGAAAGCGGCCGGGCAGAAGGAGCAGTCTCCACACCGAGGCGTTTGAGCGTCTCGGCGAGATCGTTGAGCACTCTGGGCGCGGCATCGTCGTAAAGATCGCGCAGGTAGTAGACGGCGTTGCGGGCCTCATCGGTCGGGTCTGGCCGGTCCAGCCGCAGCTCATCGGTCTGCCACAGCAGGTCGAGCAGCTCGGCGAGCCGGTTGTCGGCGCGCGTCTGCTCGCCGTAGAGGGTGAGCGAGGCGTGTTCCGCGTCGAGCTCATCGGCGATGCTGCGCAGTTTGGTGAGGATCGACCGGCGCGCCGCCTCGGTCGGGTGGGCGGTGAACACGGGACGGATCGCCAGCCGCCGCACCGCCGCCGCGACTTCCTTCGCGCCGACGCCGCGAGCGGCGATGCGCTGGGCCGCGCCATCGAGCCAGCCACCCTGCTCGGCGCGGCGACGGCGCAGATCCCGGGCGCGGTGCACCTGTTCGGTGATGTTGGCGAGGTGGAAGTAGGTCGAGAAGGCCCGCGCGAGCAGGGTAGCGGTCGACACATCGACCGAACTCAGCTTGGCGGCCGCACCATCGGCGTCGACCCGAACCAGGGCCCTTACTTCCTCTACAAGGTCGAGCAGGCCACGGCCTTCCTGCCGGGCCAGCGTCTGTCCCAGCAGATTGCCAAGGCGTCGGATATCGGCGCGAAGAGCATCGTCCACAGCCACGGCGCGTCCTTTCCCTGAATCGTCAGGACGTCGCTGTCCGGCCGCAGCTTATCGCGTTCACCTGGGTGATCACGTGAGGAGGACCCACGAATCTTGCCACTGCGTTCTCTCTGGGTAGGCTTTGCGAAGCGACAGCTCAGCGTTGGGTCGAAGCGGGGACCACCCCCCGAGGAGAAAAAATGAACGATCGGGCAGACCGGGTCATCAGCGACGAGTCGCTGCGGGGTGCTCCGACGTGGACGCCGAATCCGACCGAGCTGTCTGACTTGGAGCTGTTGCTCGCCGGCGCCTATGCGCCGCTGACCGGCTTCCTCGGCTCGGCCGACCTGCTCAGCGTTCAGCGCACGGCCAAGCTGGCCGACGGCCGTGCCTGGCCGACGGCGGTGACGCTGGAGGTGCCGTCGGCGATGCTCGATGGGCTCGACCTGAGCGAGCCTTCGCTGCTCGTGCTGACCGATCCCGAGGGTGCCCCCATCGCGTGGCTCGACATCGTCGAGTCTTGGGACACCAAACCCGGCTGGCAGGCGGTGGCGGGCCCGGTGCACCGCTACGGCGACGGCGGCCACGCCCCGTTCGCCCGGCTGCGGCTGAGCACGGAAGCGGTGCGCGATCAGCTCACCGAGACGCGCGTGCTGGGGGTGTTCGCCGACCGCCCGCTGCACCGGCCGCAGCTGGCCCAGATCGTGCACGCCGCTCGTCAGCTTGCCGCGCAGATTTTGATTCTGGTACCGGTGTCCACCCCCACCCCCGACGGCCTGACCCCCGAGGCGCTGGTGCGCTGCGTGCTGGCCGCGCGCGATCGGCTGACCCCGTCCGAGCGTGCCGCGGAGGCGATCATCGTCGCGGTGCCGCTCGCCGATCGGGGCAACGAGCTGCTCGACGCCCTGCTGCGGGCCAAGGTGGCGGCCGCTTTCGGGGTGACCCATCTGCTGTCGACCGCGGGCAGCCTCGCCGGCGCGGGCCTGCGGGTTCTGGTGCCGCGGGAGCTTTCCTACGACGCGCGCGATGGGCAGTGGCGCGACCGCGACGATGTGCCGGAACGGTTCGAACGCCGTCCACTCAAGAGCAAAGAGATCGCCGACCTGCTCGATGACGGGCTGGCCCTGCCCGAGTGGCACACTCCGCCCGCGGTCGCCCGCGAGCTTGCCCGCGCTCGGCCGCCCCGGCGTCACCGCGGTCTGGTGCTGTTCTTCACCGGCCTGTCCGGCTCCGGCAAGTCCACGGTCGCCCGCGGCGTGGCCGACGCGCTGCTGGAGACGGGCGAGCGAACCATCACCCTGCTCGACGGCGATGTGGTGCGGCGGGAGCTGAGCGCCGGCCTCACCTTCTCCCGAGAAGATCGCGATCGCAACATCCGGCGCATCGGCTGGGTCGCCGCGGAGGTGGCCCGGCATGGCGGCCTCGCGGTCTGCTGCCCGATCGCGCCTTACGCCCAGGCCCGCGCCAGCGCGAGGCAGATGGTCACCGCGGCGGGCGCCGACTTCGTCCTTGTCCACATGGCCACCCCGCTCGAGGTCTGCGAGCAGCGCGACCGCAAAGGCCTCTACGCGCGGGCACGCGCGGGCACCCTGACCGGGATGACCGGCATCGACGACCCCTACGAGGAGCCGACCGACGCGCAGCTGCGCCTGGACACCTCCCAGTCCTCGGTCGCCGCGGCGGTGACCGAGGTGCTCACGTACCTCGCTGACCAGGGCTGGATCAACGCGCGCGGCTGAGCCGAAAATTTCCTACTCCGAATGCGCAACCAATTGACGGCGCGTCGCGTGTTATCGCCGTCTAGGGCAGGCTGGATGGCATCGGAGTGGGAAGTGCTCTCCACGGGGACACTTCGCGGCCGTTCACCTGCGCCCTAGGCAGCTTCACGGCGAAGGCCGGATGGTTGCTGAACTGCTGGAAGGAGCGAAGTCCGGCGGTGGTGTTCTGCACTCGCGAGTCGCGGCCTTCGGCATTTGGCGTTTCGAAATAGACGTAGGCCTTGACCCGCGGGAACAGTTCGAGCTGCAGGCGGGCCGAGTCGAAGAAGTCGGCGTGATGACGGGGGTTCTTCGCCGAGTACCAGACGCCCCACTCCGCGACCATGAGCGGCTTGTCGGGGAAGGTGCGCGCCGCCCAGTTGTAGAAGCCGGGCCAGGCGGGCTCGTTGCTCGCCCTGCGGTTCATCATCTCGGCGAAGTCGCCGAAGCCGTGCCCGGGCTCGCTGTAGGCGTAGATGTCCCACGACACCCAGTCGACGACATCGTCGCCGGGATAGAGGTCGCCGAACCATGGCTGCACATTCCACGGGATGTAAGCCATGTAGCACATCGTGGACACGAGGTTGGCAACCCCGTTGGCGCGCAAGCGTTGGATCACGTGCCGGAAGGCGGACGAATAGTCCTTCGCGGTCATCCCGCTGCCGGCCCGGTCCACGACATCGTTTTCCGGCTCGTGGTGCATCGTGAAGAAGAACTGCTCGGAGAGGTTCGCCTTGATATGAGCGGCGAGCTGGTCGAGATAGGCGTCGGTGGCCGGGTCCCCGGCCGCGATCTGGCCCCAGGTGGCACCGGTCGGTTTCCAGTTGAGGAACAGGATTCGCGGGTTGGCCGCGTCGCGGGCGATGGCTACCTCGGCCGCGGTGGGAAAGAGTTCCCGCCCGCGATGGTAGGCGTGATAGATCATTTGGGGTTTGCCGGCGCGTTCCTCGAAGTCGGCAAGGGCCTGCGTGCGGTCCTGCGAGGTGTGCGCCCCGGGCGCCACGCCCCAAAGCGCGCCGCAGCTCGGCACCAGCCGCTCGCCCGCCACGCATTCCACCGGCTGGGTGGGTTGGGTGGGCTCCACCACCACCGGCGGAGCCGGCACAGACGGCGACGGCTCTACCACCGGCAGGGACGGCTCTACGACGGGCAGGGACGGCTCCACGACGGGCGGGGACGGCTCCACGACGGGTGCGCCGGGCGGAGACGGGTCCACGAGGGGCGGGGCGGACGGCTCGGGAACGACGGGCGGGGCGGGCAGGGCGGGAATGACCGGCAGGGCGGGCGGCTCGGGAAGCACCGGCTCGTTGGTGGGGAGTGTCGGTGGCACCAGATCGATGGTGGGTGGCGGGGGCGGCACGTATTCGAAGGTGGGCAGTGTCGGTGGGGTGAGGTTGGGAACGGTGAGGGCGGGCGGGGGGTTCGAGGTGGAGGCGGTCGCGAAGACCGCGGGCGGCGCGTCTGGCCACGGCGACACCAATGGGGGAAGTTCGGGAATCAGCGGGCTGGTCGCGAAGGCGGGCGGGGTGACCGGCGGGTCGCGGAAGATCGGCCCGGTGGACCACTCGAAGGTGATGGTCGGTGGGCCGGCGAAGGTCGAAAGTGATTCGCTGGCAACGAATTGCGCCAGCTGGGCACTGGTGGGTGCGGTGACCGCGAAGGCGACGGTGCCCGAGCCGCGCAGCGCCTTGGTGACGTCGAAGGCGATCGCCGGGGCGTTGGGCTTGGGAAAGACCGACGCGACCACCTTTCCCAGCCGTGGGGCGTTGGTGGCGGTGAGCGTCGACTCGGTCCAGCGTGTGTCTGGTACCTGGGAAAGCTCCACCAGATCGGGTAACGGGCTCTTCTTCACGCCCAGCCACAGCCACGCGCGACGCGGGAGCCGGTCCTCGGGCAGTTTCACATTGAACTTGACGAATGTTATGGCGGCGCCGCCATTCTGGCCACCCGCGGCCAGATAGTTCTCGTCCCCGGTGGATTCATCCGGTGCCGCGGTGAGGGCAAACGTGTCGCCGGAGGTGGCGACGCGCTCGGGCAACCCGCTCACCTTGCCGCCGACCAGGCCGATCAGGACCGCGCCCGCCACGGCGGCAGTGGAGACTGCAAAGCTGGTGTAAACGCGTTTCTTCGCTGCCCTGCGAGCCCCCGCCATATGCACACGCCTCCTGGGCGAAACCTCAAATGTGCCGATTTCGGACGATAATACCCGAACAGGATCTTTTCCCGTACCACCCGAGTTACGTAGCACCGGTGAGGGCCGTTGACTTCGGCGTGGACGCGACGTCGTACGACCTGAACGACTACCTGGCCATGGCGCGGCGTCACTGGTGGATCGTGGCGCTCGCCCTCATCGCGGGGCTCGCCGTCGGCGCCGACTACAACCGGCGGCTGCCTCGTGAGTTTGTCTCCGTCGCGTCGGTACTGGTCCGCCCGGCCGGTCAGGATGCCAACGTGGCCGGCGGCCGCACCCGCGACGAGATCAATCTGGACACCGAAGCGCAGCTTGTCCGCTCCACCGCGGTGCTGGAACGCGCCGCGCAAACCTTGCAGCGCACCGACTTCGAGAGCCTTGCCGCCGCCGTGTCGGTGGAGGTGCCCGCCAACACGTCCGTGTTACAGATCAAGTTCAGTGCCTCCCGGCCCTACGCGGCGCAGGCGGGCGCACGGGCTTTCGCGCTGGCCTACCTCGGCAACCGGGAGGACAACGCGAAGGCGGGCCTCACCGCCCAATCCGGCTCGCTCAAGAACAAGCTGAACGATCTGACCACCGAGCTGGCGAAAATCAACTCGCAACTGGCGACAGCGCGCGCCGGATCCTCCTTCTACGCCACGCTCGACAGCCAGCGCGAGACAACCGTCGGGCAGATCAACCAGCTGACCAACAAAATCAACCAGCTGAGCACCGAGACGGTCAGCGGCGGTCTGGTCATTCGCGACGCGCGGCTTCCGGGCCGGCCCATCAAGCCCAACACCCCGGTCAACATCGCCGCGGGTGCGCTGCTCGGGCTGTTGGTGGGGGTGGGCGTGAGCGCCCTTCGGGAACGGCTCGATCGGCGGGTGAGAGGTCAGGCCGACGTGACGCGCTGCGGCGTCGCGGTGCTGGGCGTCGTACCCGGAAAAACCACCCCGGTCGATGATGTGTTCGGCCCGTTCAGTCCGGGCGGGCGCGCCTTCAACCGGCTGCGCAACGAGGTGGTGGCCGCGCTGGCCCCCGGCGAGCAGGTGGTCGTGGTCACCGGCGCGAGCCGCGGGGCGGCGGCCACCATAGCCGCGGCCAACCTGGCCGCCGCGCTGGCCCGGACCGGTACCGACGTGGTGCTGCTGGGCGCGAACGCCGCCGATTCCATGCAGGACCGCACGCCCATGGCCAAGCTGCTCGGGGTCGCGCCCACGCCTGGCCTGTCCGATGTGCTCGCCGGAAGGGCCAACCTGGGCGAGGCGACTCAGCGCGCCGCTCGCAACCCGACGCTGCGGGTGATCACCGCGGGCGGCACCGGCAGCGCGGCGGGCCTGCTTCAGTCGCAAGCGTTGCGGGACATGGTGAGCAAGCTGCGGGCCAATGCCGGTTACCTGGTCATCGAGGCCCCGTCGACGGCCACCGGCGCGGATGCGCAAAGCCTCGCCAGCCTCGCCGACGCCGCGATCGTGGCGGTGGAGTTCAGGCGCGCGTTGCGTCCCGAGCTGATCGACGCGGCCGAGCAGCTGCGCCGGGTCGGCACGCCGCTGCTGGGCGCGGTGATGCTGCCCAAGCTGCAGGCCGGGATGGCGACCGAACCCGAGCCCGAGCCGGCCCCGGCGCCAGCACCGGTCATCAACGGCTATCACGCCACCGAGCTGCTGCATGACCAGACGATTCTGCTTACCCCACTGGATGAGGCCCGCAAAGAATGATTCTGGTACCGCTCCTGGCGCTGTATCCGTTGTGGTGGGTGCTCGGCCTGGGCGTGCTGATCTTTCCGATTGCCGCGGTGCCGATGGCGGTCTCGCTGGTGCGCCAGCACACCACGGCCCGGCGGAAGGTGATGCTGCCGCCCGGCTTCTCGATCTGGCTGGTGTTCGGGGCCGTGCTCATCGCGGGTCTGGCGGCGCTCAACGCTGAGCCGGCCGGCGCCGTGGCCGGGGGGTTTCACGACCGGATCATCGGGGTTGGGTACCGGCTGATCCAATATGCCTCGCTGACCATTCTTCTGATCTATGCGGGCAACGTGGCGCCCAGGCGGGTCAGTCAGCGGCTGCTGGCCGGGGTGCTGGGCTGGCTGTTCGTGGTCACGGTGCTCGGTGGCCTGCTCGGCACCTTCGCCGGGCACCTCGAGCTGACCTCGCCGGTGGAGATGCTGTTGCCCAAAGGCATGACCGGCAAGGGTTTCGTGCGCTCGCTGGTGCACCCCTACGCGGCTCAGATCATGGATCTGGTGGGCGATCCGAAGCCTCGCCCAGCCGCGCCTTGGGGCTACACCAACACGTGGGGCAACAATTTCTGCCTCCTGGTCGGCTGGTTCCTGGTGGCCGTCTTCGGCTACCCCACCAAACGCTGGCTCAAGGCCGCGGCTCTGATGCTGCTCGGCCTGTCCCTGGTTCCGGTGGTGCACTCGCTCAACCGCGGGCTGTGGATCGGGCTGGGCGCCGCCGCGCTCTATCTCGGGGCGCGCCAGGCCCTACTCGGCAGGTTCAAGCCGCTGCTCCTCGTCGCGGTCACCGGTATCGTCATCGCCGTCGCGACCGCCACCACCCCGCTCGGCGATGTCGTGCAGCGCCGCCTGGACAACGGCAAGTCCAACGGGGTGCGAATGTTTCTCACCGAACGCGCCCTGGACGGGATGCGCGAGTCGCCGGTGCTCGGTTTCGGCAGCACCCGCAACACCATGGGGGGACGGCAATCCATCACGGTTGGCGAAAGCGAGGCCTGCGAGCGCTGCGGCAACTTCACCATCGGCGGCAACGGCCAGCTGTGGCAGCTGTTGTTCGCCCACGGGCTGGTGGGCACGCTGGCCTACTTCGGCTTCTTCGGCTTCGCGCTGTGGCGCTTCCGCAGGGACGCCAGCCCGATCGGGTTGGCCGCGTCCACTGCGATCTTCGGTTCGTTCGTGGCGTCCCTCTGGTACAACTCGCTGGTAACGCCGCTCGCATTCACCTTTCTCGGGTATGTGCTGCTTTGGCGCAACAACATGCCTCCCGCTCCCGTTGAACTCAAAGTCAACGTCGGCCACCTGCGAGAGGCAGTGCCCACCAAATGAGTTTGAAGACGGCACCAGCGCAGCTGACAGCAGCTGACGCCGAGCTGCGCGGGCAGTATCTGCGTGAGGTTCTGGCGTTGCTCTACCCACAGTGTTCGACCGATGACCCGGGCGCGCCGAAGGTGGCGGAATATCTCGTCATCCCTGACGCGCGCCGTCCGAAGCTTCTGGTCCCGATGGGATCCCGGCGGGTAGCCGTGGCCGCGGTGCGCCGGTTCACCGAGCCGCAGAGCCGCCTGGCCAAGCTCAAGCGGGACGCGGTGGTGATGGCGCTGCGCTCGGGCACCTGGCCCGCACTGCTGCGCGACCGGGTCCGGCTCAGCGCCGGCCTTGGCGAAAGCGGTGACAGCATCGATGATTTCCTTCGCGAAACGCTGGGTACCGAGCTGTCCTTGAGTGTCCACATTGGACCTGCGAGAGCCAACCGCAAACCCGTACTGCAGCTGCTCGACCCGTCCGGAAAAACCATCGGCTTCGCCAAGCTGGGCACCGGGCCGCTGACCCGCCGCCTGGTACGCGCCGAAACCGCCGCGCTCACCGCGCTCTCCCACGTCAAGCTCACCACGGTGACCGTGCCCTCGGTGCTTCACGCGGGCCAGTGGCGGGGACACCAGGTGCTTGTCCAATCACCACTGCCGATCTGGCAACCGCGCGAGCCGCTGACCTCACGACGCCTGGTCGAGGCCATGCTCGAGGTCGCCAGCGCCTGCGGGACCACCCAGGGCTGGCTCGCCACCAGTCCCTATTGGGCCGACCTGCGCTCCCGCCTGGCCCAGCTCACCGACCACGAGGACGGCGTCGCGCTGGACAACGCCGCCCGCCGGCTCGTCGAGCACTGCTCCGACCTTGGCCTGCGCTACGGGGCCTGGCACGGCGACTGGGCGCCGTGGAACATGGCCAATGTCGCCGACGCATTGCTCGTCTGGGATTGGGAACGCTTCACCACCGGCGTCCCGCTCGGTTTCGACGCGTTGCACCACGACCTGCAGAAGCGGTTGCAGACCGGAGTCGAGCCGCGCGAAGCCGTCGAACAGACTGTGCGCAATGCCGGAGGTTTGCTTTCGCATTTTTCCGTGGTACCGGACAGCGCCGAAATCACCGCATTGCTCTACCTCGTCGACCTCGCCGCGCGCTATCTCACCGACCGGCAGGCCGAGTCGGGCGCCCGGTTGGGGGTGCTCGGCACCTGGCTGCTACCCGTGCTTGTGGAGCGGGTGGGCCGGCTGTGAACACCGACGCCGTTCCCGCGCCGGTGAAACGGGTGGTGCACTTCGGCTCGCGTTCGGTGGGACGGCTCACGGCTTCCGCGCGCGTCCTGCCCGACTTTCTCATCTGCGGTGGCCAGCGCTGCGGCACCACCTCGCTGTATCGGGCGATCGCGGCACATCCGTTGGTGCTTAAGGCCGTACTGCACAAGGGCGTGCACTATTTCGACACCAACTATCATCGCAGCCTCGCCTGGTACCGGGGACACTTCCCGTTGCGGCGCAAGGCTTTACGGATCGAACGCGAGCTGGGATCACCGGCGCGGATCTTCGAGTCCAGCCCTTACTACCTCTACCACCCGCACGCCGGGGCGCGGATGGCGCGGGACCTTCCCGGCGTGAAGGTCATCGTCCTGGTACGCGACCCGGTCGAACGGGCCTATTCGCAATACCTCCACGAGCTGGCCCGAGGTTTCGAGACCGAGCCGGATTTCGCCCGCGCCCTCCAGCTCGAGCCGGTTCGCCTTGCCGGGCAACGGGAACGCCTCCTCGCCGACCCGCACGCCTACTCGTTCTCGCATCAGCATCACGGGTACCGGTCGCGCGGCGAGTACGCCACCTACCTTGACGACCTCGTCCAGCACGTGGACCGCGCCCGGATTCTGGTCGTGGAGAGCGAACGCTTCTTCGCCGACCCGAAACCCGTCTATCAGACGGTGCTCGACTTCCTCGGTCTGCCTTTGCTCGGTTACCCGCATTTCGACCAGCACAACGCGCGGCCCCGCTCGCGCCGGCTCGACCCCCAGGTGCGCGCCGACCTGACCGCGCACTTCGCCGCGCACGACTCCGCTCTGCAGCGGTGGCTGCCTGGTACCCCCATATGGCGGAGATAACCCTCGCGCCGCCTTCGCCACGGGTGAAGGCGGGCGACGCCGGTCTGGTCGGCGCGGCCCGGGGCGGTCTGGGCAACCTGGTCGGGGCGGGCGTTGCGGGGGCCGCCGGGGTCGGCGTCACCTGGCTCGCGGCGCGCGGGCTCGGCCCGGCTGCGGCCGGCTCATTCTTCGCCGCCACCTCCGCCTTCGTTCTCGTCAGCAGCATCGCCCGGCTCGGCACGTCGACGGCGCTGGTCTATTGGCCGGCCCGGCTGCGTGCGCAGGGCCGGCCCGAGCTGATCGCGCAATGCTTGCGCATCGGCCTGTTCCCGGTGGCCGTGCTGGCGACCGTGCTCGCGGCGACGCTGTGGTTCGGTGCGCCGCATTGGTTTCCGCGCTCACTGACCATCTTCCTGCCGATCGCCGCGCTGGCCGAGTCGATGCTGGCCGCCACCCGTGGCTACCGGATGATGCGCCCCACCGTGATCCTCGACAAGATCGTCAAGCCGGGCACGCAGCTGCTCGGCATCGGCCTGCTCGCCGGGCTAGCCCTGCTTATCGGCGCGCACACGCCGCCGGATGTCTGGACCGTGGCGTGGGCCCTGCCCTATGTGCCCGTCTTCGTCTGCGCCGGCATCCTCATCTGGCGCAAGACCACGGCCACACCCGCTCACGAGCCCGGCCTCGGCAGTGCGTTTTGGAGGTTCACCGCGCCGCGTGCGCTCGCCAGCGGGGCGCAGACCGCGCTGCAGCGCGTCGATGTGTTGCTGGTGGCCTCCTTGGCGGGCCTGGTTCCGGCCGCTGCCTACGCGGTGGCCGGACGCTTCATCGTGGTGGGGCAGCTGGCCAACGGCGCCATCTCGCAAGCGGTACAGCCACGCCTGGCCGAGCTGTTGTCGCTCGGCGATCGGGCCGGGGCCAACCGGCTCTATCAGATGGCGACGGCTTGGCTCGTGCTCATCAGCTGGCCGCTGCACCTACTGGTCCTGCTCTACGCCGACTTTTACCTGAGCGTGTTCGGGCCCTCCTACCTGTCGGCGGTCTCCGCGGTGCGGGTGCTGGCCGTGGCCATGCTCATCGCCACCGGCTGCGGGATGGTCGACATCGTGCTGTCCATGGCCGGGCGAACCACCTGGAATCTGATGAACGTCGTGCTGGCCCTGGTGGTCATGGTGAGCATCGACCTCTATGCGATCCCGCGTCTGGGCGCCTTCGGGGCCGCCATCGGGCTGGCCGCGGCCGTCGTCACCAACAACCTGCTGCCGCTGGCCCAGCTCGGGTTCTCGCTGCGGCTGCACCCCTTCGGGCCCCCCACTCGTTATGCCATGGCGTTGGCACTGCTCAGTTTTGGGGCGGTGCCTTGGCTGACCCGCCCGATCAGCGCCGCGGCCGGGCCACTGGTGGGTCTGACCGTCTATGCGATCGGCCTGCGGCTGCTCTACTCCCGTCTGGAGCTGGCGCTGGTGGTCGAGGGCATGAGTCGCAGATGGAGGTCTGGTGCGCGCTGACTACACCGAGATATTCCAGCATGAGGCGACGGTCGCGAAGTATGAGCATGTCGTCTTCGCTCCGGACAGCTATGCCTGGGCCATCAACAAGCGCCAGCGCAGGTACCTGCGCGGCCTGGTGAAGCGGGCCTTTCCCTACCGCCGCCCGGTTCAGCACGACTTCGCCTGTGGCACCGGCCGCGCGATCCGGATCCTGCACGGCCTGGTCCGGTCGGCGCATGGCTACGACACCTCGGAACCCATGCTGGCCAAGGCGGGCGAGCTCGGCTCCTTCGCCGATCTGCACCTGGTTTCCGCCTCCGGGGAAACCCCCGAGCCGATCGGCACCGATCCACCCGCGCTGGTGACCGTCTTCCGGCTGCTGCTCAACGTCGAGGACGAGGTGCGGGAGCGGGCGATCGACTTCGCGGCCAAGGCGCTTCGCAACTATGACGCGGGCCTGCTGGTCGTCGAGAACCATGGCAACCGCCAATCGGTGCGGCATCTGCGCCACCAGCGGCACGCCGGCTCGCCCTGGTTCGCCGAGCTGGACCATGTCGAGATCGCCGAGCTGCTCGACCGGCACGGCTTCACCGTGGTCGAGCGGCGCGGCTTCGCCCTGTTCAGCCGCGGCTGGTACGGCAACCGATGGCTGCGCCCGCTGGCTCAGGTCACCGACGACCTGTGCGCCCGAACCGGGTGGCTGTCGCGCTGGGCGGTCAATGTCCTCTACGTCGCCCGGCGCACGAAGTGACCACGCTGCGCATCCTTGTGGTGGCAACGGTTCTGGCGTTGTCGGCCTGCTCGCCCGACGTCGCGCCCTCCCCGCCCATCGCCACCGGCAGCGCCTCGTCCGGCCCGGTGGCCGTGCCCAGGCAAGGCGCGCTCTTCGGGGCCTGGGTCAAACCCGAAAGCTACTCCCAGCCCGGCCGGCTCGACGCCGTCTCCCGCTTCGAGACCGCGCTCGGCCGACGGCTCGACATCGTCAACACCTACCGTCGTCTCCACGAACCCATTGGCACAGAATCAGATCTGCATTTTCTGGGTACCGGATCCACCCTCATGATCAGCTGGGCCGGAACCTCGAGCGAGGACATCCTCGCGGGCTTGGTAGACAAGGAGATCCGCGAGCACGCCCAGCAGATCCGCTCGCTTCACGCGCCGATCCTGCTGCGCCTGCGCTGGGAGATGGACCGCCCCAACCTGGCCTCCTCGGTCGGCACACCCGAGCGCTACCACCAAGCGTGGCGCTACGTTCGCCAGATTTTCGCCCAGGAGCGGGCCACTAACGTCTCCTGGGTGTTCTGCCCCACCGCCGAAGGCTTCGCGGCGCAGCGCGCGGCCGCCTACTATCCCGGCGACGACACCGTCGACTGGACCTGCGTGGACGTCTACTCCGGAAGCACGTTGCGCCCCATGGCCCAGCTTCTGGAACCCTTTCTCCACTGGGCATCCACCCGGCCCAAACCCATAATGATCGGCGAATACGGCGTAGCCCGCGCCTGGCCCTCCGCCAAACGCGCCGCCTGGCTCACCGACGCGGCTCAGGTCTTCCGCGCCAACCCGCAAATCAAAGCGGTCCTCTATTTCGAGTCCAACCCGGAAGACCGCACCGATCACGGCGAGTTCGCCCTGAGCGACGACCAACCCGCGCTAGCCGCCTTCATAGAAACCGCCCACGACCCCCACTTCCACACCCGCTAACCCACGCGGTGCGGCGGGGCGGGGCGGCGGGGACACGCGGCGCGGCCGCGGGCGCGGCGCGGCGGGGGGCGCGGCGCGGCGGGGGGCGCGGCGCGGCGGGGGGCGCGGCGCGGCGGCGGGCGAGGGCGGCGGGGACGCGCCGCGCGGCGGCGGGCTAGAGGCGGCGGGCTAGAGGCGGCGGGCGGCGGCGGTGGCTAGGAGCTTCATGGCGTAGGGGGCGTCGTGGGCCAGGTAGCGGCCCGCTAGGCGGCCTGGTTCCTGGGCCAGGCGGTGGGCCCATTCGAGGCCTGAACGCTGCATCCAGAAGGGGGCGCGGCGGGTTTGCCCGGCGACGAAGCCGACCGCCGCGCCGCAGCCGAGGAACCAGGTTTCGGGCAGTTCCGCGCGCAGATCGGAGATGACCCGCTCCTGCCGGGGAAAGCCAAGGCCGACAAAGACGAAGTCGGGTTTGGCGTCGGCCACCTCGCTGATGACCTCGGCGTAGGTGGCCGGGTCGCGGTCGAAACCGAAGGCGGGCGCGTGATGTCCCGCGATTTCCAGTCCCGGGCAGGAGGAGGCGAGGGCGGCGGCGGCGAGCTCGCTGCCGTCCGGGCCGTGGGCGAGGTCGCCTCGCGGAAGCGGAACGGGTTTGCCGCCAAGAACGTAGGCGCAGCGCCGGGCGCGGCCGAGGGCGGCGCTGACGGTCCAGATCAGGCCGGAGCCGGTAACCCTTTCGGGCAAGGGAGTTCCGGCGATCCGGCTGGCCCACACCAGCGGCATGCCGTCGGCCACCACGAGGCTGGCGTCGGCGAAGAAACCCCGAACCTCGGCCGCTATCCGGCTGTGGCCGGCCGCCAGCCGCAGGATGTCCACGTTCGGGGTGATGATGCGCCCGCCCCGCCCGGCGGCCAGGGCGCTGATGACTCGATCGGCAACGGTTTCCTCGGTGACACAGTCAAACCATTCGCCACCGATGCGCACGCGGCGTCCATAAACCGTCCCCGCAAAAGTCACAAAAACGGACTTTACCGACGAATCGTTACAATCAGCGTGACGACACGGGTTCTCTATGTTGGTGGGCTAGGGCGAAGCGGTACCACCCTGATTGAGCGGGTGCTGGGCGAGTTGCCTGGCATCTGCGCGCTGGGAGAGGTCGTGCATCTGTGGCAGCGCGACATTCGCGACAACGAGCGCTGCGGGTGTGGGGCAGGTTTCAGCGACTGCGAATTCTGGCACGCGGTCGGCGCGAAAGCCTTCGGCGGCTGGCATCGCGTTGACGTGCACCGGATTCTCGCGCTGCAGGAACTCGTCGAGCGCACCCGCCACATCCCGGTGCTGGCCACCGCGCGGCGGCGCGACTTCTCGGCGCTCGTCGTGGAATACGCCGAGTACTACGCGAAGGTCTACGAAGCCGCGGCTTCCGTGGCGGGCGCGAACGTCGTCATCGACTCCTCGAAGCACAGCGCCTTGGCGCACTGCCTCAGACACTGCGCCGAGATCGATCTTCGGGTTCTTCATGTGGTACGGGATCCGCGCGGCGTCGCCTATTCGTGGACCAAGAAGGTGTCGCGGCCGGAGACCGACGGACGCGAGGAGATGACGCGTTACACGCCCGCGCGCAGCGCTGTGCTCTGGAACGCGCACAACGCCGCCTTCGGCTTGCTGCGCCAGCGTGGTGTGGCCGTGCGGCGGGTGCGATATGAGGACTTCCTCGCCGATCCGCGCGGCGTCGTGAACAAGGTGGCCGCTTTCGTAGGCATGGACACCTCGACGCAATCGCTGGAGTTCCTCGGCACCGGGTCTGTCCACCTCGGACAGTCGCACAGCGCCGCGGGCAACCCGATGCGCTTTCGCACCGGCCAGGTCGAGCTGCGCCCGGATGAGGCCTGGCGCAAGGCCCTCCCGCCGCGCCAGCGTGCCCTCGTCGGCGCCGTGTGCGCGCCGTTGCTGCGCTCGTACGGTTACCAGATCGGGGCCGGGCGATGAACTTTCCCACGGTCGGCGTGGTGATCCCCACCCGTGATCGCCCGGAGTTGCTCAAGCGGACCATCGAATCCGTCCGGGCCCAGGACTACCCCGGCGCGATGCGCATCATCGTGGTTTACGACCAGGCGGAGCCGGACTGGCGGCTGGCCGTGGCCGACGAGCCCGCCGTCATGGTTCTGGGCAACTGGCGTGAGCCCGGTCTGGCCGGTGCCCGCAACACCGGCATCATGGCGCTCGACACCGAGCTGGTGGCCTTCTGCGATGACGACGACGTGTGGCATCGGGCCAAGCTGCGCAAGCAGATCGCGGCCATGACCCGCTCCGGCGCGGACTTCATCACCTGCGCGATCGAGGTGGAGTACGCCGGGCATGTCCACCCGCGCCTGGCCGGAACCGAACGGGTGACGGTGGATCAGCTTGCCCGTTCCCGGATGGCGATGCTGCACTCGTCGACCTTCCTCGTGAAACGCAGCGCGCTGCTGACCGACGGCGAGATCGGCCCGGTGGCCGAGGACGCGCCCGGCAGCCAGAACGAGGACTGGGATCTGCTCATCCGCGCCGCTCGGCTGGCCCCGATCGTGCATGTCGATCAGCCTCTGGTGCGTGTGCTGTGGGGCCGGTCGAGCTATTACGCCGGCGAATACAGCACCAAGATCTCCTCGTTGCGCTGGATGATGGCTCGCCATCCCGAGATCGTCGGCTGCCCGCCTGGTGCGGCACGGGTTTATGGCCAGCTCGCCTGCTGGTCGGCGGCGGCCGGGGAACGCCGCAATGCCTGGCGTTATGCGAAGCAGTCGGTGCGGGCCAACTGGAAGGAGCCGCGCGCGGTGATCGCTTTGGCCGCGCTGACCCGGGTGACCTCGGTGGAGCGGGTGTTGGGGACCCTTCACAAGCGGGGTCACGGCATCTAACGTGAGTGCGCTATCATGTTGGAACTTGTTGGAAAGTGATGACAAACGTGAAGCGCACCTGCATTACCCTCGCCGACGGGCGCGAGCTGATCTACTTCGACGAGCGGGACGACGCCGTCCGGGCGAGCGTCGACGGCCGGCAGCTGCCCGCCCAGGCACCGCCCGCCCAGCTGCGCTGGGATCCGCTCACCGAGGAGTGGGTCGCGGTCGCGGCGCACCGGCAGGGCCGGATCTTCCTGCCGCCCAGCCACGAGTGCCCGCTTTGCCCCTCCACGGCGGCCTTCCTCACCGAGGTCCCGGCCGACGACTATGACGTGGTCGTCTTCGAGAACCGGTTTCCCTCCTTCGCAGGCGAGACCGGGCGCTGCGAGGTGGTGTGCTTCTCGCCCGACCATGCCGCCAGCTTCAAAGACCTTACGGCGCAACGGGTCGGCACGGTGCTGGAGGCGTTCACCGATCGCACCGCGGAGCTGTCTCAGCTGGCCAGCGTGCAGCAGGTCTTCTGCTTCGAGAACCGTGGCGAGGAGATCGGGGTCACCCTGCACCACCCGCACGGCCAGATCTACGCCTACCCCTACGTGACGCCAACCACCCAGCGCTATCTGCAAGCCTGCGAACGCGCGGGCAAGAATCTTTACGCCGAGGTGGTGGCGCGGGAACGCGGGGGCGAAAGGGTGGTGGCCGGCAACGAGTTCTGGACGGCGTTCATCCCCTATGCGGCGCGCTGGCCCTATGAGATTCACGTCACTCCACACCGGCAGGTCGCCGACCTCACCGAGCTGACCGACGCGGAAAGGCAGGCGTGCGCGCCGCTGTGGCTTGAGGTGATCCAGCGGCTGGACGGCCTGTTCGGGATGGCCATGCCCTACGTCGCGGCCTGGCATCAGGCACCGGTTAAGCAGGGGCGTGACCTGTGCTGGCTTCACCTGAGGATCCACAGCATCCGCCGGGCGCCTGGAAAGCTCAAGTACTTGGCCGGATCGGAGTCGGCGATGGGTGCCTGGGTCAACGATGTCGCACCTGAGCAAGCCGCGGCTGCGCTGCGAGACGTTGCGCTCTAAGTTGGAGGGGTGCGAGTTGCCGTCGAGCCCGGAGTCTGCCTGAACGTCCGCCACCGCGAAGGTGCCGGACGTCCCTACCTGTTCGTGCACGGCCTTTCCTCCAACGCCCTGCTGTGGGAGGGGGTGGCCGAGCATCTGCCCAACCCGAGCTGGGCGATAGACCTGCGCAGCCACGGCGAGTCCGATGCGCCCGACAAGGGTTACGACACGGCCACCGCCGCCGCCGACCTGGTAGCCGTCATCGCCGAGCTTGCCCTCGACCAGCCGGTGGTGGTCGGCCAGTCCTGGGGCGGCAACATCGTGGTTCAGCTGGCCGCCAAGCACCCGGAGCTGGTCGGCGGGATAGGCCTGGTCGACGGCGGGTGGATCGATCTGGCCGCCGCGTTCGCGAGCTGGGAGGAGTGCGAGCGGGCGCTGCGACCGTCCGAAATAGACGGTCTGCCGGCGAGCCGGCTGCGCCAGTGGATGGCCAATGCGCACCCCGACTGGTCGGCGGCGGCCGTGGAGGCCACCCTCGCCAACATGCGCCTGCGCCCCGACGGCACCGTCGAGCGCCGGCTGCCCATCGACAAGCACATGCTGATCGTGCGGTCGATGTGGGATGAGCCGCCGGCGCAGTTCCTGCCCCTGATCACCGCGCCCGCGTTGCTGCTTCCGGCGATGGGGCCGCAGGAGGAGAAGGCGTCGCGGGTCACCTCGGCCGCCGAGCTCATTCGGCGATCCCGCATTGTCTGGTACCCAGATGGTGATCATGATCTTCATGCCCAGCATCCGGCGCAGCTCGCCTCCGACCTAGCCACGCTGGCGGGCTGAACCATGACCAAGCTTTTGGTCATCATGGGCTCCGGCGAGACGACGCCGACCATGATCAAACCGCATCGCCAGATCTTCGATGCGCTCCCCCAACCCGCGCGCGCCGTCCTGCTGGACACCCCATATGGGTTCCAGCTGAACGCCGACGAGATCAGCGCTCGCACGGTGGGCTATTTCCGGCAAAGCGTCGGGCGCAACGTCGAGGTGGTCTCGTGGCGCAAGGAGCCGCCACCCGGGCTGGAACGCGAGCGCGCGCTCGCCGCCCTGCGTCAGGCCAACTGGATCTTCGCCGGGCCCGGCTCGCCCACCTACGCGTTGCGCCAATGGTTCGGCTCCGAGCTTCCCACCCTCATGACGAGCGCTGACGCGCTCATCTTCGCCAGCGCGGCCGCGCTAACCCTTGGCTCGCATACGATCCCGGTCTACGAGATCTACAAGGCGGGCGAGCAGCCGCGCTGGGAGCCAGGCCTCAACCTGTTCGAGCAGCTCACCGGGGTTCCTGCGGTGGTGATTCCGCACTATGACAACGCAGAGGGCGGCCATCACGACACCCGCTACTGCTACCTCGGCGAGCCGCGTCTGTCTTATTTGGAGCAGCAGCTGCCGCAGGGCGCTGTCATCATCGGCGTCGACGAGCACACCGCGCTCATCTGCGATCTGGAAGCGCAGACCGCCAGCGTGGTGGGCAACGGCGGGCTCACCTTGCGCCGCAACGGTTCCAGCACGCGCTACGAGTCCGGCTCGGTGCTGCCGCTGTCTCTCGACTCCCCGACCGGGGTCGCGCTCGCGGCTCCGGCACAGCCCGAAAAGCCACCGCAGCCTGCGCTGACCTCGGTGCGCGCGGTCGCCGACGACCTCGATGCCAAGTTCTCCACCGCCCTGTCTGCAGGCGACCTGGACGGCTGTGTGGCTACCGTGCTCGAGCTGGAACAGGCCATCACCGATTGGACGGCCGACACCCTCGCCTCCGACGACGCCGACCACGCCCGCGGCATGCTGCGCGGAATGGTGGTGCGCCTGGGAACAGTTGCGGGCACTGCCGTTCCGTTCATCCAGACCCTCGTGCAGCTGCGTGAGCAAGCCCGCGCCAAACGCGACTTCGCCGCCTCCGACCAGCTTCGCGACGCGCTGGCCGATGGCGGCGTGGAGGTCAGAGACACCCCCGAAGGTCCACAGTGGACCCTCAGTCAAACCTAAGCGCCACTTCGATTTTCTCGTTGTCCCCCGGGTTCGCGTCGGCCGCCTCGTCATAGACCTCGCCCCCACCCAGGATCCCCAGCGCGGTGACCGACAGGCTGCCCGATCGGCTGTCCAGGCTGGCCAGGCGCACGTGCACCTCAATGCTGCGCGACTGACCTGGCTCCAGGCCGGTGACGAGAAGCGTGTTCTCGATCGTGGCCGGATCGACCCCCGGCGCGGTAGTCCTCCATTCCGGGTCGGTGGCCCGCATTCCCTTGGCCACCAACGTCAGCATCACGCTGTCCACCGCCTGGGTTCCGGCATTGGTGATCGTCACCAGGAAGCTGCCCACGCCTGCCTTGAGACGCAGTTCTTGCGCGGCGACCACGAGGTCTCCCGGCGTTCGCCAGAAGGCATCGGAACCGTCTCGCTGCCTAAAAGCCTTCCCGTCCCAGGCGTAGACGCGCCACTGGTGCTCAACCGCGCTATAGAAGGCTCCACAGCACGTCCTCGCCCCGGCCACCTTGACCGCGACAGTGCCGTCGGCGCCCATCGCCATCCGGTCCACGGCCGAGATGGCGCCGCCCGTGCCGATCACCCGGCCCACCAGCCTGACGCTCGCCCCCGAGGTGCCCGGCGCGACCACCAGAACCTGTTCTGCGACAACCTTTTCCTTGGCCAAGCAGCGAACGTGCAGCACGGTCTCAAACGAGCCATCCCGGTCGATGTCCACATAGGACATGTATTGGCCGGTGTCCGGCCACACATAGAGGTTGAGCCGATCGTCGGCGAAACCCACCTCGCCGTGTGGGCAGACACCCGCCGTGTCCGCCTCGAACACCGGCATCTGCACGGAGGAAGTCAGCAGCTGCGCCATGGTCAGCCCGCCCGCCGGGATCTCGCCGCCGGTCCGCTGTGGCCGGGGCAGGTCACCTCCGATCGGGCCGCCACCCGCGGTCAGCCCCACGGCGGCCGCCGGGACGAGCATCCCCGCGATGACCGCCGCGGAAAGGAACGCGTGACGCCGCCTGCGCCTGGCCAGCCCCCGCCGTTGTGCCGCGGCCACACCCGCCGCCCTGACCCGCGCCTGTTCGGCGCCCCGATACTGCGCGAAGAGCGCACGCACATCGTCATCGCCCAGTTCGGTGTTCATCGTTGTTCCCCCATCGACAGCTGTGCCGACAGGGCGCTTCGCCCCCGCGACAGCCAAGACTTGACCGTCCCCACCGGGACGCGTTCCTCCAACGCGATCTCCGCGATCGGGATGTCGGCGAGATAGAAGAGGATCATCGCTCGGCGCTGGTTCTCGGGCAGCCCCGCCAGCGCGGTCACCAGCGCCACCCGATCCGGCTCCGGGCCTTGCACCACCGGCTCCCGCTGGGTCAGCGCATGCGCGATGGCGATCCGCCTGCGACGCCAATGGCTCGTCGCCAGGTTCCAGGCGACTCTTCGTACCCAGGCATGCGGATCCTCATATCCGGAGACCTTGCCCCACCGGTCGAAGGCGCGCACGAATGCCTCCTGCACCACGTCCTGCGCGTGCTCCATGTCGCCGAAGTACGCGTTGAGCTGCAGCGTCAGGCCGTGGAAGTGGGTGCTGTAAAACTCACCGAAGTCTCGGTCCACGCCACAACACGTTTATGCCGCCGCTCAGGTTGCGTAAGGCCCCTGGGTTGCAAGCTATCTTTCATGCAGTACGCTCGTACTGCTAAGCCGCCAAGGAACAGGATGCCGTGGAACAGGAGCGCTATCGACATGGCGAAGATCAAGGTAAATAACCCGGTCGTCGAGATCGACGGCGACGAGATGACCCGGATCATCTGGAAGCAGATCCGGGAGCAGCTGATCCTGCCCTACCTCGACGTCGAGCTGGACTATTACGACCTGGGGATGGAACACCGGGACGCTACCGATGACCAGGTGACCATCGACGCCGCCAACGCGATCAAGCGGCACGGGGTCGGGGTGAAGTGCGCGACGATCACTCCGGACGAGGCCCGGGTCGAGGAGTTCGGCCTCAAGAAGATGTGGCGGTCCCCGAACGGGACGATCCGTAACATCCTCGGTGGCGTGGTCTTCCGCGAGCCGATCATCATGAGCAACGTCCCCCGGTTGGTGCCGGGCTGGACCCAGCCGATCATCATCGGCCGCCACGCGCACGGCGACCAGTACAAGGCGACCGACTTCGTCGTTCCCGGCCCGGGCACGCTGACCATCAGCTTCCAGCCTTCCGATGGCGGCGCGCCGATGGAGTTCAACGTGGCCGACTTCCCCGGTGGCGGTGTGGCCATGGGCATGTACAACTTCGATGACTCGATCCGCGACTTCGCCCGCGCCTCGTTCCGCTACGGCATCGACCGCAACTACCCGGTCTACCTGTCGACGAAGAACACCATCCTCAAGGCCTACGACGGCCGGTTCAAGGATCTGTTCGCCGAGGTTTTCGAGGCCGAGTTCGCCGCCGAGTTTAAGGCCAAGGGCCTGACCTACGAGCACCGGCTGATCGACGACATGGTCGCCGCCGCGCTCAAGTGGGAAGGCGGCTTCGTGTGGGCTTGCAAGAACTATGACGGCGACGTCCAGTCCGACACGGTCGCGCAGGGCTTCGGCTCGCTGGGCCTGATGACCTCGGTGCTGATGACCCCCGACGGCAAGACCGTCGAGGCGGAGGCCGCGCACGGCACGGTCACCCGGCACTACCGGCAGTGGCAGAAGGGCCAGAAGACCTCCACGAACCCGATCGCCTCGATCTACGCGTGGACCCGGGGCCTTGCCCACCGCGGCAAGCTCGACGGCACCCCCGCGGTGACCAACTTCGCCGACACGCTGGAGAAGGTCGTCGTCGACACCGTCGAGGGCGGCGCCATGACGAAGGACCTCGCGCTCCTCATCGGCCCCGACGCGCCGTGGCAGAGCACCGAGGAGTTCATGAACACGCTCGACCAGGCGCTGTCGGAGCGACTCGCCGCCTGATCACTTTCGGGTAACGCCCGCCGGCTACCAGTTGGCGGGCGTTTTCCCTGGTAGTAGTCTTCTGCGCCATGCACCCCCTGGTCATGACCACGTCGGCGCGGCATCGGCGCACCCTCACCACGCCGCAACTGCTCCGTATCGCCGCCTCGATCCTGCTCACGGTCGCCGTCGTGGCCGCCCTCGGCGTATTCGGCGGCTCCATGGCCACGCAAGCCAAAGTCCTGCAATGGTTCTCGGCTCGCGGCATCGCGCCGGGCCTGGTTGGCTGGGCCACCTACGCCCTCCCCCTGCTGGCCCTCACCAAGATCCTCTCTCCCTATTCCAGGCCGTTCCTCCGCGTGCTGGCCTACCTGGTGTTCCCACCGGCCCTGGTCATGACCGCCCTCATGAGCCGCCCTCGCGCGACGACCACCGCCGACTGGAAGCTCGCCATCAACCCGGACTTCGTGGCCGCCTCCCAGCTAGCCGCCTACGCACTGCTCGCCGCCGCCATCATCTTCGTGATCTCCTGCGTGATAACCCTCGCCCGGTCCGCCGCCACCACCCCCACCGACGACATCCTGATCGCCTTGCGCCGCAACGCTTCCCGCATCATCCTCTTCGCCGTCGGCAGCACCCTCGCCACCCTCATCCTGACTTAACCCTTTCTTTGCGCCGCTACGTCGTGGTCCCTCACCGTCAGCTCCCGCGCGGCACATCCCTACGTGCTTGCCCGGCCCCCGACGGCTCCGCCGCCGACCCACCAAGATCGTCGGCTTCTATTTCTGGAGGGCGCTGACGCCGTCGCGCTTGATGGCGGCGGCGATTGTTTGCAGGCGTTGCTTTGCGGCCTCTTCCGACGGCTCCCGGAATTTCACCGTGTGACTGCCCAGGACCGTTACGTGGACGGTGTGGCTGCCCGTGAAGAACAGCAGGTGGGCAATCCACGAGAGACCGAACGCCACCGCGAGGATCGGGAGCATCAGCAGAAAGCCCAGGATGTCCCCGCCATCGAAGGAGGCCCAGGCAACGATGCCGGTGCGCTGGACATGGAGCATGACCTCCACCCCGTCGGGGTCGACCACATCGACGATGCCCGCTTCCCGGCGACGCTGGGCGGCGTCCTGTTCGGCTTTGGCCGCCAGCTCCTCGCGCTCCTCAATCCGGCGGCGCTCCTGCGCCATCTTGGCGGCCGCTTCCTTGCGGCCCTCCTCAAGACGCCGCTGATCACGTTCGCTGAGCATTGCGCCATTGTGCCCGGCACAATCAAGCTCCACTGCCCCGTTCCGCAAAACGTAGGATCGGGCGATGGCGGTGATTTCGCGGCGTATAGGTACGGCGACGGTGACGGCGCTTTCTGATGGAGAAGGCCTCTTCTTCCAGCCCCGGACGCAGGCGTTTCCAGACGCCGACGAGCGGGCGTGGGCGCTGGCGGACGGGTTCGACCCGGGGGCGGCGGCGCCGGAAGGGCAATGGCGGCTTCGTTTTCGCACGTTTGCGATCAGACTCGATGATGGCCGGACGATCCTGTTCGATGCCGGGATAGGGCCAGCCGATTCGCCGGCCGCATCGTGGGCGCCCGTGCCGGGGAGTTTGCCGGAGTCGCTGGCCGAGGCGGGGATAGACCCGGGCGACATCAGCCAGATCATCATCAGCCACCTGCATACCGACCATATTGGATGGTGGTTCGGCGGCCTGTTCCCTCAGGCGGAGGTGTTGCTGCAGCGCACCGAGCTGGAGTGGATCACGCCTCGGCTGGACGGGCTGATGCCCAAGGAGCGGCTGGTTTTGCTGGATGGCGACAGCAAACTCGCCGGCCCGGTTCAGGTGGTGGCGACCCCGGGACACACGCCGGGTCACCAGTCGTGCCTGGTCACCGAGGGCGACGAGGTGCTGGCGCTGACCGGCGATTTGCTCGTGCACGCCATCCAGCTGGTGCTGCCCGAGATGCGCTATGCGCTCGAGATGGATCCGGACAGGGCCCGGGAGTCGCGCGTTTCCCTTCTGGCACAAGCGAAAACGCTCGGCACGTCACATCTGACCGAAGCGTTCACCGACCTTCGCTAGGCGGGCGGCAGGAGCACGCCGTAGACAGCATTGTCCTTGTAGGAGGACACCCAGGCCCGGTCGCCGTAGACGATGACATCGACATTGGCGCGATCGGCGAGGGCGCTGGCCTTGCCGACGGCACGGGAGGAAAGCACCTTCGGCGCTGTGGGTTCGTTGGAGATCTGGGAAAGCGTCGGGCCTTTCGAAGCGACGACGAAGATGCGGCCACCGGAAATGGTGAGGCCGTCCGGTTCACCGGGAACAGCCACCCGGCCGACGACCTTGAGCGTCTTCTGGTCGACGGCGATCACCTCGTCGGCCCGGGTGCACGTCACCCACACCACCTCGCCGAGGGTCTGCACCCCTTGTGCGCCTTCGCAAAGCTTCTCCGACGTGACCACCTCGGCCCCCTCAAGCTGGATGCGGGTCAGCGTGCCCGCGGCGTAGGAGGTGACGAAGGCGTGTTGCCCGGTGAGCGCCACGAGCCTGGGCGTGCCGGGCACCGGGATGTCGCGGGAGGGCGGCTGGCCGTGCTGGATCTGCGTCACCACGCCCGCGTCCTGGCGCACCACCATCAGGTAGTCAAGGTTCGTCGCCACCCCTTCGGGGCCGCCGGTGAGCGGATACCCGCCAGTGCTTGCCCCGCTTTTGGGGTCGAAGAAGCTGACCGTGCCGTCGCCGAAGAGCGAGACCGCGACTCCCCCACCGTAAAAGGAGGCGATGCGCAGCGGGGTCTTGCCCACGTCGATGCTCTTGCTGACGAGCCCGTTCTGCGGGTTGATGCCACGGATCTCGTCGCCGTCGGCGCTGGCGACCCAGACCAGACCGTTGGACACGGCCAGGCCGATCGGGGTCTTGATGTCGACCTTCCAGAGCTCGGCCTTCGGGTCGAGGTCGGCCTTGCCCGGCGACTTGGTGGGCACCGGATCGGCGGTGCCCGTGCATCCAGCCAGAACAAGCGTTGCCGCTACCGCGAAAACCCACAGCCGACTCATGGACAAGAGACGCGCTGCGGCCGCCTTAGGTTGGCGGCGCGGCTATGACCAGGTGATAGTGCCGCGGCCCGCCTTGCCGAGCGCCTCGCCGATCGCGGTGAAGTGGCCACAGCCGAGAAACCCGCGCGGGTTCATCGGGCTCGGGTGACCGGCTTGCAGCACGGTGTGCTGGGCGTTGGTCACGAACGCGGCCTTCTTGCGGGCGTAGGCACCCCAGAGCACGAACACGACGCTGTAGGGCGAGTCGTTGACCGCCTTGATGGCCGCGTCGGTGAAATGCTCCCACCCCTTGTCGGCGTGGCTGGTGGGCTGGCCCGCGCGAACGGTGAGCACCGCGTTGAGCAGCAGCACCCCCTGGCTTGCCCAGCCGGTCAGGTCGCCATTGGACGGTGGCTTCACGCCCAGGTTGTCCTGCAGCTCCTTGTAGATGTTGCGCAGGCTCGGCGGCACGGCGACACCCGGCCGCACGCTGAAGCTGAGCCCGTGGGCCTGACCCGGCTTGTGGTAAGGGTCCTGGCCGAGGATGAGCACTCGGGTCTGCGCCGGAGAACACAGCCGGAACGCGGAGAAGAGATCTTCGCGCGGCGGGTAAACCGGGCCGGCGGCGTATTCCGCCTCCACAAACGACGACAGGCGCGCCACGACCTCAAGGTCGAGGTGCGGCTTCATCACGTCACGCCACTCGGTAGGCAGCAGGTCCAGCAAATCGATAGTCACGGAGACACAGCCTAAACCTCGGCCACCTTAAGCCCACGGAAGCGCTTGAATCCCTTGTCTGCGGTGACGAACTCGCAGCCGTGCTCGATGGCGAGCGCCGCCAGAAAGACATCGGGAAAGTCCCTGCCAGTGGCGCCGATCTCGTGACACAGCCTGGTAACTATCGACCAGTGCCGTGGGCCGGGCGCCACGGTCACCGCAGTGGGCTGATGCCGCATCTGTTCGGCGAACGCGAGCGCCAGGCTCAACGGGGTCGGCGTGCGGTAGATCCGCCGATCGGTAGCGATCCTCAGAAAGCCATTGATCACCACATCGCTGACCGCATAGCTCTGCTCGCTTGAGATATCGTCGGCGATCAGCTGTCGGTATGCCTCATGGCCTTGGGACTCTGGCCGATGCGCATAGATGAGCACATTGACGTCATGCAGACGCATCGAGCAATCCGAGGAATGTCGTCTCGTCTTCCTGCGCGAGGATGTGCTTGAGGCCGTGCGGGCTGAGGTCGACGTTGGGCTGAAGGCCGTCGCCACCAAAAGTCACCAGGTCGATGGTTTGGCGTGGCGGAAGGGACTCTTGCCGGTCAAGAAGCTGGCGCACCGCGTCCTCCAAGACTGATGCCATGGTGCGATTGCGTTGGGCCGCATAGTGTTTCAGACGCGCGAGCAGGTCCTCATTGAGCCGGACCGTGGTTCGCATAGAAAAAGGCTAGTTGACCAAGCATCAATATGTCAAGGGCCCAGACATATTGATGCCTGGGCCCTTTGAGCTGCGAATGTCAGAGATTCGCGACGTCTGCCTGCTTCGCGCGAACAGCCTCGGCCGCCACCTTGAGCTCGGCCAGCTCGGCGTCGGTCAGGTTGGTCTCGACCACCTTCCTGATTCCACCGGCGCCGATTTCGGCTTCGACACCGAGGTAGACACCGCTGATGCCGTACTCGCCGTCGACCCAGGCGCAGACCGGCATGACCGCGCCGCTGTCCTCCGCCACGGCCTTGGCCATGCGAGCGGCCGCCGCCGAAGGGGCGTAGTAGGCCGAGCCGGTCTTGAGCAGGGCTACCACTTCGGCGCCGCCGTTACGGGTACGCACCACAAGCTCTTCGATTTTGTCTGCCGAGAGAAGATCGGAGAGCGGCTTGCCATCCACGGTGCACTGGGACGGCACCGGGACCATGGTGTCGCCGTGTGAGCCCAGGGTGAGCGTCCTGACCGACTTCACCGGCACGCCCAGCTCCTCGGCCACGAAGTGCGTGAAGCGAGCGGTGTCAAGCATTCCGGCCTGCCCGAGCACCCGGTTGCGCGGGAACTGGGTGGCGATCTGGGCCAGCGCGGTCATCTCGTCGAGCGGGTTGGACACGACGATGACGACGGCGTTGGGGGCGTACTTGGCCACCTGCTCGGCAACCCCACGGACGATCTTGGCGTTGACCCCGAGCAGGTCCATCCGGCTCATGCCCGGCTTGCGCGGCAGACCGGCCGTGATCACGACGATGTCGGAGTCGGCGATCGCCTCATACCCCTCGCCGCCGGTGCCGGTGGTGGCCCCGACCACCTTGGTCTCGAAGCCTTCGATCGGGCGGGACTGGTTCATGTCCAGCGCGAGTCCCTCCGGCTTGCCCTCGATGATGTCCGTGAGCACAACCGTCTCGAAGACGTCGTACTCGGCGAGCCGCTGCGCGGTGGTTGACCCGTAGAAGCCGGCGCCGACGACGGTGACCTTCTTACCCATCCAACTGCCCTTCTAGAATTTTGGCGCGTGCAAAGCAACGCGCGGCAGATCGCCCCTTCGAGGCAGCGACATCCAAGCCCGATCTTGACAGCCTTCGGCCGTCAAAGATCGTCAGGATGTCACTGCCGGCCGATCCGCAATTTCCACGACATTAGTTAGCAGCATGGCCCGCGTCATCGGGCCCACGCCGCCGGGGTTGGGGGAAATGAATCCCGCCACCTCGACGACGCCTGGGTGGATGTCGCCGACGACCCGCTTCTTGCCATCTTCGTCGATTTCCCGGGACACCCCGACATCGATGACGGCCGCTCCCGGTTTGACCATGTCCGGCGTGATCATCCTTGGCACGCCCACCGCGGCGACGATGATGTCGGCGTTACGGGTGTGCGCGGCGAGGTCACGGGTGCCGGTGTGGCAGGTAGTGACGGTGGAGTTCTCCGATTTGCGGGTCAGCAGCAGGCCCAGTGCGCGGCCCACGGTCACCCCGCGCCCGATGACCACGACGTCGGCCCCGTTGAGCGCGATGTCATAGCGGCGCAGCAGTTCCACGATCCCGCGCGGGGTACAGGGCAGGGGCGCCGGGGCGTTGAGCACGAGCCGGCCCAGGTTGGTCGGGTGCAGGCCGTCCGCGTCCTTGGTGGGGTCGATCAGCTCGAGCACCCGCTGTTCGTTACGCCCTTTGGGCAGCGGCAGCTGGACGATGTACCCGGTACAGGCCGGGTCCTCGTTGAGCTCCGCGACCGCCTGCTCGATCTCCTCCTGCGACGCCGTGGCGGGCAGATCGCGCCGGATCGAGGCGATGCCGACCTCCGCACAGTCCTTGTGCTTGCCGTTGACGTACCAGACCGAGCCCGGGTCATCGCCGACCAGGATGGTGCCCAGGCCCGGCACGACTCCTTGTTCCCGCAGCTTCGCCACGCGCTCACGGAGGTCGGACTTGATTTCGGCCGCGGTTGCGGTGCCGTCCAGAACAGTCGCCGTCATGAAATCGAGTTTCCCATTCGCCTTCGAATCACCTGCAAACGGCCGGGCTAACCTTCCGATCGCAATCACTTTGAGTAACAGTGGGATGCCTCACGAATCGGACGCATCGACTCCGGCTTCCAATATACGAGACGACAAATTGGGCGAAACTTCTCTCAGGTTCTTGCCAGCCATCTCGGCCACGCTGCCCCGTCCCGAAACTAGAGATCGGGCATAATGCCGCTAATAGGTTCTAAATTGCGCCGGATGCAATACCAGGATGGTAGGACTATTGGCAAGTAGGGATGCCTCAATTGCTTGCCATTTCGTGACATCAGGTTTGGCGTCTGGCCAAAGTTCGTCCTACCTTTGCCGCAATGTTGCACTGAGTGACATGGGCAGATCCTCGTGCCGGTGCTCGCTGGTGAGACACAGATTTTAGGAGGCTCAATGCAGGTCCGCAGGCTGGCTGCCTGGGCCGCGCTCCCGCTCACAGTCGCGCTGGGTCTATCGGCCTGCGGCACGGGAGGCGACTCGGGTAGCACCAACCCCGACGGTGTGGTTTCCATCGGCATCGCCGAACCACAGCACCTACTTCCAGGAAACACCAACGAGACCAGTGGTTCTCAGGTCCTGGCGGCGCTCTACTCCCCGCTCGTCGACTTCGATGAGGCCAACAAGCCTTACGAGGTTGCGGCGGAGAGCATCACCACCACGGACAACAAGACCTGGACCGTCAAGCTCAAGGACGGCACCTTCCACAACGGCGAGCCGGTTAACGCCGACAGCTACCTCAACTCGTGGAACTACGCCGCCTATGGTCCGAACAAGCAGGACAACGGCTTCTTCTTCGAGCGGGTCGAGGGCTACAAGGACCTCAACCCGAGCGACGCCAACGCCACGCCGTCCGCGAAGACCCTCAGCGGCCTGAAGAAGGTCGACGACAAGACCTTCACGATCACGCTGTCGGAGCCGTTCAGCGAGTTCAAGGCGCTGCTCGGTTACACCGCGTTCTACCCGCTGCCGAAGGCGGCGTTCGAGGACCCGGCCGCGTCTCCGCTGGTGCTGAAGAAGGACTTCGAGCAGGCCCCGATCGGCAACGGCCCCTTCAAGATGAAGGGTGCCTGGCAGCACGACTCGAAGATCGAGGTTGAGCGCTTCGCCGACTTCAAGGGCGCCGCGCCCAAGATCGGTGGGGTTACCTTCCCGATCTACCAGAACAGCCAGGCCGAGTACGCCGACCTGCAGGCCAACAACCTCGACGTGGTGAAGACCATCCCGACCGAGGCTCTGTCGACCGTTCAGGGCGACCTGGGCGACCGCTTCCAGCAGTCCCCGGCCTCGACCTTCCAGTTCCTCGCGTTCCCGACCTTCGACCCTCGCTTCAGCAAGCCCGAGGTTCGCAAGGCCATCTCGCAGGCGATCGACCGTGAAGAGATCGTCAACGCGGTGTTCCAGGGTTCGCAGAAGGCCGCTTACTCGTTCGTTTCCCCGGTGGTCGCGGGATACCGCGACAAGTCCTGTGGCGCGGCGTGTGACTTCAAGCCGGCCGAGGCGAAGGCTGCCTACGCGGCTGCCGGTGGCCCGAAGAGCCTGAACATCTCCTACAACGCCGATGGTGGCCACAAGCAGTGGGTCGACGCGACCTGCAACCAGCTGAAGGCCAACCTGGGCGTGGAGTGTGTCGGTACACCCGAGGCCAAGTTCGCTGACCTGCTGCAGAACGTCGAGGACAAGAAGGACGTCGGCATGTTCCGCATGGGCTGGGTCATGGACTACCCGTCCATGGAGAACTACCTCAACCCGCTGTACTCGACCAACGGTTCGTCGAACTACTACGGCTACAGCAACGCCGAGTTCGACAACCTGGTGAAGCAGGGCTCCGCCGCTGCCACCTCGGACGAGGCCATCAAGAAGTACCAGCAGGCCGAGGATCTCCTCGCCCGTGACATGCCGGTTCTTCCGCTGCGCTTCGGCCAGAACAACTTCGGTCACTCGACCAAGGTGAAGAACGTGTCCATGGACCTGTTCAACCGCGTCGACCTGAACAAGATCGAAGTTGTCAGCTAACGATCGATAGCAGAACGGCGGTGGCCGGCGCGAACCCTAACGGGGTGAGCGCCGGCCACCACCAGGTTTGCCCACAACCGCTCCGTCGACCTCAGCGGCATGGTACGAAGAATACGGATCTTTCTACCCATAATGGCTGCTCCGGCTAAGAGAGAACGGCGATGTTCCGCTACCTAGTGCGGCGATTCCTCCAGATGATTCTGGTGTTCATCGCCACCACGTTCATCGTGTACGCGCTGATGTACGCGACCGGTGGTGACCCCATCCAGGCCCTGGCCGGCGAGCGGCCGGTCAGCCCCACCCAGCGCGCTCAGCTGGTCAAGGAGTACGGCCTCGACCAACCGTTTTGGAAGCGCTATCTCGACTATCTCAACGATCTGCTGCACGGCGACTTCGGCCAGACCCTGACCGGGCGCAGCATCAACGACATCATCGCCGAATCGCTGCCCACGACCGCCAAGCTGGCCGTCATCGCGATTCTCACCACGATCCTGGTCGGCGTCACGGCCGGCATCATCGCCGCCATTCGCCGCGGCGGAATCTTCGACAACAGCACGCTGATCCTCACCCTGATCATCATCGGGGTGCCGACGGTGGTGCTCGCTCCGGTCGCTCAGCTGGTCTTCACGATCAAGCTGCCGTGGTTCCCGACCACCGCCGGTGAGGGCAACCTCTACGCGCTTCTGCTGCCAGGCATTGTGCTGGGTGCGCTCTCGGTGGCGACCGCGATGCGGCTGACCCGCACCTCGTTCTCCGAGAACCAGCGGTCGGACTACGTACGCACGGCGCGTTCCAAGGGTCTTCCGACCCGGCGCGTCGTGGGCGTCCACATCCTGCGCAACTCGCTGATCCCGATCGTGACCTTCCTCGGCATCGAGCTGGGCGCGCTGATGGCCGGGGCGATCGTCACCGAGGGTGTCTTCAACATCAACGGGGTGGGTTTCCAGCTCGCGCGAGCGCTGCGAACAGAGGACACGCCATTGGTGGTCGGCATCGTCAGCGTTCTGGTGATCATCTTTCTGGTGGCCAGTCTCGTGGTTGATCTGCTCTACGCCGTACTCGACCCGAGGATCCGTTATGAGTAAGCACATCTTCGGCCCCGGTCGTGCGGCCGACCGCAAAGGAGGCCAGGGCAGATGAGTAGCGACTTCGAGACTGTGGCTGCTACCGAGCTGCACACGGCCACCCGCGGCCCGCAGGGCGAGCCGAACGCGCCCGGTCAGCCGCACACCATGGAGACCCAGAAACCGCGAAGCGCGGGTGCGGATGCGTGGCGCGAGTTGCGCCGCAAGCCGCTCTTCTGGATCGGCGTCGCGATCGCGGCCGTGGTCGTGGTCATGGCCGCTTTTCCTTCGCTTTTCACCTCGGCCGACCCGACTGTCTGCCCGCTGAGCCGGCGCATGGGCGGCCCGAGCGGCGAGGCGATCTTCGGGTACGACGTGCAGGGCTGCGACGTCTTCGCCAAAGCCGTCTACGGCACGAAGAACTCGGTGATGATCGGCGGTGGCGCGGCGCTGCTGGCCGGCGTCGTCGGCATGCTGCTCGGCCTGACGGCCGGCTTCTTCGGCAGCTGGTGGGACGGGATAGTTTCGCGGATCATCGATATCGTCCTGGGCCTGCCGCTGTTGCTCGCCGGCATCGTCTTCATGAAGCGCGTCAGCAACGCCGGTGGCGGCGAGACCGCCCGGATCGTCGCTCTCATCGCGATTCTCGGCCTGCTCGGCTGGACCACCGCCGCCCGCGTCATCCGCGCCTCGGTCATCACGGCCAAACAGCAGGACTACGTGCAGGCGGCCCGGATGCTGGGCGCCGGAAACGGCCGCATCATGTGGCGGCACATCCTGCCCAACGCGATCGCGCCGTTCACTGTGATCATCACGATGGCGCTGGGTGCCTTCATCGCTGCCGAGGCGACGCTGTCGTTCCTCGGTGTCGGTCTGGTGCCGCCCAGCCAGTCGTGGGGTCTGGCCATCTCCGAGGCCAACCCTTACAAGCGCGAGGACTTCGTGCCCCTGCTGGTGCCTTCGGCATTCCTGGCGCTGACGGTGCTGGCGTTCATCATCCTCGGCGACACCATCCGTGAAGCCTTCGACCCGAAGTTGCGGTGACGATCGATGACCAACCTACAAGTCGGTGGGGATCAGCCAGCCGGGCAGCACCTGCTCGAGGTGCGGGACCTGTTCGTCGAGTTCCACACCCGCGACGGTGTCGCGAAGGTGATCAACGGGGTCTCGTACCACCTGGATGCCGGCGAGACACTGGCAGTGCTTGGTGAATCAGGATCCGGCAAGTCGGTGACCGCGCAAGCGATCATGGGCATCCTCGACATGCCCCCGGCCAAGATCCCGAAGGGGCAGATCTTCTACAACGGGGACGACCTGTTGAAGATGGCGGAGAACAGGCGCCGGGACATCCGGGGCAAGGACATCTCCATGATCTTCCAGGACGCTCTTTCAGCGCTGAACCCGGTCTTCTCGGTCGGCTGGCAGATCTCCGAGACGCTGCGCACCCGCACCGAGATGTCCAAGGACGCGGCCATGAAGCGGGCCATCGAGCTGATGGACCTGGTGAAGATCCCGGGCGCCAAGACCCGCGTCAAGGACTACCCGCATCAGTTCTCCGGCGGCATGCGGCAGCGCGTCATGATCGCGATGTCGCTGGCGATGGACCCGAAGGTGCTGATCGCCGACGAGCCGACCACCGCGCTGGACGTGACCGTGCAGGCCCAGATCATGGACCTGCTCGCCGATCTGCGGCGCGACCTGAACATGGGCATGATCCTCATTACCCACGACCTCGGTGTGGTCGCCGATGTCGCGGACCGGATCGCGGTCATGTACGCGGGCCGCATCATCGAACACGCCGATGTGCACAGCATCTACAAGCAGCCGGCGCACCCCTACACGCGGGGCCTGCTGGACTCGATTCCGCGGCTGGACCACAAAGGCACCGAGCTGGCCACCATCAAAGGCTTGCCGCCCAACCTGATGCGCCTGCCGACCGGCTGCAAGTACCACCCCCGCTGCCCTTACGTGCAGAAGCCTATTTGCGTAGACGAGGAACCGCGGTCGCTGAACCTGGGCAACGGCCGCACCAGCGCGTGCCACTTCGCGAAGGAGATGCTCGATGGCAACCTTGGGTGAGCCGATCCTGCGGGTGGAGAACCTGGTCAAGCACTTCTCCATCACGCAGGGCATCCTGTTCAAGAAGAAAATCGGTGCCGTGCAAGCGGTCGACGGGGTCAGCTTCGAGCTGCACCGCGGCGAAACCCTTGGCATCGTTGGCGAGTCGGGTTGCGGTAAGTCGACTCTGGCCAAACTCCTTATGCGCCTTGAGCATCCGACCTCCGGCCGGGCCATCCTCAACGACAAGGACATCTTCAAGATGTCCGGCGGGGAGCTGCGCAGGTTGCGCCGCAACGTGCAGATGGTGATGCAGGATCCCTACACCTCGCTCAACCCGCGCATGACGGTCGGCGACATCATCGGCGAGCCGTACAACATTCACACCGAGGTGGCCCCGAAGGGCGACCGCAGCCGGCGCATCCAAGAGCTGCTGGAGCTGGTCGGCCTGAACCCGGAGCACATCAACCGCTACCCGCACCAGTTCTCCGGTGGGCAGCGCCAGCGCATCGGCATCGCCCGCGCGCTCGCGCTCAAACCCGAGATCATCGTCTGCGACGAGCCGGTGTCCGCCCTCGACGTGTCGATCCAGGCTCAGGTCATCAACCTGTTGGAGAAGCTGCAGAACGAGCTGGCGCTCAGCTACATCTTCATCGCGCACGACCTGTCGGTGGTGCGCCACATCTCCGACCGGGTCGGCGTCATGTACCTGGGCAAGATTGTCGAGATCGGCACCGAAGACGAGATCTACCAACGCCCGACGCACCCTTACACCCAGGCGTTGCTATCGGCTGTCCCGATGCCCGACCCCGACGCTCGCCTGCACCGCGACATCATCCGCTTGGAAGGCGACGTCCCGTCCCCGGCCAACCCGCCGTCGGGCTGCCGTTTCCGCACCCGTTGCTGGAAAGCCCAAGAGAAATGCGCCACCGAGGAGCCTTTGCTCATCCGCCGCGCCGTCGAGCCCCACCCCTCGGCCTGCCACTTCGCCGAGCTGAGGCACGTGGTGGCTTAAACCCTTTTATACGCCGGTCCGTCGGGGTCGCTCGCCGCAATTCCCATGCGGCGAACGACCCCTCCGTGCTTCCAGCGCTTTAGAAACTCAGTGGAAGAAGTGACGGGAGCCGGTGAGGTAGAGGGTGATTCCGGCCGCCTGCGCGGCTTCGATTGTCAGCTCGTCGCGGATCGAGCCGCCGGGTTGGACGACCGCTGAAACTCCGGCGTCGATGAGCACCTGAATGCCGTCGGGGAAAGGGAAGTAGGCGTCGGAGGCGGCTACCGCGCCCTTGGCGCGATCGCCCGCGCGGGTCACCGCCAGGCGGCACGAATCGACCCGGTTGACCTGACCCATGCCGACCCCGACCGAGGCGCCGCCCGAGGCGAGCAGGATGGCGTTGGACTTGACCGCCCGCACCGCTGTCCACGCGAAAGCCAAGTCCTCCAACTGTTCCGGCGACGCCGCCGCGCCTGCCACGAGGGTCCAGTTGGCGGGGTCGTCGCCGGGAGCGGCCATGTCGTCGCGGGTCTGCGTCAGGTAGCCACCGGAAATCTGGCGCAACTCCACCATGTTCGGCTCGAACGCGGGGGCCCTGAGCACGCGCAGAGCTTTACGGGCGGAAAGGATGTCCACCGCTCCGTCCTCATAGGACGGCGCGACGATGACCTCGGTGATGATCTCCGCCACCTGCTTGGCCATCTCGACGGTCACCGTGGCGTTGGTCGCGATCACGCCGCCGAAGGCCGACAGCGGGTCGCAGGCGTGCGCCTTGCGATGCGCCTCCGCGATGTCGCCGTCGGAAATGGCTATCCCGCAAGGGTTCTGGTGCTTGATGATGGCCACCGCCGGCCGATCGAAGTCGTGCGCGGCGCGCCAGGCGGCGTCGGCGTCGATGTAGTTGTTGTAGGACATCTCCTTGCCGCCAAGCTGATCCGCCTGGGCCAGGCCACGTCCACCGGCTTCGGTGTAGAGAGCCGCCTTCTGGTGGGGGTTCTCGCCGTAGCGCAGGACAGCGGAACGGCGCACGGCAAGACCGGCGAACTCGGGCCACCACTGCTCGCTGGGCGCGAGCTCCTGCGCGCACCACTGCGCGACAGCGACGTCATAGTCGGCGATGTCAGCGAAAGCCCGCGCGGCGAGGATGCGGCGTTCCTCGTCGTTGAAGCCGCCTCGCTCCAGCGCCGAGGCCACCAGGTCGTAGAGCAGCGGGGAGGTGACGACCGCGACGTTGGCGTGGTTCTTGGCCGCGGCCCGGACCATGGCCGGCCCGCCGATATCGATCTGCTCGACGCACTCCTCGATGGATGCTCCCGAGGCGACGGTCTGCTGGAACGGGTACAGGTTGGAGACGAGCAGCTCAAAGGGCTGGATCCCCAGCTCGGCCAGCTGCGCCCGATGCGTGTCAAGACGCATGTCGGCTAGCAGACCGGCGTGCACCTTCGGGTGAAGGGTTTTGACCCGGCCATCGAGGCACTCGGGAAACCCGGTCAGCTCCTCCACACGGGTCACCGGTACGCCGGCCGACTCGATGTGCGCCGCGGTGGACCCGGTCGACACGATCTCCACTTTCGCCTCAGCGAGCCTTAACGCGAGCTCAGTGAGTCCGGTTTTGTCGTATACGCTGATCAGCGCACGTCTAATCACGGAACAGTGACCTTTCTTCCGTTGAGGGTCCATCCATCACGGGCCATCCGGCCAACGTATTCGACGAGCTGCTCCCGCTCCACCACCTTGATGCGCTCGGTTAGCGTCTCCTCGGTGTCCTCGTCGAGAACCGGGACAGCGACCTGCGCGATGATCGCTCCGGTGTCGACCCCCTCATCGACGATGAACAGGGTCGCCCCGCTCACCTTCACACCGTAGGCGAGGGCATCACGCGGGCCGTGGATGCCCGGAAACGAGGGCAGCAAAGCGTTGTGGGTGTTGAGATAGCGACCGCCGAAGGCGCGCAGGAACTCGGGCCCGACCAGCTTGAGGAAGCCCGCCGAGATGACGAGGTCCGGCTGGTGCTGGACGGCCGCCTCGGTGAGCGCCTTGTCCCAGAGATCGCGGGTGGCGAAGTCTGCCACCCGGCAGACAAAGGTCGGCACCTCGGCCGCCTCGGCGCGGGCCAAGCCGGCGATCTCGAAGCGGTCCGCTCCGACAGCCACCACCTTCGCACCGTACGAGGGATCGCGGGACGCGTCCAGAAGCGCTTGGAGATTCGAGCCCGAGCCGGAGACCAGGACGACGAGGCGGGCGGTCACGAGAGCACCCTATCCGGCGTGCATTCAGCTTCTGAGCTGGGGTACGACAGGTATTCGGGTGTTTTACGGGACAAAGGGACCATATAAGTGGATATTGGGACCATGACGCAACCGCCAAATACCCCGGACGACGTGCCGGAGATTCCTGAGCCACCCACCCCGACGGGGTTCCCTGACGCGACCATCCCACCGCCTCCACCGCCCCCGGTCCCGCCTCCCCCACCGCCGGTTCCCCCGGCGCCACCGGTTCCGCCCGCCCCCACCATTCCCAGCGTTCCGCCGCCCAGCGCGGTCACCCCCCTCCCGCCACCGCCGATGGCCACCGGGCCGACCGGACCACCGGAACCCGGCAACGACGAGGGCTACCCAACCCCGCCGCCCGACCCGGTCACCCCCTTCCCGCCGCCGGCCATGGCCACCGGGCCGACCGGACCACCGGAACCTGGCAACGGCGAGGGTTACCCCGCCCCTGAGCCGACCCCGCCGCCTGGTGCGGTGCCGCCGGAGCCACCTTTCCCACCTGCGCCAACACCGCCCGAGCCACCCGCGCCCATGCCGCCCGCGCCACCAATGCCCCCCGAACCGCCCATGCCGCCACCCGTCCCGCCGCCGCCGGTGCCGGTGCCGCCCGTGCCGCCGCCCGGGCCGGTCACCGAGATGCCAAGGCCGCCGGTGCCACCCGACGGCGACACCATCCCCGGGATGTCGCCGCCACAAGTCCCGGACCCGGGCACCCAGCCGCCGGCTGTGCCAATTCCGCCGGTGCCGCCCGTCGGCGCGCCCCCGCCGCCGGTCCCGCCGACCGGCGCCGTCTACGGCCGCGGCAACAACAACCGGATGAACCTGCTTGGTTACCTATCGCTGGCCTTCGGCATCATCGGCACCGGATGTTGCTGTTGCCCATGGCTCAACGGCGCGCCCTTCATCGGCGGCATTCCAGCCATCATCCTCGGCGTCATGCACCTGATGCGGGTCAACAAGGGCCAGGCGAGCCACAAGTGGCTGGCGTGGGTGGGCATTGTTCTCGGCGTTCTCGCCATCATCGGCGCGATCTGCGGCCTAACCACAGACTGGGACAGCCGCATCACGGATCAATACAACGAGTACGTAGACCAGTAACAGCCGCCACCAATGTGGAGGGAGGTCCCGCCGGACTTCCCTCCACATGCGTATGTCCGGGTTCACCACTACACTCCGCGTGTCGTCGATCGATCGGGGGTCGGGACTTGACCATCTGCACCAGGGTCGACAACATGTACGCCTGAGCGCGCGCCGAGGCGGCGCCGCGGGCACATCCCTCAAAAGGAGAACATTCATGACTCAACCGGCTGCGGTTCCGAACGACAAGACCACCCTCTGGGGCGTGCTTGGCATCGTCTTCTTCTGCTGCCCCCTGCTCGGCATCGTCTTCGGCGTGCTTTCCATGATGGAAGCCAAGAAGAGCGGCAAGCAGCCGACCCTGGCCTACGTCGCCTTTGCCCTCGCGGGACTTGTCATCGTGGTGAACCTCATCCTCACCGTTACCGGCAACGGCTACTTCGGGAGCTGATCAGCCCCACTCAAGAAAGCCACACCCACCCATGGGTGTGGCTTCTCTTTTCAATGTGGACGATCGCTGATCCAGCGCCGGCCACACGCCGCCGCGACCGCAAGCACGGCACCGAGTCCGATCGCGACAGCGGCCGACAGCGCGGTCTGCCAGGCGACCGCGCCCACCGGGAAGGGTTTGCCGCCGTCGAGCCTGCCACTGCCCGCGAGCGTCATCGCCCCGATCACCAGACCGGCCACCGGACCGGCGACCGCGGCCGAGCCAAGCATCCGCCACCAGTTGGGAGTGGGCAGCACGGTGTCCCCGGCCCGCGTCCGGCGCGGCCGCAACCGCCTGCGTACCAGGAGAAAACCGGCCACCGATCCGAGCAGCAACGGCACCGCGAGCATGGACGAGAGCACATTGTCCAGCGGCGCATGGGGAATCCCCGCGAGCACGGGAAGCGGTGGCATTTCTCCAATCACCACTCCGCCTGCGCGCACCACTGTCCCTGAGCCGATGACGAAGCCCGGCCCGAGCAGGTACGCGCTCGCCCAAACGGCGAAGTTGGGCGCGAAGGCGAGGCAGACCATGGTGACTCCGGCCTGTCCGGCGACACCGGAGGGGAACGCGCGGAACAGTTCCAAGGCGTCGCTTCCGTTGAGCGCCACCGCGAGCCCGCACAGCCCGGCGCCCGCGCCCAGAACCATCAGCGCGCCAACAACTCCTGTCCGGATGGCATCGCGAAACAGCTGTGGGGTGGCCCGCGCGATCGTGCGCACCGCGCCGGTGATGCGCAGCGAGCCGATGAACGCAGCGGCCGCGCCCACCACGAGCAGATGCAAACCGGCCCGCCACGGTGTCACGGCCAGACCGGGCCGGTCGACGACGAGCCCGACGGCGAATCCGATGACGCCGTAGACGATCCCGATCGCACCCGCCACGTAGGCGGCGGTGAGGACCGATCCGCTGCCGCGCGCTCCGATGCCCCGCGCGGTGTGCACCCCGGCGCGGCTCAGGCGCCACGCCGCAAGCAGTGTCACGGCAAGGGGCGCCACCGCGAGCTTGCCGATCGGCGCCGTGAGCGGGGCTCCGTGCGCCAGCAGCCATCCGGCGAGCGCGACGGTCACCTCCGCCCCGTTGGGCTTCTGGCCGAGCGTGAACCTCGCCGTCAGTACCAACAAAATCATCGCCGACACAGAAATGAGCGTGGCCCAACCGGTGTTGATGAGCGCGGCGACGACCAGTGGCGCGCCGGGACGCGGGGCCTTGCGCGGCAAGGGCCGTTGCCACGGAATGCGAACGGTGGGCATCGCCGCGAGCTCTTCGTCGCTCGGACGAGGCTGGGGGCCAATTAGGTCGTGCGGGGTGGTCATCGTAAATCACTCAACCACAAAGAGCCCTGGATAACTACGAAGTTGCCGCGCCGCCCTTTTTGCGCCGTTAGTCTGCGTTCATGACCTATACACCGCCTCCGCCGCCGATGGCTCAGCCAGTCCAGCCGGTGGGCAAGGACAACACCGGCCTATTCGGCTGGATCGGCATTATCGGTGGCCTGTGCTGCGGCATCCTCGGCCTGATCTTCGGCATTCTGTCGATCATGCAGGCCAAGAAGTGGGGCAAGTCCCCGGTTCTGGGATGGATCGCCATCGTCATTGGAGTGCTGAACATCATCGGCGGCTTCATCTGGAACGTGAACAGGTAGATGACCCATGTCTGAGTCATTGCCACCACCCATGCAGCCGCCGGAGCCGGTGGGCCCAGTTCAGCCTGGCGCTGTCCCGACCCGGGACAACGCCCAGGTATTCGGCTGGATCGGCATCATCACGGCGATCTTCTGCTGTCCGTTGCTGGGCATTCTGTTCGGCTACCTGTCCATGCAGGAGTCACGAAAGTTCGGCAAGGACGAGACCCTGGGCAAGGTGGCCCTCTGGCTCGGCATAGGAATTCTGGCGCTGAGCGTGGTCAGCGGAATCATCTTCGCCTGTCTCGGCGGCACCGGCGCCTGGCTAAACCGCTGACACAGACAAAGGAAGGGACCCACACCGTGGTGGAGTCCCTTCCTTTACAGGCGACGGTCAGCCCATGATCTCGCGCATGAGCCGCGCGGTCTCGGAAGGGGTCTTGCCGACCTTCACTCCGGCAGCTTCGAGGGCGACCTTCTTTGCCTCTGCGGTACCGGACGAGCCCGAGATGATCGCACCGGCGTGGCCCATGGTCTTGCCGGGCGGCGCGGTGAAACCGGCGATGTAGCCGACGACCGGCTTGGTCACGTGCGCCTTGATGTACTCGGCGGCGCGCTCCTCGGCGTCCCCGCCGATTTCGCCGATCATCACGATCGCCTCCGTCTCCGGGTCCTCCTGGAAGGCGGCGAGCGCGTCGATGTGGGTGGTGCCGATGATCGGGTCACCACCGATGCCGACCGCGGTCGAGAACCCGATGTCGCGAAGCTCGTACATCATCTGGTAGGTAAGCGTTCCCGACTTCGAGACCAGGCCGATGCGGCCCGACCCGGCGATGTCGGCCGGGATGATGCCGGCGTTGCTCGCGCCTGGCGAGGCAATGCCGGGGCAGTTCGGGCCGACGATGCGGGTCTTGTTGCCGGTGGCCACGGCGTGGGCCCAGAAGACCGCGGTGTCGTGCACCGGCACGCCCTCGGTGATGACCACGGCGAGCCCGATGCCCGCGTCGATGGCCTCCAGGACCGCGTCCTTGGTGAACGCGGGGGGCACGAAGATGACCGTCACGTCAGCGCCGGTCTTGGCCATCGCGTCGGCGACCGACCCGAAGACCGGAACGCTGGTGCCGTCGAATTCGACTTCGGTGCCGGCCTTGCGCGGGTTGACCCCGCCCACGATGTGGGTTCCCGCGGCCAGCATGCGCCGGGTGTGCTTGGAACCCTCCGAGCCGGTCATGCCCTGAACGATGACCTTGGAGTCCTTGGTGAGCCAGATAGCCATTTCGTGATCACTTCCCTGCCGCGAGCTCGGCAGCGCGCTTCGCGGCACCGTCCATCGTGTCTACCCGCTCCACCAGCGGGTTGTTGGCGCCGTCCAGGATCGCCCGGCCGGCCTCGGCGTTGTTGCCGTCCAGCCGCACCACCAGCGGCTTGTTCACGGTCTCGCCCTTGCTCTCCAGCAGGGCGAAGGCGTTGATGATGCCGTTGGCGACCGCGTCGCAGGCGGTGATGCCGCCGAAGACGTTGACGAAGACGCTCTTCACGGCCGGGTCGGAAAGCACGATCTCCAGGCCGTTGGCCATCACCTCAGCGCTCGCGCCGCCGCCGATGTCGAGGAAGTTGGCGGGCTTGACCCCACCGAAGGCCTCGCCCGCGTAGGCGACCACATCAAGCGTGGACATGACCAGGCCCGCGCCGTTGCCGATGATGCCGACCTCGCCGTCGAGCTTGACGTAGTTGAGGTCTTTCGCCTTCGCCGCCTGCTCCAGCGGGTCCACGGCCGACTTGTCTTCCATGGCCTCGTGATCGGCGTGGCGGAAGCCGGCGTTCTCGTCGAGGGTCACCTTGGCGTCCAGGCACAGCACCCGGCCGGCGTCGGTCTTGGCGAGCGGGTTGACCTCTACCAGGGTGGCGTCCTCGGCGACGAAGGTCTGCCAGAGCTTCACCGCGATGTCGACGACCTGGTCCGCGACCTCGGCCGGGAACTGGGCCGCGGTCACGATCTCGCGCGCCTTCGCCTCGTCCACGCCCTGCACGGCGTCGATAGCGATCTTGGCGACCTTGTCCGGGCTCTCCACGGCCACCTGCTCGATGTCCATGCCGCCGGCGACGCTCGCGATGCACAGGAAGGTGCGGTTGGCCCTGTCCAACAGGTACGAGAAGTAGTACTCCTCGGCGATGCTGGCCGTCTCGGCGAGCATCACCCGGTGCACGGTATGCCCCTTGATGTCCATCCCGAGGATGTCGTTCGCGCGCTCGAAGGCCTCATCGGAGTTGTCCGCGAGCTTCACGCCGCCGGCCTTGCCGCGGCCACCGACCTTCACCTGAGCCTTGACCACGACGCGGCCCAGCCGCTCAGCGATGGCTCGTGCCTCCTGCGGGGTCTGTGCGACGCCTCCGGCGAGCACGGGCAGGCCGTGCTTCTCGAAGACATCCCGCCCCTGGTATTCGTACAGGTCCACTAGTACCTCTTCGCTCACTCCCGCATCCGATGATGGATGGGCGGGCACCTATGGCCGCAGCCTATCGGTCCCGTCTGGAGCGGGATTGCGCTCGGGGCGCGCGTTGTGCAGGAAGCCACAGACGCCCTCGAAAAGTTTCCAAGAAACCGCGTAACCCCGGCCAGCTGGTGTCGTTGAGTGTGATGTCAGGATGCTGCAAGCCGAAAAGCTGAGGCGGAACGACATAAACGGCCGATGCCCTGTCGGTCGAGGGGTGGCGGCGGGGCGTCGTGCATAGAGGAGCCGGACTTGTGAGGGGTGAGTCCGGCTCCTCCCTTTTTGCGTTATGCGGGCTGGCTGACGTGGCCTCTTACCCACTCCACGATCGACTGCGTAGTCGCGCCGGGTGTGAAGACCTTTGCCACGCCGAGCCGCTCAAGCTCCGGGATGTCCGCGTCGGGAATGATGCCGCCGCCGAAGACGACAATGTCACCCGCTCCGCGCTCGCGCAGCATCTCGACCACCTTCGGGAAAAGGGTCATGTGCGCCCCGGAGAGCACAGACAACCCGACCGCGTGGGCGTCTTCCTGGATGGCGGTCTCGACGATCTGCTCCGGCGTCTGGTGCAGGCCGGTGTAGATGACCTCCATGCCGGCATCGCGCAGCGCCCGAGCCACCACCTTCGCGCCGCGGTCGTGGCCGTCCAGACCGGGCTTAGCGACAACCACGCGAATACGGCTGCTCATATAAGTGCCACCTCTCAGTCTCCTGAACGAACGGTAACCCACTGGACTCGAGCTGCGAGGCAGGGATCGGAGAGACCTATTACATAGTGATCGCGCCCAGTTACAGAAAGTGTTTTACACAAATGTCTTTCAACCATGATTCATCGGTTCAATTCGGACCGCACAGTCGCACTAAATAACAAGCTGGTGACGGCGCGGAACTTGTGCCGACCCCTAGGGGTTCGTTAGGTTGTCTCGCAGTGCTTCATTGCTCCTTGCTTCGACATCGAACGATGTCGACCATTACGGAGGGTGTGCGTGCAATACAGGCCAGAGTTGCTGAGAGAGAGCGACCGCTATCGCGGTCGTCGGAGGGCGCCTACCCCGCCTCGCAGCCGCTATGCAGCTGTCATCACCACAGCCGTTGTAGGAGCTGGCATCGTCGCGTTTGGAGCGGGCGCAAGCCTGCACGACGCGAAGATCGATGCCCTGACGTCCGACGCTGGAAACATCGCCACCGCCGACACCCTGCGTGCGCAGGCGGCTAACACGCCGAGCCGTGGTGACAAGGGGCTCAACAGCTCCATCAACCAGGCTCCCACCGACGTCTGGGTGCTTCCCGTTCGTGGTTACCGGGTGACCTCGCTCTACGGCCAGCGCTGGGGCAAGCTGCACGCGGGCATCGACCTCGGCGGCATCCGTCTCGGCACGCCCATCAACGCTGTCCGCGACGGCAAGGTGATCCTGTCCACCTTTGACGGCGGTTACGGCAATGCGGTGCGCATCGACCACGGCGATGGCCTGGTGACGGTCTACGGCCACAACAGCAAGCTGCTGGTGAAGGTCGGCGACGTGGTCAAGGCCGGAGATGTGATCGCCCTCGCGGGCGACACCGGGCACTCCTTTGGTGTGCACTGCCACCTGGAGATCCGGGTCAACGATGAGCCGGTGAACCCGATCAACTTCTTCAAGGAACGCGGCGTCGACTTCTTCCTCGAAACCGAGAGCGTCTACGGCACCGGCTGATTCTTTTCTCGAGAAACGCCCGCTTCCAGGTGAAGTGGGCGTTTTTTTCGTGTTTCCCGCCTCAACTTAAGCGTGCTAGGTGACTCAGATCACGTTTAGCCCTAGGGGACACCCCGGAGATGCCACTACGAAAGTAGGACATAAGGGTTGGCCGAATTGACCGTTTTGCGCGCATCCCCCTCCTCCAACGGTTGGCCACCCCTGGCTTGAGCAGGCACTATGGCCTTCGCCCGTGTCAACGGAGACAACGGAGGTTTACCTCGTGCTGAATGCCAAGATTGACAAACTTTTGAAGAACGGCCGGATCGGTGCCAACGCCGTGAACGACCGAGTTCGCAAGGGCCTCGCCGGGCGTTCCCGGCAAGTGGTTGCTCTGGCCACGCTCGCTGGAGTCGCCAGTATCGGCCTCGCGGCCGCATCCCTCGACAACTCCCCTACCCCCAACTTGACTTCGGTAACCGCCAACGCTGACAAGCAGCGCGAGCAGGCCGCCGGGCAGAACGACCGCTCAACCCGGGACACCCCCGTCACCGGATCGGAAGCGCCGCAGACCGCCCCCACCCCCACGGTCGAAGCGGTCGCTCCGATCGAGCAGGTTCCCGCCCCCGCGAAGGCGCCCGACTGGGTCAACCCGATGCCGCGCGGCGAGATCAGCTCCTGCTACGGCCCCCGCTGGGGCACCATGCACGCCGGCATCGACTTCTTCACCGACGAGAACGAGCCCATCGTCTCGGTCGGCAAGGGCACCGTTGTCGCCGCGGGCTGGGTCTACAGCGGCTATGGAATCTCGGTCGTGGTCGATCACGGCGACGGGATCCTCACCCACTACGCCCACATGAACAAGACCGCGGTGAGCGAAGGCGACGAGGTCGGCCCCGGCACCCTGCTGGGCTACGAAGGCTCGACCGGCGACTCGACCGGCCCGCACCTGCACTTCGAGGTGCACGCGGGCATGTGGAACCAGATCGACCCCGCCCCGTGGCTGCGTGACCACGGCATCGACGTCGCCTGCTAGAACCCCGCTCCACCCATCCCAGTGCTCAACCCATCCCCCCAAATGGCTGTGGCCCGGATCACCTGATCCGGGCCACAGTCAGCAATTCTGGCGCGTGCGAAGCAACGCGCGGCAAATCCGCCAACGCGGATTTTGCACCTCTAGATCTTTTCTATGGGCGCATGGCGGAGCACAAGCCAGAGCGTCTGGTCGCCGAAGTCGACCTGGGCCTGAGCGCGAGCCCCCACCCCCTGTACGGCGAGCACCCGGCCCAGGCCGTAGCGCTGGTGATTGACCCGGTCTCCCACCTCCACCGTGGGGACTGCGGCCAGGTCGCTGGCGGTGGCAAGTCGACTGGGATCAATGCCGATCTTGCTGGCGAGCGCGGCGGCGCGGCTGGTGCCGCCCACAAACCCACTCGCGGCCCGCTCAGCGCCACGCTCACGCCCGCCAATGCCCCCACCGCTCCACGAGGTGTAGGCGTCGGCTGTGCGCTCCCAGTCGATGAGCTCAGGGGGCAACTCCTCCAGGAAGCGCGATGCCGGGTTGTATTGCGGCTGCCCCCACGCCGACCGGGTGACCGAACGCGAGATGTAGAGCCGCTGCCGCGCCCGGGTGATGCCGACATAGGCGAGCCGGCGCTCCTCCTCCAGCTCCTTGACGTCGCCGAGCGATCGCAGATGGGGGAAGACGCCGTCTTCGAGCCCGGTCAGGAAGACCACCGGGAACTCCAGGCCCTTGGCGGTGTGCAGGGTCATCAGGGTGACCACGCCCTGGTGATCGGGGTCGTCGGTGGGCAGATCGTCGGCGTCGGCCACCAGAGCCACCTGCTCCAGGAAACCCGCCAGGCTCGGCTCCTCCTCGGCGAGCGCGACGCGTTCGGCGTACTCGCGGGCCACGCTCACCAGCTCCTGCAAGTTCTCCACCCGGCCCTCGTCCTGCGGATCGAGGCTCTCCTCCAGCTCGGAGAGCAGCCCGGAGCGGGTCAGGATCAGCTCCAGCACCTCTTCGGGCGGGGACTGCGCCGCGCGCTCACGAGCCTCGTCGAGCATGGCCACGAAATCGGCGATGGTGTGCACGGCACGGGCGGCCAGGCCCGGGGCCTCGCCCGCCCGGCGTAGCGCGGCGCCGAAGGAGATCCGCTCCCGCGCGGCGAAAGCCTCCATGATCGACTCTGATCGGTCGCCGAGCCCGCGCTTGGGGGTGTTGAAGATGCGGCGCATGCTGACGGTGTCGTCGTCATTGGAGATCGCCCGCAGATAGGCCAGCGCGTCCCGCACCTCTTTGCGCTCGTAGAACCGAACGCCGCCAACGACTTTGTAGGGCAGCCCGTAGCGAATGAACCGATCCTCGAACACCCGGGACTGGGCATTGGTGCGATAGAAGACCGCGACGTCACCCGCGCGGGCCTGACCCGCGTCGCTCAGACGATCGATCTCGCGGGCCACCCAATCGGCCTCGGCGTGCTCGTTGTCGGCCACATAGCCGACCACGTTGTCGCCGGTGCCCTGGTCGCTCCAGAGCCGCTTGGGCTTGCGATCGGTGTTGCGATCGATCACCGCGTTGGCGGCGGACAGGATCGTCTGGGTCGAGCGGTAATTCTGCTCGAGCAGAATCGTGGTCGCCTGCGGATAGTCGCGCTCGAACTCCAGGATGTTGCGGATCGTCGCACCCCGGAACGCATAGATCGACTGATCGGCGTCACCCACCACGCACAGCTCGCCGGTCTGGCCGACCAGCTCCTTGACCATCACGTATTGGGCGTGGTTGGTGTCCTGGTATTCGTCGACGAGCACGTGCTTGAAGCGCCGCCGGTATTTCTCCGCCACCTCCGGCTTGCCCTGCAACAGCTGGACCGTGCGCATGATGAGGTCATCGAAGTCGAGTGCGTGCGCCTGCTGCAAGCGCTGCTGGTAAAGCGTGTAGGCCTCGGCGAGAACACGCTGGGTCGGGCCCTTGGCCTGGAAGTCATCGGGGTCAACCAGCTCGTTTTTCAGATTGGAGACCTGGGCGGCCAGGCCCCGCGGCGTATAGCGCTTGGGGTCGAGGTCAAGCTCCCGCGACACAAGCTGCATCAGGCGCCGCGAGTCATCGGCGTCGTAAATGGAAAAGCTCGACTTGAGGCCCGCATGCTCATGCTCTGCGCGAAGGATGCGCAGGCAGGCGGAGTGGAATGTGGACACCCACATCAGCTTGGCCCGGCCGCCGACCTGATGGGCGACCCGTTCCTTGAGCTCGCCGGCGGCCTTGTTGGTGAAGGTGATCGCGAGAATCTCCCCCGGATGCACCTTGCGCTCGGCGAGCAGATAGGCGATGCGTTGGGTCAGCACACGGGTCTTGCCGGAACCCGCGCCCGCGACAATGAGCAGCGGGGCGCCGACGTGGGTCACCGCTGCTCGCTGCGGCTCGTTGAGGCCGTCCAGGAGAGATTTCATCGGTGAGCCAGTCTATGCCGCCGGTACGACACCCAACCGTCACCAGCCCTCAGTGGAATCGGGGTACGTCTGTTGACAGGATGGGGTCCATGTCCCTCTATCCTTTAGCGCGGCGGCTTCGCCCGTTGGCGGTGCCGGCGCTCGCGATAGCTGTCATAGCGGCCATCCCGTTGGCCCGCTCAAACCAGGCAGCACCAGCGGATTCATGGAACCCTCTGAGCCCGGTCTCCTTCCAGTTGACCGATGTTCCCCAAGCTCACCAAGCACAGGGAAACCTGCTGTCCTTCAACGACTTCCACGGGGCGATCGATCCACCCACCGGAAGTGGCGGCCTGGTCGGCACCACCCCGGCCGGCGGTGTCGAGTTCCTGTCCACCTGGGTGAAAAGGCTTCGCGCTGAAGGCGAAGCGGCCGGCCAGAAAGTGCTCACCGTGGGCGCCGGGGACATGGTCGGCGCTACCCCGCTGGTCAGCGCGGCTTTCCACGATGAGCCGTCGGTCGAGTTGCTCAGCTCGCTGGGCCTCGAAATCACCTCGGTGGGCAACCACGAGTTCGACGAAGGCCTGCCGGAGTTGCGGCGGCTGCAGTTCGGGGGCTGCCACCCGGTCGACGGATGCGCTGACGGCGACGGATTCGCGGGGGCGGATTACACGTACCTGTCGGCAAATGTCGTCGATAAAAGGACGCAGCTTCCCGTCCTGCTGCCGGTGTCGGTGCGGTTGATCCAAGGGGTTCCGGTCGGTTTCATCGGCATGACCCTCGAGGGCACCCGCAGCATCATCAACCCGGGAGCGCCCGGGATCAGCAACATCGAGTTCCTTGACGAGATCGAGACCGCCAACAAGTGGTCGAAGCTGCTGAGCCTGTTCGGCATCAAGGCACAGGTGCTGCTCATCCACGAGGGTGGGCTGCAGGACAGCGCCGGCCAGCCGTCGAGCTGCTCGGGCTTCACCGGGGCGATCAAGGACATCGTGGCCGGGCTGCGCCCCGAGTTCGGCGTGGTCGTCTCCGGTCACACGCACCGCTTCTACTCGTGCTCGCTGCCCAACGCGGCCGGCGTGCCGGTGGCGGTCACCAGCGCGGGCAGCAACGGCACGCTGGTCACCGACATCTCGTTCACGCTGGACAAGCGCAACGGCCGGTTCTCCGCGGTCGAGGCGCACAACGTGATCGTGGAAAACGGCATCCGCAACCCCGACGGCACCTGGGCCCGGGACGCGGCCGGCAACTTCCTGCGCAACCCGGCGCTGATCGACCCGGCCGCCAAGGTCATCGCGGACAAGTACCGCACCGCGGTCGCGCCGATCGCCAACCGCGTAGTCGGCAAGATCACTGCCGACATCCCGCGGGACAACAACGCGGCGGGCGAGAGCCCGCTGGGCGATGTCATCGCCGATGCCCAGTTCGCCTACACCACCGGAGCCGGCGCTCAGCTGGCGCTGATGAACCCGGGCGGGATCCGGGCCGCGCTCAGCTACGGCGCCTCCCCTGGCGGCGAGCCTGCCGGAGATGTCACCTATGGCGAGTGCTTCACCGTTCAGCCGTTCAACAACCTGGTGGTCACCCAGACCTTCACCGGAGCACAGCTCAAGGCGGTTCTTGAGCAGCAGTTCGCGGGCCAGGCGGGTCAAACGGTGACGCGCATCCTGCAGATTTCCGACCAGCTGCGCTACACCTACGACACGACCAGGGCATTGGGCGACCGCATCACCTCGATCCAGATCAGCGGGGTGGCGATCGATCCGGCCGCGAGCTACCGGGTAACCACGAACGACTTCCTGGCCAACGGCGGTGACGGCTTCACCACACTGACCGCGGGCACGGATCGCGTCACCGCACCGGGCTTCGATGTCGACGCGCTGGTGGCCCACCTCGGCGCTGGCGCGCCTGTAGCGCCAGGCCCGGCAAACCGGATTACGAAGGCTGGTTGATTGTGCCTGTCCCGTGGGGCATACTTGCTCCCGTGACCCAGCGCGTGCGCTTTTATTTTTATGGCCCCGGAAGTCCGGCAGCCATAGGTCGCGCCTGAGCACATAGACCTAGAAAGCCCCGGGCTCCCAAAGAGCCCGGGGCTTTCGCCTTCTCCCGGGCACGCAGGAGCCACAATTGGCCAAGGAGAAGAAAGCGATGAGCACAATGGCAGCCGAGAAGAGCAGCGACACCGGCACCGAGGCACCAGAGGCGTCAACAGCGATCAGCGGAATGCGTGAGCGCATAGACGAGATAGACGCCTTACTGATCCAGCTCTGGCAGGAGCGCGCGGCGATTTCCCAGCAGGTTGGCAAGACCCGGGTCGCCTCCGGCGGCACTCGGCTGGTTCTCAGCCGCGAGCGCGAAATCATGGATCGTTTCCGTGCTCAGCTCGGCCCGGACGGGACCCAGCTGGCCCTGCTGATCCTGCGCGCGGGCCGTGGGCCGCTGTAGCGCAAGGAAACCGGGTCAGCTGGCTGAGCGATGATCGGTCAGCGCGGCCAGCAACCGCCGCGCCTCCTCCGCTTCCTTGGGGGAGGCGGCCAGCAGCGGCAGCGCCTCGGTGAGGTGCTCCTTGGCGGTTTCAGGGTCGCTGGCACCGGTCAGCCTGGCCAGCCCCACCAACGCGCGAGCCCGTTCGTGCGCTGAGCCGGTCGCGACGGCCAGCTCCTGGGCTGTTTCGTAGGAACGCCTCGCTTCCTCGATCTGTCCAGCCGCCAGCTGATTGCAGGCCAGGGCATTCAGCAGCTCGCACTCGGTGGTCTGATGCCCCATCACCCGGATGCTGTCGTAGGCCCGCTCGGCCATCTCGACCGCCGCCTTGAAGTCTCCCAGCCCGCGCAGCGCATCAGCTATCGTCGCCATCGCGATGGCGACGGTGCGAGCGTTACCGATCTTTTGGGCGAGTTCCATCGACTCTTGCAGCAGGGGCAGCGCCACTTCCGGCTGACCCAGCAGCACGTAGGTGTCCCCCAGATTCTGTTTCGCGCGCAGGATCTCAAACTCCGACCCGACCTGGTCGGCGAGGGCGACGCCCTTCAGGAGGCAATCCCGGGCCCGGGCGTGCTCGCCCATCTTGTTCAGCGCCACCGGCATGTTTCCCCCGAGCAGAAGCATCTCCAGCGTGCGGTCCTCGCTGTGCTGGCAACTGGCCAGCGCGCTCTCCATCTGCACCATCGCTTCGGGATAAAGCCCTTGCCGTTCATAGGAGATAGCCAGGTTGATGCGCGCTTTGGTCTCACCGTCCCGATCGCCCAAGGCCTGGCGGGCTTCCACACAGTCGGTCAGCACGGCGACCGCCAGGTCGTGCCGGCCCCCGACCGCGTAGGCGCTGCCGAGGAGGCTCAGGATGTCCACCCGGATCGGGTGACGCTCCCCGAGGTGTTGCGCCGCTTCAAGGGCGCTCTCGAACGTCGCCGCCCAGTCGCCGACGCGGCCCGCGAAGAAGAAGTATCGCCACAACGGCTGGGCGACTTCCCGCATCAGCTCCCTGTCCCCGGCTGCCGTGGCGGCCACCACCGACGCCGAAAGGTTGCCCTGCTCTGCCTCCAGCCAGGCAACCGCACTTCCGGCGCTCGTAATCTGGGGCGTAAGACCGGGCTCGGGCTCATACGGCTTGCCCCCGACCATGAAGGACAACGCCAATTTGCTGGCTCTCATCTGGTACCCAGCAAGACTTCGCCAAGCGGCATCGACCTCCTGCGGGTCCTGGCGAGCGCGCAGCTCCACGTATTCGCGAACGAGATCGTGCAGCGAGTACCGGCCCGCCTCGGCATAGACCAGATGCGCACCGGTAAGAATGTCCAATGTGGTCAGTACCTCGGACACGGCCCGCTGCGTAAGCGCGGCAATCGATTCGGCGCTCAGGTCGGAGCCGGGCGCGGCCGCGAACAAGCGGAAGACGCGCTGCGCTTCGATTGGCAGCGCTTCGTAGGACCCGTCGAGAATCGCCCTTACCGCATAGGTTTCATCGCCCTCCAGAGCAAGCCCGGTCACCGGCCCCTCGCGGGTCAGCTTGGCCACATAGTCGGCGAGCCGAAGGTCGGGACGGTCGGTGAGCTGTGCGGCGGCGATGCGCAGCGCCAGCGGCAGACCTCCGCAAAGCACCAGCAGCCGATCGGCCGCCGCCGCGTCCTCGTCGATGCGCGCGTCACCCACGATGCGGCGCAACAGCTCTCGGGATTCCTCGGGTGACATGAGGTCAAGCGTCAGCCTTACCGCGCCCTCGCGGGCGATCAAGCCCGACAGCTTGTCCCGGCTGGTGATGAGCGCCAGGCTTCCCGGCGACGAGGGCAGCAAGGGCCGCACCTGTTCGGCGGTATTGGCATTGTCCAACACGACAAGCACGCGTTTGTCCGCCAGGACAGCGCGATAGCGCGCGACCGTGTCGTCCAGCGTGACCGGAAGGTCTTGGGGCGACAGGCCCAAGCACCGCAGCAGATGGCCGAGCGCATCCATGACACGCATGGGCGGCCCCGGATCATAGCCACGAAGGTTGACATAGAGCTGGCCGTCGGGGAACCGGCCGTGTTCCCGGTGGGCCCAATGCAAGGCCAGCGCCGTCTTGCCAACGCCACCGATGCCGGCGATCGCCGTCACGAGGACAGGCGTCGCGTTGGCGGACTTCGCATCCAGCCATCGCAGATAGTCTTGCCGGCCCACAAAATCCGCCGGGCCGTGTGGAAGAAAGCGGCGCCCGCCTCCCGTGGGCTGTGCGCTCGGGGCATCCAGCAGGGGATCGTTGCGCAGCATCTGCTGATGTAGCCGCTGCAGCTGCGGGTCGGGGTCGATGCCGAGCTCGTCGGCGAGCAGCTGCCGCCCCTGGCGGTAGACCTCAAGCGCTTCGGCCTGCCTGCCCGAGCGGTAAAGCGCGAGCATCAGCTGCGCGCGCAAGCCTTCTCGATAGGGGTAACGGCCGACGATCGCGGCCAGCTCCGCCGTGCGTTCCCGATGGTGGCCCAGCTCGAGGCCGATCGCTTCCCGGCCTTCGATCGCGTTGAGACGCAGCTCCTCCAGGCGTGAGCGCTCCGCGCTCACCGCCGGCAGATCACACACATCGGCGAAGGCTTGCTCACCACGCCACAGCACGAGTGCCTCGCCGAAAAGCGCTTCCGCCGTCGCCAGATCGCCGGCCAGCTGGGCCGCTTTCGCCTGCTCGGCCAGCTGAACGAAGAGCAGCGCGTCGAGCTCCTCCGGCCCGACCTCCAGCACATAACCGCCGGGACCGCGCCGAAGGCGTTGTGCGCCAACGATCCTGCGCAGCCGATGCGCATAGATCTGAACCGTTTTTCGGGCCGACGGCGGTGGATTGCCCTCCCAGAGCGCTTCGGCGATCGCCTCGGGGTGAACCGGCGCGCCGGGATCGCACAGCAGCAGAGCCAGCAGGCGCTGGAGCTTGGGCGCAAGAGAATCGTGGAGCACTCCGCCGCGATACACCGAGAGCGGGCCCAGAACGCCGAACTGCACCCTATTCATTAACGGATCACGCTATCAGGGACCCGGGTGGCGGGTAGCACAGCCGGAGGCTCACCCGACCGGCCACCCGCCACACGGGCGTCTTTATTGAGTGGCGTGAATGACGTCGCGTACCTCAGCGAAATGGCATGCGCTGGGATGCGCCGACTTCTGCCTGATCTCAAGCAACGGCTCCTGGGTGGCGCAGATCTCCTGCGCCTTCCAACAGCGGGTGCGGAAACGGCAACCCGATGGCGGGTTGGCCGGTGAAGGAACATCGCCCTGCAACACGATCTGGTCGCGATGCCCGCGCAGAGTCGGGTCGGGAACCGGCACCGCCGAAAGCAGCGCCTGTGTGTAGGGGTGAGTCGGCTGCTCATAGATCTGGATGTCCGACCCGATCTCGACGATCTTGCCGAGATACATCACGGCCACCCGGTCGGCGATGTGGCGCACCACCGACAGGTCGTGGGCGATGAAGATGTACGACAGCCCCAGCTCGCGCTGCAGCTCGTCCAGCAGGTTCATCACCTGGGCCTGGATGGACACGTCCAGCGCGGAAACCGGCTCGTCGCACAGAATGATCTCCGGCTTGAGCGCCAGCGCCCGCGCAATGCCGATCCGTTGCCGCTGCCCACCGGAGAACTGGTGGGGGTACCGGTTGATGTGATCGGGGTTCAGGCCTACGAGGTCGATCAGCTCCTGTACCCGGCCCCGGATCGCGCCTTTGGGGGCCACGTCGGGATGGATCTGGAACGGCTCGGCCACGATGTCGCCGACGGTCATTCTCGGGTTCAGCGAGGTGTAGGGATCCTGCATCACCAGCTGGATGTTGCGCCGAGCCTTGCGCGTCGCCTCACCGCTCAGCTTGCTGATGTCCTTGCCCCGGACCACGATCGAACCACTGGTCGGCTTCTCCAAACCCACCAGCAACTTGGCGAGAGTGGACTTGCCGCAACCGGACTCACCAACCACGCCAAGGGTTTCCCCGCGCGCCAGCTGGATGTTGATGCCATCCACGGCTTTGACGTCGCCGATTTTTTTCTTGAGCAGAATGCCGCGGGTGAGCGGGAAGTACTTGACCAGATCTCTGGTCTCCAGAACCACGTCAGTCATCGCCCCGCACCTCCTTCCAGAAGTGACAGGCGCTGCTGATGCCCGGCTTGATTTCGTACAACGGCGGAATCGGATCCACCTTGCAAGCGTCGCGCACATAACGGCAGCGCGGGTTGAAGGCGCAACCGGCGGGGATCCGGGTCAGGTTCGGTGGCAACCCGCGAATCACGTTGAGCTGCTGGCCCTTCAGGTCGACCCGGGGGATGGATTCGAGCAATGCCTTGGTGTACGGATGCGACGGCTTCGCATAGATGTCGTACACCGGCGCCTTCTCCACGATCCGGCCCGCATACATGATGTTGATGCGGTCGGCCACGTCGGCCACCACACCCATGTCGTGGGTAATCAGGATCATGCCCATCTGCCTTTCCCGCTGAAGCTCCGCGAGCAGGCTCATGATCTGGGCCTGCACCGTCACGTCCAGCGCGGTGGTCGGCTCGTCGGCGATCAGCAGCTCCGGGTCGAGCGCCAGCGACATCGCGATCATCACGCGCTGCCTCATGCCGCCCGAGAACTGGTGCGGGAAGTCGCTGACCCGCTGCCGCGCGGCCGGGATCTTCACCAGATCCAGCAGCTCGACAGCGCGCTTCTTGCCGTCTGCCCGGCTCATCCCGCGGTGCTTGCGGAAAAGCTCGGCGAGCTGGAAGCCCACCGTGAACACCGGGTTGAGAGCCGACAACGCATCCTGGAAGATCATCGCGATCTTGTTGGCGCGGACCAGCCGCCGCTCCTCGTCGGTGCGCTTCAGCAGATCCACTCCGCGGTACCGGATCTGGCCACCGGTGATGTATCCGGGCGGGGTGTCGAGGATGCCCATGATGGCTTGCGCCGTCACCGACTTCCCGCAACCCGACTCACCAAGAATGGCAAGGGTTTCGCCCGAGTTGACCTCGAACGAGACACCGTTGATGGCCTTCGCGATGCCGGCCCTGGTGCGGAACTCGACCTTCAGCTCCTCCACTTCCAAAAGCGGAGCGGTCATCTTCACGCCGGCCAGACTCGGGCTCATGTCCACCGATACGTCGCTCATCTCAGCTCACCTCAGCTTCGGGTCGAGGGCGTCGCGCAGGGCGTCGCCGGCCAGGATGAAGGACAGAACGGTGGGAACCAGCAGGCCACACGGGATCAGCACCAGGTACTTGTACTCGTTGAAGTAGTCGATGTTTCCCGCGATCATCGTGCCCCAGGACACCGCCGGCGGTTGCAGACCGGCGCCGAGGAAGGTCAGCGTGGCCTCCGCCCCGATGTACCCGCCGAGGGAGATGGTCGCGACCACGACCACCGGTGCGATGGCGTTGGGCAGGATGTGCCGGAACATGAGTCTGCTGTTGGAGGCGCCCAGTGACTTCGCCGCGAGGACGTAGTCGAGGTTCTTGGCCGACAGCACGCTTCCGCGCATGATGCGCGCGACACCCACCCAGCCCAGGATGATCAGAACGATGGCCACCACGAGCACGGGAGGCCACCACTGGTCGCTGTGCAGCAGATCGCTCTGGCGAAGCACGCCAAGGATGACCAGCGCACCCAGCAGGAAGGGCAGCGAGTAGATCATGTCAATGATGCGAGAGATGAGGGTGTCTACCCAGCCGCCGAAGAATCCGGCCAGCATGCCTAGCACCACACCGATCAGGGTGACGCCAGTGGTCGCGATGAGTGCGATCGACAGCGATGGCCTAGCACCATAGATGGCGTGCGAGTAGTAGTCGCAACCCAGCACGTTGGTGCCGAACCAATGCTCGGCGCTCGGGCTCAGCTTGGCGAACTTGATGTCGCAGTCCCGCGGATTCTTGCTGGTCCACATGGACGGAAGGATCGCCATCGACGACACGATGAGGATGAAGCTCACCGAAGCGAGGAAGATGGGGTTGCGAATCAGCTCGCGCCGCGCGTCTGACCAAAGGCTGGCCGCACGCTCCTGGGTCGGGCCCTGTGGGTTGACCCCAGGTCCGGCCTGAACCGGGATAACCGCCGGGTTGTCCGAAGTAGCCGTGGTAACGGGGTCACTCATAGCGGATCCTAGGGTCAAGCACGGCGTAAAGCAGGTCTACCAACAGGTTGGCGACCAGATACACCAGCACAAGCATGGTCGTGATTCCAATGAGGACAGCCGGCTCGCCTTGGAAAATGGCTCGCGCAGTCTGGTTTCCCACACCGGGCACGTTGAAGATGGTCTCGGTGATGATGGCGCCGGTCATGTAGCCGCCAATGGACAGACCCAGGTTGGTCGCCACCGGAATCAGCGAGTTGCGAAGGGTGTGCACACCTATCACTCGCTTGTGCGTCAAGCCTTTTGCCTTCGCCGTGCGCACGTAGTCTGCCCGCATGTTTTCGTGGACGCTGGTGCGAGTCAACCGAGCCGTGGTCGCCAGCGAAAGCATGCCCAGCACAATGCCCGGGATTATCAAGCTAGCGAAGGGGAACTCCTGCTTGTATGCGGAGCCGAAAACGCCTCTTGAGATCACCTCCGGAATCCATTCCTGCCCGCGCAGGAAGTTGCCGAAGTCCCGGGTGATGAACTGCTGAATGAGAATACCGAGCACGAACACCGGGACAGAGATGACCATCACGGTCGAGATCTTCACGGAGTAGTCGAGGCTCTTGCCGGGCTTCATTCCCGCACGCATACCGATGAAGACGCCAACCAGGGCCTCGATGGTGAAGGCGATGATCGTAATCTTGATTGTGTACGGCAGCGCGTCGGTGATGATGCTGGCGTGCGCCCGATCGAAGAATCCGCGCCAGTCGAAGACCGGCCTGAAGCGGAAGTTCGTCCCGAAGTCCAACTGCCCGATGTCGACCAGCCGCTCCCGGAACAACCCCAAGCACGGGTTGCCCTTCTGCTTGAGGCAGGGATCGTCGAGATGCAGCCTGGAAGTCAACGCGGCCAGCGTCTCAGGCGCCGGCCTCTTGTCGCCGAACAGCGCCCGAATCGGGTTGCCTGTGAGCTGAATGCCCACTGTGGTCAGGTAGTGCAGCAGGAACAGAGTTCCCAGGACCGTAGGGATGAATTGCAACAACCGTCTCACGATGTAGCGACCCATCTGGTCCTCCTTTCGGAGCCATCGGGGCGATGGCGGCCTCCGGTCGGGATGGCCGCCATCGCCCCGCGATTAGGCGGATCAGATCTATCTGTTCGGGATACCCAAGCTTTTAACTACTTAACAGCGTTGGGGTCCTTGAGCGTGATCTCGGTGTACACGGTGCCGTGGATCTTGTTGTACACGTAGTCCTTCACGTTCTCGCTACGGACGTTCGCGGTCCGGCCGAACCACATCGGGATGACCGGGATGTCCCGCACCACGAGGTCCTCAGCCTGCTGGTAGAACTTGATGCCGTCGGCGATCGACTTGGCCGCCGCAGCATCCTTGATCAGCTTGTCGAGCTCAGGGTTGGAGTAACCGCTGCTGTTCGACGAACCGGTGGTGCTGTAAAGCGGGGTGATGTAGGTCTCGAGGAAGGCGTAGTCCGGGCCCCAGCCGAGGCGGAACGGACCAGTGAACTTCTTCGCGTCACCCGTCGCCAGGTACTGCGGGAACTGCAGGTCGACCTTGAGCTCGTAGTCGATTCCGAGGTCGCGCTTCCAGCCGTCACCAACAGCCTGGAGCCACTTGTCGTGACCGGCACCAGCGTTGGCCCACAGGACGATCTTGCCGCCCTTCCATCCGCCGGCCTCGGCCAGCAGAGCCTTCGCCTTGGCAGCGTCGTACTTGCAGTTGGCGCAGGCGCCCGGGCGGTAACCCTCGAAGTTCGGGCTGATGACACCCTGAGCGGCACTGAAGCGGCCGTCGAACACCGCGTCAATGATGGCCTGACGGTCGATCGCCAGCGACAGCGCCTGACGGACCTTGACTTCCTTGAAGTTGTCGTTGTAAAGCGGCAGACCGACGTAGGTGAACGTGTTGCTCGGGTTCTCGAACATCCGCTCGCCGTACTTGCCCTTGGCTTCCTTGTACTTCGCAGGCGGCACGCCATCCCAGATGTCGAGCTCGCCGGCCTCGAAGTCAGCGTAACCGGTGTCGATCTTGTCGTAGATCTTGAACTCGATCTTGTCGGGCTTGCCCTTCGAAGCGCCGGCCCAGTCGGGGTTACGAACGACGGTCACGCCGACGTTGTGACGCCACGATCCCTCAATCTTGTAGGGGCCGTTACCGATCGGGGTCTCGTTGCAGCCCTTGGTGTCCGCGAGGCAAGCCTTCGCCCACGGGAAGAAGCCTGAGTAGCCCACAGTCGCCGGCCAGCCGACGAACGGCTCGGCCAGGGTCACCGTGAAGCTGAAGTCGTCGATCTTCTTAAGACCGGACATCGTCTTGGCCTTGGGCTCGGGAGCCTTCTGCGGGCCTTCCTCACCATCCGGGTCTTCCGACTGCAGGTCACTCCAACCCACGATGCTTCCGAAGAACGGCGCGTTCGGCTGCGCGTTCGGGCCGTATGCCACGTAGTTCCACCCGTTGATGAACGAGTCGGCGTTGACCGCCTCGCCGTTGTGGAACTTGTAGTTGTTCTTGAGCTTGACCGTCCAGGTCTTGTTGTCGTCGGACGTGATCGACTGGGCGATCTGGTTGACAACCTTGCCATCGTTGTTGTCGTTCTCCACCAGACCCGCGTAAATGGTCCGGAGAACCACGATTGATGGGCTGTCGTCGAAACCAGGCAGCAAGCCAGCCGCCTCAGAGCTACCGACACGGATGGTGCCGCCCGCGGCGGGGGCTTCCGGTGTCGAATCCGTTTGGCAACCTGCCGCAAATAGTGCGATGGCGGTCGCGGCGACCGCCACCTTCATGGGGGATTTCCCGCGCATGCGAATGCCTCCTCAGGCGCTCACGAGGGGGTGTGAGGTGGCAACACTGTTACACCCCTGGCCACGCACCGGAAGGGCCTGATACCAACCCGTTACTTACCCGGGCCATCCCCGATACCGCTCAAAACGGATCGCTTTATGGAAAGACACCGCAATGACGTGCAACTTTGCCTGGGTGGCCACCTGCTTTGATCAAATAGCACAGTGACGCCTCGTTATCATGTCCCAGGGATTGAGAAACAATCGTTTCAGAGCAGCCTGCGGTCGGCCGCCCACCGTGACAATTCGTAGCGATTGGACATCTGAAGCTTGCGAAGCACATTAGACACATGTGTCTCAACGGTCTTGATGGAAATGAAGAGTTCCCGCGCGATCTCCTTGTACGCGTACCCTCTGGCCAGCAATCGAAGCACCTCACGCTCTCGATTGGTGAGCTGGTCAAGCTCGGGATCGGCCAGCGCGCTCTCCGGGCGGGCGGCAAAGGCGTCGAGCACGAACCCGGCCAGGCGCGGCGAGAAGACCGCATCCCCATCGGCGACCCGGCGGATGGCGTCGACCAGATCCTCGGGCGAAATCGTCTTGGTGACATAGCCCCGAGCACCGGCCCGGATCAGGCCGATCACGTCCTCGGCGGCATCGGAGACCGACAATGCCAGGAACTTCACCTGGGGATGGGATCGACGAATCCCCTCCAGCACGGCCCGGCCCCCGCCATCGGGCATGTGCACGTCCAGCAGCACGACGTCGGGCTGGGTTGCCGCGATCATCGAGATCGCCTGGGCGACCGTGGCCGCCTCACCCACCACATCCACGTGATCGCCAAGCTCCGCCCGCACCCCGGCCCGGAACATGCCGTGGTCGTCTACCAGAAAGACCTTCAATCGCTCAGTCACGACCCGACTCCTCTTTAACCAGGGGCACCGGCAGGATCAGCCGGACCTCGGTGCCTTCGCCCGGCGCCGTGCGGATCTCGGCCTCGCCACCGTGCCTTGTCATTCTGCCGACGATCGAGCCCTTCACGCCGTGCCTCAGGTTTTCGCGATGTTCACCGTCAAGGGAGTCCAGATCGAAACCGGCGCCGCGGTCTCGCACGAAAACGCTCAGCTGGCCCGGCTCGGCCTCAGCGTAGAGCGAGATTGTCTTGACTCCCGCGTGGCGTGCCGCATTGACCATTGCTTCGCGTGCCGCGGCCACCAGAGCGGCCACCTTGTCGTCGAAGGCGCGATCGCCCACGACGACCACCTCCACCGCGATCCCGTAGGTGTCCTCGACCTCGACCGCCGCCTGCTCCAGAGCGGCAGCGAAATGCTCGTTCGGTGAGCCCGTCGGTTGATAGAGCCAGTTACGCAGCGATCTTTCCTGGCCACGGGCAATTCTGACCACGGTGGCCGGATCCGCGGCGTTGCGCTGGATCAGCGCGAGCGTGTGCAGCACCTGGTCGTGCACCATCGCGGCCAGCTCAGCGCGTTCCTGTTCGCGGATGCGTCCCTCGCGCTCGGAACGCAGGGCGGCCAGGGTGCGCCACAACAGCGGCGCGGCGACCAGCCCGACGCCGGCGAGGGCCACCAGGGCGAAGGCCAGCGCCTGCCACAACTCCGACCAGGTGACCCCGCTCAGCGGCGAGTAGACCACCAACAGGCCTATTACCCCGGCCACCACCAGCACCCCGCCGGCGAGGAAGCGGATCAGATAGGTGCGGCGGTTCTTGGTCTCGGTCAGCACGCTGAACCACGGTGCGGTGGTGGAGCTTTGGGTCTGATGCCAGATGATCCCGGCGCCGATCGCGATGAGCGCCACCAGCCAGCCGACCGTCATCGAGAACGGATCTTCCCGATTGAATAAGCCCGCGGCCGCCATCAAGCCCAGCGCGGCCAGCACGAAGGGCAGCAGCCGGTACCACTCGCGGCGCTTGGTCTGCTGACCTTCCGCCGACGGCATGACCGCCCAGAAGGCGGCATAGAGAAGGACACCCAGCCCGTTGACCGGGACAAGCAAGACGAATAAGGCCCGAACCACCGTGGGCGACAGCCTCACGTTGGCGGCGATGCCCGCAGCCACCCCGGCTACCAGGCGATCCTCCCGGGAGCGGCTGAGGCGGGCGCGGGGCACGGTTTCAGGCACAGGTAGATCGTTCCACCTCAGGCGCTTGAGCGCCCACAGGTAACCCCCGGACCCGGCACCACTAGCTTTCTCAGGGTCCGGTCAGGGTCCGCGCCTGAGGTATCTCAGCTCATGTCGGCAGCACTATCAAGGCATGACCGAGGAAACACCTCCCCCACCGGCAGCCGCGGCACCGCCGCCGAACAATCCGCCGGCCTATCCGCCGCCGGCATCTCCGCCGCCGACCGGTCCGCCTCCGGTCGACCCGCCGCCGGCCGGTCCGCCGCCTCCGGTCGACCCGCCGCCGGCCACCGCGCCCGGAGCCGACCAGCCCTGGGCCGCCCGGTTCGGCCTCGTCCGGCCGCGCCACGGCCGGGTCGTCGCCGGAGTCTGCGCCGCCATCGGCCGCGCCACCAACACCGATCCGCTGATATGGCGGGTCCTCATCGGCGTGCTCTCGATCTTCGGCGTCGGCATCGTGCTCTACGTCGCGGGCTGGCTGCTCATCCCCGCTGAGGGCGACACCGCGTCGCCGATCGAAGCCCTCTTCGGACGCGGCTACTCCAGCACCTCGACCGGGCTCACCCTCGGCTTGGCGGTCGTCGCCGTCATCCTGTTGGGCGCGCTCACCGACAGCTTCGTGGTAGCGCTGATCGCCGCCGTCGGGCTGGTGATCGCCGCCCTCGCCACCAACCCCAGAACCCGCCAACCGGTCTCGATTCCGCCTGATCCGCTTAGGCCACCATCGGATCCGGGCGCATCCCAGGCGGCCACGGCCAGCATTCCCGTGGTGCAGGGCGGATATCAGCCCCCGTTCGCTCCGCACGGGCCGTATGCGAGCGCGCCTATCCAGGTACCCCAGATAAGGGTGGCCAGACCAAAGCGTGAGCCCTCCCGGCTGGGCCGGTTGATCTTTGGCCTTGGTCTGGTGGTCATCGGCCTGATGGCGATCGCCGACCTCATGTACGACGCCTCGATGCCCTTCGAGAACTACGTGACAGCCGCCCTCATCGTGACCGGCTTGGGTCTCATCGTCGGCGCCTGGTTCGGCCGGGCCAGAGGCTTCATCATCCTCGGCATCGTCCTGAGTCTCATGTTGCCGATCGCGGCCGACGAGCACGACCGGGAGCGCTTCGGACGGCCGGGCACGGTCAGCTGGGTGCCGTTGACCACGCAAGAGATCTCCGACTCCTACGAGCACCGCTTCGGCGAGGCGACGCTGGACCTGAGCAACGTCGACTTCGCCGGTCACGACGTCGTTGTCCAAGCGGACATCAGCTTCGGCGAGCTGCGGGTCATCCTGCCGGAGAAGGTGGATGTAGTGGTGGACACCGACGTCAGCCTCGGCGACGCCACCGTCTTCGGCTACAACATCAGCGGCGCCGGAGTGGACCGCACCGAAAACAACGAAGGATCTGACGGCCCAGGTGGGGGCACCCTGCGGCTGAACCTGGACGTGAAGTTCGGCCACGCGGAGGTAACGAGATGAAAGCGCATCGCACCGACGCCCTGTCCCTCGCCTTTGGAATGCTGTTCGTCCTCATCGCCGTGGCGTTTCTCGCCAACCGTGCCTTCGATGTGAAGCTGCCCGACATGGGCCTTCTGGTGGCCGCGGGCGTGGTGGTGCTCGGCGGGGTCATCGCGATCACGGCCCTGTTCCCACACCGCAAGCAGAACCCCACGGAAATCCCACCCGTCCAAGACCCGGTTGAGGTCGACGAGAACCCCAGACCCTAGCGGCATATGCTGGCGGAATGAGTCAGCTTTCCAACACGCCCCTTGGTCCGCTAGGCCAGATCAGCATCGGTGACCGGGCCGCCCGCGCGCTTACTGCGGAGCTGGCCCGGCACGCCGGTCCTAAGTCGGCTGTGCTGGTCGGCGCGGGAGCCGACTCGCTGGTGCTCACCGAGGCGCTCGACGCCATGATGCCCGGCGACCGGCTGACCGTGGTCGCCGCCGATAACGCGGTCGCGACTCAGGTCGCCACCATGGGCAGCTTCATCCGGGAGCGGGTCAAGGTCGTCACCGATCTGTCCGAGGCTGAGCCGGCCGAGATAGTCATCGTCGCCGAGCCGGTAGTGGGCTCGGGCGAGGAGGCCCGGGGCACGGTCGACCAGTTGAGCAAGGTGGTCGCCGAGGGCGGTCTGCTGGTCATCGCGGCCGTGGCGCTGCCCGGTCTGGCCCGCGGCGCCACCGACGAACTCGACCGGATAGCCGCCCGCCAGGGCGTCGGCTCGGACCTGGTGCTTCGCAATACTCCCCCGCTGCGGATTCACCGCCTGCGCTTCTCCGAGGCCGACCCGGCCACCGCGGCCAAGCTCTCCCCCGCGTTCCGGCCCTCCAGCGTGCCGCTGTTCGGCACCATGAACATCGACTCCAACGGCGTGGCCGCGGCCGGGATCACCCTGGGTGCAGCCGCTCTACTCAAGTTGGTGCGCCCAAGATCTAGGGCTTGGCTGGTACCGGCCCTGCTCGCCGCGCCCGTGGCCGCGTTCTTCCGCGATCCCGAGCGGGAGATCCCGGCCGATCCGAGCGCCGTGGTCGCCGCCAGCGACGGCAAGGTGCTAAGCGTCGAAAGGCTCCACGACGAGCGCTTCGCCGACGAGGAGTTCCTGCGTATCGCGGTCTTCCTTTCGGTACTGGACGTGCACGTCAACCGGTCGCCGGTGGCCGGCAAGGTCGTCGACTACTTCGTGGAGGACGGCGGTTACGCCAACGCGATGACCGCCGCGGCCGAGCACAACGTCGCCGCTTACACCGTCCTGGACACCCCGGAGAATCACCGCGTCGTGGTCGCCCAGCGGACCGGGCTGATCGCCCGGCGCATCGTGCAACGCGCCCCGATCGGCGCGCTGCTGGCCAAGGGCGAACGCTTCGGGCTCATCCGCTTCGGCTCCCGAACCGACGTCTACCTCCCCGCCGACCGCGCCGAAGCCACCGTCGCCCCCGGCGACAAGGTAGTAGGCGGCTCCACCGTAATCGCCCGCTGGATCTAAAAAGCCGTGGGCAGGTCGCCTAAGGCGGCCTGCCCACGTTGCTTCAGCTTTAGCGCGCGCTCAGCTACACAGCGATCTGCTGGCGGGTTGCTTTGGCGCGGGCCCAGAGGATTGGGCCGCTTACCAGGTAGGCCAGCACGATGAGGCCGAAGGTGAGCTGGAGGTTTGCCACGATGCCCAGCACCGGGACGATCAGCAGCCACAGCGGCAGGCGGAAGACCTTGGCCAGCTTCGCGTAGGGGAAGCTGGAGACCATCGCCACGGCCAGCAGCACCACGCCGACGACCATCATGGCCGGCGGCAGGGAGAGGCCGATGAGCACGCTGATGGCGAGCACCGTCGCGGCCATAGTGGTTGGCACTCCGCAGAAGAACCGGCCGTCTTTCGGCGACACGTTGAAGCGGGCCAACCGGATGGCGGCACAGGCCGCCACCATGGCGCAGGCGAGGACCAGCATCGGCGTCGCCACCTTGCCTGCGAGCGCCGAATAGATCACCACCGGAGCGGCGATGCCGAACGAGGTCATATCGCCCAGCGAGTCCATCTGGACACCAAACGGGCTGGCCACGCCGAACTTACGGGCGAGGGCGCCGTCGAGGCCGTCGAAGGTGATGCAGGCGAGCAGGCACAGGGCGCCGACCCGGGGGTCGGTGCCGGTCACGGCCAGGAAGATCGCGGTCATGCCGAGGAACAGGCTGCTCAAGGTGCACGCCTGGACCAGGCCGAACTTGATGCGGCGCGACATGGTGCGCTCGCCGGGAAGCAATGGGATGGTGCTCGGCGTGGCCGGCGAACTCTCTGGTGAGGTCGCGGCCGCCTCGATTTCGCGCATCTCGGCGGCGTCTAGACCGGGAAGAGCATGTGGCGTGTCGACGAGACCGTGGTTGGGGCGGCGAAGCCGCCCGACCGGCACCAGCAACATCTGCCGTGCCTTGGTGCCGCCGGCCCGGAGCCGGCCAGTCCACTGCCGTCCCGCGGGTCGCGGGCTGTCCGTCGATCGACGCCGACGCCAAATGGCTCTCGGCACGTGTCGTCCCTCCATGACCGGTTCGGTTCCTTTCCGCCGCCTCAGCGGACCGTCCGGCTCTTGCGGCTACACCATCGCACAAGAACATGTGCCTTGGCGATAGCCAAGAAGCGGACACTACGCGCATAACTCATTAAGAGGAAACTGACCGGACTTCCGCAGTCTACCCGACTAGCCTGGTAGATCGATGTGAAGCAATTCACGACGGGCCAGGTCACTCAGCTTGATCGAGGTCAGCTCGGTGCGCGTGAACCATCGCGCGTCGGCGGTCGAGCCGCCGGCCTCCTCGGTCACCCGTGGCTCGGATGGCTCGGGAATGTGAACCTGGAACACCGCCCGGACCGTGTACCAGTCCCACGGCTCCCCCTCAGGCCCCATCGCGGCCGGATTGTGTCTCGCGCCCACCCGGATCAACCCGGTGACCTCGCCCGACTGGCCGGTCTCCTCGTAGATCTCGCGAAGCAGGCCCTCCGCGGGCTGTTCGCCGAAATCGGTGCCACCGCCGGGCAGATGCCAGTTGCCCCCGCTGGGGTAACCCTGCGAGACAAGCGAGAGAAGGACCCGGCCGCTCGCATCGGTCACCACCCCGTAGGCGCCGAAGCGGGTGACCCGCTTCTCGCCCGACAGCGCCTGACCTTTGACGCCGACCTCGTTGTTCTCATCTGGACGGACGGGGCGCTCGTCATCGCCAAGCTCCGCTTTGGACACTCCCAAAACCTTGGCCACAAAGGGATTCAGATTCAGGTTGGGCAGGTCGGCCTCGGCTATCCAGGCGGGCAGATCGGTGGTGCCGTCGGTCTCGGCGAGCAGCTCGCCGCCGACCACCTTCACATCGAAGATGATCCGATCGTGGTGCAGCTGGACGCCGCGCCACGGAAACTCGACGACGTCGGAGAAGACGTCGTGCAGGCCGGCGATGGCCACCTCCAGGCCGGTCTCCTCGCGGAACTCGCGTACCACACCCACGTTGGGATCTTCGCCGTGATCGAGCCCGCCACCGGGCAGAGCCCATCGACCGGGATTGTTCGATCTCGGCGAGGACCGGACAAGCAGCACACGGCCCGTCTCATCCCGTGCGACACCGTAGGCGCCTATCCGGCGACGTTTCTCCACACTGCAAGGCTACTGACCCTTAGCTAGGCGAGCAGGTCTACGGGAAGGCAGCCCTGATCGCCTCGGCGGTGACCTCAGTCACCTCATCGGGACCGAAAGAGGCCACTTCCTGCGCGGATACCCAGCGTGCTTCGGAGGTGGAGCCGCCCCGGTCGTGGACCTTCGGCCGGGTGGCGCGATCGACCTTGACCCGGTAGAACGCCCGCACACCGTGCCAGTCGATCGGATAGCCCTCAGGCCCCAGCGAGGCCGGGTCGCGATGGCTCGCCACGCCGAGCAGCTCGATCAACCGGCCCCGTTGACCGGTCTCTTCGACCAGCTCACGGATCAGCGCCGCCCCCGGCTGCTCGCCGTAGTCGGTGCCCCCGCCGGGTAGGTGCCACCGGCCGGCGCCCGGGTAGTTGGGCGCGACCCGGGTGAGCAGGATGCGCTGGCGGCCATCGACCGCCACCGCATAGGCGGCGAAACGCTGTGCGCGATGCAGCCCGTCAGGCCCGGGCGCGGCGTGAAACGAGGGGAACTCGGGAACCTCGTCGGGCGTCTGCTCGGCGACCGCGGGAAGCCCCAGCGCTTTCGCGGTGAAAGGGCGCAGGGGAAGCCCGCGGGCCTGCGCCAGGTCGACCCAGCGCACCAGATCGGTGGGCTGATCGACCCGATCCCGCAACGCTCCGCCGCGCACGCGCGCGGTGTAGATCACGCGGTCGGTGTGGATGGTCAGGCCGCGCCTGGGCAGCGCGCGCATGTCGGCCAGCACGTCTTTGAGGCCCGTGACGGCAACGCTCAGACCGGTTTCGGCCGCCGTCTCACGCACGACGGTCTCATTCGGATGTTCCCCGTGCGCCACCGCACCGCCCGGAAGCGACCACACCCCCGGCGTTGCCGAGAGGGGAGAAGCTCGGACCAGCAGCACCTGCTGCGACTCGTCGTTGATCACTGCGTACGCCGCGATGCGCCGCAGTGCTTCTCCAGGCTCGATCGCGGTCACAGATCATCATTCTCCCCGACCGGGAAGATCAGGGCAAGATGTCCGATTTCATGAATGCCGTTCACTCCCACTCAATAGTGCCAGGGGGTTTGGACGTCACGTCGAGGACGACCCGGTTCACATCCTTGACCTCATTGGTGATTCGGGTCGAAATCCGGGCGATGAGCTCATAGGGAAGGCGTGACCAGTCGGCGGTCATCGCGTCCTCGCTGGACACCGGGCGCAACACGATGGGATGACCGTAGGTGCGCCCGTCGCCCTGAACCCCCACCGAACGCACGTCGGCCAGGAGCACCACGGGGAACTGCCAGACCTCACCGTCCAACCCGGACGCTGTCAGCTCCTCCCGCGCGATGAGGTCGGCGGCCCGCAGGATGGAAAGGTTGGCTCGATTCACCTCACCGATGATGCGGATGGCCAGACCCGGGCCCGGGAACGGGTGACGCCACACCATCGCCGGGGGCAGGCCGAGCGCCGTACCAAGAGAGCGAACTTCGTCTTTGAAAAGAGTGCGCAACGGTTCGACAAGCTCGAATTGCATGTCGGACGGAAGCCCGCCAACGTTGTGATGGCTCTTGATGTTCGCGGTGCCGGTGCCGCCGCCGGACTCCACCACGTCCGGGTAAAGCGTTCCCTGCACAAGGAATCGGACGTCGGAAGGCACGGATTGTTCAAAGACGCGGATGAATTCGCGGCCGATTATCTTGCGCTTCTCCTCCGGATCGGTCACCCCCGCGAGCGCGCCAAGGAAGCGATCGGAGCACTCCACCACCTTGAGCTTGATGCCGGTGGCGGCGACATAGTCGCGCTCAACCTGTTCCGCCTCACCGGCGCGAAGCAGCCCATGATCGACAAAGACACAGGTCAGCTGGTCGCCCACGGCCTTGTGCACGAGCGCGGCGGCGACCGCGGAATCGACCCCGCCGGACAGGCCACAGATCACCGACGCGGACCCGACCTGCGCGCGAATCGCCTCGACCTGGTCATCGATGATGTTCCCCATGGTCCAGGTGGGCTCAATCTTGGCCACGTCGTAGAGGAAGCGCTCCAGCAATCGCTGACCGTAGGGGGTGTGCGCCACCTCGGGATGGAACTGAACCCCGGCGAAGCCCTGGGCGACATGCTCGAAAGCGGCCACCGGCGCCCCGGCCGAGGAAGCGGTGACCGTGAATCCAGCCGGCGCAACGGTTACACAGTCGCCGTGGCTCATCCACACATTCTGCGCGTCGGGCAGCCCGGCGAAGAGCAGACCGCCCTGGGCCACCGTGGCCAGCGCGGTGCCGCCGAACTCGCGGGAACCCGTGTGCGCCACCGTGCCGCCCAGCGCCGCGGCCATTGCCTGGAAGCCGTAGCAGATCCCGAAGACCGGCGTTCCCGCGTCGAAGAGCTTGGAATCGACCTGCGGCGCTCCGGGCTCGTAAACGCTTGACGGCCCGCCGGAAAGGATGATGGCGGCCGGGTTGCGGGCCATCATCTCGTCGACGGGCATCGAATGCGGGACGATTTCGGAGTAGACCCGCGCCTCGCGTACCCGGCGGGCGATCAGCTGCGCGTACTGCGCTCCGAAGTCAACGACAAGGACTGGACGCGGCGTGGTCATAGGTCAAAGGATATTTCAGCCGAGGTAATGGACCCCATCTGGGTACGGATAGGGGTTGAGCACACAGCCGTCCAAGGTGTCGCTCTGGCGCTGCATCACCGGGGCCAGCTGGCCCGCGCCTCCGCACGCCACGTGAGAGTGGCCGAGGAAATGGCCCACCTCATGGTTGATCACCATCTGCCGATAGACGCCAAGGTCGGGGAAATGTTTCACGCCCAGCGTCCAGCGGTCAAGGTTGATGTAAATGTTGCTGCCGTTGCGGCAGGAGAACTTGCCCACGGTCTGCGCCACCGGCGCGCAGAGCCGGTCCACCGTCTTGGGTATGGCAAGTTTGATGCGCAGATTGGCGCCATCGCAGCTGGGCACCCGCTGGAACATCCACTTCTTGCTGGCTATCCAGCTCTTGTCCCCGGCCAGCACCACATCGATCACCGACGCGAACTCGTCGGGCGAGAAGTCGATGGCCTCCTCGACCTGAACGCAGTATTTCTTCAAGCTCCCGGCCGTCCCGAACACCCCTGTCCCGCCCGCCGCTGTGCGGGTGAAGACGCCCGTGCCGTTGGCTTTGACCGGAGGGCGGCTAGTGGCCGGCGGCATGGGCGAAGGCGACGGCGCGGGCGCTGGTGACGCCGAGACCGAAGCGGTCGACGATGCCGATGGGAACGCGACCGGCTCCCCCTTGCCCGGGGAGCACGCCGCAAGCGCCAAGCAGGCCAACAACACGAGGGGGACACGCATTTACAGGACGATACCGTGCGCCGCGTGGTAGTCGCTCACCCACTTCTTATCCAAGCCCTCGGCGTAGGGGCCGTCCTTGTTCTCCACGATCCAGACGTGCATCATCTCCGCGATCGTGATCGTTACGGAGAAAGAGGGGCAACCGCCATACGGGGTGACGATTCCTATCCCGGGCGGAAGCAGCGAGACGCATAGATTGTGCGCGTGCCATCGCGTGATCGGGCCGCCCGGCGCCACCCCGGGCTCGCCGGCCTTCTCCATCACGTAAACCACGCCGAGGAGGGTGGCCTTGCCGCCGTCGATCGCATAGACGAGCATCTCAGGGCGTTCCGGATCGACCGCCCGACCGTCCTTTTTGTACTCCGGATTTTCCATGTGCACATCCATGCCCGTCCGGGATCCGAGCGGGTACTTGTAGCCAGCGGCCAAAGCCGCGGAAAGCTTGCTATACCGAGCCACCGCCGCCTTGGTCGCGTTCGCCAGGGCGATCGCGGCCGCCGTCTGTTCCGCCGTCGCATGATGGTCGCCGGTCAGTGGGCGCATGATGACACCGGCCTGAGCGCGTGCCAGATGCTCATGCTGACCTTCGTGGCTGTGCCCCACCGACGGGGATTGCGCATCGGTCGACCCGGCCTGGTGCGCGACGAAGGACTCGACCCAGATCACCGCGCCCGCCAAGAAGACGGCGAATATCGTCCCGATCGCCCCGAAGACCCGGCCCACCCGGCGGGTCGTCGCGACCGCGAGCCCGAAAGCGGTCAGCTCCAGTAGCGCGGTGAGGATGCCGACCTGGTCCGCGTCCTCGCCATTGATCAGGTAGGCGAGAACGGTGACCGGTGCCAGGATCGCGGTGCCGATGCGCCATCCCCGGCCGAGGTGGGCCCGCCAGGTCAGCGCCGCGAAGAGGATCCCGCTGGCGAGCATCCCGGCCGTGAGGAGCGCGCCGTCGCGGTGACCCAGCGGAAGGAAGAGGTGCACCGCGGCCGAATAGCCCAGCAGCGCGGCCGCCCATCTGTCCACTGTGGAACGGGATCCGCCCTTGAGAAGTGGCACGATCACGAGAGCGAGCAACCCGGCTACGAAGGCCGCCGCGTGCTCCGGTGCTATCCCCACCAAGAGGGTCTTCATGCGGCCACCCCCACCGTCTTGGATTTGGGCCTGGTCAGCATCTGCGCGCAGTACACGATCACCACTATGGGCAGGAAGCCGGTGGTGAACAGCCCGGTGAGGGTGGGCGTGAAGTCAAGCGTGGGCAGCAGGCCCACCCCGACACTGAGCACAAACCCCAGCAACGACAACGCTTCCAGCACCACCAGCCCGATGAGCGCGCCACGGTGGCCGCGCAGGGCGAGCGAGCCGAAAGTGATCAGCAGGACGGCCCGCGCGAGCGGCACGAGCGCGTAGAAGAACAGGCCGCTCATGAAGAGCAGCTCGCCTACGGTGGCCAATAAGATCGTTGCCGCCTGCACCAGCAGCAGGACGAAAACGACGTTTCCCTTCGGCGAGGACATGCCCACAGGCTGAGGCTCAAAAGTCAAATTCAGGTAAAGATCAGGCCAGTTTCATGTTTGAGCCACAGGTCTGCGCGCTCAGCTGACCGGCAGGCTCGGCCGGGGATCGGGTTGACCCTTGGCCGGCCAGTGGGAGAAGGCCCGTTCTGCCTGTGCCGCAATGGTTAGCGACGGATTCACGCCCAGGTTCGCGCACACCGCGGCGCCATCGACGACGTGCAGGCCGGGATGACCGTAGACGCGGTGGTACTGGTCGACCACGCCCGATTCAGGGTCGGCCCCGATGACCGCCCCGCCGAGAATGTGCGCGGTGACCGGGATGTCGGCCATCTCCGGCAAGGATCCGCCCGGGACGCCGCCGATCTCCTCGGCCAGCAGCCGGGCGGCCGTGTTGCCCTCCGGAATCCAGGTCGGGTTCGGTGCGCCATGCCCCTGCGCCGAGCGCAGCCGGCCCCGCTTGTAGTGCACGTTGAGGGAGGTGTCGTGCGACTGCATGACCAGCGCGATGATGGTCCGCTCCGACCAGCGCCTGACCGAGATCGCCCGAAGGTAGACAAAAGGCCAGCTGAACATGGCTTTGAGCCACCGCCCGAAGCGGCCTTTGCCCCCGTCGGTCAGCGCCGACTGCAGCAGCCCCATCGAGTTGGATCCCTTGCCGTAGCGAACCGGCTCGATGTGGGTCCGCTCGTCGGGATGGAACGAGCTCGTGATCGCCACGCCCTCGGTGTAGTCGAGCTTGCGGCGTCGTGCCTCACGCGGGAGCACCGTCGCGCCGAGCAACGACTCGGAGTTGGTGCGGGTGAGCATGCCGAGCCTCCTGGAGAGCCTCGGAAGATCGCCCGAGGCCTTCATCTTGTGCAGAAGACGTTGTGTACCAAGGGCTCCTGCGGCGAAGACCACCTGGTCGGCCTCGAAGACCCGGCCACGTTTCGCGGTCACCCGATAACCCGCCCCCTGCGGTTTGACCGACGTCACCTCGGTGCGCGCGAACACTTGCACGCCAAGCTTTTCGGCGAAGTAGAGGTAGTTCTTCACCAGGGTGTTCTTGGCGTTGTGCCGGCAACCGGTCATGCAGCTGCCGCAGTGCAGGCAACCGCTGCGGGCCGGGCCGGCGCCGTCGAAGTACGGGTCCTCGACGCGGACACCCGGTGTGCCAAGGAAGACGCCGACCGGCGTGGGGTGGAAGCTCTCCCCGACTCCCATCCGCTCGGCCACCTTGCGCATGGCCTCGTCCATGGGAGTGGTCCGGTTGTAGGTGACGACACCGAGCATTCGTTCCGCGGTGTCATAGTGCGGAGCCAATTCGGCGCGCCAGTCCGCTATGTCCCTCCACTGTGGATCGTCGTAGAAGGCGGGCAATGGCCGGTACAGGGTGTTGGCATAGACGAGCGAGCCGCCGCCCACCCCGGCCCCGGACAGGACCAGGACGCTGGCACCCTTGGTGGAGGAGCGAAGCAGGGCGATGCGCTGGATGCCGTAGCACCCCAGCGCGGGGGCCCACAGGAACTTGCGTACCCGCCAGCTGGTTTTGGGGAAATCCTTGTCCTCGAACCGCTGCCCGGCCTCGAGCACCGCGACCGAATAGCCCTTCTCGGCCAGCCGGAGCGCGGCCACACTCCCACCGAACCCCGAACCGATGACGACCACGTCAAACCGCATGTCGTGATTATTACCAGCTGGTAACCCTAGCGCAACCATCGCTGAAAATTGATGTATTGATATGACCTAAAGCTTCGTGATCCCCTGGTGAGGACTCGCTTCACCAATAGGGAGGTCTCAATGCGACGACAAGTCGCGATTTTCGTGTCCGTCATAGCCATCGGGGCGGCGATGGTTCTGAACGGTCCGGCCACGGGGGCGCCTGACGCACCGGACGGCGGCACCGACACCGCCGCCCAGTACATGATCATCGGGCCGAAGACGTTTGCCGATCGCAACGCGGTGGCCCGTACGGGTGCAGCCATCGATTCCATCGAGCACGGCAAGATCTACGTGAGCGCCACGCGCACCGAAGCGCGGGCCATCGAGAAGCTCGGCTTCGGCCTGGAACTGATCCCGCCGGCGGCCACCACCGGTGACATCAGCATTCAGGACTTCCCCTCGGCCGACTCGGCCTACCACAACTTCGCCGAGATGGTCACCGAGATCAACAATGTGGCCGCAGCCTTCCCGAACCTGGTGCGCGTCTCCACCATTGGGCAGTCCTACCAAGGCCGCGCCATCTACGCGATCAAGATTTCGGACAACGTCGCCACCGACGAGAACGAGCCGGAAATCCTGCTCAACGCCCACCTCCACGCCCGCGAGCACCTGACCGTGGAGATGGCCCTTTACCTGCTCAACACCTTCACCGGCCAGTACGCCACCGACTCCCGCGTGCGCAACGTCGTGGACAGCCGCGAGATCTGGATCCTGCCCGACCTCAACCCGGACGGCGGCGAGTACGACATCGCGACCGGCTCCTACCGATCGTGGCGCAAGAACCGTCAGCCCAACTCCGGATCGTCCAATGTGGGCACAGATCTGAACCGCAACTTCGGCTACAACTGGGGCTGCTGCGGCGGTTCCAGCGGCAGCACCTCTTCGGAGACCTACCGCGGCCCGTCCGCCTTCTCCGCGCCCGAGACCGCGGTCGTCCGCGACTTCGTACTCAGCCGGCGCATCGGCGGCGTCCAGCAGATCAAAGCGAATATCGACTTCCACACCTACTCGGAGTTGGTGCTCTGGCCCTACGGCTACACCACGGCGAACACCGCGCCGGGCCTGAACGCCGACCAGGAGGCCACCTTCCGCACCATCGGCATCCAGATGGCCAACACCAACGGCTACACCCCGATGCAGGGCAGCGACCTTTACATCACCGATGGCGACATCACCGACTGGCTGTGGGGCAACCAGCAGATCTGGACCTACACCTTCGAGATGTACCCGGCTTCGGGTGGCGGCGGCTTCTACCCGCCCGACGAGGTGATCCCCGCGCAGACCTCACGGAACAAGACCGCGGTGCTGATCCTGTCCGAGTACGCGGACTGTCCCTACCGCGCGATCGGCAAGGAAGCCCAATACTGCGGCGCCCCAGGGGCACCCGTTGTCGCCAACCCGGGCAACCAGACGACCGCGGTCGGCACCGCGGTCACGCTCAACAACAGCGCCACGGGTGGCACGACGCCCTACACCTGGTCGGCCACCGGGCTTCCGCCCGGCCTGTCCATCAACTCGGGTAGCGGCCAGATCTCAGGCACGCCAACAACTGTCGGCACCTACAGCGTGACCGTCACCGCTTCCGGCGGCGGCACGGGCTCGGCCGGATTCACCTGGACCGTGAACACGACGGGCGGTTCCTGCACCGGTACCAACGGAACTGATGTGTCCATTCCCGACAACAACACCAACGTGTTCAGTGACATCGTCATCTCCGGCTGCGCCGGCAACGCGTCGACGGCCAGCACGGTCGCGGTGAACATCGTCCACACCTTCAAGGGTGACCTCGTCGTGGACCTCATCGCCCCGGACGGAAGTGCCTACCTCCTGCACAACCGGACAGGCGGCAGTGCCGACAACATCAATCAGACCTACACCGTGAACCTCGGCGGTGAGGTCGCCAACGGCACCTGGCGGCTACGCGCCCGCGACGCTGCCTCAGCAGACACCGGCTTCATCAACTCTGTGACATTGAGCTTGCGCTAAAGCGACAAGCGGGCAGCGCCGCCTCAAGCTGGCGTCTTCCCTCGGGATCTTGAAGCCCCAAAGAGCGGGGCTTCAAGATCGCTCAGTCCAGACACCAGCGCGGCGCTGCGAATGTGCAGCGCCGCGCTGAAAACCTTAGTATTTCTCAGATTTCTGGCCGCGATTTGGTGAAGAGCCAGTCTTGGAAGAATTGGTCCAAGTCTTTGCCGGATATCTTCTGCGCCAGGGCGATGAATTCGTCGGTGGTGGCTAGGCCGTCGTGCTGCTCGGAGACCCAGGTCTTGAGAAGCTCGAAGAACTTGTCATCACCGATCTGCTTGCGCAGCTGGTGCAGGGTCATCCCGCCACGCTGGTAGACGCTGGCGGAGAAGAGGTTTTCCCGGCCGGGCGCGCCGGGGGCCACCTTCCAGATGTTGTTGCTCGAATCGGAGTACCGCCGATTGAACTCGCTCTGGATGCTGGGGCCGCCCTGGCTTTCCTGCCACATCCACTGCGCGTAGGTGGCGAAGCCCTCATTGAGCCAGATGTGCTGCCACGTGTCGACCGAGACGCTGTCGCCGAACCACTGGTGCGCCAGCTCGTGCGCCATCACGGTGGTGTTGCTCCCGCCGCGCCAGAAGCCGTCGGAGTACATCGGCCTGGTCTGCGTCTCCAGGGCGAACCCGATGCGGTCATCGTCGATGACGATGCCGCCGTAGGCGTTGAACGGGTACGGCCCGAAGGACTTCGCGAGAAAGTCGACGATCTCACCGGTGCGGGCGATGTCGCGGTCGATGGTCCCGTTGGGGATGGTTTCCGCGACCGCGGTCACCATGGGCATCCCCTGATGGGTGGTCTTCACGACGCGATACTTGCCGATGGCCAGCGCGGTCAGATAGGAGGCCATCGGGGAGGTGACCTCCCAGCGCCAGCTGGTCTTTCCGCCTGCGGTCGTCTCACCGGCAAGCACGCCGTTGCTGATCGCGCTGAGCCCCTGCGGGACGGTCACTTCGATCGAGTAGAGGGCTTTGTCCCGCGGATGGTCGTTGACCGGGAACCAGGTGGTGGCCGACTCCGGCTCGCCGATGGCGATCGCGCCGTCCGGCGTGTGCAGGAACCCGGTCACGCCGAGCGCCGGCTGGCCGATCGCCGACGGCACCCCGCTGTAGTCGACCACGGTGGTGAAGGCCGTGCCCTTGGCGATCGCCTTGGGCGGCAGGATGATCAGCTCATCCTGCTCGCGGGAGAACTCGGCCTTCGCCCCATCGACCGTCAGCTGGCTGATGTTCATGCCGTGGAAGTCGAGATGGAAACGGGTCAGCTGATCGGTGGCCGTCATCTTGATCTGGGTATGGCCGATCATCTGATCGTTGTTCGGCGTGTACTCGACCTTCAGGTCGTAGCGCTCCACGTCGTAGCCCGAGTTGCCGTAAGTCGGGTAATAGGGGTCACCTATGCCGCCCAGGCTGGGGGCGGCCGCCGAGGAAGAAACCTCGGGAGCAGCGGTTTCCTCGGTAAACAGCGGCTTGGAAGGCGTCGTGGTGCACGCAGCCAACACCGTGACCGCGACACCGGTCAGCACCCATGCAGACTTGCCCATGGCGGGAAAGCTACCTCAGCGATCGAGCATCAACCCAACCTTCTGGAACTCTTTTAGATCACGATAGCCACACTTGGCCATGGCTCGTTTGAGGCCACCGAAGAGATTGAGCCCTCCGCCGGCGTCGTCTGAGGGGCCAAATAAAAGCTTTTCGAGGGGTACCGAAGGAGCATCGTCGATCGTCCCCACGTGCCCACGCGGGAGCTTGGGGTGGCTCGCCGAAGGATGCCACCACAACCCGCCCGCGGGGCTGCCGGCCGCAATGGTCAGCGGCATGCCGAGCATGACCGCGTCTGCCCCGCAGGCCAGCGATTTGGCGATGTCACCGGAGGTGTGCACGTCACCGTCGGCGATCAGGTGCACGTAACGCCCGCCGGTCTCATCCAGATAGTCGCGACGGGCAGCGGCCGCGTCGGCGATCGCGGTCGCCATCGGCACCCTGATCCCGAGCACAGTGTCCGTACTGGACAGATCATCCGCGCCGATGCCCACGATGACCCCGGCCGCGCCTGTCCGCATCAGGTGCAGCGCGGTCTGATAGTTGGTGCACCCGCCCACGATCACGGGCAGGTCGAGGTCGGCGATGAACTCTTTGAGGTTCAGCGGCTCGTCCACCGTGGACACATGCTCGGCCGAGACCAGCGTGCCCTGAATGACCAGCAGGTCGACCCCGGCGTCGAGGATGACGGGCGCCAGCTTGAGCGTGTGCTGTGGCGAGACGCGCACGGCGACGGTCACCCCACCCGTGCGGATCTCGCGGACCCGCTCCGCGATGAGCTCCGGCTTGATCGGCTCGGAGTAGAGCTCCTGCAGCGTGACCGTCGGGTTCTCGCTCTCCTTCACCGAGGCGAGCAGCTTGGTCGGGTCTTCGTACCGGGTCCACAGACCCTCGACATTGAGCACTCCGAGGCCGCCGGCCTGGCCCAGGGCGACGACCGTGTCGGGGCTCATGGTGGCGTCGGAGGGGTGCGCCACACACGGAATGCCGAACCGGTAGGCGTCAAGCTGCCAAGCGGTCGACACATCGTCGACATCGCGGGTGCGGCGGGTGGGCACGATCGCGATGTCGTCCAAATGAAACCCACGCTGTGCTGACTTGCCGAGTCCAACCTCGACCATGTCCCGCATGATTACCTCGATGAATAGTTGGGAGCTTCCACGGTCATCTGAATGTCGTGCGGGTGGCTCTCTTTCAAACCGGCCGAGGTGATCCGCACCAGCTTGCCGCGCTTCTGCAGCTCGGCGATGCTGTCTGCGCCACTGTAGAACAGGGCCTGGCGCAGGCCGCCGACGAGCTGGTAGGCCACCGTCGACACCTGGCCACGATAGGGCACCTGGCCCTCGATGCCCTCGGGGATCAGCTTCTCGTTGCTCGTCACGTCGGCCTGGAAGTAGCGGTCCTTGGAGTAGCTCTGCGCGGCCGGGCCCCGCGCCATCATCGCGCCGAGCGAGCCCATGCCGCGGTAAGTCTTGTACTGCTTGCCATTGGAGAAGATCAGGTCGCCCGGCGACTCCGCGCAGCCGGCCAGCAGCCCGCCCAGCATCACGGTGTCAGCGCCGGCCACGATGGCCTTCGCGATGTCGCCGGAGTATTGGATGCCGCCGTCAGCGATGATCGGCACCCCGGCCGGCCGGCACGCCCGGGCCACCTCCATGATGGCCGTAATCTGAGGCATGCCAACGCCTGCGACCACTCGCGTGGTGCAGATCGCGCCCGGCCCGACGCCCACCTTCACCGCATCGGCGCCCGCGTTGACGAGTGCCTTGGCCCCTTCGAAGGTGACCACGTTGCCGCCGACGATCTGGGCCGAGGTCTCCTTCTTCAACCGGGACACCAGATCGATCACCGCGCTGCTGTGGCCGTGCGCCACATCCACCATGATCACGTCGACGCCCACGTCGGCCAGAGCCCGGGCCCGCTTGTAGCCCGCCTCGTCGCCCACCCCGACCGCGGCGGCCACGAGCAACCGGCCCGCGTCGTCCTTGGCGGCGTTCGGGTACTGGTCGCTCTTGGTGAAGTCCTTGACCGTGATGAGGCCACGCAACCGGTTGGCCTCGTCGACCAGCGGCAGCTTTTCGACCTTGTGCGTGCGAAGCAGCGCGAGCGCCTCCTCTTTGGACACTCCCACCTTCGCGGTCACCAGCGGCATCGAGGTCATCACCTCGTGGACGCGGACCGACAGGTCGGAGACGAAGCGCATGTCGCGGTTGGTCACGATGCCCACCAGCGTGCCGCTGCCGTCGACCACCGGCACGCCGGAGATCCGGTAGCGGGCGCACAGCGCGTCGATGTCGCGCAGGGTGTCGTCAGGCGAACAGGTGACCGGGTTGGTGATCATGCCCGATTCGGAGCGTTTCACCAGGTCGGCCTGGGCCGCCTGCTCCTCGATGGCCAGGTTGCGGTGCAGGGTGCCGATGCCGCCCTGGCGGGCCAGCGCGATCGCCATGCGCGCCTCGGTCACGGTGTCCATCGCGCTGGAAACAATCGGGATATTAAGGGTGATTTCGCGGGTCAGCCGGGTGGCGGTGGTTACCTGGCTGGGAATCAGGTCCGACTCAGCCGGAACTAGGAGAACGTCATCGAAGGTCAGGCCAAGTGGAATGCTGTCCATCTTCCGAATCCTACCCAGGTGACCGAGCCACAGACTCGATTGGGTACTAACGTGAAGGGGTGCACGACGAGCCGATTGACCCGTTCCACGGGGATCCCGCCGATCCCACCGCCGATCTTGATGATCTGGACGGTGACGCTTACGGCGAGCTCTCCACGCAGGAACGCGCGGACCTGCTCGCCGATCTGTCAGAGCTGGAGATCTACCAGGTGCTGCTCACTCCCAAGGGGGTCCGCGGTCTCGTGGTCGACTGCGAAGACTGCCGCGAGCCGCACTACTTCGACTGGGATCTGTTACGCGGCAACCTGAAGCATCTTCTCGATTCAGGCCGGCCCCGCGTGCACGAGCCCGCCTACGACCCAGATCCTGATCACTATGTGACCTGGGAGTACGCGCGGGGGTACGCGGACGCCGTCGACGACATGGTCGAAGAGGACAAGTAGCTGGCAGCAAGGTGGGCTGAACGCTTCGCGTTCAGCCCACCTTGCGCTAAATCACCCGCAGGGGCGTGGCTCGGTGTGCTGGGCCACGACCCGTGCGTCTCATGGTGGGTGTTTTAGCTGACCAATCCTGCTCTGAAGCCGGCCGCCACCGCGTGGGCGCGGTCACGGGCGCCCAGCTTGCGGAACAGGCGCCGGGCGTGTGTTTTGACGGTGTCCTCCGACACGAAGAGCTCACGGCCGATCTCCGCGTTGCTCTGTCCGTCGGCCATCCCACGCAACACCTGAAGCTCACGTTCGGTGAGCGTCACCGAGCGCACCGGCCGCGCCAGCGGACCGAGGCGGGCGGCCGCCGTGATGGGCACGTCGACACGTTGCGCGGGAACGACCGCGGTGGCCGGATAGGTGGCCACCTGGGTGCGCCCCTTGGGCAATTGCGGCGGGGGAAGCGAAGGCGCGGGCGGCGCGGCAAGCCGAGCCACCAAAAGCAGAGCCTTCGCAGCCGCGCTGGCCGGATCGAGATCGGTGCCACCGATCAATCCGCGCGCTCCAGCCCGAATAGCACCCTGCGCCACCGCGGGCTCCTCTGGCCCAAAGAGCACCAGTTGAGTCTGTGGGGCGATGGCCAGCACCCGGCGGGTGAAGCCAACCGTGTCGGGCTTAGTCAATGCCGTATCGGCGAAGACTATCCCGGCCGGAAAGGTGCCAAGCTGAGCTATGGCATCTGCCGCGCTGGTCGCGGTGCGGACACCCGCACCGACGCCAAGCCTTTCAGCACACGATGCGATTGTCGCCGCGCTCTGTGCTGTCCTGACGCATACGAGGACGGTCTGCACGGTGATCCCCCTCTCTCCTGCGAAGAAGACCACGAGTTAGCCAGATCATTACGCACTTTCGGGGAATGTGTACGAAAACTTGGGCTAGTACTACCTGATCATCCAACGGGTGACGACAACTGGACGCACGAGGAGTAACGTGCGTACGTTGCGCAAAACAGCCTCCCATCCCCCAAGGAGGTCAGGTGGCTCACTTCCATAGACTTCCCGGTCCGATAGCCGACATTTGGGCCTGGCAGCACCGTGGCGCTTGCCGAGACCGCGACAGCGCCCAGTTCTTCCACCCAGATGGAGAACGAGGCGCATCCCGTGGTCGGCGCGAAAACGCGGCAAAACGTGTTTGTGAACGCTGCCCAGTGCGGGCGCAATGCGCGGCTTACGCGCTGAGCACAAGAGAGCCCTACGGGGTATGGGGCGGTTTTACCGAGCACGAGCGCTTACAGATCCTCCGCGAGGGCTGGAGCGGCGAGCTCGATGTGCGCGGGCTTGAAGCGCGGCTTACGACACCGTCACGGTGATCGAATGCCAGCCCTCGGCCCCGTCCGGCACCACCGGCACAGGGCGGCTCGGCTGAAGCTCACCGGTGCTGTCCGCGGCCCGCACGATGATCGTGTGCTTGCCAGGCGCGGCTTTCCAGGGCAGGGTCCACTGGCGCCAGGTATCGGCTGACACAGCGCCTTTCAGCTCGGCCTGCTGCCAGGTGGCCCCGTTGTCGGTGCTTACCTCGACCACGCTGACGCCGCGATGCTGCGCCCAGGCGATGCCGGCCACCACCGTCTCCCCCGCGGTCACCTTCGCCCCGTCCCTTGGGGCGTCAATGCGCGACTGGGTTTTGATAGGCCCCTGCGCGGACCAGCCCCGCCGGATCCAGTAGGCGTCGAAGTCGGCGAAGGAGCTGAGCTCGATCTCGGTAATCCACTTGCAGGCGCTCACGTAGCCGTACAGGCCGGGGGTCACCATCCGCACCGGGAAGCCGTGCTCCACCGGTAGTGGCTCACCGTTCATGCCGACGGCCAGCATCGCATCCCGCCCGTCGCGCAACACCGAAGTCGGGGTGCCACAGGTCCAGCCGTCCACCGAGCGGCTCACCACCTGGTCGGCTCCGTCCTCAGGCTGGGCCTCGTCGAGCAGGTCTTTTACGGGTACCCCCAACCACTTGGCGTTGCTGATGAGGTCACCACCGACCTCATTGGACACACAGGCCAGGGTCACGTAGCGCTCAATCATCGGCCGGGCCATGAGTTGGTCAAACGTGAGTGTGAAAGGGTTTCGCACCCGCCCATGGATCTTCAACCTCCATGCGGCCGGATCCACCTGCGGCGTGACCAGCGAGGTGTCGATCCGGTAGAAGTACGGGTTGGGGGTCACATACTTCTCCAGGCTCCCCACCGGCGGATCGATGTTGGCCGGCAGCGCCGGAGCAGGGCTGGAAGCCGGTGGCAGCACCACTTCCTTGCGGGCGAGCTCGGCCGTGCGGCGGCTGCTGAGCCAGCGCCCGCCAAGCCCGGCGACCACGGCCACGGCGGCCGTTCCCAAGGCCCAGCCGAGAAAACTTCGCCTTTGCTCGCCGCGTGGCGCCATTGCCGCGGCGCGGGTTTCCGTTCCCTCCTCGTCGGGCCAGCCTCCTGCCGTCGCACGCGGTGCGGTGTCTGCACCGGCGGGCGAGGTGGTTTCCGCGAGGTCCAAGAGGCGGAACAGAACGAAGAGCGCGGCGGCGCTGCCGATCAGGGTCGGCAGGACCCAGAGCCAGGTGGCGTTGTGGCGGGTGAGGGCGGCGGCGATGCCGATCGCGGCGAAGACGGCGATGCCGGCGTAGCCCCAGCGGCGGTCGCGACTTGCCCCGATGCCGATCAGCGCCGCGAAAATGGCCAGCAGCAGACTGGTACCCACCAGAAGTGCGACTTTGTCGTAGACCCCAAAAATGGAGATGGCGAACTGCTTGGCCGGCTCCGGGATGGAATCCACGACCACCCCGCCGACCGCGATCAGCGGCGCGGATTGCGGCCCGATCAGGGCCGCCACCACCTCGGCGACACCCAGCGCTACCGCTGCCGCGACGACCCCAGCGAGCGCGGCCCGACCCTTCGACACCATGGCGTAAGTCTGCGCCATGGAGCCTCAAAAAGTTCTTACGAAGTGGTGATCAACGGGAGATCGACGGCTATGTTTCTAGGCGCGTTGAAGTCGCCGCTGAAGATCTGCGTGAAGGCCAGCGTGACCTTGGTGACGTCGCCCGCGATCACGCCGTCGAAGAAGAGCAGCCCGGTGCGTTCGCCATTGGCCGGCACGCTTCCCTCCGACCAATCGCCGGCCAGACTGTCGCGCTGCAGGGTGCGCGCACCCGGAATGGTCAGCTGGATCGAGGGCATGACGATCTCCCGCGGCCCGCCGTTCTTAACCGTGATGGTCACCAGCACGTTCTTCTCGGCCACGGCCAGCTTCGTGATGGTCACCGTGACATAGCCGGCCGACTTGGAGACCGGCTGCGCCAAGCGGGAGACGCTCGGGCCCTTCTCCACACACCGGTCGGGATGCTGCATGCACTCGACATCGGTGACGATCTTGCCGCCGATCCACTGGGCGGCGTAGGTGACGCCGACTCCCCCGCACCCACACAGCAACAGCACCACGACAATCGCCAGCACCCATGGCATCGTGCGCGGTCGAGGGCTGCTCCGCGGCACGCTATAGCCCGGATACACCGGCGCGGGAGGCGGAAGCTCTTGTGGGCGACCAGATTTCGCCCGATCGATGAAGACCCCGGCCATGACCACCACGAGACCGACGCCGGTCGAGATGAGTGACCCCTGCAGCGGGGTCACCTCGGCCGGGGTCAGATAGTTGGCGAGCATGGTGCCGACGGTGGTCACGAGATAGCTGACCAGCGCCCAAAACATCGACCAGCCAAGACCCCTGGTGCGAACCGCGGCTTGCATAGGCCTCCAGACACGACAATGCCCCGGCAGGTTATCCCCGCCGGGGCAAAGTGTCTGTCGGCTTTCGGCTCAGAAGCCGGGGCCGTGCTGGTGGCCGTGGCCATGACCGTGGCCATGTCCGCCGCCGTTCGCGGCCTCTTGCTTCTTCGGCTTCTCGACGATCAGCGACTCGGTGGTCAGCAGCAGCCCCGCGATGGAGGCGGCGTTGAGCACCGCGTTGCGGGTCACCTTCACCGGGTCGACGATGCCGGCCTTGGCGAGGTCGACGAACTCACCGGAGGCCGCGTTGAGGCCGTGGCCCCACTCGGCCGCCGCGACCTGATTCACGACGACGTAGCCGTCGTGGCCGGCGTTCTGGGCGATCCAGCGCAGCGGCTCGGCCAGCGACTTGCGCACGATCGAGACACCCACCTTCTCGTCACCGGTGAAGCCGAGGTCGTCGGAGAGCGCCGAGATGACCTGAACCAGGGCCGCGCCACCGCCGGGCACGATGCCTTCCTCGACAGCGGCCTTGGTCGCGGCGATCGCGTCTTCGATGCGGTGCTTGCGCTCCTTCATCTCGACCTCGGTCGCGGCACCGACCTTGATGACGGCGATGCCGCCGGAGAGCTTGGCCAGACGCTCGGCCAGCTTCTCCTTGTCCCAGTCGGAGTCGGAAGCCTCGATCTCCTTGCGGATCTGACCGACGCGCGCCTCGACCTCGTCGCCGGCACCGGAACCCTCGATGATCGTGGTGGTGTCCTTGGTGATCACGACGCGCCGGGCCGAGCCCAGCACCTCGAGACCGACCGAGTCGAGCTTGTGGCCAAGCTCCGGCGCGACCAGCTCACCGCCGGTGAGGATCGCCATGTCCTGCAGCATCGCCTTGCGGCGGTCGCCGAACCCGGGCGCCTTCACCGCGGCGACCTTGATGGTCTTGCGGATGGAGTTCACTACGAGCGTGCTCAGGGCCTGGCCGTCCACGTCCTCGGCGACGAGCAGCAGCGGCTTGCCCGACTGGAGGACCTTCTCCAACAGCGGCAGCAGCTCCTCGATCGACGAGATCTTCTGCGTGGTGATCAGGATGTAGGGATCGTCAAGCACGGCCTCGCCCGACTCGGCGTCGGTGACGAAGTGCGGCGAGATGAAACCCTTGTCGAACTGCATACCTTCGGTGACATCGAGCTCGGTGGCGAGGGTGGAGCCCTCCTCGACCGTGATGACGCCGTCGCGGCCGACCTTCTCCATCGCCTCGGCGATCAGCTCACCGATCGTCGAGTCCTGCGCGGAGATGGTGGCTACGTGGGCGATGTCAGACTTGTCCGCGACAGCGGCCGCCTTCGCCAGCAGTGCCTCGCTGATCTTGGCGGCAGCGGCGTCGACGCCACGCTTGACGCCGGCCGGGTTGGCACCGGCCGCAACGTTGCGCAGACCTTCGCGGACCATGGCCTGAGCCAGCACCGTGGCGGTCGTGGTGCCGTCACCGGCAACGTCGTTGGTCTTGGTCGCGACTTCCTTGACGAGCTGGGCGCCCAGGTTCTCGTAAGGGTTGGACAGCTCGATCTCCTTGGCGATGGTGACGCCATCGTTGGTGATCGTCGGGGCACCGAACTTCTTGTCCAGCACCACGTTGCGGCCCTTCGGGCCAAGCGTGACCTTCACCGTGTCCGCGAGCGCGTTGACACCGTGCTCCAGCAGGTGACGCGCCTCATCGGAGAAGCTAAGGATCTTCGCCATTCATAATCTCCTTAATAGACAGTGGTCCGGCCAACCCGTGAGGGAAGCCGGACCACTGATCAGGTCACTTCTCGATGACCGCGAGCACGTCACGGGCGGAGAGCACGAGGTACTCCTCGCCGCGGTACTTGATCTCGGTGCCGCCGTACTTGGAGTAGATGACGGTGTCACCCACTGCCACGTCAAGCGGGACGCGGTTGCCCTTGTCATCGATGCGGCCGGGGCCAACAGCGAGGACAGTGCCCTCCTGCGGCTTCTCCTTGGCGGTGTCGGGAATAACAAGACCCGACGCGGTGGTGGTCTCAGCCTCATTTGCCTGGACCACAATGCGGTCCTCGAGCGGCTTGATCGCAACCTTCGTCGCGGTAGTCACGAGCATACCCTCCTGGGGTATCGAAAACTTGTCCCAATTCACCGCCCGGAGCAGCACCGTCGTCGCGGGTGTCGGCCCTGCCGGGGCGGTCTTAGTTAGCACTCTACTAGTGAGGGTGCTAATCGCCAGACTAGGTCGCCTTTAGCACTCCGTCAAGGAGAGTGCCAGGATGTCTCGGTGGACTTAGCCCAGCTCGCACTATTGCGGGAGCCCGCCGGGGAGCAGGCTTTGGCAGCCGCCGACGCGCTTGTCGAAGGCGATCGGCTCGCTGCCGCATCAAGCCTGCGAGCGCGATTCGGCCCGTCGCTGGCGGCCGCCGCGCTGACCCAGGCGACCCTACGACGCAAGGGCGAGGCGAAGTTCGGTCCAGCCGCGCACGAGATGTACCTCACCCGTGCCGGCCTCGAACAGGCCACCCGGCTGGCGGTCGCGACCCGCCGGGCGCAGCGGCTGAGCCGCAGTGGCGCGGTCAGCGTGGCCGATCTGGGATGCGGGCTCGGTGCCGATCTTCGTGCTTTTATCCGGGCCGGTCTGACCGCATACGGCGTCGAGGCCGACCCAGTGACGGCGGCGTGCGCCGCGCTCAACGCGCCGACCGCCTCGATCACGGTCGGCGACGCCCGTGACTTCGATCTCAGCCTGGTCGGCGCGGCGTTTTGTGACCCGGCCCGGCGCTCGGGCTCACGACGGATCTTCCGCCCGGCCGACTACTCGCCGCCCTGGGACTGGGTGGTGTCGCTAGCCGAACGTGTGCCCAGCACCGTGCTCAAACTCGCGCCTGGCATCGACCAGGCCCTACTCCCGTCCGGCGCCGAGCTGGAGCTCGTCTCCGTCGACGGCGAGGTGGTCGAGGCCGCCGCCTGGTGCGGCCCCCTGGCCGAGGTCGCCTGCCGGGCCACCGTGATCCGCGGCCCCGAAGCACACGAGCTGACCGGAACCGGCCTGGCCCGGGCGGCAGTAGCCGATCCCCGCGGCTACCTCTACGACCCCGACGGCGCCGTGGTCCGCGCCCACCTGGTCGCCGAATTCGCCAATCTCGTCGACGGCACCCTCGCCGACCCAGACATCGCCTACGTCTGGGCCGACCGTCCCACACCGACCCCATTCGGCCGCTGCTTCGCCGTCGACGAGATCCTCCCGTTCTCCCTCAAGCGTTTACGAGCAGCCCTGCGCACACGCGCAGTGGGCCGCCTCGAAATCCTCAAGCGCGGCTCCGCCCTCGACGTCGACTCACTCCGCAAAGATCTCCGCCTAGACGGCCCCAACCCCGCCTCCCTAATCCTCACCCGCATAGCCGGTGCCCCCGTCGCCATAATCGCCACCCCCACCACCTAATCACCCCCATACCTGCGACTTCTTTCTCTTTCTCTCCACGCCGGCCCGTCGTGGTCATCCGCCGCACCTCCCGGGCGGCAACGCCACCTCCGTGCTCGGTCGCGCCCGGCGGCTACGCCGCCGACCAGCACAGCAACCTCCGCAAACAACGCCCCAACCCCACCGCCCCGATCACACCAGTCACCGACGGCCGCCCGTCCACTTCCACGGCACCTACACCTCTGCCTCACTCCCCTAACGCAAAGATCCAGGCGCCGTGAAAGCAGCAGGTGGAGGCAGCCGCAGCAGCGTGCTTGGTCCTGCCCGGCGGCTACGCTGCCGCACACGGGCATGGGCGGCAGCGGCATGGGGGCCCGAAGGTGGCGGGTGGGGCGGCGGAGCCGCTGGGAGGGTGACCACGCACGGGCATGTCGTTCGCCGCCGGGAGATACGGCGGGCGGCCACGACGGCGCGGCGCAAAGTGTGGAAATAGGATTTGTGGTGTGGCTAGTCAGGGAACTCCCGCGACCGCTTTGTTGGTCAAGCAGAAGGTGGCGCACACGCTTCACCCCTATTCGGTGGACGCCGACACTCCTAACTATGGTGCCGTGGTCGCGGAGGCGCTGGGGGCCGAGCCGGGCCGGGTCTTTAAGACTTTAGTGACCGAAGTGGACGGAAATCTGACAGTCGCGGTGGTTCCGGTTACCGGGGACATAGACCTCAAAGCGCTCGCGTCGGCGGCGGGAGGCAAGAAGGCGGCGCTGGCTGAGCGGGAGCTGGCCGAGCGGGTGACGGGATATGTCCGAGGTGGAATCAGCCCGTTGGGCCAGCGTAAACGCCTGCCAACCATAGTCGATCAGTCTGCTTTGGATAATGGGTTGATCTATGTATCGGCTGGTAAACGCGGTCTGCAGGTCCAACTATCGGCCGAGGATCTCATCCGCCTAACCGGAGCCAAGGTCGCCTCTATCGCGCGCTGAGCTGACCGGTTAGCCTCAATTGCATGTCCGAAATATCTAGGCGCGCAGTGTTGCACGGTGTTGGCGCACTCGGACTCGGAGCCGCACTGGCGGCCTGCGCGTCCGAAGAGGACCCAGGCCCGGGGGGTCCCACCGGCTCCGTCGGAGCACCCGCTGAAACCTTTGCGGAACCGACCCGCAAGATCTCCGGCGAGCTGAAGATCCTGCTGTGGAGCCATTTTGTTCCGAGTCACGACACCTGGTTCGACAAGTTCTGCGCTGATTGGGGCGGCAAGACCGGGGTCAAGGTTACCGTCGACCACATTGACCAGGCGCAGATCACCACCCGTCTTGCCGCCGAGATCTCGGCTGGGCAGGGTCACGACCTGGTCCAGTTCATCGCCTGCCTGTCCAGCTTCGAGGAAGGCGTGCTCGACCTCAAGGACGTGACCGACGAAGCGGTCAAGCGCCACGGCCCGCAGTTGGAGCTGTGCCGCAAGTCAAGCCTCAACCCGAAAACCGGGAAGTTCTACGCCTATTCGCCCGGCTGGGTGCCCGACCCGGGCAACTATCGCAAGACCCTGTGGTCGGGCGTGGGCCTGCCCAACGGTCCGTCGACGTGGGACGAGCTGCTCACGGGCGGGACAGAGATAATGAAGTCAAAGAATATCCAGATGGGCCTGGGGATGTCGCAAGAGATCGACTCCAACATGGTCCTGCGGGCGCTGATGTGGTCGTTCGGCTCGTCGATTCAGGACGCGAGCGAAAAGGTCGTCATCAACTCCGACCAGACGGTCGCCGCCGTGGAATATATGGCCAAACTGTTCAAGCAGACCATGACCAACGAGGTGTTCTCGTGGAACGCGGCGAGCAACAACCAGGGTCTGGTGGCGGGCAAGCTCTCCTACGCCGTGAACTCGATTTCGGCCTACCGCACGGCCCAGGGCACCGCGCCCGAGGTCGCCGACGACATCCACTTCGTGTCGGCCTTGCGCGGCACGCAGGGCGCGCTGGCAGCGCAACACGTCATGTACAACTGGGTGGTGCCCAAGCACGCCAAGAATGCCGATGCGGCAAAGGAATTCCTGCTGCACTACACCACCAACTACGCCGCGGCCACCTACGCGTCGAAGCTCTACGACTTCTGCGCGTGGGACAAGCTGACGCCAAACCTGAACGCATGGCTGGCCAGCGATCCGTTCGGCTCCAAGCCATCCGACAAGCTCAAGCTGCTGGCCGACGGCACCAAGTGGAGCACCAACATCGGGCATCCCGGCCCGGCCAGCCCGGCCGAGGGCGAGGTGTTCAGCACGTTCATCATCCCCAACATGTTCGCCAAGGCGGCTCGTGGTGAGCTGACTGCCAAACAGGCGGTCACCGAGGCCGAGGGCCTGATCACCCCGATCTTCGCGAAGTGGCGGGCGAGGGGCCTGGTGGGTGGCTGATGGCGATCGTTGAGGTCGCTCAGCTGGTCAAAGAGTTCGACTCGGGCAAGGTTCGCGCCATCGATGGCGTGAGCCTTGCCACGAACGAAGGCGAATACCTGGTGCTGCTGGGGCCGTCGGGCTGCGGCAAGACGACCCTGTTGCGCACGATCGCCGGGTTGGAGCAGCCGACCTCGGGTGACGTGCTGATCAACGGCCAGGTGGTGACCGCGCTCCCGCCCAGGGCACGGCAGATCGCCATGGTGTTCCAGAGCTACGCGCTCTATCCACATAAGACAGTGCGCGGAAATATCGTGTTCCCGTTGCGGGCGGCCAAGATGGCGCCCGCCGAGCGGGAACGCAAAACAACCTGGGCGGCCGAGCTGCTCGGCATCGGCCATCTGCTTGACCGCAAGCCCCGCCAGCTCTCCGGCGGCGAAAAGCAACGGGTGGCGCTGGCCCGTGCTTTGGTGCGCGACCCGCAGGTCTTCCTGCTCGACGAGCCTCTGTCCAATCTGGACGCAAAATTGCGCGCCTCTGCCCGCGACGAGCTCAAGCGCTTCCAGCAGGAGGTGGCGACCACCACCATCTACGTAACGCACGATCAGGTGGAGGCGATGGGCCTGGGCGACAGGATCGCCGTGCTGAACAACGGAACCGTACGCCAGGTAGGCCCGCCGACCGAGGTTTACGACGATCCAGCGGACACCTTTGTCGCGACCTTCATCGGCTCGCCGCCGATGAACCTCGTGCCCAACGACGGGAAGCTCGTCGGCTTCCGGCCCGAGCACCTGCTTCCGGCCTCGGTCGTCGGCGCCGATGCGCTGCAAGTCAAGCTGGCCGTTGACCGCATGGAATACCTCTCCGGCGACCGTCACCTCTACGGCACCGCCACCGGGGCAGGCGAGAAGAGCCGGGTCATCGCTCGCCTTCCCGCCACCGTCACCTCCGAGGTGCACGCGGGCGAGACCTACGACTTCGCCATCAACCGCAACAGGTTGCGGTACTTCGACGCGAGCACCGGCCTGCGGACCCAGCCATGAGGACCAGAGTCGCCGACCGCGATGGCGCGCTGGCCTGGATCTTCCTTATGCCCAGCGTGGTGTACATCCTCGCGCTCGTCGGAGTCCCCTTCGTGCTTGCGGTCGGGCTCGCCTTCTCCGACGTCACGTCCGGCGATCCGAGTTTCGATTTCGTTGGGGTGGATAACTTCCGGAGTATCTTCGACGATCCGGTCTTCTGGCAGTCGCTGGGCAACACGTTCCTTTTCACCGCGATTTCGATGCTTCTCATCGTGGTACTGGGAAAGATCGTCGCCAACATTCTGGTCGCCGACTTTCGGGGCAAGTGGGTGGTGCGCTTTCTGGTGTTGCTGCCCTGGACCACCCCGGCCACGCTCGGCGCGGTCGCCTGGCTCTGGCTGCTGGACTCGATCTACTCCCCGATCGACTGGGTGCTTCGCCAGCTTGGCTTCCTGGCGGAGGCGGGTAACGGCTCCAACATGTATTGGCTCGGCGAGCCCGCCTTGGCCATGGCCTCGGTCATCGCCGTGCACGTGTGGCGGCTCACCCCGCTGGCCGCCGTCATCATGATGGCCGGTTTGGTGGCCATCCCCAAGGACATGGATGAGGCGGCGCGCATGGACGGCGCCGGCTACTGGCGGCGCATGTTCGAGGTGACCATTCCGATGACCATGCCGGTCATCGCGGTGTCGGCCCTTTTCGGCGCCATCTTCACCTTCACCGACATGGCCGTTGTCGACGTGCTCACCAACGGTGGTCCCAACAACGCCACCCAGGTGCTGACCAGCTGGGCCTTCTTCCGCGGCATCGACGGTGGCGACGTCGGCCAGGGCGCGGCGATCGCGCTGTTCCTCTTCCCCCTCCTGCTGGCCGCGGCCATTGCCATCCTGCGAGCCGTGCGGCGATTGGAGGTTCGGTGATGCGCCGTGCCCCGCTCTACCTTGCCGCCATCATGGTCGCCCTCTGCAGCGCGGCGCCTTTCCTGTGGAGTCTGGTCACGGCGTTCAAGCAGAATCGCGACCTCTACAACCCGGACAACAACCCGTTTCTGTACAACCGTCCGCCGACGCCCGATCACATCACTTACCTTTTCACCAATGCATCATTTGGTACCTTCGCCTGGAACACGTTGTGGGTCGGCGTTCTGGTCGTCGGCATCACCCTCCTGTTAGGACTCCCTGCGGCCTATGCGCTGGCGCGGCTCGACCGCCCGTGGGCCGGCTGGTTCGGCATCGCCATCTTCCTGGTCTACCTCGTCCCGCCCAGCCTGCTGTTCCTTTCCCTGTCCCGAATAGTCGTCGCGGCGGGCCTGCAGGACTCCACCTGGTCCCTGGTGCTGATCTACCCCACCATCACCATCCCCGTCTCCATCTGGCTGCTCATCGGGTTCCTCAAAGCTGTCCCGCGTGACATCGAAGAGCAGGCCATGGTCGACGGCTACAGCCGCCTCGGCGCTTTCTGGAGAGCCGTTGTCCCGCTTACCTTCCCGGGCATCGTGGCGGTCATCGTCTTCGCCTTCACCCTGACCGCCAGCGAGTTCATCTACGCGCTGGCCTTCGTGTCGCCGTCGTCGGAAAAAGTCATCTCCACCGGAGTGCCGACCGAGCTGATCCGCGGCGACGTCTTCTTCTGGCAGTCGCTCCAAGCGGCCACCGTCCTGGTGGCGCTCCCGATAGCGTTTGTCTTCAACCTTTTCCTCGACCGCTTCATCACCGGCTTCACGCAGGGGGCCGTAAAAGGCTGACCCCCTGCGATGGTCGAGCCGCTGTTAGAAGGCGCAGATGGCGTAGACGCGGGTCCACCAGTTGAAGGCGGCTCCGCTGCTGTCTTCGATCGCGGTGGCGGTGACCGCGGTCAGGGCCGCGTTGGGGACGAGCGCGACGTGAAAGACTTCGCCGAAGCTCTGGTTGATGGTGCTACCGAGACCGTGGACGCGCTTTCCGGTGGGGCAGTTGACGGTGACGATGTCCGGGTTGGAGTCGGCCGGGATGTCGTCGGCCCAGACGAGTTGCTGGCCGGGCAGTGAGCTGGCACAGACGGCATGCGCCCACAGGTCCCAGTCGGCCGGTTCGCCATGCTGGTCTTCGGTGGCGTTTGCCTTGGTACCGGTGGGCGCCAACGGCCCGAAACCGCCGATGACCACGTGGCCGGTGCTGCCGACGACGCGGACGCCGTGGCTGATCGCGACGGTGCCATCGGGGCATTCGACCGCGGCGTCCTTGTGCTCATCGGGGTTGTCGGGCGAGACGAAGGACACGTAGGTGAGCCCGGCCGGTTGCTGGCCGCAGATCGCCCAAGCGGTCACCGACCAGGAACCCGGATAGTTTCCGTCTTCCATGGCCGCGGCGGCGAAACGGTCAGTGCTGCCGAGTGCCTGCAGGCGGATGAAGTGGACGTTGCCGCCGCCACCGTTGATGGTTCCGCCTCCACCCAGAACCCTTGTCCCGGCGGGACATTGGGCCAGCGCCTCCTTGGTTTGGGTGGAGTCGGCGACCGAGGTCGCGCTGGTGCGCGTGAGGTTGGGCACGGCGGTTGCCGGGGCGGCGACCGAGGTCAGCGCGGCCATGGCGGCCAGGCCGAGCAGGGCGACCCGGGCGAGCAGTTTGGTGCTCATGGTGCTCCCTTCGCAAGGCGCGCTCACGGATGGAGCGCGTTCGAAGGCATGAGCACCTGGGACATCGAAGGCCAAAAGCTTTTCGATGTCAGGAATCGTACAGACCCGCGAGATCGCCGGTGGATCGCGTGGTGCGGATGTCGGCCGAGGGCGGGAACTTGGCGACGCTGTCGGCGCGCAGGGCCACCGCGGGACCCGCCTCGTAGGCGGCGAACGCCTCGCGGGAGGCGAACAGGTAACGCGTCTCGACGCAGCCGTCGTCCAGCAGCGCCACCTCCGCGCGCAGAGCGCCGCCCTGGGTGATCAAGGCCTGGGCGTGCCCGCCGGTGAGCCAGTCAAGGTAGCGCTGGCGGGTTTGCGGGTCGGAGAATTCGCTGCGCACTGAGTAGACCATCATGGCGGGCTAACCCCAATCGATGTCGATGCCACAGATACCGTGGGTCACATTGTTCGCCACCAGATGTACCGAGGCCGAAGCGCCCACGGTCAGCTCACGCCGATCGCGCTGCGGGGCGTCGTCGGCGTCGCGGGAGTAGCTGAAGCACCGGCTCGGCACCACCTGTGGGTCGAACGAGACCTGCAGGACGTAGTGGCCAACCGGGTGGCCGAAGCGGCGGTCGAAGTTGCGGGCGGGCGGCGCCTCGTCCTCGTAGACGGTGCTGAACTCGATGACGACTGTCTCGCCCGCGTTGAGCATGTGGTCGAACAGAAGCTCTGCCGCCAGGAAGCCGGACTCGCGGTCGCGCAGGACCCGGCCGAGGGTGCAGAAGCGGACGTCGCTGAGGGCCGGCACCGGCCCACCTTCGTCATCGGAGCGAAAGACGGTGACGAGGCGGTCTACACCATCGCTGAGAGCCCGGAACACGCTGCGGGTCCAGCCGGCGCGTTCGCGCATATCGGCATCGACCTGGTAGTGGTCGTGCACCGCCAGGCGTACCAGCTGATCCGCCCCGGAGGTGTCCATGCCCTCCAGCATCACCGCCAGACTGTCCACATTGGACCAAAGTTGCCTGTCGATGAAGTCGGTCTTCACCCACGGCCGCAACAGCCCGGTCAGCGAGTGCTCGGGCACGGAGAGCAGCTGTTCGAGCAGCTTCACCGCGGCCATGGACTCGTCGTGCTTCGGCACCGACTTGCCGCGCTGCCAATAGCTCAATGTGGTCGGGCTGACCTGGACGCCGTGGGCGGCCAGACGCCGGTGAATCCGGTCCAGCGATTGGCCGCGCGCGGCGATGGCGGCGCGCAGCGCACGCGAGAACGGCCCGTGCCGCAACGCACGCTCCAGCTCGGAACCAGGAGTGATCCCCACGATTCCTAAGCCTGCCACGAGCGCCAGAGTGCCGCGTATGACCCGTTCGCCGCAACAAGCTCGTCGTGTGAGCCCAACTCGGCGATTTTGCCCTCCTCGACCACGGCGACCCGGTCGGCGTCGTGTGCCGAGAAGAGCCGGTGGGCGATGGCCACCACCGTCCGGCCCTCCAAGACCGCGGCCAGCGATCTTTCGAGATGCCGGGCCGACCGGGGATCGATCAGTGAGGTCGCCTCATCGAGCACCAGCGTGTGCGGGTCGGCCAGCACCAGGCGGGCAAGGGCGAGCTGCTGGGCTTGGGCCGGCGAGACGTTGTGCTTGGCGCTGCCGAGCACGGTGTCCAAGCCTTCGGGCAGCTCCTCCACCCAGTCGAGGGCATCGACCGCCTGCAGCGCAGCCTTGATCTCCTCGTCGTCGGCGGTGGGTTTGGCCAGCGCCAGGTTCTCCCGCAGGGTACCCAGAAAAATATGGTGTTCCTGAGTGACCAGAGCGACGTGGCCGCGGAGCTCTTCCAGGGGCAGCTCAACCAGGGGCGCGCCACCGACGGTCACCGCTCCCGTGCGTGGGCCGTCGATGCCGGCCAGCAGGCGGCCCAGCGTCGACTTGCCCGCTCCCGAGGGGCCCACCATGGCCAGCCGCTCGCCGGGCGCGATGGACAGGTCGACCCCGTGCAGCACATCGCGATCGTCCACATAGGAGTATCGAACGCCCCGCGCGTCAAGCCGCTCGTCGGCCGCGGCCACCCCGGTGACCTTGCGATCGTCGCCAACCATCGACACACCCAGCAGCCGGGCCAGTGAAGCTCCGCCCACCTGCAGCTCGTCCATCCAGCTCAGCAGCCTGTCCACCGGATCGACGAGCTGCTGCACCAGCAGCACCGCGGAGACGACCGCGCCCGCCGTTGCCCAGCCTTGCATGAAGAACCAGCCGCCGAAGAACAGCGTCGAGGCGATCGGCAGCATGAAGCCCATGTCGGCGATCGGCCAGAAAACCGTTCGCAGACCTAGCGTTGCCCGCTCGGCGCGGTAGTTTTCGCGCAGGTCGTTGTCTGTGCGCACCTTGCGCCGTTTGTCAGCCCCGAACGCCTCGGTGGTACGGGCACCCTCGACCGCCTCGGTGAGCCCATCGAGAAGCTCGGAGTTGGACGCGTTCTCCCGCAGATAGGCCTTGACGGCTCGGCGCAGGTACCACCGCGTGCCGGCGACAAGGAACGGCACGCCGACCAAGCAGGGCAAGGCAAGCAGCGGGGAGAGCCACACCAGCGCGCCGCCGGTGACCAGGATGGAAACCATCGCGATGAGGGTCTCCGGCACGCCACGACGCACGGTGTGCGACAGCGCGGCTACGTCCCGGCTCGTCCGGGTGACCAGGTCGCCGGTGCCGGCCCGCTCGACCGTGGACAGCGGGATGGACAGCACCCGGTCGACGAAATCTTCCCGAAGCTCAGCCAGCACCAGCTCGCCCAGCTTCGTTGAAGCCAGTGCCGCGAAACGGGTGAGCACCGCCTGGGTGAGCGCGAAGGCCAGCAGCGCGAGAATGAGCTTGTCCACCGTCGCGAAGCTGGTCCCCGCGCGAAGCCGGTCGATCAGCTGGCCGAAGACGAGCGGGGCGCCGAGCCCGGCCAGCGCGGCGAGGCCGTGCAGGCCGACGACTTCGATCAGGCGTGCATAGTGTTTGCGCATAAGGAATTTGGCGTACCGCTTCACCTCGGCCGAATCGGCAACGGGCAGCGCGACCCTGGCCATCAGTCCTCCCCTCGCGTCACCACAGCGTGATATCTGGGCTCGTTGGCCATCAGCTCGCGGTGGGTGCCCTCGGCGATCACCTTGCCGTCTTCGACGAAGGCAACGCGTTCGGCGCGGTCGAGCACGAGCGGGCTGGTGCTGGTGATCAGCGTGGTGCGGCCCTGACGGTAAGCGCCCAGGCGCGCGGCGATGCGGGCTTCGGTGTGTGCGTCGACGGCGCTGGTCGGCTCGACCAGGATGAGGATCGGCACGTCGGTCATGAGCGCCCTCACCAGCCGCAACCTCTGCTGCTGCCCGCCGGAGAACTCCCTGCCGCGCTCGGCGACGAATGCGTCGAGCCCCTCTGGCAACGCCTCCACGATGTCTTCGGCGCTGGCAGCGGTGATCGCCCTGCGCAGCTCCTCATCGTCGCAGCGGCCGGTCGGGTCGAGCTCCTCCCGAAGCGCGCCGCTGAACAGCCGTGAGTTGTTGTCGGAAACCAGAATTCGCTGACGCACCTGCTCCCGTGTGGCGGAGCTGAGCGGGACACCGGCGAGGGTGACCTCGCCGTCGGTGTAGCGGCCGAGCCGGTCGGCGATGTCGATGGCGTCGTCGGGACGATCCGACACGAGTGCCATGAATATTCCGGGCTGCAGGGTCAGCCCGGATTTGACGTCGGCCAGCGGCCCGCTGACCGGCAGCTGGACAGGCGTGGCCGGGTCGGCGATTTCGGGCTGCAGCTGCAACAGTTTCAGCACCCGGGTGGCCGCGACGTGGCCGCGGATGAACTTGTCGAGCGCCTCGCCGAAGGTGCGCAGCGGCACCACCATGAAGGTGGCGTAGCCGTAGAAGGAGACCAGCTGCCCGACCGAGATCTCCCCGGCGATCACCTGACGGGCGCCCAGCCAGGTCACCAGGATCATCAGCAGCGCCGGCACGGTGATCTTCGAGGCCTCCAGCAGCGAGTCGACCCGGCCCACGCTGACCCCGGTGTCGCGCAGTTTCTGTGACTCGGTGCGAAAACGGGAGGAGAAGACCGACTCCCCACCTATGCCGCGAAGCACCCGCAGACCGGAGACGATGTCGACGGCCCGCCCGGTGAGCGCGCCCTGCTGGTGCCGATAGGCGACCTGGCGGTGATGCAAGGGTTTCACCAGCAGGCTCGTGATGGCGATAGCCACCGGGACGCCGAGCACGACCACCAGACCGAGGGTGACCGAGGCGTTGAGGAGGATCACCGAAACCACGATGACGGTGACGATCGCGCCGGCGAAGCGGGCCGTGATGTCCAGGGCGTTGCCGATGTGGTTGGTGTCGGAGGCGCCGATCGCCACCACCTCGCCGGTCGCGAGCCGCTTGGGCAGGGTCGCGCCGAGCTTGCCGGCGTGGGCGATGGCCGATTGGACGGTGCGGAACGACGCGGAGAGGAAGTTGAAGACCGCGTTGCGGTGCCGCAGCAGACCGCAGGTGGTCTGGGTGGCCGCGAGCAAAATAAAAACCCCGGCCCACTGGGCCAGGGAGGTCAGATCACGGTGGACTACGCCCGCGTCAACGCCGCGGCCGAGAACGTAGGGCATCAACGCGCCCGAGAGCATCCAGGCGATCCCGAAGAACATGCCGTAGGCGAGGTTTCCCAGCTGGTGACCAGCCAGCCACCAGAGATAGCGAGTGGCAGACCTGACTTCGGGGGTGCCCGGATCGGCAACTGGTAAGGGTCGCATAGCGGGAGCGACCTTACTCTACGGGTTGCGGGTGACGCCACCGATTTTCCACACGCTAACCTGCGAACATGATTCGCGCGGTGGTGTTGGACCTCTACGGAACCCTGGTACGTGGCGGCGGTCCGCGACGTGAGGTGGCGCTGAACGAGATGGCCCGATCCCTGGGCCTCGACGGCCCCGCGTTTGTGGAGCTGTTCAACGCCAGCGCCAACGAACGCATGCGCGGCACCCTGGGCACCATCGAGGAGACCCTCGACGCCCTGGCCCAGCAGCTCGGCGCCGACCCGTCCGAGAGCGAGGTGAGGCTGGCAACCCTTACCTGGCAACGGCTTCACCACTCCATCCTGTGGCCGGCCGAGACCATCCTGGCCACCCTCGACGTGCTGCGCAGCCGGGGTTTCAAGCTGGCCGTGGTCACCAACTGCAGCCAGGAAACCGAGATCCAATGGCCCAAGCAGCCGCTCGCGGCCCGGATGGACGCGGTCATCTTCTCGTGTAAGGAACACCTGCTCAAGCCGGAACCCGCCATCTACCTCAAGGCGTGCGAGGCGCTCGAAGTCACGCCCGCGGAATGCCTTTACGTCGGCGACGGCTCCGACGGCGAGCTGCGCGGGGCCAGCGCGATCGGCATGCGCACCGTGCGAACGCTGGAGTACGCCTACTCCGATCCCACCTGGACAGGCGAAACCATCGGCAAACTGCGCGAGATCATCGATCTACTGGGGTGAAGTCCCACGACTGCGCCGACCGAGCCAGGCCGGCCGGAACCACGGGCGCCTCGGTCGGATCGCGGTGCCAGCGGGAGATCACCACCACGCGCAGATCGGTGGAGGAGAACACCTCGCTGCTCACATGGTTGAGGCGCTCCTCCAACTCGGGGACAGCGACCTCGCAAACCCATTGCAGCAACTGATCGAACGTGCGGGGATAGGCCCGCACCTCCCACATCCGCACGATCACGTCTGGCAAAGCTACACGCCGATCAGGCTCAGCGACATGGCGGAGTCCGCTGGGAAGTCCAGCTTGGACGGTCGCCGGCCGGCCGCGACCAGGTGGGAGCCGAGGGCGGCCACCATCGCGCCATTGTCTGTGCAGAGCTTCGGCCTTGGTACCCGGACGGTGATGCCATGTTTGGCCGCCCGCTCCTGCGCCATGGCGCGCAGCCGCGAGTTGGCCGCGACCCCGCCACCGATCACGAGCGTCTGCACCCCAGCATGCCGACAGGCATCGATCGCTTTCATAGTCAGCACATCGCAGACCGCCTCCTGGAACGAGGCCGCCACATCGTTGACCGGCACCGGCGAGCCGTCCCGCTCGCGGGCCTCCACCCACCGCGCGACCGCCGTCTTCAGGCCCGAGAACGAAAAGTCGAACCGATGCGACTGCAGGTCGCGCGCTGTGGTCAGGCCACGCGGAAAGCTGACGGTGGCCTCGCCTTCGCGCGCGGCGCGATCGATCGGCGGCCCGCCCGGGAAGGGCATGCCCAGCAACCGGGCCACCTTGTCGAAGGCCTCCCCCGCGGCGTCGTCAATGGTGGCGCCCATCGGGGTGACCCCGGCGCTGAGATCGTCGACCCGCAACAGCGACGAATGCCCGCCGGAGACCAGCAGCGCGATGGCGGGCCCGGTAAATGGGCCGTGCTCCAGCGTGTCCACCGCCACATGCGCGGCCAGATGGTTGACGCCGAAGATCGGCTTCTCCGTCGCGAGCGCCAACCCCTTGGCCCCGGCCACCCCGACCAGCAAGGCGCCCGCCAGACCCGGACCGGCGGTGACCGCGATCGCATCGAGGTCGGCCAGCTTGACGCCCGCATCGTCGAGTGCCCGGTTGATGGTCGGCACCAGAGCCTCGAGGTGGGCACGGCTGGCCACCTCGGGCACCACGCCGCCGAAGCGGGCATGCTCGTCGACGCTGGAGGCCAGCGCATCGGCCAGCAGGGTGTGCCCGCGTACGATGCCGACCCCAGTCTCGTCGCAGCTTGTCTCTATGCCGAGAACGAGCGGCTCGTCACGCATCCCTTAGCTCCAACTGCATCACGAGGGCGTCGGTGTTGCTCGGCTGGTAGTAGCCGCGGCGCAGCCCGATGGTCTCGAAGCCGTAGCTTCCGTACAGATGTTGTGCGGCCACGTTTTCCGAGGCCACCTCCAGCAGCACCTGGCTCGCGTGATGCCGCCTCGCCTCATCGAGCAGCGCATTGAGCAGGGCTCGGCCTATTCCGCGCCGCTGGGCGTCCCGGCGCACCGCGATGTTGTTGATCCAGGCCTCGTCCTTGCCGACGGCCAGCCCGGCGTAGCCGAGCACCGAGCCATCGTCTTCGGTGGCCACCAGATAGTGATGCCCGTTGGCCAGCTCGTTCCAGAACATCGCCGCTGTCCACGCCTCTTTGCCGAAGAGGTCGTTCTCGATGGGCAGCAGATCCTCGATCTGCCACCAGCGGAGGCGCTCGATGTTCATCGCTCACCCGCGGCGAGGGCCGGTTTGCGGGTGGCCGGCTCGACCGCATCGGGCCGGCGCAGGTAAAGCGGCGTGAGCGGCTCGCTCGGCGCCTTGGCCCGCACCCGGTCGGCGGCCAGCCGGGCGAACTCGATCGGCGGCGGAAAGCTCGGCGCTTCCGCGCTCACCCCGAGCAGCTCGGCGTATTTCTCAGCGCCCTCACCCACAGCGCGCAGCACGCCTTCGCTCGCAATGGCGATCGCCACCTCCGCTGGTTTCGCCACTTTTGGTGGGGTACCAGGCAAGCCATCCCGATAAACGGCCCAGTAGATCTCACGTCGCCGAGCGTCGGTGGCCACCAGGACGGTGCCGACCGTCGCCGCTCCGAGAGCATCCAGCGTGCACACACCGTAGGCCGGGATGCCCAGCGCCGAACTCATCGTGGCGGCGGTCACCAGCCCGGCGCGCAGACCGGTGAACGGGCCCGGCCCGACGCCCACCACGATGGCGGAAAGGTCGAAGGGTTTCACCCCAGCCTCCGTCAGCACGGCATCGATCGACGGCGCGAGCAGCTCGCCGTGGGCGCGTCCGTCGACCGTCACGCGCTGCGCGCGCAGCTCGATCCCCCCGTCGCCGAGGTCGGCTACGGCAGCTGTGATCGCGGGCGTCGCAGTGTCCAGGACCAGCACAAGCACGTAGTTCAGCCTAAACCACCTACACCTTCAGCGGCTGTCTGCCTACTTATAGGTAGTCTTGGCGCATGTGGCAGGCCGAGGTACAGATCGACCTGGGAGCGATCACCAGCAACATCGCGCTGTTGGCGAGTGGCACCAGCGCGCAGGTGATGGCGGTGGTCAAAGGCGACGGTTATGGGCACGGCGCCGTGCCGTCGGCGCGGGCCGCGCTGGCCGGAGGCGCAACGTGGCTCGGGGTCTGCACGCTGGGTGAGGCTTTCGAGCTGCGCGAGGCGGGGCTCACCACGCCGACCATGGCCTGGCTGTGGATGCCGGGCCAGCCGGTGGCCAGCGCGATAAAGCAGGACATCGATCTGGGCGTGTCGAGTATCGGACATCTGAAGGCCGTGATCGACGCCGCTCGTGAGACTGGTCAACCGGCCCGGATCCACCTCAAGATTGATACCGGCCTGAGCCGCAGTGGCGCCACTCCCGCCGACTGGCCCACGCTTGTCGAGGCCGCCGCGAGAGCCCAGAAGGAAGGTCTCGTCAAGGCGATAGGGGTGTGGAGTCACTTCGTCTACGCCGACGAGCCGGGGCACGAGACCATCGATCGCCAGCTCGACGTCTTCCATGACGGCCTCGAAATCGCCAAGCGGCACGGCCTCGACCCGCAGCTGCGCCACATCGCCAACTCCGCCGCCACGCTGACCCGGCCCGACACCCACTTCGATCTGGTGAGGCCGGGCGTGGCCAGCTACGGGCTGTCGCCGGTGGAGGGCCAGAGCTTCGGGCTGCGCCCCGCCATGACCGCCCGGGCGCAGGCCATGCTGGTCAAGCGGATCCCGCAGGGGCAGGGCATCTCCTACGGGCACACCTACTTCACCGCCGCGCAGGCCAACGTGGTCCTGGTGCCGTTGGGTTATGCCGATGGGGTTCCCCGGCACGCGTCCTCGTCCGGGCCGGTTCAGATCAATGGCAAGCGGTACAAGGTTTCCGGTCGGGTCTGCATGGACCAGTTCGTGGTCGACGTCGGCGACGCGCAGGTGACCGAGGGCGACGAGGTGATCCTGTTCGGCACCGGCGAGCACGGCGAGCCGACCGCCGACGATTGGGCCCGCGCCTGCGGCACCATCAACTACGAGATAGTCACCCGCTTCGGCAGCGCGCGTGTCCCGAGAACCTATGTCTGAGGCGGACGAGCAGACGGGCGCCAAGGCACCGCAGGCTTCACGGCGCAAGCGAGCGTCACTGATCGGAGCCGTGGTCGGTGTCGCCGCCGCGGGCATCGCCGCCGGGGTCGCCGTCGAACGCACCCTGGTGCGCCGCAACCGGCGCGACGACGCGTTCGCCGAGGAACCCTTCGGCATGCTCCCCTACGACGAGACGCTCACGGTCACCACCGACGACGGCATCGAGCTGCACGTCGAGATCGTGGAGCCGATGCACACCTCGGCCAAGCCGACGCTCGTCTTCGTCCATGGGTTCTGTCTCGATCAGGGCACCTTTCACTTCCAGCGCAAGGCATTGGACGAGGCGGGCAAGCATCGGATGGTCTTCTACGACCAGCCCGGCCATGGCCTGTCCAGCAGCCTGACCGAGGGCGAGTACGAGCTGCCCGCGCTCGGGGACGCGTTGCACGACGTCATCAAGGCCACCGTCCCCGAAGGTCAGATCGTCCTGATCGGACACTCGATGGGCGGCATGACCATCATGGCGTGCGCGGAACAGGCACCGGAGCTGTTCTCCAGCCGGGTCTGTGGCGTGGTGCTCATCGCCACCTCCGGCGGGCAGATCAACGGCTCGCGCCTGTTCGGGCTGCCCGATCTGATCACCCGCGCCGCCCCGGGCGTGATGAACATCGTCAACGGGGCTTCCCGGCTCACCGGCGGCGGCATCGACAAGCTGCGCAAAGCCAGCACCGACTTGGCTTTCGTGCTCACCCGGCGCTACGGGTTCGGCAGTGAGAAGCCGAGCCCGGCCTTGGTGTCCTATGTGGAGCGAATGAACTCGCGCACCAGCACCGACACCGTGGCGCGTTACCTGCGCACGCTTTACAGCCACGCCCGGTACCCAGCGCTGAGAACCCTCGAAGACGCCGCGCTGCTGCTGATTGCGGGCGAGAAGGACATGGTCACGCCAGTCACCCATTCCGAAGAGATAGCTCGGCTGCTGCCCCGGGCCACCTATGTCAAACTGCCCAACAGTGGACACGTGGTGATGCTCGAATGCGCAGACGAGGTCAACGCGGCGATCACCGATTTTCTGGAGCAGTTTTGATCCTGCTGACGACTCCCGATGACACCCGTGCTTTCGGTGCGCGCCTGGCGAAGCTGCTTCGCCCAGGCGACCTCATCATCCTCAACGGCCCGCTCGGCGCCGGGAAAACCGCGCTGACCCAAGGCATCGGCGTGGGCCTGGGCGTGACCGGCGACGTCACCTCGCCCACCTTCGTCATCTCCCGCGTCCATCGTGGCCCGGTGCCGCTGGTGCACGTGGATGCCTACCGCCTCAAGGACTTCGAAGTCGACGACCTCGACCTGGACGCCTCCGTCGACGAGTCGGTAACCGTCGTCGAATGGGGACACGGCATGGCCGAACGCCTCGCCGACTCCTATCTGGAGGTCCTCATCTCCCGCCGCGACGACGACACCCGCGAGATCGAGCTGGTGGCCCACCGCGGCGACTGGGCCGATCGCCTCGCCCCGCTGCTACCTCAGACGTAAGTCGATGTCGTAGAACGGATACTCCTTCAAATCCGACTCGTAGTCAGGCTCCAGCCCCAGACTGCGATAAAACTCGATCGCGGCCGGACTCGCCTGCCACTCAAGATGTCCCGGATGCGGCCTCCCCGCGGCCCACGCCACCACCGCGTCAAACAGCTTGCGCCCTATACCTTGCCTGCGACAAGCCGCATCAACCTGAATGTTGTGCAGCCGCGCGACGCTGAAACCCCGCCACACCGACTGGCCATAATCCTGAACCTCGGCCATTCCCACCGGCTTGCCTTCCACGTAAGCGATCAGGATCACCCGGTCTTCAGCGCTGCAAAGCTCTTTGGCGCGCGCCATCGAGCCCTCCGGATCCTGCGCCCACACCCGCTTGTGCGCCACCGCCGCCATCAGCTCAGGCGTCACCTCCGCCGGCCCCAACCGCCGTATCTCCACAACCACGAAACGCGAGCCTAGACGAGAGCAACACCGATAGCACGCTCTTATCCCTGGCGGCCACAGGTCAGACTCCGTGCTCCCTAGCGGCCATGAGCAGAGCCGCGATAGTGGTACCGCCGACAATCTGCCGATCACGAATCAGATCTGGAAGCTTGGCGAGAGGCACCCAAGCAACATGATCCGATTCGAAGCCTTCGCTCGGCGAGCCGATATGATCTGCTGTCTCGGCCAGATAGATGTGGTTGCAGGTATTGAGAAGTCCGTTCATCGGCTCGTCGTACATCAGGAATCTGAGCGGCCCTGGCCGCCAGCCGGTCTCCTCCTCTGTTTCACGAGCGGCAGCGGCTATGGGGGCTTCGGCCGGTTCTATTGCGCCCATAGGGATCTCGTAGTTCCAGGCGTTGGTAATGAATCTATGCCGCCAAATCAGGAGTACTTCATCGTGGTCGTTGAGGACGACCGCCCCCGCGCCAGCTTGCACGTTGATGAACCGGTGGTCGAGGCGGCGCCCATCGTCAAGTTCTACGTCGGCGCATCGAAGATCGACCCAACGGTCACGGTACAGCTCACGCTCCGAGTGAACATGCCACTTCACAGCGCCGAGTATGCCAGCTAGGAGGCCACAGCCAGGAAGTGTCTGACGTTGGCTAGGAAGTCTTGAACTTCAGAATTGTCGCCAGAGGGAAGGAAAGTCCTGATCAAACGGCCGAGCTGGTCCCGTACACGATGAGAGTCCATGCCTTGCGAAATTGTCAGGGCACCCCTCCTCGACCTTCCGTTGCTCGCCGAGGACTATCGCCAGTATGGCGTGGCTGTAGAACCGACCCCGCGGATCATCTGCAGGACCCAGACGAATCGAGGCCTCGGCGAAGGCGTGGGCCGCATCGAGCTCCCCGATCTTCAGCAGGGACTCGGCGCTCTTGAGTTCCATAAGCCCAGGGTGCACGTAGCTCGTCTCACTGGGCTCATCTGCCGGATTGATCAACTCAACACAACGCTCGGCGATGCGCATCTGCTGGCGACAATCCGCATACGCGCCCAGTTGGGCATGTGCTTTTGCCTGCATCGAGTAAAGATCTGCTTGCAAAGCTGCTGATAGGAACCGTTCTCCGCAACGCAATGCGCTTTCCACCAGGAGAATCGTGGTCTCATTCTTGCCGAGGCAAAGCGCCTGGTTGGCCATCAACGCAGTCACGTACCCGGATAGCGGTACGTCGCCCGAGGTTTTGGCGAGATGAAGCGCCTTGCTGAAATGCCCATCAGCTACTTGGTGCTGCTCGGCGTCGTAGGCGCATATCCCGGCGATGGCGATCAGGCTGGCTGCCGCTCGCCGCAGATTTCGTCCTGATTGGTTGTCACGACTGGAACGCAGAGCCGGACTGACACGGCGGCCGAGAAAGGACTCGATGTGCGGCTTTACCGGAACACCGCGCATTTCGATACATCTTCTCGTAGTGAACGCGAGCACTCATGACGACGTCAAAGCCCAGCTCGCAACTCTCGTTGGCTGCCAAGACAGCCGGTGCCTGCGGAACCACAAGATCCCATGAATCAAGCAAAACAGCCAGCTCCTCAACAGACACCTTGAGTGCCATGGCCAGATTCGGCCGCTGCCATGGCTGCGGCTCGGACTGCCCCCGTTCCCAGCGGATCACAGTGGTTCGGTCCACACCGAGTTGTTCAGCGAGCGCTTCTTGGCTCAGGCCCACGGTTCTGCGCCGCCGCGCCAAGCGAATTCGTTTCACGATCACCTCTCGCGCCGACGTCGTTGTGCGCATTCTCCGACATTGACGCAAATCAGGGGCAGATCTGGCAATGGCCGTGCGACGTATGTGCGACCTTGTCGTGCTGCCTAAGGGCGACGCCCCTATGGCTCGCGTTCGAGATATCGTGGACGCGATGACGGCCCTAAGTCACGGCGCCCCCCAGCGACACCGGCGAATAGCACGATTGCTCGCGAACGCGCTGGAGGCGGCAGCCGGGAACCAGTGGTACGCCGCTATCGGGTGCGTCCTAAGGCTCCAGGATGACCCATTGTGTGACCGGCGACCAGATGTCTTCATCTACCGAGCAGAGACGATCGACATTTCACCGACACGCCCAGAGCACGTACTTATGGTCATCGAAGTCATCTCGCCCGGCTCGGAGACCACTGACCGCGAGATTAAGTTGGATCAGTACGCCCAGGCAGGGATTCAATTCTATTGGAGAGTCGAGCAGGCGATGACCGACGTGCCGATCATCTATACCTACTCTCTCGATATGGCCAGCGACGCCTACCGAGACACCGAGATCTTCAGCGGAGTGGTCAATATGACTGTGCCGTTCCCGGCAACGATCGACCTCGCCACGATCTGAGGCGCGACAGCACTGTCACTTCCCCGGCGGAGAGGTCCGCTCCGCGTCAATGACGGGCTCGAAGAGTATGTTGGCGCCCACATAACGATCGTGCGTATTGGACAGATCGATGTTCCGCGCGAACGCGGCGATCAACGCGTTATAGCGGGCGAGGGTCTTTTCCAGTTCCCCCTTGGGGATCGTTTGGTCGGCTTGGTAGGCAAATAGCCCTTCCCATGCCGGATTCCATTGACTGGCCACCGATCTTCTGCCGCGGTAGCTCGTCCTTAGCTGGGCATCCGTACCCCAACCGCCGTGCGTGACAAAGCATTGGCTCATGAACTGGTTGTAAGCCTCATAAACATCATCATCGAAAAGCGGTGCGGCACAGAAGAATTCTCGGTCAAGCTCCCGCTTCGAACCAACCATTGCCGGCGGGGTGAATTCCTTCCAGCTGCCGATGAAGGTCAAGTAGCACATCAGATCGTTGAGTTTGGGTACCAATTGCCGGTAGTACTCAAGTCTGGCCTTGATTAGTTCCTGATTTCGCCACTGGCTCGCTTCCCATGCTTTAAGGCGATTGCTGAAGCGATGAGCCATGATCGCCACGATGATGGGCACCGCCAAAGTGGCGATCGCAGTGGTTGCTTCAAACAACAGCGAGTAGTCGAGTCCCGGCATACAGCACATACAAGCCGAAGCGAAGCCGGACGGATAGCCCCCGCTTATCCATTTCCATGTCCTATCAGCGGGCGACCGCTTGCTTGCCTTGCAGGGTGGCGCGGTCGGCGGCGGCGCGGCCGGATGCCCAGCCCTCGCGGTTGCTGATCGGCGTCTCGAAGCTGGTCAGCTCGGGGAACTGGGCGGCGAAGACATTTTCTACCGCTTCGCTTCGGGCCGCCAGCACGGGTAGCAGGTTGGCGCCGCCGGCGGAAGCCGCCATCTCGCGGTCTACCTCTTCGGTGGTGCTGTTGAGCCTTTCCCCGATCCGCGAGGCGTAGGCGGTGAGGAACGACTGGCGGAATGAGCGGGTGTTGTTGCGCCCATATCGGTCGGGCCTGGGATTGAGGGCGGTCATCGCCCTGGTGGCCTGGACAAGCAGGGACGTGAACAGCAGCTCCGTCGAGTCGAGGTCGGCCGGGAAACCGACGACGGTCGTCAGGCCGAATCGCTTCATCCACACGGCGCGGCACCTGTTCGCCTCGGCGACCACCTGCAGCAGCAACGTTTTTGGTGCCTCGTAAGGATTGTCGATGCCGATGCGCCGAGTGATCGGCTTGTCCTTTCCGCCCGACCCGGCGGCAAGCAGAGCATGGTCGATGCTGTAGCGCGCCATCAGTTGTTGCGCCTTGGCCGTGTACGTCTCCGCCTCCTCCGGGAAGTCCGTGGACTCGGCCTTGGCAAGCAACGCGCGCACCCGGTCGAGCATCCGCTGATCGACATCGGTGTCTCGGCTCGGGCTCGCCTGCCAGATCTGCTGTGCGCCTCCAGGCATAGGCCCCGTTGGCTCGATCGGCGGCAGGCTCTTCAGCAGGTGCATCAGGTCGAGCAGATGGTCGATGGCCGCGGCACGGTCGAGCTTCTCCTGCTCACCCCAGACGTCTACGTAGTGGTCGTCGTGGTCCCACCAGACCTGGGCGTCAAGGGCTGCCAGCTGCGCCTGCCAGCGCGGCTCCACGGTGGCCTTGGCATAGACGCGCATCTGGGCCGCGATGGCATCGACCATCTGCCTGGCATGGCGGGCGGTGTGCTCGCGGCGGGCCATCCGCACCAGCTCGGCCGGCTGCCAGCCACGCTCCCAAGCCTGGCGCACCTCTCGCAGCAGCGCCGTGAACAGGGTGCGGTTCACGGTCTGGACGCCGACCGCGCCGCCCGGACCGTCGGTCAGCAAAGTGCGGCAACGCTTCAGATCGGCGGCATGCCGCCGCTGCCGGGCGCGGAGAGCATCGGAAATGATCTCCGCTAGGGGCTGGTGCTGAGCCGGGATATCGGCTGGGCCGACGATGGGGGCACCCGCCGAGTGGGAGCGACGTTTGGCGTGGGCGGCAGCTTTCTGCTTGGCCCTATGGCGTTCCCGGCTGTTCTTCCCCATTGAGCGCTCCATCCCCCAGCGACGCCCAACTGTAGCGGCGGCCTACGACAGCGGCCGGGCTCAAGCGTGCTGTATGTCCGCGATCACGGGGCGCAGGGCGGCGGCCACCTCGACAGCGGTGACCGGGCCTTGCCGGGCCGCCTCGCGTCCGGCTTGACCGTGCACGTAGGTGGCCATGACCGCAGCCCGCACCGGAGGGACGCCAGCGGCCAGCAGCGAACCCATAAGCCCCGCAAGCACATCGCCTGTGCCGCCGGTGGCCAGCGCCGGTGATCCGGTCGGGTTCACCCAGGCTTCGCCGTTGGGTGCGGCGACAACCGTGCGGTGTCCTTTGAGGACTACCACCGATTTGGTCCAGGCGGCCAGTTTCAGGGCGGCTGCGACCCTGTCCGGGCCGGGGGTCTCGCCCGCCAGCCTGGTGTATTCGCGGTCGTGCGGGGTGAGAATCGTGGGGGCGTCCCGACCGCGCAGCGCGTGCGACATCGTTCCGTCGACAAGCATCGTTATCGCATCGGCATCGATTATGACTGGTACCGGAGAAGCCAGCACGGAACGCAATTCGGCCTGTGCTTCCATGCCGGTGCCCAGCCCGCATCCGCAAACCCAAGCCTGCACGCGCAAGGCGTCGGCCACCCGCAACGTCACTACCGAGCTCGGAAACCTCTCGGCCACAAGCGGATACGCGCTTCCCGCGTAGCGGATCAGCCCGGCCGGCCCGGCCACCGCACCCGACACGGACAGCAGAGCCGCCCCCGGGTAGGCGTCGGAACCGGTGGCCAGCCCGACCACCCCGCGCGAGTATTTGTCCGACTCCGGGCCGGGTTTGGGCCACCACCCCGCGATGTCGGGCGCGTCGGCCACCATCAGCGCGGGACCGCCGGCGAGGTAGGGCTCGAGCCCGATGTCGACCAGCTCCACCTGCCCGGCGTAGGGCACGGCCGCCCCGATCACGTGCGCGGGCTTCAGACAGCCGAAGGCGACAGTCACGTCCGCGCGCAGTGCGGCGCCCGGCACATCGCCGGTGTCGACCTCCACGCCGGATGGCACATCGACCGCGATCACCGGCGCCTCGGGCAGCTGCTGGATCAGTGAGGCCGCCGCGGCGCCGAGTGGCCCGCTGGCGCCTATCCCCACGAGCCCGTCGACCACCAGGTCGGCCTGCTCGGGCACCTCTTGCACGACGAGCCCTCCGGCCGAGCGGAAGGCGGTCAGCCCTTCCAGGTGCACCTTGCTTCCCACCAGCACGGCATTGACGACCGCGCCCCGGCGAGCCAGCAACGCCCCGGCATACAGCGTGTCACCGCCGTTGTTGCCCGAGCCCACAAGCAGCAGAACGCGCGACCCGTAGACGGGCGAAAGCGTCAGCGCACAACGACGGGCCAGCCCGAACGCGGCCCGCTGCATGAGCGTGCCCGGCGGCAGCTCGCGCATCAGCCTCTCCTCGGCGCTTCGCACCTCGGCGACTCGATAAACAGCCCTCATGCCATGCCCTCCCCGCGCCCGCTCACGCTAGCCAGGCCCCGATCACAGACCAGCCTCCGCGATGACCACGGCAGAGGCTATCCCGCCGTCGTGGGAAAGCGACAGATGCCATCGTTCGATGCCGCGCTCGGCGGCGGCCGCGGCGACGGTGCCGGTGATGGTCAGCCATGGCCTGCCATCGGGATCGACCACGATTTCGCAATCGTGCCATTGCAGGCCGGGTGGTGCCCCAAGCGCCTTGGCGACCGCCTCCTTCGCCGCGAAGCGAGCCGCCAGCGAGTCGGCCGCACGCGGATGCCCCGACGCGGTACGCCGCTCGGCGTCCGTGAACAGCCGCTCCGCCAGCAACGGGGTCCGCTTGAGCGCCGCATCAAAGCGTTCCACCAGGACGACATCGTTGCCCACCGACACAATCACGCCGCTGACGATAACCCCTGCGCCCACCGCCGGTGGTCGACACTCGCACGCCCGCAGCACCGCGCCGGCTCTCGAGCGGCGCTGCCGCGCGTTGCTTCGCACGCGCCAATGTTTCAGTCCAGATCCAGAAAATCTTTGAGGGCAGCCGAAATCCGGCCCATGGTGACCGCGGACATGGTGCCTACCCGGGCTCTGATCAGCTCGGGGTCGGCCGGGCGAATCCGGCCGACATCCACGCTGCCGAGCAGCGGATCGGCGGCGCCGGTCGGCACGGCCAGCCCGAACGCTTTGCCTTTGGGGTCGACCTCGGCGACGGGCGCCATGGCTATGCGGCCGGGAGCATATTGACCGGCCGAGACGATGACCGCGCGAACGACTCTTGAGCCGATCGCATATTCGTGGACGTCGCCGCGCCTCAAGCCTCCCACCCCGGCATCGGGGCGGCATCCCATGCGTCGAGGTCTGCCTTGACCTCCTCGGGCAACGCCTCATTCCACGCCGAATAGGCTGCAGCGCTGCGGGCTCGCAGCTCCCTGCGCAAGGCCTGCGCAGTCATGGCGGCGAGGGACTCCGAGCCGGCTGCCTCCCGAATGCTGTCAATCTCGTGTTGCGGCAACGACAGCGTGATATTCAGCGTTGGCATGTGCGTCATCCTATGCGTCGAGATCCGACGTGACCCAGCACGACACACGGAGCCGTTCCCGACACGCCGCAGCTTGCTTTAGCAGGAGCCAGAATTACCGGCCTACTCGACCGTGACCGACTTGGCGAGGTTGCGGGGCTGGTCGACGTCGTGGCCGCGGGCGTCCGCAATGGACGCCGCCAGCACCTGCAGCGGCACCGTGGTGACCAGCGGCGCGAGCAGCGTCGGTGTGCGCGGCACCCGGATGAGGTGATCGGCGTAGGGCACGACCGCCTCGTCTCCCTCCTCCGCGATCACGATGGTCATCGCGCCGCGCGCCCGCACCTCCTGGATGTTGCTGACTACCTTGTCGTGCAGGAAGCCGCGCCCGGCCGGAGACGGAACCACCGCCACCACCGGCGTGCCCTCGCTGATGAGCGCGATCGGGCCGTGTTTCAGCTCGCCGGCCGCGAAGCCTTCGGCGTGCACGTAGGCCAGCTCCTTGAGCTTGAGCGCGCCTTCCAGGGCTATCGGGTACCCCACGTGCCGCCCCAAAAAGATGAAAGTGCTTTGCGACGCAAGGGAACGCCCCAGCTCGCGCACTCCGTCCATGGTGGACAAAACCCGCTTGATCAGCCCGGGCATGGCCTGCAGCTGGTCGACGATGGCGCCCACCTCGTCGGCGAACTTCACCCCACGCACCTGCGCCAGATGCAGCCCGACCAGGAAGCACGCCGCCACCTGGGTGAGAAACGCCTTGGTCGACGCGACCGCGATTTCCGGACCGCCGTGCGTATAGAGCACCGCGTCGGACTCGCGCGGGATGGTGGAGCCGTTGGTATTGCAGATCGCCAGCACCCGCGCCTTCTGGTCCTTGGCATGCCGCAGCGCCATCAGCGTGTCCATGGTCTCGCCCGATTGGGAGATCGCCACCACCAGCGTGGAGCGGTCGAGAACCGGGTCGCGGTAACGGAACTCGCTCGCCAGCTCGACCTCACACGGGATCCGGGTCCAGTGCTCGATGGCGTACTTGGCCACCAGCCCCGCGTGATAGGCAGTGCCACACGCCACGATGAAGATCTTGTCGACGTCGCGCAGGTCCTGGTCGGTCAGGCGCACCTCGTCGAGCAGGATCTCGCCCTGGTCGCCCAGGCGTCCGCGCAACGTGTCGGCGACCGCCTGCGGCTGCTCCTCGATCTCCTTGAGCATGAACCACGGGTAGCCGCCCTTTTCGGCGGCAGCCAGATCCCAGTCGACGTGGAAGTCGCGGCCTGTTACCGGTACCCCGGAAAAGTCTGTTATTTCAATGGCATCGGCCGTTATCGTGACCACCTGATCCTGGCCCAGCTCGATGGCGTCGCGGGTGTGGGCGATGAAGGCGCTCACGTCGCTGGCGAGGAAGTTCTCGCCCTTCCCACGGCCGACGACCAGCGGCGAGTTGCGGCGGGCGCCGACCACCCGGCCGGGCTGCCCGGCCTCGACGGCCAGCAGGGTGAAGGCCCCTTCGAGCTGAATGCAGGTGCGGCGCATGGCCTCGGCCAGGTCGCCGACGACGGCGAATTCGAAAGCCAGCAGGTGTGCCACACATTCGGTGTCGGTGTCGCTGGCGAACTCGATGCCGGAGGCCTCGAGCGTGGCGCGCAGCCTGGCGAAGTTCTCGATGATGCCGTTGTGGATCACGGCGATGCGCCCGTCGCTGGACACATGGGGGTGGGCGTTGCGGTCGGTGGGCCCACCGTGCGTGGCCCAGCGCGTGTGCCCGATGCCGGTGCCACCGTCGAAACGGCCCGGCTCGTCCTGCAGCGCCTTCTCCAGGTTGGTCAGCTTGCCTGCCTTCTTGGCCAGGCGCAGCTCACCTTCGGTCAGGATGGCGACACCGGCGGAGTCATATCCGCGATATTCGAGCCGCCGCAGCCCATCGAGCACTACCTGGAGCGCGGGCTGATCTCCCACGTAGCCAACGATTCCACACATGCAGGCACCATATCGCGCAAGAGGCGTGCGCGAAAGCCAAACTTTTACGCAGAGATTTTGCGCACTTGGGGGTTGCACTCGCCCATAGGATGCGCGACATGAGTTACCCCCCTCCTCCCAGCCCGCAATACGGCGGGCCGGTTCCGCCGCCCCAGCAGCCTGTCGTCAAGAGCAAGGCAGGCCCGATCATCGGCATCATCCTGGGCGTGCTGCTGCTCGGCTGCGTCGTCTGTGGCGGTGCCTTCGCCTATTTCACCTGGTGGGCCAATGACAAGGTGAACGAAATCGTGGACAACCTCCCCACAGACTTTCCCACCGACTTCCCCACCGCAGCGCCCAAAAACTAGAACGCACCCATAGTGAGTGACCGTTAGGCGACGGGGCTGGCTGAGCGCACCTCGGCGGCCAGCCCTTCAGCGATCTTCTGGGCGATGTCGGCGGAGGAGGCCTCGACCATCACCCGAACGAGTTGCTCGGTCCCGGAGGGGCGCAGCAACACCCGTCCGGTAGCGCCCAATTGCGCCTCGGCGGCGGCCACCGCGTCGGCGACCGCGGACGCCCGGGTCACGGTCTTGTCGCCCACCCGGACGTTGATGAGCACCTGCGGCAACCTCTTCACCACGCTCGCCAGATCGGCGAGGCTCTGCCCGGTCTGCGCCATCCTGGCCACCACGGCAAGCCCGGCAAGCAATCCGTCACCGGTGGTGGCGTAGGACGGCATGATGACGTGGCCGCTCTGCTCACCGCCCAGCGCGAGCTGGCGGGCGCGCAGCTCTTCCAGCACGTAGCGGTCACCGACCGCGGCTTCCACCAGGTTGATGCCGGCTTCCCGCATGGCGATCTTCAGCCCGAGGTTGCTCATCACGGTGGCGACGAGCGTGTTGTCGGTCAGCGTTCCCGCTTCGCGCATGGCCAGCGCCAGGATCGCCATCAGCTGATCGCCGTCGACCTCGACCCCGAGCGCGTCGACGGCCAGACAGCGGTCTGCGTCGCCGTCCACGGCCACGCCGAGATCGGCGCCGTGCTCAAGGACGGCAGCCTTCACCGACTCCAGGTGGGTCGCCCCACAGTTGTCGTTGATGTTCAGCCCGTCGGGCTCGGCGTGGATGGCGATGACCTCCGCGCCGGCCTCCCGGAAGACCTCGGGGCCGATCTCGCTGGCCGCCCCGTTGGCGCAGTCGAGAACCACCTTCAGGCCGTCCAGGCGCTGCGGGAAGGCCGCGGACAGGTGCTTCTGGTAGTGCTCGGCACCATCGAGCAGATCGTGGATGCGGCCGATCTTCGAACCGGTCGGCCTGGTCCAGGTCTCGTGTAGACGCTTCTCGATGGCGTCCTCGATGTCGTCGGGCAGCTTGTGCCCGCCCGCCGCGAAGAGCTTGACCCCGTTGTCGGGCATGGGGTTGTGGCTCGCCGAAACCATCACGCCCAGGTCGGCGCGCACCTCGGCGGTCAGGAACGCGACGCCGGGCGTGGGCAACACGCCCACCCTCACCACGTTGGCCCCCGCGCTGGACAGCCCGGCCGCTACCGCGGCCTCCAGCATCTCCCCGCTCGCCCGCGGGTCCCGGCCCACCAGGGCCAGCGGCTGATGGCTGCTGTCGGCGTCGACCAGGGTGCGCACTGCGGCCACCGCGATGGCCATCGCCAGCTCGGGGCTCAGGTCGGCGTTGGCCAGGCCGCGCACCCCATCGGTGCCGAACAGACGCCCCATCGCGGAAGCCTTTCCATTGAGTGCAAAAAATGCACCGGGCCGCTTCCGGCGAGGAACGTGGAAGCAGACCCGGCGCTTAGTTCGTATAGATCAACGCTTGGAGTACTGAGGAGCCTTACGGGCCTTCTTGAGACCGTACTTCTTGCTCTCCTTGACCCGGGAGTCACGGGTGAGGAAGCCGGCCTTCTTCAGCGCCGGGCGGTCGTCGATCTCGAGCTCGATGAGCGCGCGGGCGATGGCCAGACGCAGCCCACCGGCCTGACCGGTGATGCCGCCACCACGCAGGTTGGCGATGACGTCGACCTGCTCGGCCTTGTCGGCGATGACGAGCGGCTCGCGCACGGCCTGCTGCGCGACCTTGCTCGGGAAGTACGCGGCCAGCTCCCGGCCGTTACACGTGATCTTGCCGGTGCCAGGCACCAGGCGAACCCGGACGATGGCCTGCTTGCGGCGGCCCACGGTCTGGATCGGACGCTCGCCGCGGAACTTCGGCGGAGCCTTCGTCACGACTGGCGCAGCTGCGGGCTCGGCGGCCTCGGCAACAGCGGCGGGAGTCGGCACGGTGTCGGTCATGGTGTTTCCTTCGCCCGCGCTCACTGCGCGATCTGCTTGATCTCGAACGGCTTCGGCTGCTGCGCCGCATGCGGGTGCTCCGGGCCGGCGTAGACCTTCAGTTTGGTCATGACCTGACGGCCGAGCTTGTTGTGAGGGATCATGCCCTTGACGGCGAGCTCGATGGCGCGCTCAGGGTTCTTGGTGAGCAGTTCCTCGTAGGAAGTCGCCCGCAGACCACCCGGGTAACCGGAGTGGCGGTAGGCGAACTTGGTCGCGCGCTTGTTGCCGGTAAGGGCAACCTTGGCAGCGTTCACGACGATCACAAAGTCACCAGTGTCGACGTGAGGCGCGAACATGGGCTTGTGCTTGCCGCGCAGAAGCGTCGCGGCGTGGGAGGCGAGCCGGCCCAGCACGACGTCAGAAGCGTCGATGACGTGCCACTGACGCTCGATATCACCCGGCTTCGGGCTGAACGTACGCACAGGTTTACCTTGTCTGTCGTCGGATGAGTGGGTTGCTCGCGCACTGTTAAGCAGTCGCTCGCGCAACAGCGGTTAACGATACCCGTGCCCCCGGCACAGGGCAAAACCGGGGCGGAATGGCCCGCCTCACAGGCTACCCGAGCCGACGGTGCGGCTCAATTCATGTCACAGCAATTAACGCTTTGTACCGTCCGGACATGACTTTGTCTGCATGGGATCCCGAGGATCGCGAGTTCTGGGCCTCGACCGGCCGCCGCATCGCCCGGCGGAACCTCATCTTTTCGATCTTCGCTGAGCATCTGGGCTTCTCCGTGTGGACGCTGTGGAGCGTGGTGGTGGTCGCTCTCCCGCCCGCGCTGTTCCCCTACTCGGTGGATCAGAAGTTCTGGCTGGTGGCGCTCCCCAACCTGATCGGCGCACTGATGCGCCTGCCCTACACGTTCGCGGTGACCCGTTTCGGGGGACGCGTCTGGACCACGATGAGTGCTTTGCTCCTGTTGATCCCGGTAAGCGGTTTGATCTTCGCGGTCACCACGCAGCCCCCTTACTGGGTGGTGCTGCTGTGCGCCGCCACCGCGGGATTCGGCGGCGGAAACTTCGCCTCCTCGATGACCAACATCTCGTTCTTCTACCCCGAGCGGGAGAAGGGCACGGCATTGGGCCTCAACGCCGCGGGCGGCAACATCGGCATCTCGACGATGCAGTTCTTCGTCCCGCTGGTGCTCGCGGCCGGGCTGGTCTACGGGGGCCTGATGTGGCTGCCGCTGATCCTGGCCGCCGCCACCTGCGCCTACCTGTTCATGAACAACCTCGCGGTGGCCAAGGCCCCGTTCAAGGCTCAGTTCGCGACCGTGAAGCGGGCCCATACGTGGATCATGTCGTTCCTGTACATCGGCACCTTCGGCTCGTTCCTGGGCTACTCCGCCGCTTTCCCGCTGGTGCTCAAGCTCCAGTTCCCCCAAGCGCCGGTGTGGAAGGTGGGTGCCACCGCGATGATCACGCTGGCCTTCACCGGCCCGCTGATCGGCTCGCTGATCCGGCCCGTTGGCGGTTGGCTGTCTGACAAATTCGGTGGGGCCCGGGTCACCGCCGTGTGCTTCGTGCTCATGGGGCTCGGTTCCTATGGCGTGGTGACCGCTGTCGGCGCGAAGAGCTTGCCGCTTTTCCTGATTTCTTTCTGGGTACTGTTCACCGCCGCCGGAGCCGGAAACGGCTCGACCTATCGGATGATCCCGGCGATCTTCGCCGCCAAATCGGCCGACCTGGTCACGGCCAAGCGCGAGTCCGCCGCGACCCTGGGCATAGCCGGCGCGATCGGCGCCCTGGGCGGCTTCTACCTGCCCCGGGCGATCAGCGACTCGATCAAGGCCACGGGTGGGATCAGCACCGCCTTCACCTGGTTCGCCGTCATGTACGGCACCTGCCTCGCCGTAACCTGGTGGTGCTACCTGCGCCGCCGTGTGCTGGTGGAGCGCCTGCCCAGCCTCGCCCACGCCACCGTCTAGCGCGTTGAAGCTTCAACAACGGTTGAGCAGGTCACATACCATTGTTGAAGCTTCAACTTTCTCGTAATCTAGCTGGTATGAGCCTTTTGCTAGACGAGTCGGCCCAGGACCTTCTGTTCCGTCAGGCCCGGACCGCGAACACCTTCACCGACGAGCCCGTCTCGGATGATCAGATCCAGGCGATCTACGACCTGGTGAAGTTCGCGCCCACTTCGCTGAACATGCAGCCGCTGCGTATCGTTCTGGTGCGCTCGCCGCAGGCGCGCGAGAGGCTCGTCTCGCACATGGGCGAGGGCAACAAGCCCAAGACCGCGTCGGCGCCGCTTACCGCCATCCTCGCCGCGGACACCCACTTCCACGATGAGTTCCACCGCACCTTCCCGCACGTGCCCGGGGTGCGCGACTGGTTCACCGGCGACGACCACGCCCGCGCCGAGACGGCGAAATTCAATGGCGCGCTTCAGGTCGGCTACTTCATCCTGGGCGTGCGCGCGGCTGGCCTCTACGCCGGCCCGATGACCGGTTACGACAAGGCCGGCATCAACAAGGAATTCTTCCCCGACGGCGAGCACGAGGTGCTGGCGGTCGTGAACATCGGCAAGCCCGGCGAGAATGCCTGGTTCGCCCGCAGCCCGCGTCTGGAGTACGACGACGTCGTCAGCACAATCTGAGACGCTCATTAGAGTGGGAGCCATGACAGCCCCAGCACCGCGATGGCTAAGCGAGGCGGAACAGCGCGCCTGGCGCAGCTATCTTGCCGCCAACCGCCTGCTCGCGGTCGAGCTGGAGCGTGGCCATCAGCAGCACGGGCTGTCCGGTTCGGACTACGAGGTGCTGGTGCGGCTCTCCGAGTCGCCTGAGCGCCGGCTTCGCATGTGGGAGCTGGCCAAGGGAACGCTGCTGGAGAAGAGCCGGCTATCCCATCAGATCACCCGCATGGAGCGGGCCGGCCTGGTGCGGCGGGAGAGCTGCGAGGGCGATCGGCGTGGCCAGTTCGCGGTGCTCACCGAGCACGGCTGGGACACCATCGAGAAGGTGGCGCCGTTTCACGTCGAGCAGGTGCGCGCCTTTTTCATCGATCGGCTCACGCCGGAGCAGGTACAAACACTTACGGAGATCTTCGCTCCAATGGCGGAAGATCTCCGTAAGCAATGCCCGAAAGATGACGACGCTATAGGTCCTGAATAATCCTCAGGGCCCGTCCGACCCGGTTCATGGTGTCGGTGTCCGCGACGTCGACCATATCGGTGAACCAGCGTTTCATAGGGGAAGAGACCCGGTCCGGCATAATGACGAACTCGCCCATCGGAACAGCTAAGGGCGAATCTCTGAGCTCCTCTTCCTCGACGACTTCAGCGACGAGAACAATCGGCACGTCCGTGCCGTTGTAAACGTCAGAGCTGATCACGAGGCCGAGCCGCTCTCGGGCTCCCTCTATGCGCCAGATCTCACCTCTGTGCAGCACGCCGCCCCCGGATCTCGTTGCGCACCATCTCTACTTCACGCTCATCATCCAGAGCGTGCTTTTCCAGCCGGTCATAGCCGGCGCGCCGCACCACAGCGGCGTGTGCAGTGAAGAGCTCTCGCTGCGCTTTCTCCCGAGCTGCCTGGTCCATCCAGGCCGATAGCGATAAGCCATCGCGCTCGGCATAGCGCCTCGCGTCTTCGATCGTCTCGTCCGTAAACGAGAGGGTCACCTTGGCAGTCATGCCATGAACACTACGCTTGGTATGACCATCGGTCATCCTTTTCTTCGTGCCAAGCAGATGAGTGATTAGCACCTTTTACCCACCGTGAGTTGATCGTCACCCGATGTGTGAATTGCGTGAATCGGCCATTCGGGCACATCGGTATCCTTCGAACGTGCGGGGGCCGTAGCGTGCTCGAAACACATGGGACGCGGCAGTGAAATCGCGATAACCCACGCTGAAGGGCATGCGAGAGGTCGCGACACATTGCCCTTACTGCGCTTTGCAGTGCGGGATGATGCTGCGCGAAGGCGCCGACGGCCGGGTCGAGGTGGGCTCCCGCGATTTTCCGACAAATCGGGGCGGGTTATGCCAGAAGGGCTGGACAGCGGCCGAGCTGCTCGATCATCCGGAAAGGCTTACCACGCCGCTGATCTCCGGTCAGCCTGCCACCTGGGATGAGGCCTACTCGCTGATCGTGGCGAAAATTCTGGACATCCAGCTAACCCATGGGCCTGATGCCGTTGCCGTGTTCGGCGGCGGCGGGCTGACCAATGAGAAGTGCTATTCGCTGGGCAAGTTCGCCCGGGTTGCCCTGGGCACCAAGAACATCGACTACAACGGCCGCTTCTGTATGAGCTCGGCCGCGGCGGCGAGCAATCGCGCCTTCGGCATCGACCGGGGGCTGCCCTTTCCGATGGCCGACATCGCCAAGGCCGACACGCTTCTGCTCGTGGGCGGCAACGTCGCCGAGACCATGCCGCCTTTTGCCCGGTACCTGACGGAGCAAAGGGAAAACGGGGGCGTGCAGATAGTCGTGGACCCGCGCGCCACCATGACCGCGCGCGCCGCCACCATTCATCTGCAGCCCACCCCCGGGACGGATCTGGCGCTCGCCCTTGGGCTTCTCCATCTCGTGATCGCCGAAGGGCTGATCGATCAGTCCTATCTGGACGAGCGGACAGCGGGCTGGGAGGCGGTCCGGGCAAGCGCCGCAGGATACTGGCCCGCCCGCGTGGAACGGATCACGGGGGTACCGGTCACCGACTTGGAAGCCACCGCCCGCGCGCTTGCCAACGGGCGGGCCATCATCCTCACCGCGCGCGGAGCCGAGCAGCACAGCAAGGGCGTGGACACGGTCACCGCCCTCATCAACCTCGCGCTGGCGCTGGGTTTGCCGGGCCGGCCGGGCTCCGGGTACGGGTGTCTCACCGGCCAGGGAAATGGACAGGGCGGACGCGAGCACGGACAAAAAGCCGATCAGCTTCCCGGTTATAGACGAATAGATGATCCTGTTGCCCGTTCGCATGTCGCTTCCGTCTGGGGGGTTGAGCCGGAATCCCTTCCCGGGCCTGGTCTTTCCGCCTATGAGCTACTAGATTGCCTGGGCAAAGAGGTCAAAGCGTTACTTGTCTTCGGCTCCAACCCTGTGGTTTCAGCACCGCATGCGAACAACATCACCAAGCGCCTTGAAAGTCTCGATCTCCTGGTGGTCTGCGACTTTGTCCTCAGTGAGACGGCTGTCATAGCAGATGTTGTTCTGCCTGTAACCCAGTGGGCCGAAGAAGATGGCACTATGACCAATCTGGAGGGCCGTGTTCTTAGAAGACGCGCTCTCCGGGAGCCACCGCCGGGGATAGGGACGGATCTGGCGGTGATTGCCGAGCTTGCCTCCAAGCTCGGCAGCGGAGAAAAAGGTGTGCGGTTTGATTCTGACCCGCACACTGTCTTCGAGGAGCTGCGGCGTGCCACTGCGGGAGGGGTGGCTGATTACGCAGGCGTCACTTGGGAGCGGGTTGACGCCGAGGGCGGCGTTTTCTGGCCCTGCCCCGACGCAGACCGGGCAGGCACGCCGCGGCTCTTCGAGAAATCCTTTGCCACGCCCGATGGCCGGGCCCGCATGGTCGCGGTGGAACACCGCCCCGTGGCCGAAGAGATCGACTCCGACTTTCCGCTGTATCTGACGACCGGACGGGTGCTCACCCAGTACCAGTCGGGGGCGCAGAGCAGACGCGTGAAGTCGTTGCGGGGCGAGCCTTTCATTGAGCTGCATCCCGATCTGGGCTTCGCCGAGGGCCAGCTCGTGAGGGTGACAAGCCGCCGCGGCGAGGCCGTCGCGCCCGCCCGGCTATCGGCCACCATCCGGCCGGACACCGTCTTCATGCCCTTCCACTACGCCGGGGCGGCCCGAGCCAATTCGCTGACCAGCGATGCGCTCGACCCGATCTCCCGGATGCCCGAGTTCAAGGTGTGCGCGGTCCGCCTGGAGGCAGCCCAATCATGAAAATCGTCATTGTTGGCTTCGGCATGGCCGGGGCTCGTCTCGCCGACGAGCTTTCCGCGATGGACGCTGACGTCACCGTCGTCGGAGCGGAGATCCATTCCGCCTACAACCGCATCCTGCTCTCCTCGGTGCTGGCCGGTAAGCACCGCCCGGCCGACATCTCGATGTCCACGCGCGCCAAGGCCCGGGTGGGTGTCGCCGCGATCGCGATCGATCGCGCGGCGCAGACCGTGCGGCTGGCCGACGGCACGCTGCTTCCCTACGACCATCTCGTGCTCGCCACCGGCTCGCAGGCCCTGGTACCCCCGGTTCCCGGCCTGGAGCACGCTTTCACCTTCCGGACGCTCGACGATTGCCACCGCATTCTCGAGGCGGCCGCCACCGCGGAGTCGGCGCTAGTCCTCGGTGGCGGTCTCCTCGGCTTGGAGGCCGCCCGCGGGCTGGCCCTGCGCGGTCTGCGGGTGGAGGTCGTCCACGCCGTCGGCCACCTGATGGAGCGCCAGCTCGATCCGGCCGCCTCGCGCGTCCTGGAGCGCACGCTGGAAGCGCTGCACATCACCGTGCATCTCGCCGCCGCCACCACCTCCGCCCGCTTCCCCGCCATGGCCGGTGCTTCCGCCACCGCCGGTGCCACCGCGACCGCTGGCGCCACCGCCGGCGCCGGTGCGGAGCTGACGCTGGCGGACGGGCGGGTGCTGAGCGCCGACCTGTTGGTGGTGGCGTGCGGGGTAAGGCCCGACGTGGCGCTGGCCAAGCAGGCGGGGCTGGTGGTCGACCGCGGAATTGTGGTGGATGAACGGTTGCGCACCTCGGATCGCCGGATCTCCGCGCTCGGTGACTGTGCCCAGCTCGGCAACGAGGTCGGCGGGCTGGTGGCACCGGCCTGGGAGCAGGCTCGGGTCATCGCCAGGCAGCTGAGCGGCGCCGAGCCGCTCGCCGTCTACTCGCCGGCGGCGCCGGTGACCCGGCTGAAAGCCTCCGGCATCGATCTGGCCGCGATGGGCAGCATGCAGGCCGCGCCGCACGACGAGGATCTCAGCTTCGCCGATCCGGCCCGCGGCACCTACGCACGGCTGCTCATCCGCGACGACCGCGTCGCCGGGGCGGTGATGCTCGGCGACAATCCGAGCATCGGCCAGGTGATCCAGCTCTTCGACCGCCGGGCAACGGTGCCTTCCGACCGGCGAGCACTGCTCCTTGGCAGGGCGATCGGGGGTGGTACACCGTCGACTGTGGACACTCCGGCACTGATGCCGGATGGGGCGACGGTGTGCCAGTGCAATTCAGTCAGCAAGGGCGAGCTCGTCAGGTGCTGGCGCGAAGGGGCGCACGGCATGGAGGCCCTGGTCGGTGCGACCAAGGCGACCACCGGCTGCGGCACCTGCCGCGATGCGGTGGAAGGCATTGTGGATTGGCTGGTGACCGCAGCGTGAAACATCTAGTCATCGCCGGCTATGGGATGGTCGCCCAGCGGTTCCTGGAAGCGCTGACGGAGCGCGACGGCACCCACTGGCAGGTGACGGTGCTGGCCGAGGAGCACCGGCCGGCCTACGACCGGGTGCGGCTCACGTCCTGGTTCGAGGGCGCTGAGCTGGATCTGGGTGGTCCACCGCCCGGGGTGCAGGTGCGGCTCGGGACGCCCGCGATCCAGGTCGACCGGGAACGCAAGCTGATCAATGGCGAAATCCCTTATGACGCCCTGGTTCTGGCCACCGGCTCGCGGCCGTTCGTGCCGCCCTTCCCGGGCGCGGAGAGCTGCCTGGTCTACCGGACCATCGAGGATCTGGAAGCGATGCGGGCCGCCGCGTCAGGAAAGAAGACAGGCGTGGTGCTGGGTGGCGGCCTGCTCGGGCTCGAGGCCGCCAATGCCCTGCGCGGCATGGGCCTGTCCACCCATGTCGTGGAGTTCGCGCCACGGCTGATGCCGATGCAGGTCGACGAGGGCGGCGGTGCAATCCTCAAGCGGCACATAGACGCGCTCGGTGTCACCGTCCACACCGGACGGGGATGTGTCGGCGTAGACCGCCATATCATGACCTTTGCCGACGGCGGCACGCTCGAGGCCGATGTCGTCGTCATCGCGGCCGGCATCCGGCCCCGCGACGAGCTGGTCGATCTGCCCAAGGGTCCGCGCGGCGGCTACCTTGTCGACGAGTCCTGCGCGACCGAAGACCCGGCGATCTGGGCGATCGGAGAATGCGCTGCGCTGCAAGGGGTCTGCTACGGGTTGGTGGCACCCGGCTACGCCATGGCCGAGGTGGTCGCCGATCGGCTGACCGGCGGCACCGCCACGATGGCCACACCCGATACGTCCACCAAGCTCAAACTGCTCGGCGTGGATGTGGCGAGCTTCGGCACCCCGTTCGCCGAGGGGCTCGATGTCGTGATCACCGATCAGGTCACGGGTGTCTACGCCAAGCTGCTTCTCACCGACGACGCGCAGACTCTGCTCGGCGGGATCCTGGTGGGCGATGCCGCGGCCTACCCCTCGCTGCGCGCGTGCCTGGGCGGGCCGTTGCCCGCCTCTCCGCTGTCCGTCCTATCCGGACAGACCAGCACTCCGCTCAACGACGGCGCCCAGGTGTGCTCATGTCACGCGGTGACCAAGGCGCAGGTCACGAATGCGATCACGTTGGGCTGTGCCGACGTACCCGCGCTAAAGGAATGCACCAAAGCGGGGACGGGCTGTGGCTCGTGTGTCCCGCTTCTCAAGCAGCTGCTGACCGAATGCGGTGTCCAGCAGAGCAAAGCGCTGTGCGAGCATTTCGACCTTTCCCGCCAGGAGCTCTTCGACGTCATCCGGGTCCGGCAGATCACCTCCTTCAACCTGCTCATCGCCGAGCACGGACGCGGGCGCGGCTGCGACATATGCAAGCCGGCCGTCGCCTCGATCCTGGCCAGCATGAGCAACGGCTACATCCTCGACGGCGAGCAAGCCGCGTTGCAGGACACCAATGACCACTTCCTGGCCAACATCCAGCGCGACGGCACCTACAGCGTCGTCCCGCGCATCCCCGGCGGTGAGATCACGCCGGACAAGCTCATCGTGGTGGGCGAGGTCGCGCGGGACTTCGGGCTCTACACGAAAATCACCGGTGGCCAGCGCATCGACCTGTTCGGCGCGCGGGTCGAGCAGCTTCCCCAGATCTGGCGACGGCTGGTCGATGCGGGGTTCGAGTCCGGGCACGCCTACGGCAAGGCGCTGCGGACAGTCAAGAGCTGCGTCGGCTCCACCTGGTGCCGCTATGGCGTGCAGGACTCGGTCCGGCTCGCCATCGAGCTCGAGCTGCGGTACAGGGGGCTGCGCGCGCCGCACAAAATAAAGTCGGCCGTCAGCGGCTGCGCCCGCGAATGCGCCGAGGCGCGCAGCAAGGACTTCGGGGTCATCGCCACCGAACAGGGCTGGAACCTTTACGTGGGCGGCAACGGCGGGTTCAAGCCGCGCCACGCCGACCTCTTCCTCACCGACGTCTCGACCGAGGACCTGATCCGCACCATCGACCGCTTCCTCATGTACTACATCCGGACAGCGGATCGCTTGCAGCGCACCGCTTCCTGGATCGAGGCGATGGAGGGCGGCCTCGACCACCTGCGTGAGGTCATCATCGATGACTCGCTCGGCCTGTGCGCCGAACTGGACGCGATGATCGCCCGTCACGTCGAGTCCTACGCCGATGAGTGGCGCGAAACCCTCGATGACCCGCAACGCCTCGCCCGGTTCGTCTCCTTCGTGAACGCGCCGGACACCCCCGACCCCGAAATCAATTTCACATTCGAACGAGGTCAGAAGGTGCCCAGATGAAGACGCAATGGACATTGGTTTGCCCGCTTGAGCGCCTCCAGCCGGAGCGGGGCGCCGCTGCCCTGATCGGCAGCATCCAGGTTGCCCTGATCCGCACCTACGACGGTGCGGTTTTCGCCATCGACAACCGCGATCCCCTGGCCGGGGCGCAGGTCATGTCCCGGGGCATCGTCGGCTCGCGGGGCGACGCGCCCACCATCGCCTCGCCCTTGCACAAGCAGGTCTACGACCTGCGTACGGGTGAGTGCCTCGACGTTCCAGGCGTCAGCCTGCCCACCTATCCGGTGCGATGTAACGGTGGACTGGTTGAAGTGGCTGTCTCATGACAGAACTCTCGGGGTTCACCATCGGCGTCACCGCTGACCGAAGACGCGACGAGCTCGCCGCGCTCTTGGAGCGGCGGGGAGCACGGGTGGTTATCGCCCCGGCGTTGCGGATAGTGCCGCTGCACGACGATTCGCAACTGCGCGAGGCCACCAGGCGCTGTCTGGACACCCCACCGGACATCGTGGTCGCCAACACCGGCATCGGCATGCGCGGCTGGCTGGAGGCGGCCGAGGGCTGGGGTTTGGCCGACCCGCTGCGGCTGGTTCTCGCCGACGCCTACATCCTGGCGCGCGGGCCCAAAGCGCGCGGCGCGGTGCGGGCGGCCGGGCTGGTCGACCGATGGTCGCCCGACTCGGAAAGCTGCGACGAGTGCCTGGCCCATCTGCTGCGGCGCGGGGTGAGCGGCACGGTCATCGCCGTACAGCTGCACGGGGAGCAGCAGCCTGAGTTCTGCGCCTCGCTGCGCGCGGCCGGGGCCGAGGTCATCGAGGTGCCCGTCTACCGGTGGGCGCCTCCGCTGGATTCGGCTCCGCTGCACCGTCTCGTCGACCTGATCACCAGCCGGCTGGTGGATGCGATCACGTTCACCTCCGCTCCCGCCGTGGGGGCTTTGCTCGCCGCGGCCGGGGTGGGGGCCGATGCCGTGATGGAGGCGCTTCGCTCCGACGTGCTGGCTGCCTGCGTCGGCCCGGTGACCGCTGCGCCGCTTATCCGCCAAGGGATCCCGGTCATCGCCCCGGGCCGGGCGCGGTTGGGGGCCCTGGTCCGCGCGATCGCCGACGAACTTCCCCAGCGCGCTATCTCCATCGAGGTGGCCGGCCACTCGCTGGTGTTGCGGGGGCACGCGGCGATGGTCGATGGTGCGCTGCGGCCACTGGCCCCGGCACCTATGGCCGTTCTGCGCGCGCTGGCGACGGTACCGGGAAAGGTTCGCTCGCGAGCATCGCTGTTGCCCGCGCTGCCTCGGGGGGCCGACGAGCATGCCGTGGAAATGGCGGTGGCCCGGCTAAGGGCTGGCCTGGGCAACCCGTCGTTCGTACAGACCGTGGTCAAACGGGGCTATCGACTGCCGGTCGACTAGCGGTATGTTCCCCGCGTGAAGCGCTCTCTACCGCCTCGCCACTTCGTTGGTGGATGTCCGAAATGAAGTTTTGGGCACGGATTTTCGCGGCCGGATTCGCCAGTGCCGCCCTCATCAGCGCAGCTCAATTCGGTGTGGTCTATGGGCTCGGCGCGTTACGGCTCAATCGTGACTTCGCCGAGGCCGATGGCGACTGGAACATCCAGCTGACCTGGATCGCCTGGTTCATCCTGACCGCCGTGGTCGGCGGCGGGGCCTATGCGGCCGGCCTGTCGCGCCTGCTCACCAAGCGGCTCAGCGTCGGCATCGGGGTGCGCCTGGTCGCCGCGAGCGCTGCCGGGCTGGGCGCCGGTGTGGCCAGCCTCCCGCTGACGGTCTATCCGGCGATCGACGCCAAGCTCGGTCTTCCGGTCAACCCCGCCATAACGGTGGCTTTCACGGTCTGCGCCGCGCTCGCGGTGGGGATAGGGATGAGCGCCATCATCGCCGGGAACGCACCGATGACCACCAATGTCGCCTATTTCACGTTCTCCATCTGGGTACTGGCCGTGGTCTCCATCAGCGAAATCCCGCCGCTGTTCGGCCGGCTCTATCTCGAGCAGCCGAGGCTGGGCGTGCTCGACATCAGCACGCTTGAACCGATCCCGCGGGCGTCGTTCAGCATGCCCGTGTTGGCCGCGGCGGTGGGCATCCTGGTGGCCATCGTGGGCCGGGCACGGCGGCAACCCCGCATCCTGATCGCGTTGAGCGGCACGGCCGGTCCACTGCTGGCCGGCCTCGCCTACCTGCTCAGCGGGCCCGGCCCGCAGAAGCTGACCGGCCAGGCCGACGGCTATCTGGGGGCGATGATCGCCGTCGTGGTCGGGTTGACCCTCTCGACGATCATCGCGTTGCTTCCCCGCAGCTCACGCGAGCGGCAGGTATACCCGACCGCCCGAAGCGACGAATTCCTCTGACTTCTCCTTCATCCCCGCCGCTTTGATCTCGTGACTGATCTTCATCGAACAGAACTTCGGCCCGCACATAGAGCAGAAGTGAGCCGTTTTTGCGGCCGGGGCCGGAAGTGTCTCGTCGTGGTACTCGCGCGCGGTTACCGGGTCGAGGGAAAGGTTGAACTGGTCCTCCCAGCGGAATTCGAAGCGCGCCTTGGACAGCGCGTCGTCCCACGCCTGCGCGCCCGGGTGGCCTTTGGCCAGATCGGCGGCGTGCGCTGCGATCTTGTAGGCGATCACCCCGGCCTTGACGTCTTCGCGGTTGGGCAGGCCCAGATGCTCTTTGGGGGTCACGTAGCAGAGCATGGCGGTGCCGTACATGGCGATCATGGCCGCACCAATGGCTGACGTGATGTGGTCGTAGGCGGGCGCGATGTCGGTGGTCAGCGGGCCCAGCGTGTAGAAGGGCGCCTCGTGGCACCACTGCTGCTGCAGGTCGACGTTCTCCTTGATTTTGTGCATCGGCACGTGACCCGGCCCTTCGATCATCACCTGGACGTCGTGCTCCCACGCGATCTTCGTCAGCTCACCGAGCGTGCGCAGCTCGGCAAGCTGGGCCTCGTCGTTGGCGTCGGCGATGGAACCCGGCCGCAGGCCGTCCCCGAGCGAGAAGGTGATGTCGTACTTGGCGAACAGCGCGCACAGCTCGGCGAAGTTGGTGTACAGGAAGTTCTCCTCGTGATGCGCCAAGCACCAGGCGGCCATGATGGAGCCGCCGCGCGACACGATGCCGGTGACCCGATCCGTGGTGAGCGGGATGTGCGGCAGCAGCACCCCGGCGTGCACGGTCATGTAGTCCACGCCCTGCTCGGCCTGCTCGATGATGGTGTCCCGGTACAGCTCCCAGCTCAGCTTGATCGGGTCGCCATTGCACTTTTCGAGGGCTTGGTAGATGGGCACCGTCCCGATCGGGACAGCCGAGTTGCGGACAATCGCCTCGCGGGTGGCGTGGATGTGCGGTCCGGTGGACAGATCCATCACCGTGTCCGCGCCCCATCTCGTGGCCCAGGTGAGCTTTTCCACCTCGGTGGCGACATCCGAGGTGACCGCCGAGGTGCCGATGTTCGCGTTTACCTTGACCAGAAACGCTTTCCCAATGATCATCGGTTCCAGCTCGGGATGGTTGACGTTGGCGGGAAGCACCGCTCGGCCCGCCGCAATCTCGTGCCGCACCAGTTCCGGCTCGACACCCTCGCGGGTCGCCACAAACTCCATCTCCTTGGTAATCACCCCCTGCCGCGCCAACGCCAGCTGGGTGACCGGTCCACCGGCCCGCTGCGCAATCCAGTCCCTTCGGGGCAGACTGTCGAAAGTGGACGGACCCGACGTGTCATAGAGCAGAACCGGCGGGTTGTCCTCCGCCAGCTCCACCGACGCGAAAGGCACCCTGAGCGAGCCGACATAGACCTTACGTCGCATCTTGACCCCTAACGAAGTGATTCAATGGCCCGACACCGCTGCCAAGCCGCCATCCCTGCGCCGCGATCAGCGCCGCGCGCACATATCGCTTCGCAAAGTCGATCGAGTCCTCCAGCGGGTAGCCGAGCGCTAGACGCGCTGTGATCGCCGCGGAGTAGGTGCATCCGGTGCCGTGGGTGTTGCGGGTGTCCACGCGTGGGGCTTTGAGCATCCGCACGCCTTTTGACGTCCACATCGCGTCCACCGCGTCCTCGCCCACGCCCTCACCACCGGTCACCACCACACACTTGGCGCCGTGCGCGGCCAGTTGCGAGGCCGCGCCGGCCATGTCGGTCGGAGTCGACACCTGCCAGCCGAGCAAAGCCGAAGCCTCGGACTGGTTAGGGGTGATCACTGTGGCGTAGGGCAGCAGCCGCTCGATGGCGCTCGCGATGCCCAGCCTGCGCCCGCTCGATGCGGTCAGCACCGGATCCACCACCAAATTGGGCAGCTCACCAGCTCTGGCCCGAGCCGTGATGGTCGCCGCGATCTCCCCGCTGGCCACCATGCCCACCTTCACCGCGGCCACCTGGAAGTCATCCAGCACCGCGGCCAGCTGCAGCCCCACCACGGTGGGTGGCAACGCGAACACGTCCCTGACCTCCACCGTGTTCTGCGCCGTGACCGCGGTCAGCACCGAAGTGCCGTAGCAGCCGAGCGCCGCGAAGGTCTTCAGATCGGCCTGAATCCCTGCCCCTGCACCGGAATCGGACCCCGCGATGGTCAGCGCAACCGTTGGTGTCATGCCAGCAGTCCTCGCACCACGGCCGCGGGATCCTCCGCGCGCATGATCGCCCCCATGACGGCCACGCCGGCCGCCCCCGCTTCCCGGCATGCCCTTGCTTGCGCCGGGGTTTCTATACCCCCTAAAGCCACTATTTCCTTGGTACCAATGCCAAGCGCGCTAACGCCAAGAGCCGGCCCATATCCGGGCTTGCTACGGCTGGGGAAGATCGGCGACAGCGTCACATAGTCCTCTTTGGATCGCATGACCTCAGCCTTGTCGTGGCAGGACCGCCCTGTCAACCTGGCTGCTACAGCTGACTCGGTCGAGCTAAGGTGCACGGCGTTCCCGCCGAGCCGATCGGCCCCCGCAGCGATGACACAGGCCCCCAGCGCCCGCAACGCCTCCGCCAGCTCGAGCCGCTCCTCGCGCCCCAAATCCTTCTCCCGCAACAAAACCGTCCGCGCTCCACCCTCCAGAGCCCGCGCCACCACCTCCACCAGCCGCGCCTTCCCCCCAGCCATCCCCCGATCGGTAACCACCACCAACCCCAACTCCATCCCCTTCACCCTTCACCCGCCACGGCGCGGTGGGGGGTCACCATGTGGGGTGGCCGGGGGTGGAGGCTTGGGCGTGGGTGAGGCGGGGGATGCGGCCGGCTCTTGCGGCGAGCCGGCCCGCTATCACCGCATGGCGCATGGCGGCGGCCATCGCGGTTGGGTCCTGGGCGCGGGTGACTGCGCTGGCGAGCAGGACCGCGTCGCAGCCCAGCTCCATCGCGAGCGCGGCGTCGCTGGCCGTGCCGATGCCGGCGTCGAGGATCACCGGGCAGGTGACGGCCTCCCGAAGCAGCTCCAGGTGGTGCGGGTTGGTGATGCCGAGGCCCGAACCGATGGGCGCTCCGGCCGGCATCACCGCCGCGCAGCCGAGGTCGGCCAGGCGGCGGGCGAGGACCGGATCGTCTGTGGTGTAAGGCAAAACCACGAACCCGTCGGCAACCAGCTGGGCGGCAGCCTTGATCAGCTCAACCGCGTCGGGCAACAGGGTCCGCTCGTCGCCTATGACCTCCAGCTTGACCCAGTCCGTACCGAACGCCTCCCGGCCAAGCCGAGCCGTGCGCACCGCGTCGGCGGCTGTGTAGCATCCGGCCGTGTTGGGTAAAAGCCTTACCCCGCAACGTTCCAGCACCTCCATCAGGCTGGGCGTGGTGACGTCGACGCGGCGCAGCGCGACCGTGACGAGCTGAGCGCCGGAGGCCACGATTGCCCTTTCGAGCGCCAGCAGGCTGGTCGCGCCGCCGGTGCCGAGGATGAGCCGGCTGCTGAAATCGGTGTCGGCCAAGCGAAGCAGGTCATCCATCTCAGCCGCCCTGTGCCGCGCTGAGAACCTCGACCCGGTCTCCGTCGCGCAGGTGATGGGTGGGCCAGTCCCCTCGGCGCACCACCTCGCCGTTGACCGCCACCGCGATTCCCCTGGCGGGCAACACAAGCTCGCTCAGCAGCTCGGCCACGGTCTGGTCGGGGACCACCTCTCGCGGCGTGTCGTTGAGGATGACTATGTTCATGCGAACCTCCCGGGCTGGAACGGCTGCCAAATCGCGGGCAGCGGCTTGCCTTCCACCAAGTCGGCGATGGCTGTCGCGGTCAGCGGAGCCGCCAGCACGCCGTGCCGGTAGTGTCCGGTCGCGACAAGCAGATCCGGGCGCAGCTGACCGACGATCGGTGCGCCGTCCGGTGTGGCGGGACGATGCCCGACCGACACCTCGGCCAGCGTGTGCTCGGCCAGGTCTGGCACCAGATCGGTGGCGGAGCGCAGCAGGTCACGAACCTCACCCGCGCTCGCCGCCGTGTCGGCGCTTTCGCGCATGCTTGCGCCCATCAGCACTTCGCCGTCGTCGCGCGGCACCAGATAGACCGGCCTTCGGTCGGCTATCCCCCGAATCACATGGTCGAGCAGGTGCGGGCCGCGCAGGCGAAGCACCACTCCCTTGACCGGACGGATGGGCAAACCCCATGCGGCGCTGCCTATTCCGGCCGCGAGCACGGTGATGTCGACGTCGTCCAGCGACTCGGCGACCGTAACCTCTGACAGCAGCCGGTTGACCACCCGCCTGGGATCGACCTGGTGATCCGCCGGGACCAGGACACCACGGGCCCGCGGATGCAGGCTCGGCTCGACATCGCTGGGGGCGACCGGCTCCACCGCGAAGCCCAGCGTCTTCTGGTGTTCCCACAGGCGCTTCAGATCCGCGAGATCGTCGACGGTGAGTCCAATCTGGAGTGTTCCTTCGCTGCGGTAGCCGAGGTCCCCGCCGAGCGCCGTCACGAAACCGGGCCAGGCCGCGGCCGCCTCCACGAGCAGCCGGGTCAGCTCGTGCTCACCGAAGTACGACTCCCCCACGGGCGCAAGCATTCCGGCCGCCACGTGCGAGGCGCCTCGCCCCGGCGCGGGGTCGACAACCACGACTTCGTGCCCGCGCCGCGAGCATTCCCAGCCGATGCTGAGCCCAATGATTCCACCACCGATGACGCCCACCCTCACGGCGCCAGCACCCTCGGCTCGCTGTGGACCGTGTGCCGCGACACCGTGTCGAGAAGGTCAGCCAGGGCCCGGCATGGGTCTTTGGCTTCCGCCACTGCGGCTACCACCGCCACCCCGTGGGCACCCGCGGCCAGCAGTGACGGGACGCGCTCGAGGGTGACGCCGCCGATCGCGATGACCGGGGCGTAGGGGGTCACCTGAGCCAATCCGGACGGACCAAGTGGAGCTGGTAGACCGTCCTTTGTGGAGCTTTGGAAACAGGGCCCCACTCCGACATAGGTGGCACCGTCGAGCATTGCCTGCTTCGCGGTGGGCGCGTCACGAGCTGTCGCGCCGAGCACCGCCCCCGCGCCGAGCAGGCGCCTCGCCACGGAAACCGGAAGGTCTTGCGCGCCTACATGGGCGCCGCCGGCCCCGGCGGCCAGAGCGATGTCTAACCGGTCGTTGACGAGCAGCAGTACCCCCAAATCGCTTGTCATGGCAAGGATTTCGAGGGCCTGGTAGTAAACGAGACGGTCGGGCCAGTCGTCGGCGGGACGGAACTGAATCACCAGGTCCGCGGTGGCCACGCTCAACACGGAACGCACTTGGCGCACCGGATCCGCGCCGGGCCTGCTGTCGGTGATGAGGTGGACTCTGCCCAGCATGCTGGTCTCCTCCCTGCGCCGGCATGATCCGGATCAGGTTCTACGGTCGGGGCTACTAAGCCCCCTCTCAGCCCGGTGCACCGGACTCCCGTGGGTCGTGTGAAAAGCTGACGGCAGCCTAACGCCGCCGCCAGCTCCTGTGCAACTTCAGGTCAGCCGCCGATCTGGACGCCGTAACGGCTCAGAACCTCGGGAACCGGCTGGAAGAAGGTGGTTCCACCGGAGGTGCAGTTTCCACTGCCGCCTGAGGTGAGACCGAGAGCAACCGACCCCGCGTACATCGAGCCGCCGCTGTCGCCAGGCTCGGCGCAAACGTTGGTGCGGATCATCTGGAAGACGGAGCCCTGAGCGTAGTTGACCGTGGCGTTCAGGCCGGTGACGGTGCCGCCCCGGTTGCCAGTGGTGCTGCCGTGACGGCGGACAGCCTGGCCGACCACTGCGTTACCGGCCGACGTGATGGTCTGGCCGTTCGCGATGGCGCTGGGGTGGTTGGTGTAGGAGGCGTTGTAGCGCACGATCCCGTAGTCGTTGGTCGGGAAGCTTGTCCCCGTCCGGGTTCCGAGGGTCGTCGAGCCATCGTTCCAGGTGGCGCCGATGTTGGTGCAGTGACCGGCGGTGATGAAGTAGAAGGTGTTGCCGCTGCGCACGTTGAAACCGAGCGAGCAGCGAGCGCCGCTGACATAGATGGCGTTGCCGCCACGGATGTTGTTCTTCAGCACACCGGTCATCTTCTCGACGCGGGCCATGCCACCGGCGCGGGCAACCGCGGTCTTGACCGCGGCAAGTTTCTCACCGGTAACGGTTTCGTCGATGTCTACGACAACCTGGTTGGTGGAGGGATCCACCGACCATGCGGTGCCGGCGACGTGTGGGTCAAGGTCACTGACGACTGCGTTCAGGGCCGCGGCACTGAACTTGACCACCTGAGCCGTGCCACCCTTGGCACGGATCTGGGCGGCGGCGGCTTCGTTCGTGACTGCAACGACCACGCGGCCGTTGGAGACATAGCTGCCTGCGGACTGAGTGTCGTCGAGGCCGTTGGCCAGCGCTGCTTGCGCGTAAATGTCATACGCGGCTTCCGCTGGCGCGCCAGCGAGACCGCCGACCACCAATCCAGCGGCGGTGGCTACGACCATTGCGCGTCGGGTGAGGCGCATTGTTCCTCCCTCGGGGGTAAAGAGAGTTTCTTATCGAGGAAGATACACTTTTATGATGATCGATGGCTAGCGTACGTCCCAAACAGGTTCTACAGTTTCGCGCACCTCTCCATCGTTTTGAAACAGCAGGAAACGGTCGAAGCCGCGGGTGAACCAGCGATCGTGCGTCACCGCGATGACGGTGCCCTCGAAGCCGTCCAGCCCTTGCTCCAGCGCCTCGGCGCTTGCCAGGTCAAGGTTGTCGGTCGGCTCATCGAGCAGGAGCAGGGTCACGCCGCTCAACTCAAGCAGCAGAATAAGAAAACGAGCCTGCTGGCCGCCGGAGAGCGTGCCGAACCTCTGCTCGGCCTGCTTGGCAAGCTCGTAGCGGTCGAGAACCTTGTAGGCCGCCTCGCGGGCCAGCGACGGGCGATCCGCGTCGCCGCGCCAGAGAATGTCCAAAAGCGTGTGCTGCATCAGCTCCGGGCGATCGTGGGTCTGGGAGAAGTGGCCCGGCACCACCCGCGCGCCAAGGCGATGCCCACCCTCATGGGCGATGGTCTCGCCCGCGAGCAGCCGCAGGAAGTGTGACTTGCCGGTGCCGTTCGCGCCCAGCACCGCCAGCCGATCCCCGTACCACAGCTCAAGGTCGAACGGGAAGGTGAGGTTCACCAGCTCCAGACCTTCGCACATCACCACTCGTTTACCCGTGCGTGCGCCGCGCAGCCGCATCTGAATCTGCTGATCCTTGGGCGGCAGCGGCGGGGCACCCGCCTCCTCAAACTTCCTCAGTCTAGTTTGCGCCGCCTGGTACCGGGAAGCCATCCCATCGTTATAGGCGGCCTTCTGTTTGTACATAAGCATTAGCTGGCGCAGCTTCTCGTGTTCCTCGTCCCAGCGGCGGCGGCGCTCCTCCATGCTGTCGTGGCGGGCCACCCGGGCCTCGTGCCACGAGGCGAAGCTGCCCACGTGGGTCCACGCGCTGCCACCCTCGACGGCCACCACACGATCGGCGGTTTGGTTGAGCAACTCACGATCGTGGCTGACATAGAGGATCGACTTCTTGGATTCGCGCAACCTCTGCTCGAGCCAGCGTTTGGCTGGTACATCGAGAAAGTTATCCGGCTCGTCTAGGAGAAGCACCTCGTCGTTACCGCGCAGTAAAAGCTCGAGCGCGAAACGTTTCTGTTCGCCACCGGAAAGTGTCCGGGTTGGACGGTCCTTCGTCGCCTCCCACGGCTTGTCGAGGATGAGTGTCGAAACGGTGTCGAAAAGAACCTCGGCGTCGTATCCACCGGCCTCGCCGAAGCCGGTGAGCGCCTCGGCATAGCGCACCTGGGACTTGACCGTGTCCTGCTCCCGCATCGCCGCCTCGGCCTTGACCAGCCGCTCGCCGGCCGCTCGCAGCTGCGGCTCCATCAAGCTGAAGGCGAGCTGCGCAAGCGTCGTCTCGTCGGCCACCATGCCGATGAACTGACGCATCACGCCCAGCCCACCGAACCGGGCCACCGCACCGATCTTGACGGGAAGGTCACCGGCCACCATGCGCAGCAGGGTCGTCTTGCCCGCGCCGTTCGGCCCGACCAGAGCGACCTTGGACCCCTCACCGACGCGGAAGGAAACGTCGCTGAAAAGCTCCCGCCCGTCGGGCAGCACGAAAGCGACCCCGGCCACGTCTATATATCCCACGGCCGGAATACTGCCTGATCAGGCGGTGCTTTGGCGACTTACTTTCAGCACCCGGAAGCCGGCCGCGCTGGCGTGGCGCTGAGTCGGGAACCCTTGACCGATAAGCCACTGCTGCAGCGAGTCGCTGCCCAGGTGCTTGGCCACCACGAGCCAGGCCACACCGTCGGGTTCCAGTCTCGGCAGCCAGGTCAGCAGAAGCTTGTGCAATTCGGCTTTGCCCACATGAATCGGCGGGTTCGACCAGATCTGAGCGAAGGTCACCTCCGTGGGCACCTCGTCCGGCGCGGCCACCGTGATGGCAAGACCTTTCGCGTTGCGGCGGGCCAGGTCCCTTGCCCGGGCGTTGATGTCGACCGCCCACACCTTCGCCTGCGGCGCCATCGTCGCCAGCACCACGGCGATGGGTCCGTAGCCGCACCCCAGATCGAGGAAAACGCCTTCGGACTGCGGGCCGGGCAGCTCCGCTTTGCGAAGAAACACACTCGTACCGGGATCAAGCCGATCGGAGGAGAAAACGCCACTGGCCACCGACAGTGAGTAACTGTTCCCCTGCACAGTGAAGTCAATCTCACGTATTCGTGTTTCGCTCGTGGGTTCCGCGGTGAAATAGTGCTCGGTCACCGGCACATTCTCCCCCGATCGGTCAGACCAGCCCGCCGCAGGGGCGAACGGCATATGACGTCCGTTACGCTGTGCGACATGGCTCATGGGTATAGCGGAGGCAACGGCGACTGGCCGCCTCCGCCACGACGGGACTCCCGTGACCCATCCGCCGCGCGTGGGTCTGGCCGCCGGCGCACGCCCGAGCCTCCGCCCGACGGTTTCAACGGCTTCTCCGAACGCAAACCACCGCTACCCCCCGAGCCGCCAGGCGCCCGCAACGGCGCGATGGCCCGCCCACGCGGGGTCAACGAGCCGCCGCCGATGCCGCGTGTTCCGGTGCCCCCGCCGCCGCCTCCCGGCGCCCGGCGCCGAGCTCCCGCCCAACCGGCCCCCCCGCCGCCACCGCAGGCACCCGGGCCGATGCCGCCGCGCAATGGACGTGGCGACTACAGCCGGCTGTCGCCGGAAAGACTTGCCTCAGCACCGCCGATCAGCCCTGCCCCGCGGCCGCAACCCGGCCGCGGTCGTCCGCCTGGGCCTCCACCGCCGCCGATGCGCCGCCAAGGTCCACAGAACCTGCAGCCGCCTCCCGGCGTGCAGCGCCCGATGCCCCGGCCGAGGCCGGCCGCCCCGGGCCGGCGATGGCAGCGGGTTTCCCTCAACCCCCATCTGTCGCGCCGCTGGAAGGCCAGCCTCACCGCGATCACGATCATTCTGGTGCTCGCCGTCTGCGGCATCGGCTCCTACCTGATCGTTCTGGATGAGCAGAAGGGCGTGCAGGCGCAGGCCAACACGGAGGCTCCAAAGGCGACCAGCACCCCCGTGGACATCTCGTCGCAGGTGGTCGATCCGGTCCCGCTGACCGAGTCTGAGCTGTTCCCCAACAAATCGATCGTGATCGACCAGAAGCGGCCCAACGAGGTCTACACCCTGATCGACGCGCAGGAGCTGACCGAGTGCAAGTCGGCCACTGCCGGCGAGATCACCAAACTGATCGAGGGCATGGGCTGCAGCCAGGTGGTGCGCGGAACACTGAGCACACCGGCCGAGGGCTATGTGGTCACCGGCGGCATCATGAACCTGGATACGGCCCTCAACGCCGAAAAGGCATGGGACCAGATCAAGAAGATCGTCGAAGGGCAGAAGGGCAGATTCGTCGGGTACGTGATCCCCTCCGACAAGAGCACCAAAGCCCTGGCCCTGGCTTCGAGCGTGGTCGGCTGGACGGTCAAGGGTCACTACGTCGCCTATTGCGTGATCGCGCGCAGCGACAGCAAAGAGATCCCGAAGGACGACCCGTTCGCCCAGCAGATCATGGAAGACATCGTCCAGCTCTACCTGAAGAACCGGATACTCGAGGCCCGCGCCAACGACCCGGTCGTCGAGGGCAGCCCGGCGGGGTCAGTCCCGGCGAGTCCGTAGCTTGCGGGTGCCCTCGGCACGGGCCGCGTAGTCGCCCTGCTCCGGATATCCCACCGCCACCAGGGTCAGCCCATGGGCGGCCACCACCGGAACGTCTGTGGCGCGCTCAGCGCGCTTCAGCAGGCTCGCCGGCCAGCCCGCCTCCCGCCGGCCCTCGCCCACCGCGAGCATGGCCCCGACCAGGCTGCGCACCATCTGCTGGCAGAAGGCGTCCGCCTGCACGGTGGCGATCAGGATGTCTTGCGGGTCGCGCCGCCACGAAATCTCGGTCACCTCGCGGATGGTGGTGGCGAACTCCTTGCGGCGGCAGAAGGCCACGAAGTCGTGCTCTCCGGTCAGGCCCGCCGCGGCCACGTTGAGCGCGCCCAGGTCCAGCTTCCGCTGCCAGGCCAGGGTGTCCAAGCGGCGCAACGGGTTCGCGCCGTATTCGGCGTCGGTCACCCGGTACTCATATCGGCGCCACAAAGCTGAGAAGCGGGCATCGAATTCGCGCGGCACCTCAACCGCCCGCATCACCCTGACGTCCTGTGGCAGCAGCCCGGCCAGCCGCCTTCCCAACGCCACGCCACGTTCGGCCCACAGCTGCGCCGGCACGTCGAAGTGACACACCTGGCCTGTCGCATGAACGCCGGCATCCGTGCGGCCCGCGACGGTCAGCCCCGTGACGGTCTGGAACACCTTCTCCAGCGCGACGGTCAGCTCGCCCGCGACGGTTCTCCGTCCAGGTTGGACAGCCCACCCCGAGAAGTTCGTGCCGTCGTAGGCCACATCCAAACGAATGCGGGCCGGCACCCCGATGGGCGCCGACCCGCTTTCAGTTACGTGCAACTCAGGCCTTAGCCTCGTCGGCCTCGTCTGCCTCGCCGGACAGCACAGCGACCTTGTCCTCCTGCGCGGCTTTCTTCGCCGAAGCCTTGGCCGCGGCCTTCTTCTTCGGCTCCTCAGCCACCACGAGTTCCTCGACGAGCTCGATGATCGCCATCGGGGCAGCGTCGCCCTTGCGCGGGCCGGTCTTCACGATGCGGGTGTAGCCGCCTTCACGGTTGGCGAAACGCGGCGCGATCTCCTCGAAGAGCGACACGAAGACGTCCTTCTCGCCGATCGTCTTGCGGACCTCGCGGCGAGCCGCCAGGTCGTTGCGCTTGGCCTTGGTGATGAGACGCTCGGCCAGCGGGCGAAGCCGGCGGGCCTTGGTCTCCGTGGTCTGGATCCGGCCGTGCTTGAACAGCGAGCTGGCGAGGTTGGCCAGCATCAGCTTTTCGTGCGCGGGGCTGCCCCCGAGGCGGGGACCCTTGGTGGGCGTAGGCATTGGTGCTCCTTAAAGCTGTTCAGTCTCGCGGTAATCGTCATTGTCGTAGTCGGCCTCGCCAAAGGAATCCACGACATTGGCCGGGTCGAAGGTGGGAGCAGAATCCTTCAGCCCCAGTCCCATACCAGCCAGCTTCATCTTGACCTCGTCGATCGACTTCTGGCCGAAGTTGCGAATGTCGAGGAGGTCCGCCTCGGTGCGCCCGATGAGCTCACCGACGGAGTTGATGCCCTCGCGCTTGAGGCAGTTGTAGGAACGGACGGTGAGGTCCAGCTCCTCGATCGGCAGCGCCAGGTCAGCGGCAAGCTGAGCGTCCTGCGGCGACGGTCCGATGTCGATACCCTCGGCCGTCTCGTCCAGCTCGCGGCAGAGCCCGAAGAGCTCGACCAGGGTGGACCCGGCGCTCGCCAGCGCGGTGCGCGGCGAGATGGACGCCTTCGACTCCACATCGATGATGAGGCGGTCGAAGTCGGTGCGCTGCTCGACACGGGTCGCCTCGACCCGGTAGGTCACCTTGAGCACCGGCGAGTAGATCGAGTCGATCGGAATCCGGCCGATCTCGGCGCCGGCGTTCTTGTTCTGCGCCGCCGTCACGTAACCACGGCCACGCTCGACCGTCAGCTCCATGTCCAGGCGGCCCTTGCCGTTGAGCGTCGCCAGCTTGAGGTCGGCGTTGTGCACGGTGACACCGGCCGGAGGCTGGATGTCGCCCGCGGTCACATCGCCGGGGCCCTGCTTGCGCAGGTACATGCTGACCGGCTCGTCGTGCTCCGACGAGACGCACAGCTCCTTGACGTTCATGACCAGCTCGACCACGTCCTCCTTGACCCCGGGGATCGTGGTGAACTCGTGCAGCACGCCGTCGACCTTGATGCTGGTGACAGCGGCGCCCGGGATCGAGCTGAGCAGGGTGCGCCGAAGCGAGTTGCCCAGCGTGTAGCCGAAGCCCGGCTCAAGCGGCTCGATGGTGAACTTGGAACGGGTCTCGCTGATCGATTCCTCGGTCAGAGACGGCCTTTGGGTGATGAGCACTTTGTTTCTCCTTGGTTAGGGGCGCCCGCTATATGACGCCCTCCCAAATGAACTGCTACTTGCTGTAGAGCTCGACGATCAGCTGTTCCTGGACCTGGGTGTCAATGGCACCCCGGGCCGGCATCGAGTGGACGAGCACCTTGAACTGGCTGGGGATGGTCTCCAGCCAGGCCGGGACGCCACGCGAGCCCGCTTCGGCCTGCGCCACGATGAACGGCGTCATCTCGCGCGACTTGCCGCGGACCTCGACGATGTCGTGGGCGTGGACGCGGTACGACGGGATGTCGACCTTCTTGCCGTTGACCAGGAAGTGGCCGTGCTTGACGAGCTGGCGAGCGTGGTCACGCGACTTGGCCAGGCCAGCGCGGTACACGACGTTGTCCAGACGCGATTCGAGAATCTGCAGCAGGACCTCACCGGTCTTGCCCGTCTTGCGGTTGGCCTCCTCGTAGTACCCGCGGAACTGCCGCTCCAGCACGCCGTAGATGCGGCGGGCCTTCTGCTTCTCGCGCAGCTGCAGGAGGTACTCGGACTCCTTGGCACGGCCACGGCCGTGCTGCCCCGGCGGGAACGGCCGGGACTCGAACGGGCACTTGGGCCCATCGCACTTGCTGCCCTTGAGGAACAGCTTCTGCTTCTCACGACGGCAGCGACGGCAGTCGGCACCTGTATAACGAGCCATATCTATCTTTCTCCCTTAGACCCGGCGGCGCTTCGGCGGACGGCATCCGTTGTGCGGCTGCGGGGTGACGTCGGAAATCTGCCCGACCTCAAGTCCAGCGGCGGTCAGCGAACGAATGGCGGTCTCACGGCCCGAACCGGGACCCTTCACGAACACGTCAACCTTGCGCATCCCGTGCTCCATCGCCCGGCGCGCGGCGGCCTCGGCGGCCAGCTGAGCGGCGAACGGGGTGGACTTACGGGAACCCTTGAACCCCACCTGACCGGCGGAAGCCCAGGAGATAACAGCACCGGTCGGGTCCGTGATGGACACGATGGTGTTGTTGAACGTGCTCTTGATGTGCGCCTGCCCGTGGGAGACGTTCTTGCGTTCCTTGCGCCGGACCTTCTTGACGGCCGCGGCGCCTGTGCGTGCCTTAGGTGGCATTGCTTAGTGCGCTCCTTAGTTCAGATCGGTTGCGGCTGACCGCTACTTCTTGCCGGCCTTCTTCTTGCCGGCCACCGTGCGCTTCGGGCCCTTGCGGGTGCGAGCGTTGGTGCGGGTCCGCTGTCCACGGACAGGCAGCCCCTTGCGGTGCCGGATGCCCTCGTAGCAACCGATCTCCACCTTGCGGCGGATGTCAGCGGCGACCTCGCGGCGCAGGTCACCTTCTACTTTGTAGTTGGCTTCGATGTGATCCCGCAGCTGCACGACCTCGTCGTCGGTGAGGTCCTTCGCGCGCTTGTCGGGGCTGATGCCGGTCGCCTTCAGGGTTTCCTGAGCGCGAGTCCGGCCGATGCCGAAGACGTAAGTAAGTGCGATCTCCATGCGCTTTTCGCGCGGGAGATCCACACCAACAAGACGTGCCATGGATTGGCTCCTGTGATACCACCAGGTCTGCGCCGCGTTCCCATCCCCATAAAGAGGCCCCGGCCTGGTACCGGGGGTTGGCCACAGGAGTTTCCCGAATGGGACGTCCCCGCGGCCGGAACGAGCTTGTACTTAGATGTCGGTCTGCAATCAGCCTTGACGCTGCTTGTGGCGCGGGTCATCACAAATGATCATGACCCGGCCGTGCCTGCGGATGACGCGGCACTTATTGCAGATCTTCTTGACGCTTGGCTTGACCTTCACGGCTCGCCCTCTTAGTTACTTGTAGCGGTAGACGATGCGTCCCCGGGTCAAGTCGTACGGCGAGAGTTCGACGACGACCCTGTCCTCGGGCAGGATGCGGATGTAGTGCTGACGCATTTTTCCGCTTATGTGGGCCAAGACCCTGTGACCGTTCGCGAGCTCAACCCGGAACATTGCGTTCGGGAGTGGCTCTATTACGCGGCCCTCGATCTCGATGGCCCCATCCTTTTTCGGCATGTCCTCCGCTACCTGACGTCGGGTGGATAAGTCGGCTTACCGGGTCTCTCGTAATCTCTCGATTACGCCAGCCGCGGTCTGTCTGCTTACCGAAGCGCGGATGAGCACGACAGAGAAGACGCGGTGCGCCAATAGGCGAGTCTACGCGTGCCCGCCCATCGATACAAACTGGCCCCCACGCATCCCGCGCTCGGGTGTGTCAAATCACTGTGACGCTGGCTCCCGCTAAAGAAAGTCGCGGGCAGCACTGCTTAACAAGTCGCCGAGGCGCTCGCGGCCGCCGTCGGCGGCGGTGGTGACCACGACGCCGTCGGCGTAGAGGGCCACGGAGTGCTCGACGTGCACTGCGGGAAGGCGGTCGAGCGTGACGACTGTCCAGCCGTCGGACAGCTCGAGAGTCTTTGGCGAGCCCAGAGTGATCATGGGCTCGATGGCCAGCGCCATCCCGGGAATCAGGGACGGGCCCCGGCCCGGCCGGCCGTAGTTGTGGATGTGCGGATCCTGGTGCATCTCGGTGCCGATGCCGTGGCCGCCGTACCCGCGAACAATGCCATATTTTTTCGGCGCCTTACGGATCGACGACTCGATCGCGTAAGAGACGTCGGTCAGCCTTCCCTTGCCCGACTTCACTCCCCGGGCCGCCGCGGCGATGCCCGCCCAGAGCGAGTCGACCGCGACCTCGGTCATGGTCACCAACTCCGGCGCGATCTCGCCTACCCCCACGGTGATCGCGGCGTCGCCGTGCCAGCCGTCGAGGATCGCCCCGCAGTCGATCGAAATCAGGTCACCCTCGCGCAACACCTGCTGCGGATTCGGGATGGTGTGAACCACCTGCTCGTTCACAGATGAGCAGATCGTGCCCGGAAAGCCGTGGTAGCCCTTGAAAGACGGCACCGCGCCGCTCGACCGGATCACGTCCTCCGCGATCGCGTCGAGATCGGCGGTGGTCAAGCCCGGCTTCACCGCCTCCCGGCAGGCTTCCAGCGCGGCCGCTACCACCAGCCCGGCCTTGCGCATCAGGGCCAGCTGTTCGGGAGTTTTGATCTCGATTTCCACAGCTGCAAAGTTACGCGCTGTAGGACCTGAGAGCGTCGATTGCGCGCTCAGTCACATCTTCTACCGGTCCCGTGGCGTCGATCCCGACCAGCTTGCCCTGCCCGCCGTAGTGCTCGACGAGCGGCGAGGTGTCGCGGGCGTACACCCGCAGCCGCTCGGCGACGGTCTCGGGCTTGTCGTCGTCGCGCTGGTACAGCACGCCCCCGCAACGGTCACAGACGCCTTCGCGGGAGGGCGCGTCAAACTCGACGTGCCAGATCTTGGTGCACCCGCGGCAGTTGCGCCGGCCCGACAGGCGCCGGATCACCTCGTCGTTGTCGACGATCAGCTCCAGCACCAGGTCGAGGCTCACGCCGCTGTCGCCGAGCATCTTGTCCAGCGCTTCGGCCTGCGGGACCGTCCGGGGAAAGCCATCGAGCAGGAACCCGTCCGTGGCATCCGGCTCGGTCAGACGCTCCCGCACCATGTTGATCGTTACCTCGTCGGGAACGAGGCCACCCGCGTCCATGTAGCGCTTGGCCTCGAGTCCGAGCGGAGTCGCCTGCGTAACGTTGGCCCGGAAAATGTCCCCCGTCGAAATCTTGGGCACAGACAGGTGGGCGGCGATGTACTCCGCCTGAGTGCCCTTGCCCGCGCCGGGCGGACCTACCAGAACCAATCGCATTACGTCTCCTCACTGCGGTGACGCCTGGAGGAGCTCAACGTCACCGCAGGAATCCTTCATAGCTACGCTGCATGAGCTGGCTCTCGATCTGCTTGACCGTCTCCAGACCCACGCCGACCATAATCAGCACAGCCGTTCCACCGAACGGGAAGTTCTGGTAGGCCTGGCTGTCGAGCGCGATGAAGAACAGGTTCGGCAGCACCGCGATGATGGCCAGGTAGAGCGCGCCTGGAAGGGTGATCCTGCTCAGGATGAAGCTGAGGTAGTCGGCCGTCGGCTTGCCCGGGCGGATACCCGGCACGAAGCCACCGTACTTCTTCATGTTGTCCGCGACCTCGGTCGGGTTGAACGTGATCGAGACGTAGAAGTAGGTGAAGAAGAGGATCAGCAGGCCGTACGTGAGGATGTAGGACCACGACGTGGGCGTAGCGAAGTACTTCTCGATGAAGATGTAGACCTTGCCCGGGTTGTCGCTGCGCATGAAGTCGAGTGCCAGCTGCGGCAGGTAGAGCAGCGAGGACGCGAAGATCACCGGGATAACACCGGCCTGGTTGACCTTCAGCGGGATGTAGGTCGACGTGCCGCCGTACATCCTGCGGCCGACCATCCGCTTGGCGTACTGCACCGGGATGCGCCGCTGCGCCTGCTCGATGTAGACCACCAGCGTGATGACCACGAGGACCAGCGCGATGACGCCGACGAAGCCCCAGACACCCTGCGAGTCGAGGATCTGCCAGCCCTCTGAGGGCAGGCGCGCCGCGATCGAGGTGAAGATGAGGACGGACATGCCGTTTCCGACACCACGGTCGGTGATGAGCTCGCCGAGCCACATGACCACGCCGGTGCCGGCGGTCATCGTGATGACCAGCATGCCGACGGTGACCCAGTCCGGGAGGCTGGTCTGCGGAACGATCGGGAACTCGTTGCACATGTTGTTGAACAGCTGGCCGGAGCGCGCCAGGGCGATGAAGGCCGAGGACTGCAACACCGCGAGACCCAGCGTCAGGTACCGGGTGTACTGAGTGATCTTCGCCTGACCGGCCTGACCCTCCTTGCGGAGCTGCTCCAACCGCGGGATGACCACGGTAAGCAGCTGCAGGATGATCGACGCGGTGATGTAGGGCATGATGCCCAGCGCGAAGACCGACAGCGACATGAGCGCGCCGCCGGAGAAGAGGTTGAGCAGTGTAAAGACCCCGCTCTGGTCGCCGGTCTTCATCGCCTCAACACACTGCTGCACATTGCCGTAGGCAACGCCCGGGCTGGGCAGCGTGGCACCGAGACGGTAGATCGCAATGATCCCTAATGTGAAAAGGATCTTCTTGCGCAGGTCAGGCGTTTTGAACGCACTGATAAACGCGGAGAGCAACTCTTTCCTCCTGCGCGAGGGCACCGGTAGCCGGTGGCGACTTCAAGGGGCGTGACTAACAGCTACGGCGCGATTTCACGCGTAGCTGGGTTCGGACTCTAACAGCCTGAACCCGAATTGGTCAGGTCTGGCGAACAGATATCTGTGCCAGGGTCGATCTAAGAGCTTATGGTGTCCGACCCTTCGGCCAAGATGCCATAACGTTTTGCCATCAATGCTCCGGGACGGAGCACGGCGCCCTGCCCAAACGGGAAGGACGCCATGGCTCATCGTCTTTCAGAGCTCCGTTGCGGAGCCACCGGCAGCCGCGATCTTCTCCTTGGCCGAAGCGCTGAACGCGTGCGCCGCAACCTGGAGCTTGATGCCGTTCAGGTCACCCGTGCCGAGCACCTTGACCGGCTGGCCCTTGCGGACCGCACCGTTCTGAGCGAGCTCGAGCGGGCCAACCTGGCCGCCGTTGGGGAACAGCTCAGCGAGCCGGTCCAGGTTGACCACCTGGAACACGACCTTGAACTTGTTCTTGAAGCCCTTCACCTTCGGCAGGCGCATGTGCAGGGGCATCTGCCCACCCTCAAACGCCGGCGAGATGTTCCTGCGGGCTTTCGATCCCTTGGTACCACGTCCAGCCGTCTTGCCCTTGGAACCCTCACCGCGACCCACTCGGGTCTTCGCGGTCTTGGCTCCTGGCGCCGGCCGGAGGTGGTGAATCTTGATCGTCATTTACTCAACCTCCTCGACCTTCACGAGGTGGCTGACCGCAAAGATCATTCCCCTGATCTCGGGACGATCCTCTTTCACCACCACGTCGTGGATCCGCTTCAGACCAAGCGAACGCAGCGAATCACGCTGGTTCTTCTTCGCACCGATGTCGGACCGGACCTGGGTCACCTTCAACTGCGCCATTACGCACCCGCTCCCGCACGCGCCGCCAGAAGCTTGGCGGGCGCGACATCCTCGACCGGAAGCCCACGGCGGGCCGCGATGGCCTCCGGGGACTCCAGCATCTTCAGAGCGGCGACGGTCGCGTGCACGATGTTGATCGGGTTCGACGAGCCGAGGCTCTTCGACAGCACGTCGTGGATGCCCGCGCACTCCAGCACGGCACGCACCGGGCCACCGGCGATAACACCGGTACCAGCGCTCGCCGGCTTGAGCAGCACCACACCGGCCGCTGCCTCACCCTGCACCGGGTGCGGGATGGTGGCGGCGATCCTGGGCACCTTGAAGAAGTGCTTCTTGGCCTCCTCGACACCCTTGGCGATCGCCGCGGGCACCTCCTTGGCCTTGCCGTAGCCGACGCCGACGGTGCCTTCGCCGTCGCCCACCACTACCAGAGCGGTGAAGCTGAACCGGCGTCCGCCCTTGACCACCTTGGCCACACGGTTGATCGCGACTACCCGCTCAAGATGAGGGGTCTTCTCGACCGACTGGCCGCCGCGACCTTCGCCGCGTCCGCGACGTTCGCCGCGTCCGCCGCGGTCGCCGCCGCCTTCGTTGCTGCTTCCTGTACCGGAACCCGTGCCCCGGCGCTGTGGACCTGGCATGTTACCCAGCCACCCTTCCTAGAACTCGAGTCCGGCGCCGCGAGCGGCATCGGCGAGGGCCGCGATGCGACCCGCGTAACGGTTACCACCGCGGTCAAAGACGACCTTGCTGATACCAGCGGCCTTGGCACGCTCACCGAGCAGTGCGCCGACCTTGGTGGCGATTTCACTCTTGCTGCCTGCGGCTGTCCGGATCGACGCGTCCAGGCTCGAAGCCGATACCACGGTGTGACCCTTGGTGTCGTCGACGATCTGAGCGGTGATCTGGCGCAGCGACCGGGTGACGACCAGACGAGGACGCTCCGGGGTTCCGCTGACGTTCTTGCGGACGCGGAAGTGCCGACGCGCACGGCCAACCGCGCGCTTGGCGGCGACATCGCTGCCACCGCGGCGCTTGAGAAGCGTGGCGCTCACTTCTTACCTCCCTTACCGCCGGCCTTACCGGCCTTACGGCGGATAACCTCGCCGACGTACTTGACGCCCTTGCCCTTGTAGGGCTCCGGCGGGCGAATCTTGCGAATGTTCGCCGCGATCTCGCCCACGAGCTGCTTGTTGATTCCGGAGATGTGGAACAGGGTCGGCTTCTCCACCTGGAAGGCGATCCCCTCCGGCGCTTGCACCAGCACTGGGTGCGAGAAGCCGAGGGCGAACTCCAGATCGCTGCCCTTGGCGGCGACCCGGTAACCCGTACCACTGATCTCCAGGCTCTTCTTGTAACCCTCGGTGACGCCAACAATCATGTTGGCGACCAGGGTCCGAGAGAGCCCGTGCAGCTCCTTGGCGCGACGCTCATCGTTGGGGCGGGTGACGAGAAGCTCGCCGTTCTCCCCGCGCTCCACAATGATCGGCTCGCTGACCGTGTGCTCAAGGGAACCCTTGGGGCCCTTGACCTTTACGGTCTGTCCATCGATGGTGATCTCGACGCCAGTGGGCACCGGGATCGGCTTACGTCCAATTCTCGACATGGCAGACCTTCCTCACCAGACGTAGGCGAGGACTTCCCCGCCCACCCCTCGCTTGCGGGCCTGCCTGTCGGTGAGCAGCCCCTGGGACGTCGAAATAATCGCCACGCCGAGGCCACCGAGCACCCGTGGCAGCTCCTGTGACTTGGCGTAAACCCGCAGACCGGGCTTGGAGACGCGCCGGATACCGGCGAGGCTCCGCTCACGGCTCGGGCCGAACTTCAGTTCGACGACCAGCTTTTTGCCGACGGCGCCCTCCTCGGGCTCCTCGACAGACCACGAGGCGATGTAACCCTCTGCCTTGAGGACCTCGGCGACGTTCGCCTTGATCTTCGAGTAGGGCATTTTCACCTGCTCGTGGTACGCCTGGTTGGCGTTACGCAGACGGGTCAGCATGTCTGCGATCGGGTCGGTCATGGTCATTGTCTTAGTTAGCCTTTCTCGCCGCGGTTCCCGGACCCATCGGTGGGCCTACGGCGAAGGGGAAGCTTGGGAATTACCAGGAAGCCTTCGACACGCCGGGCAGCTCGCCCTTGTGGGCCATGTCCCGCAGACACACACGGCACAGCCCGAATTTGCGGTAGACCGCTTTCGGACGGCCGCACTTCTGGCAGCGGGTGTAGGCACGCACCGCGAACTTCGGCTTGGCGGCAGCCTTAATGATCAGCGCCTTTTTAGCCATGCTCAGTTCTCCTTGAACGGGAAGCCCAGGTGCTTGAGCAGCGCCCGGCCTTCGTCGTCGGTCTTGGCGGTGGTCACGAGCGTGATGTCCATGCCCCGTACCGCGTCGATCCGGTCCTGATCGATCTCGATGAAGACCGACTGCTCGGTGAGACCGAACGTGTAGTTGCCGTGCCCGTCGAGCTTGCGCCCGTCGAGGCCGCGGAAGTCACGGATACGCGGAAGCGCGATGGACAGCAGCCGGTCGAGGAACTCCCACATCCGGTCGCCGCGCAGCGTCACCTTCGCCCCGATGGGCATGCCCTCGCGCAGCTTGAACTGCGCGATGGACTTGGTAGCCCGCCGGATCTGCGGCTTCTGACCGGTGATCGTGGTCAGGTCCTTGACGGCACCATCGATCTTCTTCGAGTCGCGAGCAGCCTCGCCGACACCCATGTTGACCACGATCTTTACCAGGCCCGGCACCATCATCGGGTTGCTGTAGCCGAACTGCTCACGCAGCTGGCCCGCAATCTCGGCGCGGTAGCGCTCCTTCAACCGCGGCATGGTCTTAGCTTCGGTCGCGGTGGACATCAGCCGATCTCCTTGCCTGTACTACGCGAGATGCGAACCTTGCGGCCGTCCTCGCCGATGCTGTAGCCCACGCGGACCGGCTTACCGTCCTCGAGGTACATCACGTTCGACACGTGGATCGGCATCTCCTTGGTGACGATGCCGCCGGACTTGGAACCACGCTGGTTGGTCCGGATCTTCTCGTGCTTGGTGACCCGGTTGATCCCCTCGACGAGAACCTTGTCAAGGCGCGGGTAGGCCGCGAGGACCACACCCTCCTTGCCCTTGTCCTTGCCGGCGATGACCTGGACCTTGTCGCCCTTCTTGATCTTCATGATCAAAGCACCTCCGGGGCAAGCGAAATAATCTTCATGAACCGCTTGTCCCGAAGCTCACGGCCGACCGGGCCGAAGATACGGGTGCCACGCGGATCCCCGCCGTCCTTGATGATGACGGCGGCGTTCTCGTCGAAGCGGATGTACGAGCCGTCCGGACGCCTTTTCTCCTTGACCGTGCGCACGACGACAGCCTTGACGACGTCGCCCTTCTTCACGCCGGCGCCGGGGATGGCGTCTTTGACGGTGGCCACGATGACGTCGCCGATGCTCGCGTAGCGCCGACCCGAACCGCCGAGCACGCGGATGCACAGGATTTCCCGGGCACCCGTGTTGTCGGCGACTCGTAGTCGCGACTCCTGCTGAATCACGTCAATCTCCTAATGTCTGCCAGTTCTCCCGCTCAGCGGAAGCTTGGCGGAACGTTGGCTTACTTAGCCCGCTCGAGGATTTCCACGACCCGCCACCGCTTGGTGGCGGAGAGGGGACGGGTCTCCATAAGCAGCACACGGTCGCCTATACCGCACGCGTTCTGCTCGTCATGCGCCTTCAGCTTGGCCGTACGGCGAAGAACCTTGCCGTAGAGCTTGTGCTTGACGCGGTCCTCGACCACGACGACGACGGTTTTATCCATCTTGTCGCTGACGACCAGACCCTCACGTACCTTACGCCGGTTCCGCTGAACTGCGTTTTCGTTGGTCTCGTTGGTCTCACTCATAGTGCTTAAGCCACCTCAGTCGGCGCGGCCGAGAGACCAAGCTCACGTTCGCGCATGATCGTATAGATCCGGGCGATGTCCCGACGGATGACCTGCAGTCGCCGGTTGTTGTCCAGCTGTCCGGTCGCCCCCTGCACGCGGAGGTTGAACAGCTCCGCCTTGGCTTCCCGCAGCTTGATGACCAACTCCTCGCCGGAGAGCTCACGCAGCTCGGCTGGCTTGCTTCCCGCTGCCATCACGACTCACCCACTTCGCGCTTCACAATCCGGCATTTCATCGGCAGCTTGTGGATCGCGCGGCGCATGGCCTCACGAGCGATCGTCTCGTTCGGGAACGTCATCTCGAAGAGAATCCGTCCCGGCTTGACGTTCGCGACCCACCACTCCGGTGAACCCTTGCCGGAACCCATCCGGGTTTCCGCCGGCTTCTTGGTGATGGCCTGGTCCGGGAAGATGTTGATCCAAACCTTGCCACCACGCTTGATGTGACGAGTCATCGCGATACGCGCCGACTCGATCTGGCGGTTGGTCACGTAAGCAGGCGCGAGCGCCTGAATGCCGAACTCGCCGAACACCACCCGGTTGCCGCCCTTGCTCTTACCCGAACGATCCGGGTGATGCGGCTTCCGGAAGCCCTTCGGGGGCTTACGGGGCATCAGCATCTGTCAGCCCTCCTGCTGCGTCTCAGCCGCGGGCACTGTCTCCACTGCTTCGCTGCTGCTTTCCTTGGTGAGTTCCGCGGCGGCCGCACGGCCGGCCTCGGTGCCTGCACCGGTCGTCCCGGAGGCTCCGGAACGCCCACGGCGCGGCCGGTCCGAACGCTCCGGACGGTCCCCGCGCTCGCCGCGACGGGGGCGACCGGGGTCGACCTGAGGCTCGCGGCCCGGTACGGCGTCACCCTTGTAAATCCACACCTTCACGCCGATGCGGCCGAAGGTCGTACGCGCCTCGAAGAAGCCGTACTCGATGTTGGCCCGCAGCGTGTGCAGCGGGACGCGACCCTCGCGATAGAACTCGGTCCGGCTCATTTCCGCGCCGCCGAGGCGGCCCGAGACCTGAATCCGGATACCGCGCACCAGCGGGTTCTTCATCGCCGACTGCATCGCCTTGCGCATCGCGCGGCGGAACGCCACGCGGCCCGAAAGCTGCTCGGCGACACCTTGCGACACCAGCTGGGCATCCGACTCGGGGCTCTTGACCTCGAGGATGTTCAGCTGAACCTGCTTGCCGGTGAGCTTCTCGAGCTGGCCGCGAAGCCGGTCGGCCTCCGCACCCTTACGGCCGATGACGATGCCCGGCCGGGCGGTGTGGATGTCGATGCGGACCTTGTCGCGGGTGCGCTCGATCTCGACCTTGGAAATGCCGGCGCGCTCAAGCCCCTTGGCCATCATGCGGCGGATCTTGACATCCTCGCCGATGTAGTCCTTGTAGAGCTTGTCCGCGTACCAGCGCGACTTCCAGTCGGTCGAGATGCCGAGCCGGAACCCAATCGGGTGAACCTTCTGACCCATTACTCGGTCTCCTCCTGCTCGGCAGCCTTCTTAGCAGGCGCCTTCTTAGCGGCGGCCTTCTTGGCGGGAGCCTTCTCCGCAGCCTCCGCCTTGGGAGCCGCTGCCTTCTTCGCAGCAGCCTTCTTGGCGGGCTTGGCTTCGACAGCGGGCTCCTCGACCGGCGCCGGTGCGGCTGCCTTGGCGGCAACCTTCTTCACCGCCGGGCGAACCTTGGGCTGCACCGCTTCCACCTCAATGGTGATGTGGCAGGTGCGCTTGCGGATGCGATAAGCGCGACCCTGCGCACGCGGCCGGAACCGCTTCAGGGTCGGGCCCTCGTCCACCCACGCCGCACTGACCAGCAGCGCGTCCGGGTCAAGGCGCTCGTTGTTCTCGGCGTTCGCCACAGCGCTCGCCAGCACCTTGTACACGGGCTCGCTCGCGGCCTGCGGCGCGAACTGCAGCACCGTGAGAGCCTCCTTCGCGGGTAGACCGCGGACGAGGTTCACCACACGGCGCGCCTTGGTGGCAGACAGACGTACGTGACGAGCCACCGCGCGGGCGCCCGGCACGGTCTGTGCTTCCTTCGTTGGCATCGTGTTTCCCCTAAATCCTTACGGTCCACCGTCAGCGACGGCGAGCCTTCCTGTCGTCCTTCTCGTGACCCTTGAACGTGCGGGTCAGCGCGAACTCGCCGAGCTTGTGCCCGACCATCGCCTCGGTCACGAAGACCGGGACGTGCTTGCGTCCATCGTGGACAGCGATCGTGTGACCGAGCATGTCCGGGATGATGGTTGAACGCCGCGACCAGGTCTTGATGACGTTCTTGGAGCCCTTCTCGTTCTGCACTTCCACCTTCTTGAGCAGGTGGTCGTCCACGAACGGGCCCTTCTTAAGGCTGCGAGGCATTTCCTAGCTCCCTTACCCGCGCTTGCGGTTCGCGTAGCGGCGGCGGACGATCATCTTGTCGCTGGCCTGGCCCTTGCGGCGGGTACGGCCTTCCGGCTTACCCTGCGGGTTGACCGGGTGGCGACCACCGGAGGTCTTACCCTCACCACCACCGTGCGGGTGGTCGACCGGGTTCATGGCGACACCACGGACGGTGGGGCGCTTGCCCTTCCACCGCATACGGCCGGCCTTGCCCCAGTTGATGTTTGACTGCTCGGCGTTGCCGATCTCGCCAATCGTTGCGCGGCAACGGACATCAACCTTGCGGATTTCGCCCGACGGCATACGCAGCGTGGCGTAGTCGTCCTCGCGGCCCAGCAACTGGATGCCGACGCCGGCCGAGCGGGCCAGCTTCGCGCCGCCACCCGGCTTCAGCTCCACGTTGTGAATCGTGGTACCGACCGGGATGTTGCGCATCGGAAGGTTGTTGCCCGGCTTGATGTCAGCACCCGGCCCCGACTCGACCGCGTCGCCCTGCTTGAGGTCCTTCGGCGCGATGATGTAACGCTTCTCGCCGTCGGCGTAGTGCAGGAGCGCGATCCGGGCCGTGCGGTTCGGGTCGTACTCGATGTGAGCGCACTTGGCCGGCACGCCGTCCTTGTCCACCCGCTTGAAGTCGATCAGACGGTACTGGCGCTTGTGGCCACCGCCCTGATGCCGCGTCGTGATCTTGCCGGAGGCGTTGCGCCCGCCCTTTTTGGGCAGCGGAACCAGCAGGCTCTTCTCCGGCGTCGACCGGGTGACCTCGGCGAAGTCGGCGACGCTGGAGCCACGGCGACCGGGCGTCGTCGGCTTAAACTTACGGATACCCATTTTCGTCTATACCCTTCAGCTCACCGGGCCGCCGAAGGCCTCGATACGGTCACCATCGGCAAGTTTCACCATGGCCCGCTTCGTGTCCTTGCGCTTGCCCCAGCCGGTACGGGTGCGCTTGCGCTTGCCCTCGCGGTTGAGCGTGTTCACGGTCAGAACCCGAACATTGAAGATCTGCTGGATAGCGATCTTGATTTCGGTCTTGTTCGCGTCCGGATGCACCAGGAAGGTGTACCAGTTGCGGTTGAGCTCGCTGTAGCTCTTCTCAGAGACCACCGGAGCGACGATGATGTCGCGCGGATCGGCGATGGTCGTCATTTCTCGCTCCTCTCTGCACGAATGCCCAGGAACTCATCAAGCGCGTCGGCCGTGAAGATGACCTCATCGCTAACGAGAACGTCATAGGTGTTGAGCTGGCCAGCCTCGAGCAGGTGCACCTGGGGCAGGTTGCGAAGGCTGATCCAGTTGATCTCGTCCTCCGCGCCCAGCACCACCAGCACCCGGGGCGCGTCACCCGCGGTCGCCTTGACGGCGGCCAGGGCGGCCTTGGTCGACGGCGCGTCGCCGTCAACGAAAGCGGAGACGACGTGCACCTTGCCGTTGCGAGCCCGGTCGGAGAGGGCTCCGCGAAGCGCGGCGGCCTTCATCTTCTTCGGGGTCCGCTGGCTGTAGTCGCGCGGCACGGGACCGTGCACGACGCCACCACCGGTGAACTGAGGCGCGCGGATCGAGCCCTGACGGGCGCGACCGGTGCCCTTCTGCTTGTAAGGCTTCTTGCCGCCACCGGCGACCTCGGCCCGCGTCTTGGCCTTGTGCGTGCCCTGACGCGCGGCGGCGAGCTGAGCCGTGACCACCTGGTGCATAAGCGGAATGTTCGCCTGCACATCAAAGATGTCCTCGGGGAGCTCGACCGAGCCGGCCTTGTCGCCCTTGGCATTCAGAATGTCAACGGTTGTCATTTCTTGACCACACCGCCCTTCTTCTGCTTAGCGGCGGTGCGAACCAGCACCAGCGCGCCCTTCGGGCCAGGGATAGCGCCCTTCACCAGAATCAGGTTGTTCTCCACATCCACAGCCTGGATGGTGAGACCCTGCGCGGTGTAGCGCACGTTGCCCATGCGGCCGGCCATACGCACGCCCTTGAACACGCGACCCGGAGTGGCGCAAGCGCCGATCGAGCCCGGTGAGCGGTGCTTGCGCTCCACACCGTGTGCGGAGCCAAGGCCCTTGAAGCCGTGGCGCTTCATGACACCAGCGGTGCCCTTGCCCTTGGTCTTGCCGGTGACGTCGATGTGCTGTCCAGCCGCGAAGGTCGAAACGGTGACCTCCTGGCCCAGCTCATACTCGCCGGCGTCGGTGGTACGCAGCTCGACGATGTGGCGGCGCGGTGCGACGCCCGCCTTGGCGAAGTGGCCCGAGCGGGGCTTGTTCACCTTGCGGGGGTTGATCGCTCCATACGCCAGCTGGACCGCCGAGTAGCCGTCCTTGTCATTGGTGCGAACCTGGGTGACGACGCAAGGGCCGGCCTGAACCACAGTCACCGGAACAACTTTGTTGTTGTCCCAGACCTGGGTCATGCCGAGCTTGGCGCCCAGGATGCCCTTTACTAGCCTGTCCATCAGTGTCCGGTCCCTACAGCTTGATCTCGATGTCGACACCAGCCGGAAGGTCGAGACGCATAAGCGAATCCACCGTCTTGGGGGTCGGGTCGATGATGTCGATCAGACGCTTGTGTGTGCGCATCTCGAAGTGCTCGCGCGAATCCTTGTACTTGTGCGGCGAACGGATCACGCAGAAACGGTTGATTTCCGTGGGCAGTGGCACCGGGCCAGCAACCTGCGCTCCAGTCCGAGTCACCGTCTCGACGATCTTCCGTGCCGAGGAATCGACGACCTCATGGTCGTAGGCCTTGAGCCGGATGCGGATCTTCTGTCCCGCCATCGCTTCTGTTCCTTCTCTCAAGCCGCTACCTGCGGCGGAGGGCAGTCACCCGCCGCCGTTCTCCGACCCCCGCGGTCGGGCGTGTCGCGCGCTGAGCCCAAACTGATCCCCATTTCGAGGACGTTCCGTGGCTCGGCAGGCGTCACGCCCGCTCTCAGAGGCAAGGTGCCGAAACGCTCGACACCAGGCGAAACAGCCAAACGATCAGCCGTTCGCAGAGCAACCTGTTCATTATGCCGTACTAGGTGCGGCAATGTGAAATCGGGAGCCCTTGAGGGCGCTCCACCTCACAGCGGAGCGCCCCAAAGATCACTTCAGAATCTTGGTGACCCGGCCGGCGCCGACAGTCCGGCCACCCTCACGGATGGCGAAGCGGAGCTGCTCCTCCATCGCGATCGGCTGGATCAGCTTGACGGTCATCTGCACGTTGTCGCCAGGCATGACCATCTCCGTGCCCTCGGGCAGGGTGGCCACACCGGTTACGTCCGTGGTCCGGAAGTAGAACTGCGGACGATAGTTGTTGAAGAACGGCGTGTGACGGCCACCCTCCTCTTTGGACAGGATGTAGACCTGCGACTCGAACTCCGTGTGCGGAGTCGTCGTGCCGGGCTTCACCACGACCATGCCGCGCTCAACCTCTTCGCGCTTGATACCACGAAGCAGCAGACCGACGTTCTCACCGGCGCGGGCCTCGTCGAGCACCTTGCGGAACATTTCGATGGCGGTGACGGTGGTCTTCATCGACTTCTCCTTGATGCCGATGATCTCCACCTCCTCCATCGGCTTGAGGATGCCGCGCTCGGCGCGACCGGTGACCACGGTGCCACGACCGGAGATCGTGAACACGTCCTCAACCGGCATCAGGAACGGCTTCTCGGTCTCACGCTCGGGCTGCGGGATCGCGGTGTCGACAGCGTCCATCAGCGAGAGCAGAGCCTCGGACCACTTCGCGTCGCCCTCGAGCGCCTTGAGCGCCGAAACGCGCACGACCGGCAGGTCGTCGCCCGGGAACTCCTGGGCCGAAAGCAGCTCACGAACCTCGAGCTCGACGAGCTCCAGCAGCTCCTCGTCCTCCACCATGTCGCTCTTGTTCAGGGCGACAACGATGTAGGGCACGCCGACCTGGCGAGCGAGCAGCACGTGCTCACGGGTCTGCGGCATCGGGCCGTCGGTGGCGGCGACCACCAGGATCGCGCCGTCCATCTGAGCGGCACCGGTGATCATGTTCTTGATGTAGTCGGCGTGCCCGGGGCAGTCGACGTGTGCGTAGTGCCGGCTCTCGGTCTGGTACTCGACGTGTGCGATCGAGATGGTGATACCGCGAGCCTTCTCCTCCGGCGCCTTGTCGATCTCATCGAACGGCGTATACGGGTTAAGGTTCGGGAACTTGTCGTGCAAGACCTTCGTAATAGCTGCCGTCAGCGTCGTCTTACCGTGGTCGATGTGACCAATGGTGCCGATGTTGACGTGCGGCTTAGTCCGCTCGAACTTCGCCTTCGCCACTGGTGTCCTCCTGTGGACTGTCTTGGTTCATACGCCCGACGGCGCCAACCGGCGCTTTAGGACCTTGCATTTTTTCTTTGGTACGAGGCCGAAGCCCCGGCGGCCAAGGCCGCGGGCGATTACTCGCCCGTGGCCTTCGCGATAATCTCCTTCGCCACGTTCGCGGGAACCTCGGCGTAGGAGTCGAACTGCATGCTGTAGCTGGCGCGGCCCTGGGTCTTGGACCGCAGATCGCCGACGTAGCCGAACATCTCCGACAGCGGCACGAGCGCCCTGACGACCCGAGCGCCACCGCGCTCTTCCATCGCCTGGATGATGCCACGACGGGAGTTCAGGTCGCCGATCACGTCACCCATGTTGTCTTCCGGGGTCACGACCTCGACGGACATCATCGGCTCAAGGATCGCGGGGTCGGCCTTGCGGCAGGCCTCCTTGATCGCCATCGAGCCAGCGATCTTGAACGCCATTTCCGAGGAGTCGACGTCGTGGTACTTACCGTCGAGCAGCGTCATCTTGACGCCCACCACGGGGTACCCGGCGAGGATGCCGTACTGCAGGGCGTCCTGCGCACCGGCGTCCACCGACGGGATGTACTCCTTCGGGATCCGGCCACCGGAGACCGCGTTGACGAACTCGTAGGTCGCTTCGCCGTTGAGCGGCAGGGGCTCGATCGCGATGATCACGCTCGCGTACTGACCTGAACCACCGGTCTGCTTCTTGTGCGTGTACTCAACCTTGTCCACCGCGCGGCGGATGGTCTCGCGGTAGGCAACCTGCGGCTTGCCGACGTTGGCCTCGACGTTGAACTCGCGCTTCATCCGGTCGACAAGGATCTCCAGGTGGAGCTCGCCCATACCGGAGATGACCGTCTGACCGGTCTCCTCGTCGAGCTTGACGCGGAAGGTCGGGTCCTCTTCGGCCAGCTTCTGGATCGCTGTTCCCAGCTTCTCCTGGTCGGCCTTTGTCTTCGGCTCGATCGCCACCGAGATAACCGGCTCGGGGAACGTCATCGACTCGAGGATCACCGGGTTGTGCGGGTCGCAAAGCGTGTCACCGGTGGTGGTCTGCTTGAGGCCCTGCACGGCGATGATGTCACCGGCCGACGCGAAGTCGCGCTCCTCGCGCTTGTTCGCGTGCATCTGGTAGATCTTGCCGATGCGCTCCTTGCGGTCCTTGGTCGAGTTGATGACCTGGGTGCCCGACTCGACCTTGCCCGAGTAGACCCGGACGTAGGTGAGCTTGCCGAGGTGCTTGTCGGTCTGGATCTTGAAGGCCAGTCCGGAGAACGGCTCGGTGGCATCCGGGTGCCGCTCGACCTTGGTCTCGCCGTCCATCAACAGACCGTCGATGGCGGGAATGTCCAAAGGCGACGGCAGGAAGTCCACCACCGCGTCGAGCATCGGCTGCACGCCCTTGTTCTTGAAGGCGGAACCGCACACGACCGGGTTGAGCTTGCCGGCGATGGTGGCACGACGGATCGCGGGCTTGAGCTCCTCAACGGCGAACTCGTGGCCCTCGAGGTACTTCTCCATGATCTCGTCGTCGGCCTCGGCGATGGTCTCGAGCAGCTTCACGCGCCACTCTTCCGCCTGGTCCTTCAGCCCCGCCGGGATCTCCTCGATCGCGTAGTCGTCACCCTTCTGGGTCTCCCCGCGCCAGGTGAGCGCACGCATGCCGAGCAGGTCGACGACGCCGATGTGGTCGCCCTCGAGCCCGATCGGGATCTGCAGGACGAGCGGGGTGGCGTTGAGCCGGGTCACCATCATGTCGACACAGCGGAAGAAGTCCGCGCCGGTCCGGTCCAGCTTGTTGACGAAGCACATACGCGGGACGTTGTACTTGTCAGCCTGACGCCAGACGTTCTCGGTCTGCGGCTCCACCCCAGCGACACCGTCATAGACGGCGACGGCACCGTCGAGCACCCGAAGCGAGCGCTCGACTTCCACGGTGAAGTCAACGTGCCCAGGAGTGTCGATGATCTGGATCGTGTGGCCCTTCCACTCACACTTCGTCGCGGCGGAGGTGATGGTGATGCCACGCTCCTGTTCCTGTTCCATCCAGTCCATGACGGCCGCGCCCTCGTGGACCTCACCGATCTTGTAGGTGATACCGGTGTAGAACAGGATCCGCTCGGTCGTGGTCGTCTTACCGGCGTCGATGTGCGCCATGATGCCAATGTTGCGAGTCTTGGCGAGCGCGGCGTCTGCGGCGGCCACTTTACGATCCCTTCAAAGAGGTTGGGTCTGCCACTACCAGCGGTAGTGGGCGAAAGCCTTGTTGGATTCGGCCATCTTGTGCGTGTCCTCGCGCCGCTTCACAGCAGCACCAAGACCGTTGCTGGCGTCGAGCAGCTCGTTCATGAGGCGCTCGATCATCGTCTTCTCACGGCGAGCCTTCGAGTACGAGACCAGCCAGCGCAGGCCCAGCGTGGTGGCCCGAGCCGGGCGAACCTCGACCGGCACCTGGTAGGTCGCGCCACCAACACGGCGGCTGCGCACCTCAAGGGTCGGCTTCACGTTGTCCATGGCACGCTTGAGCGTCACCACCGGGTCGGTGCTGGTCTTCTCGCGGCAACCCTCAAGGGCGCCGTACACGATGCGCTCGGCCAGCTGGCGCTTGCCGTTCAGCAGGATCTTGCTGATCAGCTGGGTCACCAGCGGCGAGTTGTAAACCGGGTCTGCGAGCAGGGGACGGCGCGGGGCAGGGCCTTTACGCGGCATGTCAGCTCTTCTCCTTCTTCGCGCCGTAACGGCTACGTGCCTGCTTACGGTTACGGACACCCTGGGTGTCAAGCGAACCGCGAATGATCTTGTAGCGAACGCCGGGCAGGTCCTTCACACGGCCACCGCGGACGAGCACGATCGAGTGCTCCTGAAGGTTGTGGCCGACACCCGGGATGTAGGCGGTCACCTCAATCTGGCTGCTCAGCTTCACGCGAGCTACCTTGCGCAGTGCCGAGTTCGGCTTCTTGGGCGTCGTCGTGTACACACGCGTGCACACACCGCGCCGCTGGGGGCTCCCCTTCAGCGCCGGCGTCTTGGTCTTGCCTGTCTTCGCCTGGCGGCCCTTGCGGACCAGCTGCTGGATTGTGGGCACCGGTTGTCTCCGCTCCCTTTTCCTCATCCGCGACGTCTCCGTCGCGAAACTTCGTTTTGGCCGAGGCCGCGTATGCGGCCCGAACTGCTGTGATCGGCAGACGATTACCCGCCTGCCCACCCCCGCGGTCGGGCGTGTCGTCCGGCACACGGGCCCGGCGGCTCGATTTCTCGAACTGTCGGAGTCTGTCATTTATCGCGGTGCACACCAGGTCACGACACAGGTGTCGAGTCGCTCGGCATCGTGCACGCACGAGGAGCCCAGGCATGCCTGGGCACGAAGGGAAAGAATACCTAACCTCAGGCCCGCTGGTCAAAACGGGACCCAGAGACCCCTGGAAGGCAACTCTGCCCAGTCAGTCTACCCGGTCCCGAACGATCACTCACCATAGATACCCATCGGTGAGGGTAATCACGTGCCAGCAGCGGCCCGCTGCACCAGCGCGATGGCCACCACCACGCCCGAAGCCGCGAGCAAAATACCGGCTCCGCCGCAGATCAGGCCGGAGATGGCGTAGCCGCGGCCCTTGCTGGCGCCGCCCCGCCGGATCTGGCGCACCCCGGCCCAGCCCAGGCCGATCGCACCGATTCCGAGCAGCACCGCCAACACGCCGAAAGCCCCGCTGACGAGCCCGCCCCAGCCACCCTCGGCGCCCATCAACCCGAAGCACCAAACCACGCCAGAGACGAGCAGGGAGCCCGTTCCGGCGGCCGTTGACCCGATCGCCACCCCCGAGGTGGTGACCGACGCCGGCAGGATCGCCAATCCATACGGCGCGTCCGGCACCATCTCTATCCGCACAGGCTGTGGATAAGTCGCCAGCCGACGCCCGGCCGGGCGCGATTGCGCGGCCGGCCATCCCGGTGTCTGCCCCTGCCCCCAGGGACCCTGCGGCGGCGGAGGCCCGCCCTGCGGCCATCCCGCCCCCTGCGCCTGAGCCACCGGCACCGTAGGCGGCACCCAAGCCCCCTGCCCCTGCGAACCCGGCACCGCCCCACCGGGCGGCACCCAAGCCCCCGACACCGACCCACCCGGCGGGACCCAAGCCCCCGGAGCCGAAGACCCCGCCACCGGTCCGCCCGGCGGCACCCAAGCCCCCGGAGCCGAAGACCCCGCCTCCGGTCCGCCCGGCGGGACCCAAGCCCCCGGAGCCGAAGACCCCGGCACTGGCCCGCCCGGCGGCACCCAAGCAGTCTGGGCCTGCGATGCCGGCTCCGTTGGCTGCCCCCAATGCGCCGGCTGCGTCGGCTGCGAGCCGTAGACCGGTTGCTGAGCCGGATAGGCGGGCTGCGTCGGCTGGTCCGAGGTTGCGGGCGGCGGGGGCAACGGGGAAGTCGGCCGGGCCCAGGGATCGGCCACCGGCTCGGTCGGCTGGGCCGCGGGTTGCTGCGGCGCGGGTTGCTGGGGCGGCACCGGCTCGGTGGGCCGCGACCATGGTGACGGCTCAGGCCACGGCGACGGCGCCGGCCAGGCTTCCGGGGTTGGCTGCGTGGCCGAGCTCTCAGGTGCTTCGCCGTTGGGGTCGCGCCTTGGCGAACCCTCGCCCGGCGAATCGTGCGTCACCACGCGATCCTCCCACGCGGGTCAACCGGTCAGTCCACGGTGGGCGGGAAGTCTTGCTCACCCACGGCGCCCTGCAGCAGACGAACGATGACCAGCGTCGATATCGCGACGAAGGCCAGGGCTATCCCTGTCCAGGCGAGCCGATGGGCCCACTTCAGCTGCCGGTGCCCGGTTTGCCAGCCCGCCCCGGCATCGATGTCCGCGCGTGCCTGGCGGGCCAGCACGAGCGCGACCGTGGCCGGGATCAGGCCGCCCAGCATGATGCCGGTGGCTGCGCCCAGTACCCCCAGACAAAATGCCGCAGCGGCCTTGGAGTTTGGTGCTATGTCCGGGTCGTCCGGATGACGCATAAAAGGCACAGTAACAAAGCGAGGGATCCCGAAACCTCGGAATCCCTCGCTTTTGGACAGAACTAGTTAGCGGTACGAGCCGAAATCGAAGTCGTCCAACGGAACCGCGACACCGCTCGCCGGGCCGAAACCGTAGTCGGTCTCGCCGTAAGCGGTCATCGAGTAAACCTTGGCCTTCGCCTCCTCGGTCGGCTCCACCCGGACGTTGCGGTACTTGCTGATGCCAGTACCCGCCGGGATGAGCTTTCCGATGATGACGTTCTCCTTGAGGCCGATGAGCGAGTCACTGCGCGCGTTGATCGCCGCATCGGTCAAGACTCGGGTCGTCTCCTGGAAGGAGGCGGCCGAGAGCCACGACTCGGTGGCGAGCGACGCCTTGGTGATACCCATCAGCACCGGACGGCCTGCCGCAGGCTCGCCGCCCTCGGCGACGATGCGGCGGTTCTCCGCTTCGAACTGCGCCCGATCCACCAGCAGACCCGGCAGGAACTCGGTCGCACCCGACTCGATGATCGTGACCCGCTTGAGCATCTGGCGGATGATGATCTCGATGTGCTTGTCGTGGATCATCACACCCTGCGAGCGGTAGACCTCCTGGACCTCATTGGTCAGGTGGACCTGGACCGCCCGCGGCCCGAGCACCCGAAGGAGCTCGTGCGGGTCGATGGTGCCCTCGGTGAGCTTCTCGCCGACCTCGACGTGATCGCCGTCGTGCATGCGAAGGCGCACCCGGTTGGAGATCTTGTCGTGGACGATCTCATCGCTGCCGTCGTCCGGCACGATGATGATCTTCTTCGACCGGTCTCCCGCCTCGATGCGAATCCGCCCAGCGGTTTCCGCGATCGGCGCCTTGCCCTTGGGCACGCGCGCCTCGAAGATTTCCTGCACACGAGGCAGACCCTGGGTGATGTCCTCGCCAGCCACACCACCGGTGTGGAAGGTTCGCATCGTCAGCTGGGTCCCGGGCTCACCGATCGACTGGGCGGCGATGATGCCCACCGCCTCACCGACATCGACAAGCTTGCCGGTCGGCAGCGAGCGCCCGTAACAGGCCGCACACACGCCGAGCTTCGACTCACAGGTCAGCACCGAACGCACCCGGACCGTCTCGACACCGGCCTTGACCATCCGGTCAACGATGATCGAGTTGAGGTCGGTGCCCCGCGGGACTCCGGCCACCTCCTCGGCCAGCGTGCGGGCGTGCCCGCCGGTCTCGGCGTGCTCGTGGACCGACAGCTGACCGTCGAGCTGCACCCCGATCTGCATCGGGATCGCGCGATCGGTGCCACAGTCGTCCTCGCGGATGATGACGTCCTGCGAGACGTCGACCAGACGGCGGGTCAGGTAACCCGAGTCGGCCGTACGAAGCGCGGTGTCGGCAAGGCCCTTACGAGCACCGTGGGTCGAGATGAAGTACTCCAGCACGCTCAGGCCTTCGCGATAGGAAGACTTGATCGGACGCGGGATGATCTCACCCTTCGGGTTGGCCACCAGACCACGGATCGCCGCGATCTGACGCAGCTGCAGGAGGTTGCCGCGAGCGCCAGAGTGGATCATGCGCCATAGCGGGTTCTCTTGCGGCAGTGAGGTTTCCAGCTCCTTGGCCACCTCGGCGGTCGCCTTGGACCACAGCTCGATCAGCTCGCCACGACGCTCCTCGGAGGTCATGAGACCACGCTGATACTGCTTGTCGATCCTGTCTGCTTCCTTCTCGTAGCGCTCAAGGATCTGCCACTTGCGAGGAGGCGAGATGACGTCTTCCATGCCGATGGTCACGCCGGACCAGGTGGCCCAGTGGAAACCGGCTTCCTTCAACGCATCCAGCGTCGCCGCGAGGGCGACCTTCGGGTAGCGCTCGGCGAGGTCGTTGACGATCGCCGAAAGCTGGCCCTTGCGCACCTCGTAGTTGACGTAGCGATATCCCACCGGAAGGGTCTCGTTGAACAAAACCCGGCCCAGTGTTGTCTCGAGCAGCACCTGCTGACCCGGCGCCCAGCCCTCGGGAGCCGTCCACGCCTCGCCCGGCCCGTTGTCCACCTCGGTCACGTCGCCCAGGCGGATCTTCACCGGCGTCTGCAGGTGAAGCTCGCCCGCGTCGAAGGCCATCATCGCCTCGGCGTCAGAGCTGAAGACGCGGCCTTCGCCCTTCATGCCGGTGCGCTGGTGGGTGAGGTGGTACAGACCGATGATCATGTCCTGGGTAGGCATGGTCACCGGCTTGCCGTCGGCCGGCTTGAGGATGTTGTTGCTGGACAGCATGAGGATGCGGGCCTCGGCCTGCGCCTCCGCGGACAGCGGCACGTGGACAGCCATCTGGTCACCGTCGAAGTCGGCGTTGAACGCCGTACACACGAGTGGGTGAATTTGAATGGCTTTACCTTCGACCAGCTGTGGCTCGAAGGCCTGGATGCCCAGACGGTGCAGGGTCGGCGCGCGGTTGAGCAACACCGGGTGCTCCGTGATGACCTCTTCCAGCACATCCCACACGACCGGGCGCTGACGCTCGACCATCCGCTTGGCGGACTTGATGTTCTGGGCGTGGTTGAGGTCGACCAGACGCTTCATCACGAACGGCTTGAACAGCTCCAGCGCCATCTGCTTGGGCAGACCACACTGGTGCAGCTTGAGCCGCGGACCCACGACGATCACGGAACGACCGGAGTAGTCCACGCGCTTGCCGAGCAGGTTCTGACGGAAGCGACCCTGCTTGCCCTTGAGCATGTCGGACAGCGACTTCAGCGGCCGGTTACCCGGGCCGGTGACGGGACGCCCACGGCGGCCGTTGTCGAACAGCGCGTCGACGGCCTCCTGAAGCATCCGCTTCTCGTTGTTGACGATGATCTCAGGCGCACCGAGGTCGATTAGGCGCTTCAACCGGTTGTTGCGGTTGATGACTCGGCGGTAGAGGTCGTTCAGGTCGGAGGTGGCGAACCGGCCACCGTCGAGCTGAACCATCGGGCGCAGATCCGGCGGGATCACCGGCACGCAATCCAGCACCATGCCCAGCGGCGAGTTGCCGGTCGCGAGGAACGCGGCGACCACCTTGAGCCGCTTGAGCGCACGCAGCTTGCGCTGCCCCTTGCCCGAGCGGATGGTCTCGCGCAGCGAGTCGGCCTCGGCCTCCAGGTCCATGTTCTGCAGGAGCGCCTTGATGGCCTCCGCACCCATGCCACCGGTGAAGTACTCGCCGAACCGGTCGCGCAGCTCGCGGTAGAGCAGCTCGTCGGTGACCAGCTGCTTGGGCTCGAGCTTGCGGAACGTGTCGAGGACCTCGTCGAGACGGTCGATCTCGCGCTGCGCCTTGTCGCGGATCTGGCGCATCTCGCGCTCGCCAGCCTCCTTGACCTTGCGTCGAACGTCGGCCTTGGCGCCTTCGCTCTCCAGCTCAGCCAGATCGGACTCGAGCTTGACCGCGCGCTTCTCCACCTCGGCGTCACGGGCGTTCTCCGCCTGACGCTTCTCGGCGAAGATCTCGTTCTCCACCGTGGTCATGTCGCGGTGACGCGACTCGGTGTCCACGCTCGTGACGACGTAGGACGCGAAGTAGATGATCTTCTCCAGGTCCTTCGGCGCCAGGTCGAGCAGGTAACCAAGCCGGCTCGGCACACCCTTGAAGTACCAGATGTGCGTGACCGCGGCCGCCAGCTCGATGTGACCCATGCGCTCACGGCGCACCTTGGATCGGGTCACCTCGACGCCACAGCGCTCACAGACGATGCCCTTGAACCGGACCCGCTTGTACTTGCCGCAGTAGCATTCCCAGTCCCGCTGCGGACCGAAGATCTTCTCGCAGAAGAGTCCGTCCTTTTCGGGCTTCAGGGTTCGGTAGTTGATGGTTTCCGGCTTCTTAACCTCACCGTGCGACCAGCGGCGGATGTCCTCGGCCCCAGCGAGGCCGATCCGCAGCTCGTCGAAGAAGTTAACGTCCAGCACTTACTTACACCTCGTCCACTGAGAGAATGCCCTCGTTGGGTCGCCGCGCCAGATCGATGCCCAGCTCTTCTGCCGCGCGGAACACCTCGTCGTCGGTCTCGCGCATTTCAAGCGGCACGCCGTCGCTGGAAAGCACCTCAACGTTGAGGCACAGCGACTGCAGCTCCTTGAGCAACACCTTGAACGACTCCGGGATGCCCGGCTCGGGAATGTTCTCGCCCTTGACGATCGCCTCATAGACCTTGACCCGGCCCAGGACGTCGTCGGACTTGATGGTGAGCAGCTCCTGCAGCGCGTAAGCCGCGCCGTAGGCCTGCATCGCCCAACATTCCATTTCACCGAAGCGCTGACCACCGAACTGCGCCTTACCACCCAGCGGCTGCTGCGTGATCATCGAGTACGGCCCGGTCGAGCGAGCGTGGATCTTGTCGTCGACCAGGTGGTTCAGCTTCAGGATGTACAGGTAGCCGACCGAGATCGGGTCCGGCAGCGGCTCGCCGGAACGCCCATCGAACAGCTTCGCCTTGCCCGACTCGCCGATCAGCTGGGTGCCGTCGCGGTTGGGCAGGGTGCTGGCCAGCAGGCCGGCGATCTCGTCGTCGTTCGCGCCGTCGAAGACCGGAGTCGCGACGTTCGTGTTCGGCTCGGCCGTGTCAGCACCGATCGACTGGAGCGCCTTCTTCCACGGCTCGTCGGACCCCTCGACCTTCCAGCCCGTCTTCGCCACCCAGCCCAGGTGGGTTTCCAGCACCTGACCGATGTTCATACGGCCCGGCACACCCAGCGGGTTGAGCACGATGTCGACCGGCGTGCCGTCCTCAAGGAACGGCATGTCCTCGACCGGGAGGATCTTCGAGATGACACCCTTGTTGCCGTGGCGGCCGGCGAGCTTGTCACCGTCCTGGATCTTCCGCTTCTGGGCCACGTAGACGCGAACCAGCTCGTTGACACCAGGCGGCAGCTCGTCGCCGTCTTCGCGGGAGAACGTGCGGACGCCGATGACCGTGCCGGTCTCGCCGTGCGGCACCTTCAGCGAGGTGTCACGCACCTCGCGCGCCTTCTCACCGAAGATGGCGCGAAGCAGCCGCTCCTCCGGAGTCAGCTCGGTTTCACCCTTCGGGGTGACCTTGCCGACCAGGATGTCGCCGGGAACCACCTCGGCGCCGATCCGGATGATGCCGCGCTCGTCGAGGTCGGCGAGCATTTCCTCGCTGACGTTCGGGATATCGCGGGTGATCTCCTCCGGGCCGAGCTTGGTGTCACGGGCGTCGACCTCGTGCTCCTCGATGTGAATGCTCGTCAGAACATCCTCTTGCACGAGCCGCTGCGACAGGATGATCGCGTCCTCGTAGTTGTGACCCTCCCACGGCATGAAGGCGACCAGCAGGTTGCGGCCTAGCGCCATCTCACCGTTGTCGGTGCACGGACCATCGGCGATGACCTGGCCCACCTCGACCCGGTCACCCTCGGCGACCACCGGCTTCTGGTTCACACACGAGCCCGAGTTGGACCGGCGGAACTTGTGCAGCAGGTAGGTGCGGCGGTGACCATCGTCCTGGTGGACGGTGATGTAGTCGGCACACAGATCCTCGACGACACCGCTGACCTCGGCCACCACGACATCGCCGGCGTCTGTGGCGGCACGGTATTCCATACCGGTACCCACCAAAGGCGCTTCTGCTTTGACCAGCGGAACGGCCTGGCGCTGCATGTTCGCACCCATGAGGGCGCGGTTGGCGTCGTCGTGCTCAAGGAACGGGATCATCGCGGTCGCGACCGACACCATCTGGCGCGGCGAGACGTCCATGTAGTCCACCTGCGAAGGCAGCACCTGGTCGACCTCACCGCCCTTACGGCGAACGAGCACCCGGTCTTCGGCGAACGAGTTGTCAGGCGCCAGCTTCGCGTTGGCCTGCGCCTTGACGTAACGGTCTTCCTCATCGGCGGTCAGGTAGTCGATCTGGTCGGTGACCCGGCCCTCAACCACCTTGCGGTACGGCGTCTCGACGAACCCGAACGGGTTGACCCGCGCGAAGGTCGAGAGCGCACCGATCAGGCCGATGTTCGGGCCTTCCGGAGTCTCGATCGGGCACATCCGGCCGTAGTGCGACGGGTGCACGTCACGGACCTCGAAGCCGGCGCGGTCACGCGACAGACCACCCGGGCCGAGCGCCGACAGGCGGCGACGGTGGGTCAGACCCGCGAGCGGGTTGGTCTGGTCCATGAACTGCGACAGCTGGGAGGTTCCGAAGAACTCCTTGATCGCGGCGACCACCGGGCGGATGTTGATCAGGGTCTGCGGCGTGATCGCCTCGACGTCCTGGGTCGTCATCCGCTCGCGGACCACGCGCTCCATGCGGGAAAGACCGACCCGAACCTGGTTCTGGATCAGCTCACCCACGGTGCGCAGGCGACGGTTACCGAAGTGGTCGATGTCGTCAGCCTCGTAGCCGTCCTCACCCGCGTGCAGGCGGCAGAGGTATTCGACGGTGGCGACGACGTCGTCTTCGGTGAGCGTGCCCGTGGTGATCGGGACGTTGACTTCGAGCTTCTTGTTGAACTTGTAGCGCCCGACCTTGGCGACGTCGTACCGCTTCGGGTTGAAGAAGAGGTTGTCGAGCAGGGTCTGGGCGTTCTCGCGCGTCGGGGGCTCCCCAGGGCGCAGTTTGCGGTAGATGTCTAGCAGCGCCTCGTCCTGACCGGCGATGTGGTCCTTCTCGAGGGTCACCATCATCAGCTCGGACCAGCCGAACCGCTCGCGGATCTGGTCAGCGGACCAGCCGATGGCCTTGAGGATGACCGTCACCGCCTGGCGGCGCTTGCGGTCGATCCGGACCCCGACGGTGTCACGCTTGTCGATGTCGAACTCCAGCCAGGCACCCCGGCTCGGGATCACCTTGACGCTGGAGAGGTCGCGGTCGGAGGTCTTGTCGGGCTCCTTGGAGAAGTAGACGCCAGGAGAACGGACAAGCTGGCTGACAACGATGCGCTCGGTGCCGTTGATGATGAACGTCCCCTTCGGCGTCATCATCGGGAAATCACCCATGAACACCGTCTGGCTCTTGATCTCGCCAGTCGAGTTGTTGGTGAATTCCGCCGTCACAAACAGCGGCGCACAATAGGTGAGGTCCTTCTCCTTGCACTCCTCGATGGAGGCCTTGACCTCATCGAAGCGCGGGTCGGAGAAGCTCAGCGACATGGTTCCGGAGAAATCCTCGATAGGGCTGATCTCTTCGAGGATCTCAGCGAGACCCGAACGAGCGTGAGACTCGCTCGCGGTGCGGGTCTGCCAGGAATCGTTGCCGACGAGCCAATCAAAGGACTCTGTCTGGATCGCGAGAAGATTCGGGACTTCGAGGTGTTCGGTGATCCTGCCGAATGAAATCCGGCGAGGAGCGAACGCGCTCGACGATCGACTGGTCTTCGCAGGGCGGGAGGCTGCCAAGATACGTCCTTCCGAGGACCGGTGGTACAACGGCCGTTACGCGAGCACCCCGACAAACCCGGACCAGCAGTTTCCTGGGCAGGGAAAGGCAGAAGGGCAGCGCAAACTAGCAGTGTAGCCGAAAGGCGGACCGGCGTCTAGTCAACACGGCATGCTCCCGCAGAGCGTGCCGTGGAACACAGTCACACCTTCTTTAGTGCTCTTAGTACTCCTCGGAAGTCGTACTGAGGAAAGCGTGCCTGGCGAGACCGACTCAGTCAAGTCCTTCCACCACAATGGGCGGGCATCCGACTCGGATACCCGCCCATTGTTGAGTGTGGTTCAAGAACCCTACTCAGGAAGTTGTTACTTCAGGGTGACCTTTGCACCCTCAGCCTCGAGCTTGGCCTTGGCCTTCTCGGCAGACTCCTTGTTGACCTTCTCCAGAATCGCCTTCGGGGCGGCCTCAACCGCGTCCTTGGCCTCCTTGAGGCCCAGGCCGGTCAGCTCACGCACGACCTTGATGACCTGGATCTTCTTGCCACCGTCGCTCTCCAGGACGACGTCGAACTCGTCCTGCTCCTCGACGACCTCCGCCGCGGCGGCGGGGCCGGCCGGGCCGGCCATCGCGACCGGAGCCGCGGCCTTGACATCGAAGGTGTCTTCGAAAGTCTTAACGAACTCGGACAGCTCGATCAGCGTCATCTCTTTGAACGCGTCGAGCAACTGGTCGGTGCTCAGCTTCGCCATAATTGACAGCCCCCTTGGCTTATTCGCTTGCGGATTCTTGCTTTGCCCTGAGGGCATCAACTGTGCGCACAGCCTTCGACAGCGGCGCCTGGAAGAGCGCGGCCGCCTTGGCCAGGTTGGCCTTCATGCCGCCGGCCAGCTTGGCCAGCAGAACCTCGCGGGATTCGAGGTCGGCGAGCTTCGTGACTTCAGCCGCGGAAAGCGGCTTGCCCTCGAAGATGCCGCCCTTGATGACGAGCTGCGGGTGGGCCTTCGCGAAGTCGCGCAGACCCTTGGCCGCCTCAACGACATCACCGGAGACGAAGGCGAGCGCGGTAGGACCGGTGAACAGCGTGTCGAGCCCGTCGAGGCCGGCGTTCGCGGCAGCGCGCTTGGCGAGCGTGTTCTTCGTGACGGTGTACTGAGCACCGCCCATGGAACGACGCAGCTCGGTGAGCTGCTTCACCGTCAAACCGCGGTACTCGGTGAGCACCGTGGCCGTCGAGTTCTGGAAACGCTCGGTCAGCTCTGCGACCGAGGTCGCCTTGTCGGTACGAATCTTGTCAACCATGTCCCCTCCTCTCTCGTTTGCTCCAGGCCGGTCACAGACATCGAGGGTCCGGCAAAACAAAACGCCCCGGCGCAGGGCGCACGGGGCTTGTCAGCACAAAGCTGAGCTAGCGAAACCGTTCTTCCCTGCGCGGGCCGCCCGCTTTGCGGGGCCTTCGACCTGTGTGAACACAGGTGACCAGCGGTCTTTGGGTGGAACTTGACAGACTTTACATGAACAGATAGGGCGCGGCCAAATGCCGCGCCCTATCTCACATCACGCTTCGGCGTTCTCGCGGAAGTTCTTGATGATGTTCGGGTCCACCGGCACGCCAGGGCCCATCGTCGTGGCGACGGTGACCTTCTTGAGGTACTTGCCCTTGGCCGCGGACGGCTTCGAACGCAGCACCTCGTCGAGGACGGCCGCGTAGTTGTCGACCAGCTGCTCGGCCGAGAACGACGCCTTGCCAATGATCATGTGCAGGTTGGAGTGCTTGTCCACCCGGAAGGTGATCTTTCCACCCTTGATCTCGCTGACGGCTTTGGTGACGTCCTGCGTCACGGTGCCCGTCTTCGGGTTCGGCATGAGACCGCGCGGGCCCAGGATCCGCGCGATTCGACCGATCTTTGCCATCTGGTCCGGGGTGGCGATAGCGGCATCGAACTCCAGCCATCCGCCCTGAATACGAGCGACCAGCTCGTCGCTGCCCACCACGTCGGCGCCGGCGGCCTCAGCCTCGGCGGCCTTCTCGCCCGAAGCGAACACGATCACGCGGGCGGTCTTACCGGTGCCGTGCGGCAGGTTGACCGTGCCGCGGACCATCTGGTCCGCCTTGCGGGGGTCCACGCCGAGGCGCATCGCGACCTCAACGGTGGCATCGAACTTCGTGGTGGTGGTCTGCTTGGCGAGCTTGATCGCCTCGGCCGGCCCGTAGAGCTTGTCGCGATCGACCTGCTCGGCGGCCTTCTTGTAGTTCTTACCGTGCTGCATTTTCAAATCTCCTGTGGTTGATGGCGGACTCGGCGAGGCGAGCCCTCCCACGTGTGTCTAAAAGTCAGTCGCGAACGGTGATGCCCATCGAACGGGCGGTGCCCGCGATGATGCGCTCAGCCATCTCGATGTCGTTGGCGTTGAGGTCGGCCATCTTCTTCTCGGCGATCTCACGCAGCTGCGCCTTGGTGACGCTGCCGACCTTGGCCGAGTGCGGCGTTCCGGAACCCTTCGGCACACCGGCCGCCTTGATGAGCAGACGCGCGGCGGGCGGGGTCTTCAGGATGAAGCTGAACGACCTGTCCTCGAAGACGCTGATCTGCGCGGGAACGATGTCACCGCGCTGCGATTCGGTCTGCGCGTTGTACTGCTTGCAGAACTCCATGATGTTCACGCCGTGCTGACCGAGGGCAGGACCCACCGGCGGAGCAGGCGTAGCCTGACCGGCCTTCAGCTGAAGCGTGAAGGTCTTGACGAGTTTTCTCTTGGGAGGCATGTCTACTTCCTGGGCTTAGAAAGATGGGCAGGGTAAAACAACCCTGAACAGCGTTCAAGGGTACATGACCCGAATTAGATCTTTGAAACCTGATTGAAGTTCAGCTCAACCGGGGTTTCCCGACCGAAGATCGAAACCAGCACCTTGAGTTTCTGCTGATCCGCGCTGATCTCACTGATGGTCGCCGGGAGCGAGGCGAAGGCGCCATCGGTCACCGTCACCGAGTCGCCCACCTCGAAGTCCACCACCCGAACCTCGGGCTTGGCCTTCTTCGCGCCCGCGGCCTGCTCGACCGTGGGCAGCAGCCACTTGAGCACCTCGTCGAGGCTCAGCGGCGCCGGGCGGTCGGCCCGGTCGGTGGAGCCCACGAACCCGGTCACCCCGGGGGTGTTGCGCACACACGAGTAGGACTCGGGCGTCAGGTCCATACGCACCAGCAGATAGCCGGGGAAGACCTTGTTCTGCACCTGGGTGCGCTTGCCGTTCTTGACCTCGATCTCCTCGCGCGTCGGCACCTCGACCTGGAAGATGAACTCCTCCATGTCAAGGCTCGTGATGCGGGTCTCGAGGTTGGTCTTGACCTTGTTCTCGTAGCCGGCGTATGAGTGCACGACATACCAGTCGCCCGGCGCGTAACGCAGCTTCTGCCGCAGCTCGGCTGCGGGGTCGAACTCGTCCTCCGCCACCGCGACGGTGCCGGTGTTCTCATCCACGGTTTGGTTCGTCTCGTCCTGCTCGGACACGCTCGCGCTCACTTCCGTGTTACTACCACTAGTTTGCTGGCCGGATGCTCCGTCCAAGCCAGTGCTTACTTCGGGTTGCCGAAGACGAACAGCACACCACGAGCGTAGAGGTAATCGAGCCCGGACACGATCGTCAGCATGATCGCCACGAACACCACCACGACTGCGGTATAGGTCAGCAGCTCGTTACGCGTCGGCCAGATGACCTTACGCAGCTCGCCGATGACCTCGCGGAAGAACCGGCCGATGCGGCCGAAGATGCCGACCTTCTTCTCGGTCGGCTCCGACTTGGCGCGCTCCCTGACGGCGGTGCCGCCACGGCGCGAAGTCTTGGAGTCGTCATCCGCTGTGGCGTCGTCGTCGACAGCGTCGTCGAACACGTCGTCAACGTGTTCCGTGGCGTCTTCATCGCCACGCCGGTTGCTCTCGGCCACTTCGCCCTACTTCCATATCGCGGGGTGGTTCGGTCTCTTCCGATAGTGCCGCAAAGAGACCGCGTCTAGTAAGACGCAGGGGCGACAGGACTCGAACCTGCAACCTGCGGTTTTGGAGACCGCTGCGCTGCCAATTGCGCCACACCCCTAGGAGGGGCCCGCGTTGGGACCCCTCGGCCGACCAGTGTACGGGTAGTCGGCGCAACGGGCCAACCCGGCTACCCCTCAAATTTCGGGTCAGACCTGCCTGACTTTGGCCCGGGCCTGCGCCAGCACGCGTTCTCCGCCGCAGGTGGCGGTGAGTTCGATGGTCGCCGACTCGGCATCAGCCGCCTTCACCACAGCGGTGAAGCTCAATTTTGTGCCTTCTTCATCGTCGGGTACCGGGACCGGCCGCGTGAAACGCACGCCGAAGTCGGTCACCGCGTCGCCACGCCCGGCCCAGGTCGCCACCGCCTGGCCGGCCAGGGCCATGGTGAGCATCCCGTGCGCGATGACGCCGGGCAGCCCGACGGCGGTGGCTGTGCGCTCGCTCCAGTGGATCGGGTTGAAGTCGCCGGAAGCGCCCGCGTAGCGAACCAGATCGGCGCGTGTCACCCGAAAGATTTGTTCCGGAAGAACCTGGCCTGCCTCAAACGCCACGTCATTCACCCCTGACCACAGTTTTGTGCCAAACCGTTACGACGAGCTCGTCGGCGGTGGTCCGCACCTCCTGGCGGGTGGTGAGGAAGTCGTGCCCACCCCGGGAAAGGATCTCCTCGATGTGGTTGACCACCACGAGATCATCTCCCGCCACCACCGGCCGGGTGTAAAGAAAGCGCTGGTCACCGTGGACCACCCGGCTGTAATCGACGCCGAGAGCCGGGTCCATGACGATCTGTTTGAGCGCCGCCATGGTGATCACGATCGGCCAGGTCGGCGGCGCGACGAGATCGGGATATCCCGCGGCCTTGGCCGCCTCGAGATCGTGGTGCACCGGGTCGGCCGCGCCGATCGCGGTGGCGAACTCCCGGATCTTCTCCCGCCCCACCTGGTAAGGGGCGGTGGGCGGATAGGAGCGCCCGTTAAAAGACTGGTCCAACGGCATGGCATTGAACCTATGCCAAGAAGGGGTGGCCCGTGCAGGCCACCCCTTCTTGAAAGACTTTGATCAGCGGGTTTCGCGGTGCGCGGTGTGCTTGCCGCACTTAGGGCAGAACTTCTTCAGCTCAATCCGATCCGGGTCGTTGCGCCGGTTCTTCTTGGTGATGTAGTTGCGCTCCTTGCAGTCCACACACGCCATGGTGATCTTCGGACGTACGTCAGTCGACTTGGCCACAGGAGTGCCCTTCTACTTCTGGATTACAAAGTGCCGTTAAAAGTACCTGAACACGAGCATGACGGCCACTCGCTGTGACCAAAGTAGCGGTGGCCGGAATTGAACCGGCGACACAGCGATTATGAGCCGCTTGCTCTGCCATCTGAGCTACACCGCCGTGGAGGGGTAGAACCCAACCGAGCCCCCTTACGGAATCGAACCGTAGACCTTCTCCTTACCATGGAGACGCTCTGCCGACTGAGCTAAGGGGGCGCTGCAACATGCCGCTCTGCCGCCAAGCAGAGCGCGTGCCTCGGTAAGAGTACACAACACCTTGGCGAGGGGGAAATCGGGTTGGATGTGTGTCAGCCCACGGCCCGCAGGCGGCGCACCTCGCCGCCCGGGGTGGGCTCCGCGTCGGTCTGCGCGCCGAGCCACGCCTCCAGGCGCTCGTAGGGCAATGGGCGGCTGAACAGGAAGCCCTGGCCGATGTCGCAGCCGATCTCGTCCAGCAGCTCCAGCGTGAGCTCGCTCTCGACGCCTTCGGCCACCACATCCAGCCCGAAATGGCGGGAGATGTCGACCACCGCGCGCACTATCGCCAGATCGCCCGGATCGGTCGCCATGCCCTGGACGAACGAGCGGTCGACCTTCACCTCGTGCACCGGCAGGCGCCTGAGGTAGGACAGCGACGAGTAGCCGGTGCCGAAATCGTCGACGGAGAGCCTTACGCCCAGGTCGAACAGATGCCGCAGGGTCGGCAGATGGCGGTCTATCCCGTCCACCATGCCGTCCTCGGTGATCTCCAATGTCAGCCGGTCGGCCGCCACCCCATAGTGCTGCAGCAGATTGTCCACAGTGGACGCGAACTCGTGGTCGTGCAGCGTGCGCGGGGAAAGGTTCACCGCTACCGACAGGGGGCGGCCCGCGTCGACCCACTGCCTCGCGCGGCGCAAACCCTCGCGCAACACGGCTTCGGTGAGCCGGCCCAACTGTCCGGTGTGCTCGGCGACCGCCACAAAGTCTTCTGGCGCAACAGAACCGTGGGTCGGATGGTCCCATCGCGCGAGGCATTCCACGCCGACCAGGCGCCTGTCCCGCAAGCTGACCTTCGGCTGGAAGTAGATCTCGAGGTCCCCGTTGTCGAGCGCCCGGCGCAGGTCTCCCGCGAGCCCGAGCCGCCGCACCGATCTCGACTCCAGCGCCGGATCGAAGAGCTGAACCCCGTTGGCGACCGACTTGGCCGCGTGGGTCGCCACGTCGGCCCGCTGCAGCAGCATGGCCGGCTCCGAGCCGTGCTCCGGGTGCAGGGCGATCCCGACCGCGGCGTCGACATCGAGGGTCAGCGTGCCGATGGTCATCGGATCCTGCAGCTGCTTACGCAGCTTCTGGGCCAGCGCGATCGCCGACTCGGCGTTTGCCGCGCGCAACGTCACCACGAACTCGTCCCCGCCGCCCAGCCTGCCGACCAGCGCGGCGGGCGGCGCGGTGGCTCGCAGCCGGCTGCCCACCTCGGCCACCAGCCGGTCGCCGGCCGCGTGGCCCAGGGAGTCGTTGACGTCGCGCAGCCCGTCGATGTCGAACATCAGGATGGCGACCACCTCGCCATGGGTGCGCACCCGGACCGCTTCGTCGAGCGACTGCACGATGCGCCGTCTGTTGGGCAATCCGGTGAGCACGTCGTGGTACGCGTCAAAACGAAGTCTGTCGACAAGCCGGTTGTTCTCCACGGCCACCGCGGCATGCGCCGCCACCGCCTCCAGCAGGCGCACATCGGCCACGGTGAAGTGGAAGTTGTCGCCCAGCCGGCTGGCCACTTCAAGCGTGCCGATGACTGCGGATCCGGCCCGCAACGGGACCACGATCGCGTCCTTGAGGCCGATCTCGCGCATGTCGTTGAACAGCTGATCGCCGCCGAGCTGCGCCCCGACCGCCACCGTCTCGCCCGACTCAAGAGCCCGTCTGCGCAGCTCATCGGGCGCGCCGGCCACATCGAGCAGGCCTTTGTCGTCTGTGCGCGCACTGAGCAGGACCTCTGGGTGCCTGCCCTGCGCGGGCAGCCACAACGTCGCATACTCGGCCTGCATCAGCTGGCGGATCCGGCCCAGCAGGGTGTCAGGCAAGGTCCCGTCGTGGGGGGTATCGGAGATCGCCCGGGTCAGATCGTAGATCTCACTCAGCGTGCGGTGCTGGCGAAGCGATTGGGCGTAATTGCGGTAGGCAAGGATCGAGAACGCGAGCAGCGCGGCGATGACCACCAGCGCCCACCAGCTCGCTTGCAGCGTAAGCAGCACGACCAGGGCGATCGATGTGTTGACCGCAGCCATCAGCATGCCCGGCACCGCGATGGAGACGAGCTGCGTGGGCGGAATGCTGCCCTGGACCAGCGTGATGATGCCGACCACGCCGCCGAGGGAGATCAGCACCGTCGTCAAGACCGCCGCCGCGAGCACGAGCCATGTCCGCGGCGCGGTCGCGTCGCCGACCGCGCTGGTCGTGGTCGGCTTGGCGAACGAGACCACCACCAGGCTCGCCGCGGAAGCCGCCAGCGCGATCAGCGCGACGTTGAACGCGGACTTGACCGGCTGCGCACGCCGCTTGAGGTGAATCAGAATCGACGCCGCGACCCTAGTCGCCACAAAGATCAGAGGAGAGAGAAAGAAAAGCCCCAGGAGAAGTGGAATCTCGACCAGGGTAAGCATGAATGTCTGCCGGCGAACATCAAACCGGATCACCGAAAGCTCAGTGGCCACAAACAACGCGAGGAAGAGGACGGCTGTCGACCAACCGCCGATGGGCCGATCGTTTCGGATGGCGATGACCGACACCAGAACTGCAGCCAAGATTGCCATGGGTCCGGTGACGAGCCACGCCAACTCAGGCGAGCGCCTGGTGGCTCTACCGCTTGCAGTCGCCGCCACCCTGGCACCTCATCATCGACAACACGCTTCGCTGAGGACTCCGATCAGTCCCACTGCCATTCATAGGACTCGGCGAGAATCAATTGATCCGGCGGCGTGGCCGTGACACCGGTCGAGGCGACCTGAGCCGCCTTGCCGAGCTCGGCGTGAGCCGCGCTCGTCGACTCGTCAGGGAACCACCCGGCGACTGGCTTGGACTCATACGAGCCCACCGCCGGCGTGTCGTCCCACTGCCACTCATCGGCCTGCGCAGGTTGCGTGGCCGCCAGTGGCGCGGTCATGGCCGCCGATAACAATGCGCCGCGGAGCAACCAGCGGCGAAGCCTGCTCGTTCGCATCATCGTCTCCAGCGGGGTAAGAAGCGGTCATAGTACTGATGGCGATCGTGCCACAGCTCCCTGCGGGTGCGGAAGGCCGGACGGCGTGCCACGCCGTCGACTCGCGGAAGTATAGCCATTCGGTCGTACTTTGTCCGCCTGTTGTTTATGAGTCGACACTATCCATCCCCACCATTGATCGCATCTCGACAGCCGATCGGCCCCCTCCTCGCCAATCCCCTATTCATTGATGGTTATCGAGCAGCCGATACGCAACCGCCCCGGCGCACACTGCTCATACAGCAACACAACGGGGGACGGCTGCGGTAGGGCTTACCGGCCGCAGCCGTCAAAGCTTTTCAAGAAGACGGCGCTCTCCCCCCGGCATAGGATTCACACAGAGATCGCATAGCGGCCCCGCCGAGCATCGGCGGCATGAGATATCGCCAGCTAGTCGTCGCCATCTCCGCGGCCCTCACCCTGACCGCCCCCGTGGCGCCCGCTATGGCCGCACCGAGCCAGACCCTCACCAAAGTCGACTTTATCGAGGAAGTTAGCGCCGTCGTCAACAACCCGGATGGCACTCAGACCGTGACCACCTGGACTCCCGCCCGAGGCGTCAGCGCACACGCCCTCTACGAAAAGCTCAAAGCCGCCGGCACCCGAGGCCTAATCGCCCCAACGGCCACAGCCAATGGTGTCATCGCCCCGGCCGAGGTCGATTGCAGTATTCAAGGCGCCTACGCCTACCTTCGGCTGTGCGGCATCAACCGATACCACTGGGGCGGCACCCATCCCGCCGTCTATTTCCTTGACCACACCGGCGCCCAATGGCCCGTCTATGAATCCGTCGTCAAGTGGAACGAATCCATTGCCATTGATTCCGGGTACCGCTTCAGCTACTCGTGCCCGTCCAGCGCCCATTGCGTCGACGTCTACAACCAGGATTACGGCGACATCGGCTGGGTCGGCCAAGCCTCCTACACCCACAACGGCCTCACCAGAACCGCAGCCGTAGTCAAACTCAACGACTACACCGGCGCCGGCTACATCCCCTCAGGCGACGCCCACTGGCACCGGGAAACCAGCTGCCACGAGCTGGGCCACGCACTCGGCCTCGCCCACAACCTCTTCGAGACCAGCTGCCTCTACCACCAGCACACCGCCAACCGCTCCATATACCCCGGCCCCGGCGACTGGCTGATGCTGGACAGCATCTACTGATCCACGAACGGAATCAGCTCACAAAGAAAGAGACTCCGAGCGAATGCTGCTCGGAGCCTCTTTTTGCTGGTGGTGGCAGGTGTTGGGTTCGAACCAACGTAGCTCTCGCGACGGTTTTACAGACCGTTCCCATTGACCACTCGGGCAACCTGCCTTGGTTAGTGCCCCGCAAGAATAACGGTACCGGGGCGGGGTCGTGCAACCGGGTTGGACCATGGTCACACCAGCGACTGTTCGGATTCCTTTCGATCATCTGTTCGGCGGTTGTCCAACGTGATCCAGATCTCTACTGTCCCTGCTTACTTGATCCACATTAGGAAAGGGAAACAAGTGAGCTGGTACCTCAACGTCCTCAAGAGCTACGCCAAGTTCAGCGGACGGGCCCGGCGTAAAGAGTTCTGGATGTTTGCGCTCATCCACGTCGTGATCGCGGTCGCTCTGATCGTTGTGGCGAATGCGGCTGAGATCGACGCCTTGATGTACGTGTACTTCATTTACCTTCTGGCGACCATCATTCCGACCCTGGCGGTGACCGTTCGCCGGTTGCACGACGGTGGCAAGTCCGGCTGGTGGTACCTGATTACCTTCGTGCCCTTCATCGGCAGCTTCTGGCTGCTTGGCCTTGTCCTCCAGGCTGGGCAGCCGCAGGCCAACGCCTACGGACCGGACCCGAAGGCAGCCATCGCCTAATTCTGCAAAGCAAAGCGCCCCGCCCCGCGGCTCCAAAACGCGGGCGGGGCGCGCTGTTATGGCTGCGTGGTGAACGTTGAGGGGCGATGGGTTGGCGGGCAGACTAGGGTGACTCCATTGGCACCCTGAGGAGGCAGTGCACGTGGCTAGCAACCCGTCCTTCGATATCGTCAGCAAAGTGGATCACCAAGAGGCGGATAACGCCCTTCGTCAGGCTCAGAAGGAGCTTGGCACTCGGTTCGACTTCCGCGACACCGGCGCGGAGATTGACTGGGCCGGTGATGAGGCGGTGGTTATCAAGGCCAGCACCGAGGATAGGGCGAAGGCCGCGCTGGAGGTCTTCAAGGAGAAGCTCATCAAGCGCGACATCTCGTTGAAGTCGCTCGACGCGGGTGAGCCGAAGCCGTCCGGGAAGATCTACCGGATCGACTGCAAGATAGTTCAGGGGATCGATCAGGAGAAGGCAAAAGCCATCTCGAAGAAGATCCGTGACGAGGGCCCCAAGGGTGTGCAGGCGCAGATTCAGGGCGACCAGCTGCGGGTCACCGGCAAGAAGAAGGATGACCTGCAAGAGGTGATAGCCCTGCTCAAGGGGGCTGACCTGGGCGTGGCCCTGCAGTTCACCAACTACCGCTGACACTCGGTGCGGCCGCCCGGTGTGGGGCGGCCGCGTGAGGCGGATCAGGAGTAGACGGCTGCGGCGTCGGCGCGGGCAATGGCGCCCGATGGGAAAGCGGCGACAGCCGCGCCGAAGGCGGCAGCCAATCCCGCGAAAAGGAAAGCGGGACCGGCCCCGGAGTGGTCGACGATGACGCCGGCGATCGAGCTTCCGAACGCGCTTGCCGACACGCCGATGGTGACCATCCAGGTGTAGGCCTCGTTCATCATGCGGCCCGGGGCGAGCCTGCCGACGAGAGCGTTTTCGATGGTCAGCGCCGGTGCGATGGTGGCTCCGCCGATGACCAGGGCAACCCCGAGCGCGATCGGGCCCGGCATGATCGGCAGGATCATGAGGCTGGCCGCGACGGCGGCGAGCAGAATGGCGAACTGGCGGCTCAGCGCCGAACGGACGACGCGAGTGCCGAACCAGAGCCCGCCGAGAGCGCTGCCCAGGCTCCAGACCGCGATCAGCACGCCCGCCATGGTTTCCGGATTGGAACCGCCCTGGGCCTGTGCGTAGGCGGGGATGGCGACGGTCGAGGCGCCGAAGGCTGCGCCGAGACCGGCGCAGCAGGCGAGCAGGGCGGCGAAGCCGGGCGCGCGAAGCGGGCCGAGTCCGGAGGTGGGCTCGGCGGACGGGTGCGGCTTCTGGCCGCGGATGGCCGATCCGAGCGCGAGAGCGATTGTCCCCACCAGAGTGGCTGCGGCGGAGAAGCCGATGGCGAAGGCCGGGTTGGCCAGGGCCACGAAGAGCGCCACGAGCAGCGGGCCGACCACGAAGACAAGCTCGAACATCGAGGTTTCCGCAGCGAGAGCAGTGGGCCGCACCGCGCCGTAGGGGCCGTCTGGGCGGGTGAGGGAAGTCCACGCGCCACGGATGGCAGCGGTCAGCGGCGGATATGTCGCACCCGCCGCGGCAGCGGCGACATAGATCCAGTTGATTGGCCCTTGGTGGATGAGCAGAAGGACCGCGAGCGCGATCGGATGCGCCGACCCGGAGGCCAGCAGGACCCGGGTCGGTCCAAAGCGGTCGGCCAGCCGTCCCCAGATCGGGCCGAGCGCGGCGCCCGCGATGGCGTAGCAGGCGGTCGCTATCGCGGCGGTGGCGTAGCTACCGGTGGCGTTGTGCACAAGCAGCAGCAGCGCCAGCGAGATCATGCCGATCCCGACCCGGGCGAACATGCCGACGATCAGGAGAAGCGGGGCGCCCGGAACTCGCCACACCGCCACATATTGCTTGAACGCTTTCATTCCAGAGCCCCCTTCCAAAGGCGCGCGCAAACAGCGCCCGCAGTTGCGAGCGCTGTAAGGAGTGAATGCCGTGTTTGATCCTAACACAAGTTAGGCGAAGGGGTCTCTCGCCAGCTCCCGGAGACGGTCGGCGGTGACGAACGCCTCATCCGACGGTCCACTTCGGACGCGTTTGTTGCTGATCGCATTGGCCAGCATCATCAGCTGATCATCTTTGAGCGACCCGAGGTTGAGGGTGAGGTCGTTGGCGACCAGCTGATTGGGCTGTTTGCGGGTGCTCACCCGGGCGGTGGCCAGATCGGCGGACCGCCTGCGCACGGCCCCGCGCATGGACAGCTCAGAACCGGAGATCCACGCTGCCGTGCGAAGCACCCGCAGCGCGAGGTAGAACGCGAGAAGTACCAAGACGAGCGAGCAAAAACCGCCCGCGATCATGCCGATCCAGCCAACGGTGTCGATCTCCTGCTGGACACCTGGGCCGGGGACGAGCTTGCCGTCCGCGTCCCGGTGCGTCACGCCGTCGCCGATGGAGGAGGTGATCGACTCGCGCTCGCCGTAGGCGAAGCCGTAGGCGATGAGGGCGACGACGGCGCCAACGGCAACGACCGCCAGCGCCAGGATGATCGTGACTATCTTCGCCAGCGCGGAGAAGCCGACGCTGAGGGGCGCACGGGGTGACATGGCGGGCAGCTTATCGGCTGCCCGCCACCGCCGAAAAGATCAGCGCCTGTACTGGATAGGGCCCGAGTTCGCCGCCATCAGCTCGAGCCGGCGAACCCGCTCCTCCATCGGCGGGTGGGTGGAGAACAGCTTGCTGATGCCACCACCGCGGAACGGGTTGGCGATCATCAGGTGAGCCGAACTCTCAAGACGTGGCTCCGCCGGGAGCGGCATTTTCTGGGTACCCATATGAATCTTCTTAAGCGCACTGGCCAGCGCCAACGGGTCATCGGTGAGCTCTGCTCCGGACGCGTCGGCCTGGAACTCACGGCTCCGGCTGATCGCCATCTGGATGATCCCCGCGGCAAGCGGGCCGAGGATCAGCATGAGCAGGACGACGCCCATGTTGGGACCGTCATCGTCGCTGCTGCCGCCGATCGGGATGAACCAGGCCAGATTGGCGAGCATGGTGATGATGCCGGCCAGACCGGCCGCCACGCTGGCGATCAGGATGTCCCGGTTGTAAACGTGGGAAAGCTCGTGCCCGATGACTCCCCGAAGCTCGCGGTAGTCGAGGATGCCGGTGATCCCCTCGGTCACACAAACCGCGGCGTTTTGCGGGTTGCGGCCGGTGGCGAAGGCGTTGGGCTGCATGGTCGGGCTGACATACAGGCGTGGCATGGGCTGCTTCGCCTGCGCGGCCAGCTCGCCGACCATCTGGTAGAGCTGCGGGAACTCGGCCTGGGTGACCGGCCGTGCGCGCATCGAACGCAGCGCGATCTTGTCTGAGAAGAAGTAGCTGACCCCGTTCATGACCAGTGAAAGCACCACAGCGATCACCAGGCCTGTGCTGCCGCCGAACCAATAGCCGACGGCCAAAATAATCGCAGTGAGCAGCCCGAGCAGGGCTGCTGTCTTGAGGCCGTTGTGACTTCGCACCTTCTACTCCGATCCATTTCCCCATTTGGTACCCGATGCAACGTCCGCCTACACGATCAACCTTCCGTCAACCCGCTGTGAATGCGCTGTGACCCAAATTGCGAGGTCAGACACACTAATCTTGGCTTATCCGGATAAACCTTCACAATCCGAATGGACGGCGATGCGCAAGCTCTTCCTGAGCGAATCGGGTCTGACGCTTGTCCAGGTCGGCGCCTCCGCCCTGGTGTCGATCGGAATCGGCTACGTGGTCGAGCGCAGTTTCCCACTCTTCGCGCCGCTCGTGGCCGTCACCCTGGTCCAGGTGCTGTGCGCACCACATCGGCGCGGCCTGTGGCTGTTCCTGTTCGGCGAGGTCAACGGCGCGCTCGTGACCACGATGTTCATCCCGCACTTCTCCACCCGGCACGCCGCCCTCAGCGCGCTCATCGGGGCGTTCGTCGCGATCGCGGTGGCCTACCTGAGCACCCCACGCAATCCAGTCCGCCGGGTCAACGAGGCCATCGAGCCTGTGCTGAGCCTTCTCTCGATCAACACCCGGGCAATCGCGGCGGCCCTGCGTTCCGGTGACACCGCCGCCGCCGGGACTGCGGTCTTCGCCCTCAACGACGTCGACCACGAGCTGAACCGCTTACAGGACGTGCTCCGCCAGGTGCGCCGCTCCGCCATCTGGAGCCGCGTCTCCCGGCGCAACCTCGCCGAGAACGTCAACTCCGCGCGCGAGATCGGCTTCGCCGTTCGCGACATCCGCACCCTCGCCCGCCACGCCTGGTGGGGGGTGCTTCGCACGGGCGAGCCGGTGCCGCCCGCCCTCCCCCAAATGCTCGAAGCCCTTGCCGACGGCCTAGCCGTCCTGCGCGACGAGATGCACCGAGACGGCCAGCCGCACGAGGCCCGCCCGCTGCTCATCTCCGCCGGCCGCTGGGTCGACGTCATGCGCTCCCAGCCCCTGTCGATCTCAGCCGCCACCGTCGCCGCCTCCGCCGACGCCGCCGTGCTCGACCTGCTCATCGCCACCGGAGTCCCGCTCAACGACGCCGACCAAATGCTCCGCCGCCCGTCCTACAGCTAGCCCTCCCCCAACACGAGCCGCCGCTCCGCTCTGGCCCGCCCCGCTCTGGCCCCCCGCGCGGCGCCGCGTGGTGCCGCGCCGCGTGGTGCCGCGCCGCGTGGTGCCGCGCGGCACCCGCAGATCGTGGCGACTTTCTGGGAAAACACGGCCTCCCCGCGAGGCGGTTCCAGGGAAGGGGCGCGGGCGGCGGAAGCGGCGCAGCGGGCAACGAGAGCCGGTGGCAGGAGGTCCCACCGCACCTACACCTCTGTCTCACTCTCCTAACGCAGAGATGTAGGT
>NZ_BONY01000011.1 GCF_016862955.1 Rhizocola hellebori | reverse complement strand
TAGGTGCCGTGGGAGTAGTAGGCGAAGGCCGGTGGAAGCAGCGCAGCGCAGCGCTGCGGGGCGGCGAGGCCGGCGGCGGCAGGGAGATCCCACAGCACCTACATCTCTGCTTCACTGCCCTTACGCAGAGATGTAGGTGCCGTGGGAGTAGTAGGCGAAGGCCGGTAGAAGCGAGCGCGGCTCGGTGGGCGGCGAGGGCAGGCGGCAGCGGAAGGTGCACGGCAGCTACATCTCTGCCTCACTGCCCTTACGCAGAGATGTAGGTGCCGTGGGAGCAGTAGGCCAAGGCTGATCGAAGCAGAAGGAGCGGCTGGCGGCGAGGCCGACGGCGGCGGGGAGATTCCACGGCAGCTACGTCTCTGCCTCATTGTCCTCACGCAGAGATGTAGGTGCCGTGGGAGTAAGGGTCGGCACAAGCAGACGTGGCGCGGCGGGCGGCGAGGGGCCGGTGGCGGAAGGTCCGTGGCGGCTGCGTCTTGTCCCACGGCGGAAATCAACGATCTTAGATCACGCATCATTGACGTGATCGATGCGATGTCGCCCGGCTGGCAGTGGCTTTCGCTGTCCGCCAACAGCTTGTGCTTCGTCGGCGGACGATCCTCCGGCATGCGTACCGCCAAGTGCTGGGGAAGACTCGGGGTATGAGTGGTGAAGTGCGGCTGCGCGATGTGGAGCTGGCCGACCTGGAGACCTTCTGGCGACAGGAGCAAGACGAGGAGGCGACGCGGCGGTCGCAGTTTGCGCCGCGTGAGCACGACCGGTTCATGGACCATTGGGCGACCAAGGTGCTCGGCGAGCCTTCGGTCTTTGTGCAGGCGGTGACGGTTGATGGCGAGCTGGCTGGAAGCGTCGTGGCCTGGTGGCAGGAGGGCCGGCGTTATCTGGGCTATTGGCTTGGCCGCGAGTTCTGGGGCCGTGGCGTGGGCACCAGGGCGCTTGAGCTGTTCCTGGAGCGCGAGAAGGCGCGACCGCTTTACGCCGACCCGTTCATCGGTAACACGGCATCGGTGAAACTGCTTGAGCGGCATGGGTTTACCCGCGAAGGTTCCGTCTTCTACGACCAGACCGAGTGCGTTCTGCTGATGCTGCGCTAGTTGTCCAGGTTGATACGGATGGTGAGTGGAGCGGTGGCCATGCGGCGGCCGATCCAGGCGTCCCAGCGGTAGGGGAGCGCGCGGGAGCGCGCGTCGACGTCGTCGGCGGGCAGCGCTTCGGCGGTGCCGTCGCGCCAGATTCGGTTCACCTTGACCCGCACGCGTGGCTCGCGTAGCAGGTTGCGCACGTAGTCGGCCTGTTCGCCGTGGGCGGCCACGAGCCAGAAGGTGTTGCCGGAAAGGCCGTTGCCGACCGGGGTGTGCCGAGGCAGGCCGCTGACCCGGCCGGTGGTTTCGAGCAACGCGAAAGCCTTGGGCGCCAGGCCGCGGCGCAGGGCCCAGCGCGTGAGACGGTTGTTGACGCGTTCCATCCCGGTGATGAGGCGGTATTTCGAGGTGCGTTTCACGATGCGCATAGTAGTAGCCTGCCGGGATGCCGCAGACTCATCACCTAGAGCTGGCCGAGGGCGTGCTGGTCAAAACGTTCAGCTCGTGGGACAGGGGAGAGCACCGTCGGGAGTGGACGGTGCTACAGCTCCTTTCTTCTCATATTTCTCACCTGGTACCACGGCCAATCGATTGTGATCTTGAAGCGAACCCGCCGTGGGTGTCGATGACACGGCTGCCGGGCCAGCCGCTGACCGGCAAACTCACCGCGGCACAGCTCACCGGGCTGGAGAGTGCGCTGCGGCAGATGTGGGCGGTGCCGGCGCGTCAGCTGCCCCCGCGTCGCTACTCGCGGGCCGAAGCCTATGCGCTCGGCGAGGCCTGGTTCGCGCAGGCTGTCCGGCCGCCGGGGATAGCCGGGCAGGCCGTCGACGCGGTGCGAGCGTTTCTGCGGGAGCCGCCGCTGCCCGAGTCCGGCGAGGCGATCTGCGGGCACAGCGATCCCAACCTCGCCAACTATCTGTGGGACGGTGAGCGCGTGCGCATCGTGGACTTCGAGGATGCCGGACGTTCGGATGTCGCCTATGAGCTGGCCACCCTCATCGAGCACCTGAGCGCCCGCGACACGGACTGGACCGGTTTCGTGGCGCGCTGCGACGTCGACGCGCAGAGTTTGCGCCACGGGAGGATCCTGGTCGGGATGCTCTGGCTGAACCTGCTGCTGCCCGGCAACAAGGCCCACCAGCGCAACCCGCCGGGAACGCTGGAGGCGCAGGCGCGACGTTTGCTCGATCTGATCGCCGGCTAGGCCCGCGTCCACAAATTAGCCGAGCGAGCGAGGCAACCCAACCGATGCCCGGTCCGGTCAAGGAGGGGTGCAAGCAACCGGAATGAGGGGAGTCTGCGGGTGACCGAAGACCTCACACACGAGCTGAGCACCTTCATCGACGCAAGGTATGTCCACTTGCGACGGACGGCCTATCTGCTCTGCGGCGACTGGCATCGGGCCGAGGACCTGGTGCAGACGGCGCTGGCGCGGGTGGTGGTGGCCGCGCGGCGGCGCCGGGTGGACAGCCTTGACGCCTACACGCGGCGCACGCTGCTGCGCGTTTACCTCGACGACAGCGCCAAAGTGCGCTGGCGGCGCGAGCGGTCGTGGCCCGAGCTGGCCGAAACCGCTGCGCCGCAAGGTGATCGCGATGTGGCCATCACCGTGCTCGCGGCGCTGAAGGCGTTACCGGCCCGGCAGCGGGCGGTGGTCGTGCTGCGGTACTGGGAGGACCGCAGCGTGGAGGAAACCGCCGAGGCGCTGGGGGTCACCCCCGGCACGGTGAAGAGCCAGAGCGCGAAGGCGGTCGTGACGTTGCGTCAGCTGCTGACCGATCTCCCGGAGAAGACGTCGATGAGTGGAGGGGCGCAATGACACAGGAAAGTCCGATCAAAGCCGCGCTTGAGTCGGCGGTGCTGGTGGCCGAGCCACCGGCGCCGGACGTGAAGGCCGCGGTGTTCCGTCAGGCGGGCCGGATCCGGTTCCGGCAACGGCTCGCGGCCGGGGTGTCCGCGCTGGCGACGGTGGGGGTGGTGTCGGCGGTCGCGCTGAGTTTGGCGAACGGGGGCGGCGGGCAGGGCAGTGAGCCCTTGCTCATGCCCGCGGGCGATCCGCCTTCGGCCACGGCGACCCCCGGCTCGACGCCGGTGCCGGGTCTCAAGGACGGCGCGGCCATCCTCGCCGCGCTGCATTCCCTTGTCCCGCAAGGGATCACGGTCACCGACAAGGATTCCCAGGACGGCTACGGCCACGTGCTGCTGACCGAGCCGGGCGGGCAGACCACGCTCAAGGTGAACGTGGCGGCCAACTACCCCGAGCCGAGCCTCAAGCCGGACTTCTTCCACTGCGATGCGCAGAGCGAAGGGCCGGGGGTCACCTGCGAGCAGGTCACCCTGAGCGAGGGAAGCCTGATGGTGATCAGGCAGGGTCCGACCGGTGACCTGCCCCCGGCGCCGGGGGTGGTGTCCTGGACCGTCGCGGTGCTGCTGCACGGCGGCCTTCGGGTGGTGGTGACCGAGTTCAATGCGGTGCAGGTGAAGGCCGGTCCGGCCACCCGCCCCGAGCCGGTGCTGACCGTGAAGGATCTCAAGGCGCTGGCCCTGGACAAGGTGTGGCTGGGCTGACCCCGGGGTCAGATCAGCGAGAGGCGGTCGGCTGGATTCAGCCGGCCGCCTCTTTGCGTCGCGACCTGCGTAATAAACCAAAGGGTTGACAACGCGTTTCGGCGCGGAGCATACTCAACCTATCAGTTGATAAACCGATAGGTTGAATGTGATGACAGAGGCTACGGACCAGCTCAGCAATGTGTTCGCCGCCCTCGCCGACCCGACTCGCCGGGCCATCCTGGCGCGGCTTGCCGACGGCGAGGCCTCGGTGAACGAGCTGGCCGAGCCGTTCCCGGTCAGCCTTCAGGCGATCTCCAAGCACCTGAAGGTCCTGGAACGGGCCGGGCTGATCACCCGCGGCAAGGAGGCGCAATGGCGTCCCTGCCGGCTGGAGCCCAGCCCGCTCAGGGAGGTCGGGGAGTGGATGGAGCAATACCGGCGCTTCTGGGACGAGCGCTACGAACGGCTCGACACCTATCTGCGGCGCATGAAGCCGCGGGAAACCAAGGAGGAAAAGGAAAATGGGCACAAAGAATGAGCTGACCGTGACCATGCAGGGCGACACCGAAATCGTCATGACCCGGGTGTTCGATGCGCCGCGTCAGGCCGTTTTCGAGGCACACAGCTCCTGTGAGCACATCACCCAGTGGTGGGGGCAGCCCGGTGACAAGCTCGGTTGCGAGATGGACTTCCGTGAAGGTGGGCGCTACCGCTTCGTGCAGCACAAGCAGGACGGGTCGGAGCTTGCCTTCCGCGGGGAATATAGAGAAATCAAGCCGTTTGAGCTTCTGGTGCAGACCTTTGAGTTCGAGGGCATGCCCGGCCACATCGCCGTGGAGCGGCTGGTCTTCGAGGAGCACGATGGCAAGACCACGGTGATCTCCACAACCGACTACGGCACGACCGAGGACCGGGACGGCATCGTGGCTTCGGGCATGGAGACGGGCGCGGCGCAGGCCTACAACCAGCTTGAGGAATACCTGCTCGGCCGTCACTGAGCGGCGTCGGTCGAGCCTATGCTTCGCGGATGCAGATAGCGCTCGTCACCGGCGGTGGCGGCGGGATCGGGTCGGCTGTCGCGCGGCGGCTGGCACGTGAAGGCCAGCACGTTGTCGTGGCCGACATCGACCTGCCCGCGGCCACCCGCGTCGCGCATGCGGTACAGGGGACGCCCGTCCGGCTGAACGCGGGCGACTTCGACGACAACCACCGCCTGGCCGGCTGGATCACCGAGCACTTTGGACAGCTCGACGTGGCCGTGCTCAACGTCGGCATCAACTCGGGCCAACGCGGTGCCCAGCCGCTGGACCCGGCCAGGTATCGCGACTGTGTCAACGTCAACCTCGACAGCATCGTCTTCGGCATCGACGCCGTCACGCCGCTGATGGCAGCGGGCGGAGGCGGCCTGATCATGGTCACCTGCTCGCTGTCGAGCCTGTGGCCGGAGGTGTCGAACCCGGTCTACACCCTGACCAAAACCGGTGCGCTTGGCTACGTGCGGGCCATGGCCAGGCTGCTCGCCGAGCGCGGCATCGCGATCCACGCCCTGTGTCCCAGCTCGGTGGACACCCCGATGATGGGCCCCTCCCGGGGACGCGCGCTGGCGCAAGGATTCCCGCTCATCAGCCCGGATCAGGTAGCCGAGGCGATGATGACGATCGCGGAAACCCCGGGCGCCGCCACCACCTGGTCGCTGGTGGCCGGTCAGCCGCCGATGCCCTACGAGTTCGCGCCCGTGCCGCCGACACTGCGCCCGGACGGAACAGTGGTGCCCGTCAATTGAATCGGCAACCGCCTGCTGGTGATCTGGCTCGGGCTGCTGGCACTGGGCATCTACCTGCTGCGCACCCGGCCCGTTTACGTGCTGCTGGTGCCGGTCGCGTCGGCGGCCATCTGGTTCGGCGCGATCTCGGCCGGCGAGGCGTGGCTCAACTGGACGGCGTAGCCGCCTCGCTATAGCTCGGGGAAGATCACGGCGAAGAAGAACACCAGCGCCATCGCCCAGATCAGCGATCCGACGAAGGCGGTGACCCAGGGGGTCCGGCTCTTGACGATCAAGAACGGGGCGTGCACCAGGAAGGCGAACACCTGACCCAGCGGCCCGCCCAGCTCTTTGATGACGTTGAGCAGCTGGTCGGAAACGGTGTCCAGATGGGTGGTCTGCAGCTTGGCCTCCATCCGCTGGGCTACCAGGCCGTAATAGCCGAACACCGTCGGGAAGATCCAATATGGCGAGATCTGCACCAGCACGGTCTCGGACAGGCTGTTGAACATCACCGTGTAGATCACGACGGCTGAGCCCAGCCCCAAAACCATGAGCGTGACGTAGAACGCGCGCTGCAGCTTGTTGATCGGCCGGGGCGGCTCCGCATTGGCTTGCACCGCTGAGGATTGCACCGCTGAGGATGGCATCGCAGAGGGTGGTGCGGCCGGCGTCAGCGGCACGTGCGGGCAGCCGCAGCGGGGGCAGGCAACAGCCTCCACCGAGATCTGCCACTGGCACGCTCGGCACGGGCGAAACTGCGGTGCCGCCGCCGATGGTGGCGGAGATGGCGCTGCGTTGCCGGCCACCGAAGCGGACACCAGCTCGGTGACGGCGCGGCGACGGCGGGGCAGCAGCAGCACGACGCCCGCGCCGATTCCCATGACGGCGATGGCCAGCATCCAGTTGCGGTTCTTCTCCGCGCTCACCTGACGGTCCAAGGTGCTTTCGGCGTAGCGGGCGAAGTCTTCCCGGTCTTGTGGATCGGGCTCGGAAACGGATTGCCGGAGCTGCCACGCGCGGACATCGGCTTCGCGGGCCGCCTCCTGCCACGACGTTATTCCGAGCATCAACAGTGGAAAGCTCAGGACCAGCAACACAATGCCAGAAGCGCGGTGCGACATAGGTCTCCCCGGATGGACGGAAGGCCGAAGTATGTCAGCTTGCTCGATGCCTCGGAAGTGGCCGAAGGTACCGCCACGGGTGCTACGCCTGTCCGGCCCGAAGCGGTGACGGGTCGTCGCGCAGCCGGCTGTAGAGGTATCCGTCGCACCAGCGGCCGTCGCGGAACTCGCAGGCCCGGATCACGCCCTCCAGCTGAAATCCCGCTTTCACCAAGGATTTCTGCTCCGCGATATTTTCCGGATGGGTACCGGCTTGGATCCGCTGCAGCTGGGTATGCGTGAACAGGTAGTCGCACAGCATCGCCTGGGCCCGCCAGCCGATCCCCAGCCCCCGCCACTGGGGCAGCAGCGCGATGCCGATCTCCCAATGCTTGGTGGGGCCGCCGAAGTCGCGCAATGTCCAGCCGACGAACCCGGCGCAGACCTTCTCCTGCTCGACGTGAACCATGAGCCGGCTGCTGTCCGGCCCGAGGTAGCCGTCGAGCGCGAAGCGCCGCGCCGGCTGCTGGGCATCGGCGAACCCGGTCCAATCCAGACCGATCAGGTACGGCTCGGTCAGGAAACGGCGGAACATGGCCAGGTCCTCCTCGGCCACCGGCCTCAGGCTGATCGAAACGTCGCTCATCTCATGCCTCCGCTGCTCGATGCTGCCAGCCCACTATGCTGGGCGGGATGGCCAGGTACTTTGACGTCCACCCGGACAATCCTCAACCGCGGTTGCTAGCCCAGGTGGTCGATCTGCTGCGCTCGGGCGGCCTCATCGCCTACCCGACCGACTCCTGCTATGCGTTGGGGTGCCGGGTCGGCAACCGCGACGGGCTCGAGCGTATTCGCGAGATCCGCAAGCTCGACGACAAACACCATTTCACGCTGATCTGTCAGGACTTCGCTCAGCTGGGTCAGTACGTGCAGATCAGCAACGCGGTGTTCCGTCTGGTCAAGGCGAGCACGCCGGGTGGCTATACCTTCATCCTGCCGGCCACTCGCGAGGTGCCGCGCCAGTTGTGGCATCCCAAGAAGCGCACCATCGGGGTGAGGATTCCGTCCCACACGGTCACCCAGGCCCTGCTGGCCGAGCTGGGTGAGCCGCTGCTTTCGAGCACCCTGCTGCTGGCGGGCGAGGACGAGCCGATGACTCAGGGCTGGGAGATCAAGGAACGGCTCGACCATCTCCTCGACGCGGTCATCGACGCGGGCGAGTGCGGCACCACCATGACCACCGTCGTGGATCTCTCCGGTGACGACGGGCCTGAGATCGTGCGCCTGGGCACCGGCGACCCGGCGCCCTTCGAGTGACCGCCGCGCCCTAGCTGCCCTCGCCGTCGCTCCGGGAGTACTTCTCGAAGTAGCGCAGCAGCTCGATGGGGAAGGGCATCACCAGGGTCGAGTTCTTTTCGGCGGCCACCTCCACCACGGTCTGCAACAGGCGCAGCTGAAGCGCGCCCGGGGTGTCGGCCATGATGCGCGAGGCTTCGGCCAGGCTCTGCGCGGCCCGGTGTTCGCCGTCGGCGGTGATGACCCGGGCCCGGCGCTCACGTTCGGCTTCGGCCTGTTTGGACATTGACCGTTTCATCGACTCCGGCAGCTGGACATCCTTGATTTCCACCCGATCGATGTGGATGCCCCACGCGGTGACCGGCTCCTCCAGGATCACGGCAAGACTGCGGTGCAGCTCGTCGCGGTTGGCGAGCAGATCGTCGAGCTCGGCCTTGCCGATCGTGGATCTGAGCGAGGTCTGCGCCAGCAACTCGACGGCGAAGATGTAGTTCTGCACCTCGATCGCGGCCCGATAGGGGTCGGCCACCCGGAAGTAGACCACCGCGTCGACCCGGACCGAGACGTTGTCACGGGTGATGCCCTCCTGGGACGGTACCGGCAAAGTAATGATCTGGACGTTGATCTTCTGCATGCGGTCGATGAGCGGCACGATGATCGCCAGGCCGGGCTGGCGGATGCGGCGGCGTGCCTTGCCGAAGCGGAACACAATGCCGCGTTCCACCTGATTGACGATCCTTACCCCGCCAAGGATCACCCAGAGAAAAATCACCGCGAACAGTCCACAACAGACTGTTCCCACCACGCCGCCGGTCGTCAGGCCATCGATTAGCTCGGACACGCCTTCACCATACGAAGGCTGTCAATGCGCTATTTGGCGTAGTTGCTTGCGCCCCACCAGTCCACGACCACCACCGGCTCGTCGCCGACCACCCAGGCGTCGTGGCCCTGCGGCAGCGCGGTGACCTCACCCGGCTTGGCGTCGAACTCGGTGCCGTCGGCCATCTGCACGCGCAGGGTTCCGGCCACGTGGTACTGGAAATGGGGCGCCTCACACCACTGGGTGCCCGCCGCCGGTTTGACGTGAAGCGACCAGCGCCAGCCCGGCTGCAAGGTCAGCTGCCCGATCTGCGACCCACCTATCTCGAGCAGGTCCAGCCGGCCGTAGTCGAACTCCCGTGTCTCGTCCGGCTTGGTGAACGCTTTCTGCTCCGCGAGCGCCATTTCTCGTCACCTCTCCTAGTGCTTTGTGCTCTGGGTTGATCCTGCGCCGGTGACCTTGCACTAGGTTTGCACTGTGGCGGTACGGATCCGGCTGTTGGGCGGCCTGGACGTCGAGGGCGTGGATTTCGGCCAGCTCGGCAGCCGCAAGCAGCGGACCGTGCTGGCCCGCCTCGCCCTGGCCCGCGGCGTGCCGCTGGCCGCTGACGTCCTGGTGGAGGCGATCTGGCCGGGGCCGGATCGCCCGCAGCGTCCCGGTGATCAGCTTTCGGTGCTGGTGAGCCGATTGCGTTCGGTGCTGGGCGCCGATCGCCTGCCCAGAGTGGGACGCGGGTACGCCCTTCACGCCGATTGGCTCGATTGCGACGCGATGGCCGCTTTGGTGACCGAGGCTCGCCGCCGGCTGACCGCGCGCCAGCTGGCTCCGGCCCGTTCGGCGATCGACGCCGCCGTCGCGCTGGATCGCGGGCCGCTGCTGCCCGATGAGCCGCCGGGTGATTGGCTCGACGCGGAGCGGGCCGCCGCCGCCCGCACCGCGCTGACGGCCAGGCTGACCGCGGCCGAGGTGGCATTGGAGTCCGCCGATGCGTGGACGGCGGCCGAGGCGGCGTGGGCGGCGCTGGCTGCCGAGCCCTTCGCGGAGGAGGCGTTGCGTCTTCTGCTTGCCGCGCTTGGCCGATCCGGGCGCGCCGCGCAGGGGGTGACCGAGTATCTGGCCTTCGCCACCCGTCTGCGCGACGAGCTGGGCGTGGACCCGGCAGCCGAGACGACGGCCTGTTATGTGCAGCTGCTCAAGCAGCCCGCGCCGGTGGCCGTGGCGGAAGCGCGCAGCGCCCAGGCCGTGCTGCCGGGTCGCCTGGAACAGTTGCGCCAGCTGGATTCGGCCTGGGCGCAGGCGTGCGCGGGGCACACCGTCGTGGTACAGGTCCTTGGCGAGCCCGGCATCGGCAAGACCCGGCTGCTGGACTCGTGGGCGGCTAGCCTTCCCGGCGATCTGGTGCTGCTGCGCACGACCGCGCCCGAGCTGGGTGCTGTGCTGCCGCTGCAGCCGCTGCTGGATGCGTTCGCGCTCTGGCTGCGCGGCCAGCCCCCGCAACGCGAAGCGGACCTGCTGCGCGGGCCGGCCCGCTGGCTGGCGCCGCTGATCGCCAGCCATCACGACGACGAGACCGCCAGCGACCGGATGCTGACCATCTTCACGGGCCCGGCAAGCGCCGGATCGGGGCTGCTGCAGACCGCGGTCGACACGGTTCTCAGCCGGCTGGCCGGGCAGCTGCCGGTGGTGCTGCTCATCGACGACGCCCACTGGCTCGACCGGGCGACGACCGCCTGGCTGCACCGGGTACAGGCTCGGCTCGCCGATCTGCCGGTGCTCATCGTGGCCGCGTTGCGCCCGGACGAGAGCACGGCACGCTGGCCGCTGGCCAAGACCATCACGTTGGGCCCCTTGGATTTGGCGGCCGTCACCGAGGTCGCAGGCGCGGACGCGGCAGCCGAGCTCTATGCGCGCAGCGCGGGACATCCGCTGTTTCTGGTGGAGCTGATGCACGCCGGCGAGGGGGAGCTGCCGCAGTCCATTCGCGACGCGGTCGCCGATCGGTGCGACCGGGCCGGGCCGGCCGCCGCGGCGACCCTGCGCACGGCGGCGGTCCTTGGCACCGAGGTCGACCTGGACCTGATGGCGGCGGTCCTCACCGAGCCGCCCGAGGTGCTGCTCGACCACCTGGAAGAGGGCGTACGCCGGCACATGCTCACCGAGCACGTACAGGGCTTCCGCTTCCGCCATCAGCTGATCCGGGAAGCGCTGTGCGCGGCCACCGGGCCTAGCCGCACAGCGCTGCTGCACCGGCAGGCCGCGCGCTGTCTGCAGGCCCGCGGGCATCGGGCCGATCCGTGGGATGTGGCCCACCATGCCCGCCTCGGCGGCGACCTGCCGCTGGCGGCAACGGCTCTGGCCGAGGCGGGGGAGCGGGCCGCTGCCCGGTTCGACCACGGCGAGGCCTTGCGCCTGTTCGACGACGCTCTGTCCATTCAGGACGGTCCACAGCTGCGGCTGCGCCGGGCCAGGGTTGCCCTGCCCGCGGGCCGGTTCGAGCAGGCGGCCGGCGACGCCGGGGCGGCCCTGGCCGGTGGCGTGGGCGCGGAGGGGATGGAGGTGGCCGCCATCGCCGCGTACCTGTTGCGCGATTTCAAGCGCTGCCGCCGCCTCGGCGAGGACGGGGCCCGGCTCACCGACGATCCCCGGCTGCGTACCAGCTGCCTGGCGCTGGCCGGCCGGGTGTCGCATGTGGACGGAGAGCTGGCCGACGCGGCAGCCCTTCTGCGGCAAGCGATGCAGGAGGCTCCGCCGGAGATGCAGGCGCTGGCCCGCCTGTGGAGCGCGCCGCTGCACACCGATCTGGGCGATCCTGCCACCGCGCTGCAGCTGCTCGACCTGGGCGTGCAGGCGGCGGAACGGCACCCGTTCGTCCAGCCGCACCGGCACCTGGCCGCCGCCGAGGCGCTGGGCCAGCTGGGCCGCCCGGAAGCGGCGCTGGCCGAGCTGAAACTGGTCGACGAGGTCGCCGCCCAGCAGCGAACCGAGCGGTTCACGGCGCGGGCGGACAACTGCCGCGCCTGGATCCTGCGCAACATCGGCGCTTACGCGCAAGCCGATGAGCTCAACGAGGCGGCCTACGCCCGTTCCCTTGGCGCGCCAGGGATGAGCGAGCCGGTGGCCGACGCGCTGCTGGGCCTGGCCGAGGGACGCCTGCGCGCCGGGGAGCCGGGCCGGGCGCGGGAGCTGCTGCACCGCCTGGACAGCCAGGCCGGCGAGCCGCATCCGTTCGCCTGGCGGCATCAGCTGCAGATCAAGCTGTTGCAAGGGGCGTGCGCGCTGGCCGACGGCGACACCGAAACCGCCCGCACGCACGCCGACGAGGTGCGGGCCGAGGCCGATCGGCTGGCCCTGCCCCGATTCCAGGTGCTCGCCAGAACCCTTGCCGCACAAGCGAATGGGCAGCCATTGCCGGTGCAGGACCTGCAGCGGGTGACACCACTGGAAGGCGCCTGGCTACTCGACCCGGCCGGTCAGGATCGGTAGCGGCAGGGGCGCTGAAGCCGGTCGCGGCTCCGCCGCCGCAGTTAGCGTCCTGGTTTACTTGGGCCGGGCGGTCAGGATCAGTAGTGGCAGCGGCGGTGCCGGGATCGGCTGCAGCGCCGCAATGGTTTGCGCGCGCACCAGGTCGGCGGTGGCCGGCGGTAGGGTGGCCAGCCACGTCGCCACCGCTGCCATGCCAAGCCGCCACCCGGCCAGCGCGGGCGCGTCCAGATCGTCGAGGCCGACCCGCACCGCCACCACCTCAGCGGCCAGGCCCGCCTGCCGGGCCAGGGTGGCCAGCTTGCCCGGATCACCCACGCGCCCTTCGCCTTCGCGCTTCAGCTTCGTGTACCAGTCAGGTGCGCGATATCCCCAATCCGCCAGAACCGCGTCTGCGGCCTGCTTCACCGGATGTTCCGCGCCGGCCGGAAACGCGGTCGCCACCACCGACCGTCGTGCCACCCGGGCCAGTTCGGCCAGCGCCGCCTGTGGCCGGTCAACGTGCGAGAGCACCAGGCACGCCACGCACGCGTCGGCGGCGTTGGTGCGCAACGGCATCCGGCAGATGTCGCCGACCACGGCCGGTGGCGGCGCCAGCCTGAGCATGGAAGCCGAGGTGTCCAAAGCTATCGTGCGTGCGCCGCGGCCGCGCAGCTCGCTTGCGGCAGCGCCGGTTCCGGCCCCGGCGTCGACCACCACCGCGCCGCGCAGGTTCCCCGGCAGCAGGTCGAGGGCGGCCGCGGCCAGCCGCCGATAGACCCGTTCCGGCCCAGCCGCCCAGGCCGGGCCGGTGTCATAGCGGGAAGTCATAGCCGGGAGTCACAGCTCACGGGCCACCGGAACCACCCGCCGCACCCACCACTCCAGCTCGTCGGCATCACCCGTCTTGGACCAGCCCAGCTGGACGAAAGCGCCCAGCAGCGCGAGGTCGAGCTGGCGTTGCCACCACGAGCCGGTGGCTATGGCATTGCCCTCCAGCGCCGTCCGGTACGCCGCGATGGTGTCCTCTTTGGACTCCGGCAGCCGGTCGCAGTTCACGGCGAGGTACCAGGCCAGGTCCACCAGCGCGGCGGCGCGCCCGGGCCAGCCCCAGTCCAGCAGGATGGTCCGGCCGTCGGGATGGCTGCCCAGGTTGCCCGCCTTCCAGTCGCCGTGGATGAACGTGGCTGGGGTGCGTTCCAGCGCGGCCACCAGCGGCCGGGGATCCTGGGCCAGGGCCAGCGCGTGCCGGTGTGCTTCGGGCGCGGCGTCGGCGAGCGCCTGCCAGCCCCCGGCCAGCGCCCGTGGCACCGGATCGTCCAGCTCGCGGGCGCCGGTGGCCGGGGTCAGCGCGGTGTAGCGGTTTCCCGGCGGCAGCAACCCGATGTCGTCGGTGAAGCCCCAGAACGCGGTGTGAAAATCGGCCAGGTGAGCCAGGAAACGGCGATGCTGGTCCATCGGCAGCGGCGTCGATCCCGGCGGCACCAGCCACTGTCCCACGTCGCGCAGCAACAGGGCCGGCTCGTCGCAGACAGCGGCGATGGTGTGATCGATCTGCTTGGGCAGGGCGGCCAGCACACCGTGACGCCACAGCTTCACCACGAAGCATTCCCGATCGCCGAGCGCGCGGGCCAGCCAGTCGAGCTGGTAGCCCACATACTTGACCAGATAGGACTCCCCGCCGATGATCACCCGCTCGAAGGGCGATCCTGACAGCGAGTCGGCGGTTTTGGTCAGCGGCTCGCGCAGGCTGGCCCCGGCCACCATCTCCTGCACCGAGGCGTAGACGGGTTCCTCGCTAGGCATCGGCAGCCTCCGCCATCTGAGCCAACAGGTTCGCCGGCCACCTGCCCCCACAATAGACGGTGTGCTCGGCTATCCGGCCCGACAGCACCCGCAACACGTGCGCTTGATGCGCCGCGTGGGGCACTCCGTGCTCGGTCCAGGTGAGCAGGAACTCCACGAGTTCCCCGTCGGGCAGCGGCATCCGGCGCAGCTCGTCGTAGCGGCCCGGGTCGGCGTACCAGCCGGAGAACAACTTGCGGATGGCGTCGGCCCCGCGCACCTGCATGCGCCAGTTGGGTACCGTCGCGTCCACCACCGCGTCGCCGGCCCAGGCCTGGCAACTGTCTATACCGGCCGTCTGCGCGGCGGCCAGGAACTCGTCGATCGGCGTCATGGTCCCACCGTGCGGCCGGGGTTTGCAGCCGGTTTGCACCCCCGGCAGGATCGAGCACCGCGAAGTGCTCGATCCTGCCACCCCCGTTCAGTCCAGGACGGCGGTCACCTTGCCGGCGGCCACTGTCCGGTTGCCCTCGCGCACGGTGAAGCCCAGCCCCGGCGTGAGCGCCACCGGCGAGCCCAGCTGCACGCCGACCTCGAGCGTGTCACCGGGGCGCACCTCGGTGACGTCGCCGAGGTCCATCGAGCCGGGCACGTCCGTGGTGCGCAGGTAGAACTGTGGCCGGTAGTTGGCGTGAAACGGGCTGTGCCGCCCGCCTTCTTCCGTGCTCAGCGCGTAGAGCTGGGCGCGGAACCGCTGTCGCGGCAGCACGCTGCCGGGCGTGGCCACCACCTGCCCGCGGCGCACCTGGTCGCGCTTGACCCCGCGCAGCAGCACCGCGGCGTTGTCACCGGCCTGCGCCTGCTCCAGCGACCTGCCGAAGCTCTCCAGGCCGATGACCACCGTGGACAGGGTGTCGACGAGCCCGACCACTTCGACGGCCTCGCCCATCCGTATCACGCCGCGCTCGACCGCGCCGGTCACCACCGTGCCGCGGCCGGAGATGGTGAGCACGTTCTCGATCGGCATCAGGAACGGACCCTCCAGCTCGCGAGGCGGGACGGGAACGTAGCGGTCGACCGCGTCGAGAAGGTCCACAATGGACTGTTCCCAGCGCGGGTCGCCCTCCAGCGCCCGCAGCGCGGACACCCGGACCACGGGCACCTCCTCGCCCGGGAAGCCTTGCTGGGTAAGCAACTCCCGCACCTCGAGCTCGACCAGGTCGAGCAGTTCCGGGTCGGCCGCGGTGTCCGCCTTGTTCATGGCGACCACCAGGTACGGCACCCCGACCCGGCGCGCGAGCAGCACGTGCTCCCGGGTCTGCGGCATCGCGCCGTCCTGCGCCGACACGACCAGGATCGCGCCGTCCACCTGGGCCGCACCCGTGATCATGTTCTTCACGTAGTCGGAGTGGCCCGGCATGTCGACGTGGGCGTAGTGGCGATGGGTGGTCTCGTACTCGACGTGGGCGATGTTGATCGTGATCCCGCGCACGATCTCCTCCGGCGCCCGGTCGATGCCGTCGAAGGCCACGAACCGGTTGACGGCCGGGTCCTGTGCGGCGAGCACCTTGGTGATGGCGGCGGTGAGCGTGGTCTTGCCGTGGTCGACGTGACCTATCGTGCCGATGTTGAGGTGTGGCTTGGTGCGCAAAAACTGGCTCTTGGCCATGGGAAAGTCCTTTGACTGATTCGGCTGATGGGGACGCGAAGGCACCCTCCTGCGGCGCGGTGAGAAACGCGCGTGGTGCAGGAGGGTCAGCTATCCAGCCGGTCAGCGCACACGGCGGCGGCGGCGACCGGCGGGAAGACACCCGCGGTCACAGCGAACTCAGCCGTGGCGAACATGGCGATCAACCTAGCCAGCGAAACCGGGCCACGCAACCGAATTACGCAGAAGGGCCGAACGAAAGCAGCGGAATATCATACATTTGCGGGTCTCGCTTCCGCCGCAGATTTGGGCTCGTTACCTCAACGAAAATCAGTTCGGTGAGGAGCTGGACGCGCGCTTCGAGCAGGTGGCTGGTGTAACCGTTGGCACTGTGCTCCTTCAGACCGACCGCGACATGGATATGCGGCTCGATCTGGCCGCTTTCCGGGTTGTACGCGACAACGCCGCCGCCGATGGCCTCCGCGTTGGTCAGGTGCACATGCGACCGCACCGGTGCCACCGGGTCGTCGAGCTTCTCGCAGGTGCCGACCAGCTTCACTGCGGCGAAACCGGCGATGAAGGTGGGGATGTAGCCTTGGCGAACGCCGTTTTCGGTGCAGAACTCGGCCAGCGCGGTGAAAAAGTCGTCGCCGTGGTCGAATGCGACCGCGAAGGTGCGGCCGGTCTCCAGTTGGTGGGCACGCATTCCTTGCTCCTAGGGATGTTCGGCTGTTGGGTGGTCGGTGTATCCGGCTGCGACTGTGACGGCCTGGGTGATCACCACGCCGTCGGCCAAGGCAGCGGATATCGCCTCCGCGAGGGCAGTGATGTCATCGAAGCCGAGGGACGCGCCGGGCAGACGCCGGAAGTCGTCCACGCTGATCTCGATGCCGGTCTCGGCGAGACCCGGGACGGCGGCGATCAGATCCTCGGCGGACAGGGCCGGGATCACGCCGCCAGTTGAGGCCGGGGTCATCGCAATTGTTCCGCCGAGCGCGAAGACTGCTACTCGGCGGACCTCATCGGGCATGGGCTGATCCTTATCTGCGAGGGCCGGTGATGGTTAGAGCCTATCGACTCAGGCCGCGTCCGCCACAGGGCGCGATATTTGTCCACTTAGGATGATCGTCAGCTGGCACGTCGCCAGCGGGGCGTCGAAGTGCGCATTTGCTTGGCAGCCAAGCACATTGCGTTAGCCCGACGTTACGGTTGCCGGTCTTGTCCAATTAGTACATGCGTGCTAGCCTTGTTGCTGTGACTGGGGCGGGGGCCTTGTGGAGCATGTCGGACAATGAATTGTCCGACGAGCTCGTCCACCTGTGGGCCACCGAGCAAGCAGTCGCCGCACGTCGGCTTGGCGTGATCCGTGAGATCGATGGCCGTGACCTGGCCCGCCGTGACGGCGCCACGTCTGTGGCGGTGTGGTTGCGCGACAAGCTGCGCATCGCGGTCAGCTCGGCACGTCAGATGCTGGCCCTGGCCCACGCTTTGGACTCGTCCTGCCGGGCCACCGCCACCGCATTGGCCGATGGTGTGGTCAATCAGCAACAGGCTCAGGTTATCGCCAACGCGGTGACCGGCCTGGCCGAACACGGTCCGGCCGTGCAGGCCAAAGCCGAACAGGCGCTGCTCGACGAGAAATGCGTTGTGCTGGAGCCGGCGGCGCTGGCTGTGGCCGCCGATCGGGTCCTGGAACACGTCGCGCCCGAGCTGGCCGAGGAGCAGCAACGCAAAGACCTGGAAGCCGCCGAAAAGCGTGCCGCCCGAGACCGAGCCTTCACGATGAACCCCGATGGGACAGGCCGGGTCCGGCTATCGGGCTGGCTCGGGCACGAAGCCGCCGCCATCGTCGAAGCGGCCATCGACCCGCTGTGCACCCCGGCCGGCAAGCACGATGACCGCACGGCGACGCAGCGGCGCGCCGACGCGCTGACCGAGGTGTGCCGCCTAGCCAGTGCCACCGGGGAGCTGCCCGAAAACGGCGGCGACCGCGCTCAGCTGATCCTGACCATGCGCCACGACGACCTGCTGGCCCGCATCGGGCACGGCATGCTCGACACTGGCCTGACCGTGTCGCCAGACGTGGTGCGCCGCATCGCCTGCCAAGCCAGCATCATCGCTGCGGTGCTGGGCACGCCGGGTCAGGTCCTGGATTTGGGCCGGCAGCGGCGCCTGTTCACCGGACCCATCCGCCGCGCACTACCATAGACGGCCCTGATTGGGCCACCCTTGCCATCAGCAGCCGCAGCACCATCCATCGCGCCGAATCACTGCCGTCTGGCCACTAGCCGCCGCCCTGTGCCGCGCCGCCCACGCCATGGCGGCCGCGGCCGATGAGTTTGCCGCAACGGCCGGCGGGCAGTGGGCAGAATTCCAGCGGTGCAGGGCGGCGCGGTGGCCGCCCTGCACCGGTGCGCTAGAACCCGTCGCGGTGCAGGCGGGTCACATCTTCCGGCAGCCGTCCGGCTACGCCGAAACGGTTGCCCTGGTTGGCTTTCACGCCAGCGTAGCTGGGGCTGCCGCCCAGCCTGACGATCATCGCGTCGGCGTCGCGGATGAGGGTCGCGCGGACCTCGGCGTTGGGCACCAGGGCGGTGTCGGCGGCGAGCGCCTTGAACTGCTTGAGCAGGTTGATGGCTCTCGTGTCGTTGCCGCCCGCTTCGGCTTCGCGGACAGCGGTCAGCTTGTTGCTCAGTTTTTTGTGCGCGTTGGCCGGCAGCCAGCTCGTCGCCTTGAACCTGTCGAGCAGGAACTGCATGTCCCTAAACGATGTGGTGACGAAGAAACGCACCGTGGTGGTGGTGACATTGCCCGCCCGGTCGGTCGCCGTCACGGTCAGCTCGTGCAGGCCCAGGTACAGCTCGAACATGGCCTGCAAAGTGCCGCTGGCGTAGGGGTTTCCGTCCAGGCTGCCGATGGTGCTGGCGATGCCGGAGAGCGGGTCAACGGCCTGGAACGTGACCCGCACGTCCTGGCTGTCGCCGTAGAGCTGCCCGTCGGCCAGGCCGGAGACGATGACCGTGGGCCGGACGCTGTCGATCTTGATGATCGCCGACTTGAGCGTCTCGGCGTTGCCGGCGGCGTCGGTGGCACGGTAGAGCAGCTCGTGCTGCCCGTCGCCGGAGACCGGAACCGGTGCGGCGTAAGGCGTCCAGGCCCCGCCGTCGAGCGAGAACTCGACGACCGCGACCCCGGAGCCGGTGTCGCTGGCGTTGAGGGTGACCGGGACGGCCCCGTTGTGCCAGCCGGCGTCGGTGGGCGGGGCGAAGGTGGCCGTGGTGACCGGTGCCGTGGTGTCGATGCGCACCGGCACCGACTTGGTTTCCTCCACGTTGCCGGCGTCATCGGTGGACCGGAACGACACCGTGTGCACGCCGTCTACGGAGACCATAATCGGCTCTGTATAAGGCGTCCAGGCTCCGGTGTCGAGCTGGAACTCGGTCAGGGCCACCCCGCTGTCGTCGGTGGCGCTGAGCGTGACCGTGGCCGCGCCCGTGTACCAGCCGTTGCTCAGCGGGCCGGTCACGGTCGCCGTGGTCACCGGAGCGGTGTCGTCGCCCCCGGCGCTGAGATGGAAGTAGTCGAACGAGACCGTCTTGCGTTGCAGCTGGGCCGCGCCCAGGCTGAACAGGCCCACCTTGGCCGCGGTGGCGACCGCCGCGCTGGTGAGCGGCTCGAACGAGGTCCAGGCCACGCCGTCCATCGAGTAGGACGCGGTGTAAACGTTGCCGGACTTGGCAAGCCGCAGATGCCACACCGCGCTGGTGAGCGGCGTCGCCTGCGGTTGCGGGTTCTGCACGTTGCCACCGATCTCGCTGCGGAATTCGATGCGCCGGACCACCGGCTGCCCCGCCGTGTTGTCGGTGATGTAGTCGAGCTTCAGGTAGTTGTCGTCGTCGGTGTACACGATCAGGCCGGCCTGTTGATACTGCTCGTTCATCAGGCTGCCATCCACCTTGGTTTGAATGGTCCAGTCACCCTCGGGCGCGTTCTGCAGCATGAAGTTGGTCGGCCCGGAGTTAGGCGTCGCGTAGATGTCCCCATTCGAGATGTCGATGTTCAGCGATCCGCCCGAAACCCGGTAGGCCGAAGGATCCTCGCGAACGATGGCGCCCCAACGGCACTTGTCGAGCGTTGTTCCATCAAATTCATCATTTGGTACCGGGGAAGCGCCCGAAGAATCCGGGGTGACCTGGAACCAGTCGAAGGCCGCGTTGACCACCGGCGCGGCAGTGCCGCCGTTGACCGCGAACAGGCCCACCTTCGGGTTGGTGATGCCGGCAAGGTCGGCGCTGCGCCCGACCGGCGTGAACGTGACACCGTCGGCCGAGTAGGCCGCCGTCAGCATGGTGCCGTCGCTGGTCAGCCGCAGATAGATGACGTCGCCCGGTGGCGCGGTCGCGCTGTCGGCGCCTTCGTTGCGCGGCACGGCCGCGGTCTCGCGGATGAACTCGACCCGGCGCTGGCCGGAGAAGAGTACATCCAGCTTGGCGTAGTTGTCGTCATCCCCGTAGAGCAGGATACCGGCCTGTTGATAGTTGGCCGTCGTGGCCAGCGACACCTTCGTGGTGGTCTGCCAGACTGCGCCCGGAACAGGTTGCAGCACAAGGTTTGTCGCGTCGTTGCGCCCGCCGTAGAGGTCGCCAACGCCAGCCGGCAGCAGCAGGTTGCCCCCCGCGACCGAGTACATCTGGTTCTCGCGCACGATCGTGCTCCACCGGGTGCGGTCGAGCGTTGTGCCGTTGAAGTCGTCGGAACGCCCGCCAAGACACGACGGGTTGGGCGCCTGGACCCGGACTGTCACTGACGCGTAGGAGAACGCGCCGCGCGAGTCGGTCACGGTCAGGGTCGCCGTGAAGGTGCCGGCCGTGGTGTAGGTGTGGGTGGCATTGGGCGTGCTGGCCGTGCTGCCGTCGCCGAAGTCCCACGCGTAACCGAGCGGGAGATCGCCCTCTTCGTCGGCGGCTGTACCGGTGAGTGCCACCTCAAGCGGGAAGGTGCCGGCGGTCGGGCTGGCCGACACGGAGACCGCCGGCGGGGCGTTGTGGGTGATGCCGCGGCCCAGGAAGTCGACCCAGTTCACGTTGAACACCCCGCCGCCACCGGTGTCGCCCACCGGGTTGCGGGCCACGAAGAACAGCGGACCCGACGTCGTGCTCGGGGCGGGCAGCGTCACATTGGTGTCCACATAGGACTGCCAGTCGCCCGTCCCGGCAACGGTTGCCGTGGCAAGCAGCATGCCGTCGGGCGACCCGCTGCGCACCTCTATCCGCCCACCGTTGGCGCCCGAAGCCGTCCGGAACCGCAGACTGTCGATGTTGACCAGGCTGGTGGGGGTGAACGACCACCAGTCGCCGTCCTCGATGAACCCGATGTTCTGGAAGCCGCCCTGGGTGTCGCCGGTGGTTTCCCGGACCACACCCGGATCGCCGCCGCCCAGGCCGTCGGGCACCCGGCCGGTCGCGGCGAAGTACTCCGCCTGCTTTCGCTTGGGCTGCAACTGTTCCAAGGCCCGCCCGGTCAGCGGGGCCGACCCGGCCGCGCCGCCGTTGTCGGTGTAGGTGGCCTCGAAGACCGCGAACACGTTGGCCTCCGCGCCGTGCCCGGAGGACAGCGAGGTCTGCACTATCCCGGAACAGCCGGTATAGCTCTGCAGCGGGTGGGCGTGCGCATCGTGGCCAAGGTAGGTCTGCAGGGTGACCCGGTTGCAGTCGATCGTGCCGTCCTCGGGGTCGGTCACCGTCACCGTGTAGGCGACCTGATCTCCCCAGTTGAAGAAGCCGCCCTCGGGCGGGAAGGTGATCGTCACCGTGGGCGCGGTGTTGCCCACCGTGATCGGGACGTTGGCTATGCCGGTGCGGCCCGAGGTGTCGGTGACCGTCAGCTGGGCGGTGTAGTTGCCGGCCGCGGCGTAGGTGTGCGCCGGGTTGGCCTGCGTGGAGGTGGCGCCGTCGCCGAAGGCCCACGAGAACGTGATCTCCTGACCGTCCGGGTCACGCGAGCCCGCGCTGGAGAAGTTGACCGTCAACGGGTTCGGGCCCGAGGTCGGCTGGCCGCTGGCCACGGCGATGGGGGCGCGGTCGCCGGCGATGTAGTCGATCCGGTACACGCCGGAATCATCATTGTTGCCACCGAATCCGGTGCCCCACTCGATCAGGTAGAGCGCTCCGTCCGGGCCGAACTCGAAGTCCATCGGGCGCAGGAAGGTCATCCCGGTCAGCAGCTGGTTGATGTCGACCACCGAACGCACGTCGGGCGCGGTCTGGAAGGTGTACATCTTCGACTGGTTCCACTCCCCGAAGATCGCCTTGCCGTCGTAGTAGCCCGGCCACTTACGATCCGAGGTGCTCGCCGCGTTGAAGCGGTAGACCGGCCCGCCCATCGGCGCGCCGCCGCCCCCGATCTCGGGATAGAGGGGGTTGCCGCTGTAGTCGTAGTCGATCGTGGCCGACTTCGCGGGCGGCAGGTTGGCCAGACCGGTGTTGTTGGGGGAGTTGTTCACCGGAGCCGCGCAGTTGAACGGCGCACCGCTTGGGCCGGAAGGGAATTGGAAGTCGTTGTAGGCGTAGTTCGCGCCGTGGCAGTAGGGCCAGCCGTAGTTGCCCGGCGTGACGATGTTCCACTCCACGGTGCCTTCCGGGCCGCGGTTGGGATCGGCCATCTGCGCGTCCGGCCCGTAGTCGGCGACCACCAGCGTGTTGGTCAGCTTGTCCATGCCGATGCGGAACGGGTTGCGGAAGCCCATCGCGAAGATCTCCGGCCGGGTCTGCGCCATGCCCGGGGCGAAGAGGTTGCCCGCCGGAATGGTGTAGCTGCCGTCGGTTTCGGGGTGGATGCGCAGCACCTTGCCGCGCAGATCGTTGGTGTTGCCGGCGGTCCGCTGCGCGTCGTAGTCCTGCCTTCCGGCCCGCTCGTCGATCGGGGTGAACGAGCTGGACTCGAACGGGTTGGTGTTGTCACCCGTGGCCAGGTAAAGGTTTCCGGCCGAGTCGAAGACCATGCTGCCGCCCGCATGGCAGCAGGTGTTGCGCTGCGTGGTCACCTGCAGCACCCGCACTTCGGAGGCCAGGCTTATCGTGTCGCCGGTGACGGTGAACCGGGCCACGACGTTGCGGGCCATGCCGTCGTTGGGGGCGTAATACAGGTACACCCAATTGGTGGTGGCGAAATTCGGGTCCAGCCGGATGCCGATCAGGCCGTCCTCGTTGCCGGTGAACACATCCAGGTCGATCGCGGTCACGGTGAGCCCGGTCTGCGGCTTGATGATCTGCACTCGGCCGTCACGCTCGACGTAGAACACGCGCCCGTCCGGCGCGATGTCGAGCTCCATCGGGTTTTGTGTGTTGCTGTCCAGCGTCACTTTCTCGAAACTGCCGGTCAGCGAGGCCGAACAGTCGGCGTCGACGGCCCCGGCGGTGGTCTGGATCCCGCCGAGCACATGCGCCCGGAAGCTGGCTTCGGCATAGGACTCGATCGTGTGGCCGCTTCCCGTGTACCAGGCACGGCCGCCCTCGAAGTCATGACACCAGGCCGTGGGATGGTCCGCGCCCATCGCCCCGGTGCCCGGCGAGTAGCTGCGCTCGTCCAGGCTCGCCAGCACGTGCACGGCGGCGCGCGGGTTGGCTCGGAAGTTGTACCACTCGTCAAAGCGCGACCAGGTCGCGGGCAGGCCCACCGTCGACGGATGCGCCGGGTCCTCCACCTTGATGGTGGCCTGCTGGTTGTTGGGGTGGGCGTTGAAGTACGCGCCGACCAGCTGGCCGTACCAGGCCCAGTCGTACTCGGTGTCCGAGGCGGCGTGGATGCCCACATAGCCGCCGCCGGCGCGGATGTAACGCTCGAACGCGGCCTGCTGCGCCGAGTCGAGCACGTCGCCGGTGGTGGAAAGCCAGACCACGGTGGCGAACTGGGCCAGGAAGGCGTCGGTGAAGCTCGCCGCGTCCTCGGTGGCGGTGACCGAGAACCCGTTGGCAGCGCCCAATTCCGTGATGGCGGCGATGCCGGCCGGAATGGAGTCGTGGCGGAAACCGGCCGTCTTGGAGAACACGAGCACCGAATACGGCTCGGCGGCCACGGCCGGGGCGGGCCCGGCCACCAGCTGGCCGGCCAGAAGGATGAGGCTGGTGAGGAGGCCGCGCCAAAGCATGCGTCGGCGATGGTTGAACACTTGAGGGCTCCTTCGTCTGTCGCAGACAGTCACAGGGCCTGGGCCGGCTCGCCGAAAACCGACCCGGAGGCGTGCGCAGAGAATAGCAGCCCATCGATTGACGCGCTTCCCTTGGCAGGGCGTACTATCGCTTGACCTTTCCCTCGACCATATTGGACTTCTGACGTGGCATCGGATACGACTGAGACGCGAAGCGCGCGTCTGCTTGGATCTGGGGCGGGGACCCAGCTCTTCCTTGGCCTGCTCTGGCTTGGCATCACCGTGTGGACGACCAACGCCACCATCACCAACACCGAGCAAGACATTTCCGGCACCATCGGCCAGGCCGCCGAGGCGCTGCCCGGCATTGTGGCCACGACGATCGTGACCGGGGCGTCGATCGCCTCCGCGGCCGGGTCGCGATTCGATCGGGCCCTGTCCCGGCTGCTGATCGGCTTGATCGCGGGCGCCCTGTTCGGGGTGGCGGTCGCCTTCGGGTTGCGGCTGGCCTACGGCTCCGAGTCCTCGATCACCGTGCTCGCGGTCACCGTGGGCCTGGCCAGTGTCGTCGGCGGCGCGTTCGCCGTGCTGCCCAACGCGGTTCTCGAGTCGGGCCTGTGGGCGGTCTCGTGGGTCTTCTTCGCCTTCCTCATCCTGGGTGTCCTGCAACCCCAGCTGATGAAGTGGCTCGGCGGCGGCCCCACCGCTGACGAGGCCGCGCAGGCCACGGCTGGCACGCGGATCCTCTACCTGATCCCGATAGCCGCCGGCGTCTTCGCCGGCATGCACGCCTACCGCAGCCTTCGCATCGAGGGGGCGTCCGCGTTCTGGTACGTGGTGACCGGCGCGCTGCCCGGCATCATGCTGCTCGCGTCGGAGGGGCTGACCACCTTCGGCGGCCAGTCCCTGGTCGAGGTGGTGCACGGGTTCACCGCCAACGCCGCGCAGCTGCCCGACCTGACCAGCTGGCCCCGGGTACGCGACGGCCTGCTCGTGCTCGCCGCCGCCAGCTTCGTGAGCCTGCTCGGCGGGCTGCGCGCCATCCAGGTGGCCAAGCGGGAGGCGGCCGAAGAAGCCGCCAAGGAGGCCGAGGAAGCCGCCCGCGAGGCCGAGGAGGCCAGACGCGAAGCGGCCGAGGAAGCCGGATTCCGCTGAGGCAACAGCAAGTGCGGCCCGGTGCGCTGGCGCACCGGGCCGCTTAATCAATGCCGGGCGAAGTTACCTGGCCGTGCAGGTGGGTGTCATGCCGGCTCCGGTGCCGGTGGCCTGGAAGCCCCACTCGATGAACTGGCCGGCGCCGATCGCGCCGTTGAAACTGACATTGGTGAACTGAACCGCTCCCGTGTTCCCGGTGCGGTTGGCGTTCCACGCGTTGGTGATGGTGGCGCCCGCCGGGAGGGTCATCGCGACCGTCCAGCCGGTGATCGGCGCGGAACCCGCGGTGACGCGGATAGTGGCGACGAAACCACCGTTCCACTGGTTGAGCGACACCGACGCCGAGCAGCCGTTCGGCGGCGGGGTGGTGGGCGGCGGCGTGGTCGGTCCCGCGGTGGGGCTCGCCGTCGGCCCGGCCGTCGGGCTTGAGGTTGGACCGGAGGTCGGGGTCGGGCCGTCGGTCAGGGTTGGTGTGGTCCAGTCCCGCCACTCGGCCAGGTTGCCCGGCTTCCTGCTTGAGATCCTGAAGACCCCGGCGGTGTTGCCGGTCTTCAGCAGGAACTTCTGGATGTGCTGCGTCAGCGGGGTTCGCCATTCAGGCCTTGCGGCGCAATGGGTTCCGTCTGCGATGTCGGACCAGTAGGTGATGTTGGCACCCGCGCCGAGCGCCTTGTAGATCTCGGCGCCGCCCAGCGCGGCCACGCTCCCGGACCGGGCACTGAGCCAATCGATGTGCGGATTTTCCATGATGAACAGGCCGCGCGGCGCGATCATGCCCACCATTTCGTGGGTGTCGACCGGCAGCGCGCCCGGGTTGCCGGTGAACGAGCCGAACGCGTCACCCAGCCAGGGCTGCTCCCCGTAGGCGCTGCTCAGCGGCTGAGCGCCCGTCTCGCCGGGGATGCCGCGGAAGATGGGAGCGCCGCCGCTGCCCGACTCGATCGGCATGGTCAAAGCGATGCGCTGGTCGAAGGCGCCGATCACGAAGGTGCCCTTGCCATAGCGCGAGCAACCGGTGACGCCCATCGCGTCGGCTCGCAGGATGCTGCCGCCCGACTGCTCGATGACATCGATGATCCGGCTCACCCCCCAGGCCCAGGCCAGCAGCAGCCCCACACTGCTGGTCGCGCCGTAGATGCTGTAGAACGCGCCCTGCTTGTTGTTGCGTGGGGTGCCCTCGCGACCGACGGCTAGCGGGTCGTAGTTGATGATGGCCGCGCCGGCCGCCCGGATGGTGGCGGTGTCCGCGCCGAAGCCGCCGACCACGACCACGGCCGGGAACGGGCCGGTGCCGGTGGGCAGCTGGACGCTCGCCGAGAAGCTGGAGCTTCTGCCCTGGTCGGTCACGTTCACTGTGATGTTGGTACCGGAGACGGTCCCGGTGACACTGGCCGGCCCGGCCGGCTTCTGGCCGTAGACGGACCGTTCCGCCAGCTCTTTGATCTCAGCCCGGCGGCAGCGCCAGTCGGACTTCGCGGTGATGCGGTTGCCGTCCAGCTTGCGGAATGGGTCGGGAAGCCTTGCGCTGGAAGGCAATGAGCCCGGTACGGACACGGCGCAGTCGGCGCCCTCGTCCTCGACGGGGACGGCGGCCAAAGCGGCGGTGGTGAATCTGGCGACCACCGCCACGGCTCCGACGGTCGCAAACACCGCCACGGCCAACACTATGATCATTGAGCGAATCTTGGAGCGGCCTAAGGTAGTGATCACCAGAGTTCTCCTTCCGGAGCGGAATAGGGGGAGCGGGTGCGCGTCAAGGATGTTCCGGAAACTTTCGGTAATTCGCGCCTATTCAAAGGGTGCTCCTTCGTCAATCGCGGAACTCCGGGCAGCCACCGTCACGCCGCACCGGCCAGAGGCCGGCCCATGACGGGGAAGTGCTCGGATAGCCGGGTTCAAGGCGGTGCCCGTGGTGAGGGCAATGTGGACGGTCACCGCCTTGCCCGGCGGGGAATGGGCGTCGACGTCACGCGATGCGGACACAGCTCCCGGCGCTGTCCTCGATCAGGCTCCCGAAAGCCGCCCGCGGGAGTCGAAACGTTACCGGAAGAATACCGAAACAGTTCCAGAGGTTCAACTGCTGCCCGAAGGCGATCAAATTCGGTCTTGTCGGGAGTGGATGTTGCGTAGGATGCGACGATGACCAGGGAACTGATTGTGCTGGGGACGGCCAGTCAGGTGCCGACCCGGCAACGCAACCACAACGGTTACCTGTTGCGCTTCGACGATCAGGGCATCCTCTTCGACCCGGGCGAGGGCACCCAACGCCAGCTGCTGCTCGCCTCGGTGGCCGCCTCGGACATCACCCGGATCTGTATCACCCACTTCCACGGCGACCACTGCCTCGGCCTTCCCGGCGTGGTTCAGCGGCTGTCCCTGGACGGCGCGCCGCACGAGATTCCGGTTCACTATCCGCAATCGGGCGCTGAGTACTATGCGCGGCTTCGGAATGCGAGCATCTTCTACGACCGGGCCCACCTCACCGAGCAGCCCATCGACGCCGACGGTCCCATCGCGACCGGCCGGTTTGGACAGATCACGGCCCGCAAACTGCGCCATCCGGTGGACACCTACGGGTACAGGCTGGCCGAACCGGACGGCCGCACCATGCTGCCCGACCAGCTCGCCAGGGCCGGCGTCACCGGGCCCGACATCGGGCGGCTGCAACGCGAAGGAATCCTGCGCCGCCAGACCGGCGAGGTCACCCTCGACCAGGTGAGCAAGCCCCGCCGTGGCCAGATCGTCGCGTTCATCATGGACACCGGCGTGTGCGAGGCCGCCGTGGACCTCGCCGCCGACGCCGATCTGCTTGTCATCGAGTCGACGTTTCTGTCCACAGAGGAGGAAGTGGCCGCCGAGTCGGGTCACCTTACGGCCGCTCAGGCCGGGCAGATCGCCGCGCAGGCCGGGGTGCGCCGCCTGGTGCTGACCCACTTCTCGCAGCGGTACACCGAGCTTGGCCCCTTCGCGCAGGAGGCGGCCAAACACTTCAGCGGCGACATCCGCCTGGCCGAAGACCTAGCCCGGATCCCCCTTCCGCCCCGCTGACCCGCCTTATTCCAGATCGTCCTCGAAGCCTTGCTGGCGTCGGGACAGCCGCAGGCTGCGGCGGGTCGCCAGGGTGTCGGCGTGCATGGGGCCCAGGGTTTGCTGCTGCACGGCGAAAACGTGTTCAAGGATCATTTCCGCGTCGGCGTGGCGCCTGGCCAGGGACAGCAGGCCGGCCAGGTTGTAGTGGGCGGCCAGGGTGTGCGGGTGGCCTTCGCCGAGGACCCGGCCCATCTCCGAGGCGACCAGCTCCAGGAGGCTCAACGATTCTTCGACCCGGCCCTGGTGGAAACCGGCGATGGCGATGTTTTGCTGTGTGCCAAGCAGCTCCGGGTGCGGGTCGGGCAGGACCTGTTTCTGCGCGTTGAGTATCTCGTGATATTCGTGTTCCGCGCGCGCATAGTCGCCCGAGCTCGCCAGCAGGTTGGCGATGTTGTTTCGGGCGCCGAGGATGTCGGCGGAATCCACGGCGAACCCGAGCACGGTTCGCAGCTCCCGCTCCGCTTCGCTGGAGTGGCCCATGCTCGCGAGCACCACCGCCAGGTTGTTGCGGGTCAGCAACGTGTCGCGGTGGGCCGGACCGAGCAGGCGCATCCGTGCCGTGAGCACCTGCCGGAACACGGCTTCGGCCTGTGCGGGATGGCCCTGGCTGTGCAGGACGCGGGCCAGGCTGTGCATGGTGAGCAACACGTCGGCGTGCTCGTTACCCAGCTGGGCGCGTTGTGCCTGCAGCGTTGCCACCAGGTCTCGTTGCGCCTCATCGAATCGTCCCCGCCGCCAGGCGATGACCGCGAGATCGTGCCGCGCATGGCAGGTGTCGGGGTGGTCCACCCCGAGATGGCTTTGCCGCACCTCGATGACGTTTCGCAGCTCCGCCTCCGCCGCGGACGTCTCGCCCTGCTCGGCGAGGATCATCGACAGGGTATGGCCGGTATCCGCAGATTGAAGATCGTATGCGGCGGACTCGCGGCCCGCTTCGGTTTGGCTTGCCTCGCGGGGCTTGGGTGCGGTCGACGCCGCGGCCACATGCCACAGTGTGCCAAAGTGGTCAAGATCTCCGCCGAGCGCTTCCACGACGCCCTCGACAAACCCCCACCTCGGCAAAGAGTTACAGGACAGCACTCTGCCCACGGTCACGTGCGAGGTGGGCCTGGGCGCGGCCGGGCCACTGGTGCTGGTCGAGATCAACCGCGCGATGTGGCGAAGCGAAGGATTTCCAGCTTGAAGGTGCAGGTCTCGCAACTCGCGGCGCAATTTCTGCAGCGGTTCTTCTGCTGATCTTGCGATGTCAGCGAAGGTGTTCACTTCATGCTCCGCGTGGATTGAGTTCCGCCGGGATGACAGACTGCCATGGATTCTATGCATCGTCCACGATGCGGGCACGCACCACCAGCCGCAGACGGGAGTCCGCCAATTGGGCATGATGAGCACGTGACCCCAGACCAGCGACTCGGATCGATCGCCGGTCGCTATACGTTGCGCCGCCAGCTCGGCCACGGCGGTATGGGCCGGGTATGGCTGGCCCACGATGAGGTAGTAGATCGCGAGGTGGCGGTCAAGGAGGTCTCGCCACCGAGCGAAATGAGCCCCGAGGAAACCGATCTGCTCAGATTCCTGATCTACAAGGAGGCTCGGGCCGCGGGGCGGATCAACCATCCCCACGTCGTGAAGATCTACGACGTGATCCAGACCGAGCGGTGGCCTTGGCTGGTGATGGAGTACGTGCCGTCGATCAATCTGCATCGGCTGGTGCACGAGAGCGGCCCGCTGAGCCCGGTGGTGGTGGCCAACATCGGCCTGTCGGTGCTGGAAGCCCTGATCGCCGCGCACGACGCGGGCGTGTTGCACCGCGATGTCAAGCCGGGCAACGTTTTGCTCGCCAACGACGGCCGGGTGGTGCTGGGCGACTTCGGTCTGGCGTCCCTGGAGGTCGATGGTCAGGTGACCCGTACCGGCCAGCTGGGCACGCCGCAATATGTGTCGCCGGAACGGATCCGGCACGGGATCTCCAGCCGGGAGGCCGACTACTGGTCGCTGGGCGCCACCCTGTACACCGCGGTCGAGGGACGCGCCCCTTACGACCGGCCGACGGTGCTGGCCACCCTTGCCGCTCTTTCCGCTGAGGGGCCCGACCCGATGCGGCTCGCGGGCCCGCTGGCGCCGGTCATCGCGGGCTTGCTGCAGCGCAATCCCGCGCATCGCACAGACCCCGAACTCCTGGCCGAGCAGCTCAACGCCGTCGTCGCGGGTATCGCCCCGGCGGGGATCCTCACCCCAGCCCGCGCCGGTCGCCGGAGTTTGGCCCGCGTGTTGGGTGGCATCACCGGCAGGCTGCGCGGCCGCCGCGCGAGACCGGCGATCGCCCCCAGGGCCAATGATCGAGAGCCGCTAGCTCCTTTCTCGGCGGAGACCGGCGAGGCTCAGCCGATGAAACCGTGGTGGTGGGTGGGCTAGCCCGCGTGGTGTTGTCCACACAGGACGGTCCGGTCGCCGGGCCGGGCCGTCCTAGCCCTGCGCGGCCTGGCTGATCCTGCGCAGCAGACGGGCAACGACACTAGCGTGGATGCCCGAACCGATGACCAATTGCCGGTAGACACCGCCGCTGAATCCGGGGAATTCTGCTTGGGTACGGGCAAGCAGCATCGTGCCGTCGGGTTGCTCGGTCAGCGTGAGGATGAGGGCGTAACGCGAGAACCGATGCCGGCCGGTGAGCACCAGCCGGTGCCCGGGAACGACCTGTGCCACCTTGAACCCGGGCAGCGTCGCGCCCTGCTCCGGCGGCGTTCCCCACACCGCCTGCGGTTGAGCCCCCAGCAGCCTCGCGAAGGAGCCGGAGCTGGCGAAGCGGGGAATCTGCGCGGTGAGATGCCGCCACACCACCGGGGCCGGGGCCGGCACGAGCAGCCGATGCTCGTCGACGAAGGGCAGGTCGTTTTCCATGTCCAAAGAGTACGAAGGGTTCGCCCGCGCCGCGTTTCCCGGGCTGGCTCTGGCGACCTTCGGGCGTTGGCCCTAGCGTCACTTCATGGATATCGAGCTGCGTCACCTTCGTGTGGTCTGCGTCATCGCCGAGGCGGGTAGCCTCACCAAGGCGTCCGCTGTGCTCGGCCTGGCCCAGCCGGCGCTCACCGCTCAGCTGCAACGCATCGAGCGGGCTTTCGGCGGGCCGCTTTTCGAACGCGACCGCCGTGGCACGCGGCCCACGCCGCTGGGCGAGCTGGTGCTGGCCCGCGCCCGGCTGCTCATCCCGGCGGTCAAGGGGCTGCGGGAGGAAGCCGCTCGCCTTGCCAGCCTTGGCGAAGGCATGACCCGGTACCGCATAGGAGCCACCAACGGCCCGATCACCGGCGGTCTGGTGCAGCGGCTCAGCGACGCGCACCCGGATGCCCATGTCTCGACCTTCACCAGCTGGTCGGCGGAGGAGCTGGCCGACATGGTGTTCGACGGGCGGCTCGACTACGCGCTCGTCGGGGTCTGTGGCGACTCACCGCCGCCGCTGGAGGGCGGCCTGGTCTGGCATGCCGTCTGCGTCGACGCGGTGGGGGTGCTGATGTCCGATCAGCACCCGGTCGCGGCCTCCGACGAGGTCGAGCTGGCCCTGCTCGCGACCGAACAGTGGGCCAACGCGCCCGGTGACGGCTGCTTCAGCGACTGCTTCGCCGCCGCCTGCGCCCGCGCGGGTTTCACGCCGCGTCACGTGTTCGAAACCGATGTGGGCGGCTGCATCGACCTTTTGCAGAGCGGCGCGGCCGTGGTGCTGGCCCAGGGCACCTTCCGGCACCTGCCCGGCATCGTCATGATGCCCATCGCGGGCACGCCGCTGCGCTGGCGGCATCTGCTGGGTTGGCATCCCGACAGCGCCGCGGCGCAGGCGGCGGGCGAGGTGGTCGAGCACTCGATCGGGGCCTACCAGGAGACGGTGGCCCGGCGGCCCCGATACGAGAGCTGGTTGCGCGGTCATCCTCGGCTGGGTGCGCAGCCGGGGCTACACAGCAAGGGTCCAGGTGTCGAGGTAGCCGGTGTCGCCGGAAAAGACGTCCTGTACTCGTAGCTGCCAACCGCCGCCCGCGGTCTCGGTGGACAGGTTCACCGAGTAGGTGGCATTGACGTTGGCCGCGCTGTCGGAGGAGCTGGAAGCCTTGAGCGTGTAGGCGGATCCGTCCGGGGCCACCAGCGTCACGACAAGGTCGCCGCGGTAGGTGTGGACAATGTGGACTTCCACCGTCGAGCTTGCCGACGCCGGGCGCGAACATCCCGAGACGGTGATTGTGCTGGACACCACGGCGCCGGTGTCCGGGACGGTGACGTTGGTGCCGTTGGTGCCACCGCACCCGCTGGGCGGTGGTGTCGTGCCGCCGCCGCCACCACCGCCGAGGACGGTCTGCACCGTGATGGTGACGTTGCTGCACGAGGCGGCCCGCGACGTCAGCGAGCTCTTCTCCGCCGAGTCCACGGTCAGCCCCCAGCGGGTCTTGACCGCCGCCCACTCACCCAGGTAGCGGCAGTGCACGCTGGACACCGACGGCATCCACTCGGCCGGATCCTGGTCGCCCTTGGACTGGTTGACGTTGTCGGTCACCGCGGCCAGAGACCGGCTGTCACCCAGGTCGTTGGCGTAGGACTGGCGCTGTGCGGTGGTCCAGTTGCGTGCGCCCGAGTCCCACGCCTCGGCCAGTGGCACGAAGTGATCTATGTCGACATCAGCGGGAGCCGTCCAGGTGGCACCGTCGTAATAGGAGAACCAGCGCCCGCCCGACAGCGAGCAACCCGAGCCGATGGTCGGCGTGGTGGTCGATTCGGCGATCAGCACCTCGTAGCGGGTGTTACAGCCGTCCCCGTCGGCGTCTATCCAATGGGGAAACAGATCCCGGTTGTAGCCTGTGCGCACCTCCGAGGCCACCGGCAGATCGGCAATCATGGTGCGCAACGGCTTGGACACGGTGGCCGCCATCGCAGGTCTAGCCAGCACCAGACTGGTACCTGCCACGGCTAGCACGAGGGCGACGCCTAGGCAGGACCAGGCGGCACGATGGAGTCTTGGCATCGGGGGCTCCTTGAACGGCTGAAACTATAGGTGGGGGTCCGGTTGTTTCTAGCCGTTGCGAAGCGCGGGGCGATACTCCCAGCGCGGTCATACCACCCGTGCGGTGCCGGTCACGAAGGTCGTGGCCCGGGGTCGCCGGGACGGTGATTCTTGTTGGCGTACATGCGTTTGTCGGCCAGGTTGAGCAGCTCGGCGGCAGAGGCGGCGCCGTGGCTGCTGGCCACGCCGACGCTCACCGTGACCTCGATGTCGTGACCGGCGACCGTCATCGGTTCCGCCAGCACCTCCTCGAGCCGTGCCTGCAGCGCCGGCGCCGCCTCGGGTGGCAGCACCGCGCACACCACGAACTCGTCGCCTCCGATGCGACCGACAAAGTCGCCACCGCTTAGGCGAGACATGATGCGTTCGGTGATCCGCACCAGCACCTCGTCACCGGCGGCGTGGCCGTGGCGGTCGTTGAAGTCCTTGAACCGGTCGATGTCACAGAACGCGAGAACGCAGGGGCCGCTGGACACGGTGGCGGAGAGGCGTTGCGCGAAGGCGCGGCGGTTGAGCGCTCCGGTGAGCGGATCGTGGTCGGCCAGATGCCGCAGCTGAACCATGGCCCGGCGTCGCTGTTGGGCCAGCAGGCCGATGCGCAGCATCACCAGGGCCGCGATGAGGCAGCCGCAGATGGCGACCAGAACGGTGCTCGCGGGATGCCGGCTCACCGCGGGGACGGCGGCGGCGACGGGCATCGCGGCCAGCGCGAGCCCGAGCAACACCAGCCGTGGCAGGCTCAGGTGGTCGTCCGGTTCGAGGCCGGGGGTGATGATCTCTCCCACCGACGAGCCGGCACAGAACAGCCCGATGGCGGTGTAGGCGCCGATGAAGCACCAGTAGGCCCCGAAAAGCGCCTGCGGGCCGGAAATGGCCAGCACGCAGTTGCCGGCCAGGGCGAATCCCACTGCTACCAACAGAATTCCCAGGGCTCGCTGGTAGGCCCCGGCGGTGGTCCACAGCCGCATGAGCGCGCCGACGACCCCGAACAGCAGGACTATGTTGACGGCGACGAACATTCGCGAGGCCGGCGAGGTGGGGTTGTCGCGCTGGGCGGGCAGAATCACCGTCAAGCACAGCAGGCCCCCGACGCCCACGGAGAAGATCACGACCTCCAGCAAGCCCCCAAGATCGTGACTTCCGCGGCGGAACACGACGATCATCGCCGCCGCGAGCAACAGCGCGTTGCCCGCAGCGGCCGTGAGCGCCAGCGGCGGGCTCACCGGTTCCGGCTGAACCCCGAGGACGCGGATCAGCCAGGCCGCATTGCCGAGCAACAGCGCGGCCGCCAGCAACACGAACGGCAGGCCCTGCGGCAACGGAACCCTGCGCACAGCCGCGATGGCCCACAGGAACGCCGCCCACGCCGCGGCCATGAAGATGACCCCGCGCCAGGCGGGCGACACCACCAGATAGATCAGGGCGGCGGCCGCGGAGAGCACTGCGTAGGCCGTGACGATCGTGGCCGGGACGGCGTACGAGTTGCTGGGTTCACGCTGAGCCATCGCCCTCAAGCCTATAGATCCTCGGCCGAGCCGGTCCGTATGCTGGTAGGCGTGGCACAAATCGTGCAGCTTCTCGCGTCGCCGGTGCACCGGTTCGGCGGGCGGCCCGCTGACGGCCCTGCGCCCGCGCCTCCCCAGGAGCTTGTTGACGAGATCCACATCCGGGAGGGCATGGGCATCGTCGGCGACCGCTACTTCGGCAAGCAGGCCCACAGCGAGTCGGGCGTGACCATCATCGCCCAGGAGTCACTGCCCGCGGGCGCCGACCTGACCCAGGTGCGGCGCAACATCCTGGTCGCCGGGTTGGCCGTGGACGACCTCGTGGGCTCGGTGCTGGTGCTCGACTCGGGCGAGGGCCCGGTGCGGCTGCAGGTGGCGCGGCCCGCGCACCCGTGCGCTTGGATGGACGTGACCATCGCCCCGGGGGCGTGGCGCGCCTTGCGCGGCAAGGGCGGTGTCCGCTGCATTCCGCTCACCGACGGCGTCCTGCGGGTAGGCCCGGTCGAGGCGTGGGTCGCCGGCTAGCTGGTCCCGATTGGACAACTCGAAGTCCCTACCCGCGGCTGCGCCGCTGAAGACCGCCCCTCCCTAGATCATCAGCCGGTTTGCTCGTGTGCTCGCGATGCGAGAATCGTTTCGTGGGGATTGATGTCTGTGAACTGCTGGCCGTCATCGATGAGGCGCGGGTGCTGCTTGCCCAGCCGGACAACGACTTCACCTGGGCCTCGTTCAGGGACACCGAGGCGGCGCTGAGCGAGCTCGACGAGCTGGCCGCCAAGGTTCGCCGCGACGGCGAAGTGCCGTTCATGCTGACGGTCCTCTTCGCCCCCACCGGGCCCATCCAGGAGGTGTCGCTCTCCAGCGGCTGGGGCAGCGAGTTCCTCGCCCTCGCCAGCCGCTTCGACACCGCCCTCGGCGTCGCCAAACCCGTGTAACGGTGAAGCCGGGCGGGTCGGCCGTCACCGACTTTGCCGGCCGCCGCGATGCCGGGCGCGGCTGGCGCTCGCTGAGGGCAGCAGGCTGGCTGGTAGGGCGCTGACGAGGCAGGCGCTTACCACGGCGGCCAGGGCGGGCCAGGAGACGATCAGCGTGACGGGGTGACCGATCTGCTGCGACAACCCGGCTCGGATGGCGAGTAGGCCGGGCAGTGCGGTGGCGATGCCGAGCAGCGCGCCGAGCGCGACCACGAAGGTGGTCTCCAGGCAGACGAGCTGGATCAGCTGGCGGGCGGTCGCGCCTAGGCGGCTCAAGGCTGTCAGCTCGCGGCGGCGGGCCACTGCCGCCATGAGCAACGTGTTGGCGACCGCGATGATGGTGAAGCCGCCGGCCATGCCGACCAGGACGAGCGTGAACATCCAGACCAGACGATCCTCCTGCGCGTCGGCGAGGGCGGCGTATTCGGCGGCGCTGACCATCTTTGCGCCCGGTGTCGGCGAAATGACCTCCTCGGCGTGCAGATAGACCACCGAGGTGAGCGCGTCTGGGTCGAACGATCGTGCGCTGTCACGGGAAACCAGGATGTCGGCGGGCGCGGCGTCGGCGATCTCGCCGACGGTCAGCCGCACCATATGTCCACTCGCGACAGTCAACGGCACCACGGAGCCGACGGTCCAGCCGCGCTGCTGGGCCAGCGACCCGCGAACGACCATGCGGTCGGGCGCGCGCTGAGCGGAAAGGCCGAGCGCCGTCAGGGGAATGTCGCCGTGCCAGACGGTGGTGGGCAGGACAGAGGTCGCCCCGGCGGAAACGGCAGCATTGGTCAAGCCCGGGGTGCCGTCGGGAATCAGCGCCGCGGTGCCTGGGATCTGGGCCTCGCGGCGGGTGGCATAGGCCTCGGCGCCGGTCTGCACCATGCCGGTCACGAGAACAGTGAAGGCGACGGCGAGCATGACCGGGGCGGCGGTGGCCGAGGTGCGGCGCGCGGCGGTGAAGGCGCTTTGCCGCACGAGCAGGCCCAGCGGCCCGGAAGCGAAGGGGGACAGCAGGATTCGGGCGAGCGGAGGAACCAGGGCGGGGGAGAGCAGGGCGATCCCGGCGATGAGAGCCATCACTGTGCCACCGGCGAGGGTGGGAATGGACAGCGCATCCGCGGTCGCGGTGGCCAGGCCCAGCAGCGCGCTAAAGGCGATCGCCAGGAGGCCGAAGACCCAGCGGCTTCGGGTCATGGGACGGCGTTGCGCATCGGCGGCGCGCAAGGCGGCCAGCGGCGCGACCGAGGCCGCGCGGCGCGAGGCGAGGACGACGCCGGTGAGCGCGACCATTAATCCGGCGAGGAAGGCGCAAGCCATGGGCCAGAAGGTGAAGCGGACCGTGAACGACGGTGGCTCGAAGCCCGCGTGGACCAGAAGCGAGCCGAGCAGGGGAGCTGCGAGCGCCCCGAGGGCCACCCCGAGCGCCCCGGCGAGCAGGCCGATCAGCGTGGCCTCGCCGAACATCATGCGCCGCAGCCGGCCCGGGGTGGCGCCGATGACGCGCAGCAGGCCCAGTTCCCGCGTGCGCTGCAGCACGCTGAACGAAAACGTCGACGCGACAAGGAAAATGGCGACGAACCCGGTCAGCGCCGCCATCGCGGTGAGCACCTGCAAGCCGATCCAGCGGGTACGGGCGTCGGCCGGCGACTCCAGCGCAGCGCGGTCAGCACCGGTCAGCACCTTGCCCTCGCCGTTGACGGCGCGCTCGACCCGGGCCAGGTCGACCTTGCCGTGGGTGAGCAGGCCGATGGCCCGTACCCCGGCGAAAGGCTTGAAAAAATAGATGCCGTGAGCGGTTCCGGTGACGGTGTAGTCGTGCGGGCCGGCGGCGGTCAGGATGGTGACGCGCTCACCGGGCACCCGGCCGGGCATGACGACCTCATCGTCACGGGTTGGCGCGACCCCGGCGGTCAGCGGGTGACCGGCAAGGGCGGCGGCGGGCCACGAGTTGCCTTCGGTCGCCGCTGTGGGCTTGCCGTCGACGAGCGGCTGCGCGTAGACCGGCGTGTCCGGGATGGCCGCGACCACACCAGAAATGGCCGAAAGCTCGGCCACCAGACGCTCCACTTGCGACGGTGACCACGGCCGCCGGGGCAGAAAACTGTCGGCCGGGGCTAGCGGATCGGGGCTCTGCACGACGATCGCGGCGGCCGAAAACCGTTGCGGCATCTGCGGTTTGGCGGAGGTGAGCAAAAGCCCGGTCATGGTCAGCATGATCACCCCCAGCAGGAGCGCCACGAAGCTGCCGAAAAGGCTGGCCCAGCGGGCCTTGAGGGAAGCCAGGCTCAGCACGCGATCACCCCGTCGGCCATCTGCACCTTGCGGTCGGCGTAGCCCGCGGCCACCGGATCATGCGTGATTATGATGAGGGTCTGCCCTTCGTCATCGACGAGCTTGCGCAGCAACGTCAGCACCTCTCGGGAGGTCTGGCTGTCCAGAGCGCCGGTCGGCTCGTCGGCGAACAGCACCGCCGGGCGGGTGAGCAATGCCCGGGCGATCGCGACGCGTTGCTGCTCACCCCCGGAAAGCTCGGAGGGATAGTGCTCGCCGCGCGCCTGCAGCCCGACGGCGGCAAGCGCGGCAGCCAGCTCGCTACGCGAGGGCTTGCGCCCGGCCAGGCGTGCGGGCAGCGCCACATTCTGGGCCGCGGTCAGCGAGGGCACCAGGTTGAAAGCCTGGAAGACGAAACCCACCCGGTCGCGGCGCAGCAGGGTCAGCGCGGTCTCGCCCAGGCCGGTCAGGCTGGCCCCGGCCAGGATGATCTCGCCGCTGTCGGCGCGGTCCAGGCCGGCCGCGCAGTGCAGCAACGTCGACTTACCCGAACCGGAAGGCCCCATCACGGCGGTGAAGCTGCCCGCTTCGAAGCGGGCACTGACCCCGTTGAGGGCCACCACGCCCCGGCCATAGGTCTTGCGAACATCGCGAAGCTGCAAAGTCATGGCGCACAGTCAACGCCGGGCACCGGTGCTTGGCATTGGCGCAGCCGCGAGAGCTTGGGGTATACCCAGCACTACTGCCGGCGGGCCGCGGCCGCGCTACCGTCAACCCATGATCGCCCGCAGCTCGCTCGATGCCCTGACCCGGGCGCCGCTGCATTTCCTGCGCTCATCGTGGCCGTGGCGGTCGCTGGCCTACCTCTGCCTGAGCGCGCTGCCCGCGGCGGTGGTGGTGGGCGGCGTCGTGTTCGCCGAATCGGCGGGCATCGAGGCTTCGGGCCGGGGGCGTGAGCTGGGCGTGGCAGGCGCCGCGGCGCTTCTGCTCGTCACCCCGCTGATCGCCGGCTTCGAGCGCTGGCGAATCCGTTTCGTCGATGGCGATCCCGTGCCGGCAACGGCCAAAACCGGTCTGGCCGCCCGCCTGCGCGGCTCGGACATCTGGCGCGAGCTGGCCCATGCCCTGGTGGCGGCGCTGGCCCTGTGGTGGATAGACCTCGCTCTAGTGGCGATTTCCTTGGGGGTACCGGGAACGCTGCTCTCGGCTCCGTTGCAGCCCGGCGGCACCGGTCCCATCCCGGCCACCCTGCTGGCGCTGGCCGGCCTGCTGCTCATCCCGCTCGCCGCCTACCCGATCACGGCCTGGGCCGGGGCACGGGCCGCCATGACCCGGGCCATCGTCAGCCCGCGCGACGAGCTGGTCGAGGTGCGCCGCTCCCGGGCCCGCCTGGTCGGGGCGTTCGAGGTGGAGCGGCGGCGCATCGAGCGGGACCTGCATGACGGCGCGCAGCAGCGCCTGGTCGCGCTCACCATGAAGCTCGGCCTGGCCAAGCTGGCCGTCGAGCCCGGCTCGGCCGCGTTCCGGGAGATCGAGGAGGCCCACGAGCAGGCCAAGCTGGCGCTGGCCGAGCTGCGCGAGCTGATCCGGGGCGTGCACCCGCAGGTGCTCAGCGGGCGCGGCCTCGCGGCCGCCATCCGCGACGTCGCCGGAAGATCGCTGGTGCCGATCGCCGTGACCGCTCACGTGCCGCGCCTGAGCGAGCCGATCGAGGTCAACGCCTACTACGTGGTGGCCGAGGCGCTGGCCAACCTCGCCAAGCACAGCAAGGCGAGCCAAGGCTCGGTGAGTGCGGCCGTGTCCGGCGGCACCCTGCGCCTGGAAATCCGAGACGACGGCGTCGGCGGCGCGCTCGACCGCCCCGGCGGTGGCCTGGCTGGCCTGGCCGACCGAGTGTCCACTGTGGACGGAAAACTGTTCCTGTCCAGCCCCCCAGGCGGCCCAACCGTGCTCCGCGTGGAAATCCCATGCGAATAATGCTCACCCCCAGCCGATCCGGTGCCCGACCGCGGCGAAGGGTGGCGGTGCGGCTGATGCTTGCCTCCGGCCTCGGCGGCCGACCGCGGCGAAGGGTGGCGGTGCCGTGCGGATAGTGCTTGCCTCCGGCCTCGGCGGCCGACCGCTGCGAAGGGTGGCGGTGCCGTGCGGATAGTGCTTGCCGAGGATTCGGTGCTGCTGCGTGAGGGGTTGGCGGGGTTGCTGGCGCGCTTCGGGCATGAGGTGGTGGCCGCGGTCGGAGATGGCGCATCGCTTGTCGAGGCCGTCGCCGCCCACGAGCCGGATGTGGTCATCACCGATGTGCGGATGCCGCCCAGCTTCACCGACGAGGGCTTGCGCGCCGCGCTCGTCCTGCGCGCGGTGCGGCCCACGCTGCCGGTGCTCGTGCTCAGCCAGTACGTGGAGCAGACCTATGCCGCCGAGTTGCTCGGCTCCGGCCGCGATGCCGGGACAGGCTATCTGCTCAAGGACCGCATCGGCGATGTCACCGAGTTCGCCGAAGCGGTAGCCAAGATCGCGCAGGGCGGCACCGTCGTCGATCCCGAAGTGGTGCGCCAGCTGCTCGACCAGCGGCGAAGCGGCCTGGCCCGGCTCACCGCCCGTGAGCTCGAGGTGCTGGGCCTCATCGCCGAAGGCCGCTCCAACGCCGCGATAGCCCGTGCGCTCGTGGTGACGGAAGCGGCCGTCGCCAAACACATCGCCAGCATCCTGGCCAAGCTCGATCTGCCGCCCGATTCCGACGACCACCGCCGGGTCCTCGCCGTCCTCACCTATCTGCGCGGCAGGCCGTAGAAGCTTGTCCATGAATCCGGAAACCGTTCGCGGCCGGGGGTAGACTGCGTAAAGTTCGGTTTGAACTGTCCTGAAGCCACCGCATTCTTTGCTCTCAAAGGAGCCGCCATGTCGGACAAGTCTCCGCAGAAGGACAGCAACAAAAAGGTTGGCAAGTCGCTGAAAGAAAAGCGGGCCGTGAAGAAAGCCAAGAAGGAAAACAAGACCGACTTCCTGGACAAGTAACCGAGGCGCTCGCCGGCGCGGCGGCTCCTGTGCTGACGTGACGGCGGGCCAGTGGTCTGCCGAAGGCGGGCCGCCCCATTGCGCTTGACCTTAGGCGCTAGTCTTCGTTTCCATGACTGATCAAGGGACTCCCCGGCTTACCTGCCCCCTGTGCCAAGGCACCGACTTTCAGCAGGAGACCGGACGCCTCGACAGCACCTGGGGATTCACCTCGCACAAGATGACGCTGCTGATCTGCGTCAACTGCCGCTACATTCTGCACTTCTACGACCGCAACTCCATCTTTGACTTCGACTGATGGGGTTTCTGCGGCGTGAGATACCTGGCTACATGCTCCGGGCACACGTAAAGGGTGAGGTCCTCCGGAGTGGTGATCTTGGATAGGCCACCCCACTGTCTTTTCGGATCGAGAGCAGCGAGCAGCTGTTCAAGAACGCGGTACTGGGCGTCGGTCTCCGCCCGGGCCGACGGTGTGGACCAGCTGTCCTCGAGCAGGTCGCCGAGGTCTTGAAGGGCCGGGCGGTTGGTCTCGACCAGTGGCAGCGCCGGCGCCGGGATCCCCGTCGCTGCACCAGCGATCAATGTCGGCAAGCTTAGTGTCTTGGCGGCTCTGTTGTAGTTGCGGTTGAGGGCGTGGCGCCACTTGCTCAGATCGGCGATGCGGTAGCTTCCCGCGCCTTCGGGAAGCGGATGCCAGGCGCCGGGCTCTTCGCAGTAGAGCTGGAGCTGATACGTGGTCTGGCCCGGTTTGGCAAGACCGGCCACAGTGTCCTTCACCAGCGTCAAGGTGAACACGCACGGGCAGCGGGCGTGTTCGGCGTTGACCATCTTGATGAATTCCCGTTGCAGCAGCTCGGTTTGGCCTTGCATCTGGTGGGCGAGCTGGTCGAATCTGGCTTGCATCTGGGCTGGATCGTCGGTGCTGGCCGGGGTAAAGCCATAGAGCAACGCTGCGATACTGACCTGTTCGAGCGAGCTGTCACACTCGACATTCAAAATGCCACGTTCCGCGCGCAGCAACAGCTTGTCGTAGGCGTATTGGGTGGTGCAGTCTTCCGCGCAGTGACACGGCACGGCCGCGGTCAGCCGCAACCCCGGATAGCGGCTGAAGGTGACCTTCAGGCCATCGTCAAGGATCGAGAAGAACGCGGCGGGCAACGGCCCGCGCACGGTCAGGTCGATGGTATTCCTAGCGGTGTCAACGCTGATCAGTCCGAGATGCTTACCGTCGTGATGCTGGCGCAGCGCACCGGTCCGCCACGGACGGAAATGCTCGGTGCTGAAGCGGTGCGACCGAGCGATGAACCAGGTCGGGATGCCGGGTGGGATCGCGCCGTCGATGGTGTAACGCAGCCGGATTTGCCTGCTGTTGGGCGGCGCGAGCCGAGCCCAGGCCTCGTGATATGCCGGTGGATCCCACGGCAGCCGTTCCACCACGATCGCCGCGATCTCGGCATCGTCCACCCGATAGGACACGTCGAAGGTGTCCATCATGGACAGTAGATGGCGACGCAGATCCAAACCCAGATCCCGCCAATGGGCGGTGACGTCCTCGTGGTGCAGCAGCCCTGACCTTTCCTCGACCGGTTTGCTGTCAAGGATTTCACTCATCCGCACCCCTAGCCATTGCGGCTTCAGGATGACAAGCTCACTCAGCTCGCGGTCGTGGGTGTAGTGCAATATTTCGCCCAGCTGATGGAGCACGCCGGTGAACACCAATTGGTCTGACTCGGCGGTCATCCCCGCTTCCCCAAGCACCTTCTGGAATTCGGCCAGGCTTATATGGGTACCAGGCAAATCGCGGCATGCCTGAAGAGCAGCCAGCCACGCGGCCGGCCACGGGGCACCCATGAGCGGCAACCCTGCCGCATACTCGCCGATCAGGTCCCGCAGCTCGTCAATGCCGGCCCGGGTTTCGTTGTCGACGCTGACCCAGGCCCGCACGGCGGGATACGCCGCCGCCAGCTCCGCCTGGGGAAGGTCGGGCGCGCGTTCGGCGGTCTGGGTCGCCACAACGATAATCGGCGCTCCCGGCTCTCTCGCGCTGATGAGATCGAGCCAGTAACGCAGGCGGCTGTATTCATAGCCCGCGCCCGAGCTCCACACCAGCACGAAGAGCGACTGCCCGGTGAGGAAAAACTGGTGCGTCGCATAGTAAATCTCCTGCCCGCCAAAGTCCCACACGGCCAGCCGCATCCTCACCTCCTCGCCGACCACGTCCGGCAACGGGTGAGCAAGCTCCAGCTGGCTGACATTCAGCCCATGCGTAGTCGGCTCCTGAGCATCGTGGGGCTTGCCGGAAAGTGCCTTCACCAACGAGGTCTTACCCGCCCGGCCCTGCCCCACCACCAAAACCTTCGACCGCCACTGCCTCTCCGCCCGCTGCCGCCGCGCTCCCAGGAACGCCAGCACCGCCTTAGTTCCCTGTGCCAACACCGATGGCGGCGGACTGACGAGATCATCGTTTCCGCTGATTGCCAACCGATCGAGATGGGGGAGGTCGCCGATCCAATCTGGCAGCACGGTCAGGTGGTTGTCGTTGAGGTACAAGACGTTGAGTCGGGTGAGGGTGCCGAGCTGGTCGGGCAGGGCTGTCAGCTGGTTGCCGGTGAGGTACAGGAAGGCGAGTTCGGTGAGGGCACCGATTTCGTCGGGCAGAACGGTCAGGCGGTTGTTGCCTGCATTGAGGAAACCGAGCCCGACCAGGTTGCAGACTGCATCGGGTAATGCGGTCAGCTGGTTGTGGCTGAGTTCGAGGATGGTCAGGTTGGTGAGGTTGCGGAGCGTGTCGGGTAATGCGGTCAGCTGGTTGTCGCTGAGTCCGAGGGTGGCCAGGTTGGTGAGGTTGCCCAACCAGTCGGGTATGGCGCTCAGCTGGTTGTTGCCGAGTTCGAGGATGGTCAGGTTGGTGAGGTTGCCGAGCGTTTCGGGTAGTGCGGTGAGCTGGTTGGCGTCGAGTCCGAGGGTGGTCAGGTTGGTGAGGTTGCCGAGCGTTTCGGGTACTGCGGTCAGCTGGTTGCTGCCCAGTTCGAGGGTGGTCAGGTTGGTGAGGTTGCCCATCCAGTCGGGTAGCGCGGTCAGCTGGTTGCCGCCCAGTTCGAGGGTGGTCAGGCTGGTGAGGTTGCCGAGCCAGTCGGGTAGGACGCTCAGCCGGTTGTTGCGGAGGTTTAGTCGGGTCAGCGTGGTTACCGCCGCGAGCTCTGCAGGTATTTCGCGCAGCTCAAGACCAGACAGGCTGAGAGATGTCGCTCGCGTGCGTTGTGCCTTCTCGATGCGGAGGAGTGCTTCGCTTGACATGGGTCCCCACTATTGATCACCTAGTCGACCGGGCCGATGGGTATCGTGCCAGGATCGTCGGTGGGTGGGAATAGGGGGACCGTCCACATGTCACCCGTAGCGGTTACTGTCCTATGTAGAGGATTGCGTCGACTTCGATGTCGATTCCCTTGAGGGGGACCGGAATCGTGGTGCGCACCGGCAGGTTCTGCTCCCCGAAGAATTCGATGTAGATCTGGTTCATCGCGGCGAAGTCGTCCCAGTCGCGCAGGTACACGCCCACCCGCACCGCTTGGGACAGGCTCGCGCCGGCGGCTTGTGCCACGGTGGCCAGGTTGGCGAAGGCGGCGCGGGCCTGGTCGGCGAAGGGGGCGCCGCCCAGCCGGGTGCCGTCGGGAAGCACCGGGACGCTGCCGGCGAGGTAGACGTGGTCACCGGCGATGACGGCGTGCGAGTAGGGGCCGCCGGGAGGCGCGGCGTGCTCGGCGAAGACGGTCTTCTTGGGCATGGTGGGCGTCAACCTCCGTGTCGTGGGAACTGTTCTTCCAGGCCGTCCGGGTCGACCAGCGGCTCGGTCAGCAAGCGGCGCACGGCCTGCTGCTGGTGCGAGAAAGCCGAGCGCTGCGCCGAGGTTAACGGAACCCAGGGCGGCGGCGGCTCAGGCGCGACGGCCGGCAGCGGTTGCCCGGCCACATAGGTGGCCTCGTTGTGCAGGCGAAGTGGCGAGGTGCGCCGGTTGCCGTGCACGTCGACCAGCTCGAACCTGCCCTCCACCACCGTGAACACGGCCAGGTCGGCGCGCGAGCCGACGGCCAGGGTGCCCACATCGAGGTCGAGCAGGCGCGCCGGGCCGGCTGTGGCCGCTTGTACGACCTGTTCCAGCGGCATCCCGACCGCCAGCATCTTGGCCATCGTGGTGGGCATGTCGAAGACGGGCCCGTGCACGCAGCGGCTGTGCAGGTCGGTGGAGATCGAGTGCGGTGGCATCCCGGCGGCCAGTTGGGCTTCCAGCACGTCGAAGGCGAAACTGCCCGCGCCGTGGCCGATGTCGAAGGCGACGCCGCGCTGATAGGCCTCCCGCATCTGGGGCGTCAACAGGTTCGGCCCGGCGGCTATCCCGCTGGCGCAATGCGTGATGATGTCCCCCGGACGCAGCAGGGGGACCACATCCTCCGCGTTGGGTGGCCTGTCTCCAATGTGGACCATCACCGGCAGCTGGCACGCTGTGGCCACCTCGATTGCCCGGTGCAGCGGCTCCAATGCGTTGCCGCCGACCGTGCCGCGGGCCATCCGCACCTTGATGCCGACGATGTGCTCCCGATTGGCCTGGGCGGTGGCGATGGCGGCGGGCACGTCGAGGTGTTTGAGGTCTCGCGCCTCGCCCTCCTGGCCGGTGAGCCCGATCGCGGAGACATGAAGAAGGACAGGGACTTTCACTTGGTACCCAGAAAGGCGTTCCCGGAAAGCGGGAAAGTTGTAGGCGCCGCTGGAGCCGGCGTCGACCCATGTCGTCACCCCGCTGCGCCACGCGATCGGAGCCGGATCGATGCCCCAATAGCCGCCCCCGGCGAACACGTGGGTGTGCAGGTCGACCAGGCCAGGCGTGATCACCTTGCCGGTCAGGTCGAGGTGGCGCACGGCGTCGCCGGTCAGCCGCGGCGCGACCGCGGCCACCCGGCCCGACTGCACGGCGACGTCGAAACGGCCCACGTGACCACCGCCGACATCGATGACCTCGGCGCCGGTGAGCAGTAGATCCCAGCCCATGGTCTGCACGCTACCTTCGTCAGTCGCCCACAGCCGCCTCGGCCTCGCTGACCCGGCGGCGGGCGGCTGCGAGCGCTCGCTGCGCGGTGACGTGAGAAGCCTTGCGCTCGTTGAGTTCCTCCGCGGCCGCCTGCCTCGCCTGGCGCAGCCGGGTCAGCTGCTCGTCGATGTCCTCCAATGCGGAGGCGGCCTGCGACTCGGCCTGCGCCGCCGCCTCCATTTCGGCCTGTGCCGCCTGCTCGGCCTGGTGCGCCGCACGCAGATCCTTGCGGGCGGTGGCGCTGTCGGCAACCTCGGGCGTGGGCAGCTCGCCGAACCCGGCATAGGAGGCGGTCTTGAGCAGGCGGCCGGTGCGCAGCTGCCGGGCCACCTCCTCGTCGGCCAGCGCCGCGTTCAGCGTCGCCTCGATGTCGGCCAGCGGAGGTTTCAGCTTCGGCTGCTCCTTGGCCGCCAGCTCGACCGCGGCGTCGACCAGCGAGGTGACCACGGTGCGCCGCTGCCGGGCCAGCTCGCGAAGCTGGGCGCCCTTCAGCTCACGCTGGGCCGTGCGAAGCTCGCCGGCAAGCTTGGCCAAGCCGTCGACCAGCTCCGGTTTTCTGATCGCCATCAGGTTGATCACCCATGCGGCGACGGTGGGTTTGCGAAGCTTGGCGATCGCGGCCGCCTGCGCGGGATCGCTTGCGGCTTTGGCCGCCTGCTCCCTGGCGGCCACAAAGCCCTCGGGGGCGGTGGCGTAGAGCCGGTCGGCTACTTCGTCGGGTACCTGAGCCATCAGGCCATAATCTCAGGATGGAAGCCTTGATGCGGGAGCTTGCCCCTCAGGTGCTCGGCATCCTCGTGCGCCGCTACGGCCAGTTCGACAGCTGCGAGGACGCCGTCCAGGAAGCGCTGCTGGAAGCGGCCGTGCAATGGCCCCGCGACGGCCAGCCCGACAACCCGAAAGCGTGGCTGGTCACGGTCGCCACGAGGCGGCTGACCGACCTGTGGCGGGCCGACTCGGCGCGGCGGCGGCGGGAGGAGGCCGGCTTTGTCGAGACCGTCGCGCCCGCCGCGGACTCCGACCGCCCGGGTGACCGCGACGACACGCTGACCCTGCTCTACCTTTGCTGCCATCCCGCGCTGTCGCCCGCCTCGCAGGTGGCGCTCACCCTGCGCGCGGTCGGTGGGCTGACCACCGCCGAGATAGCGCGGGCCTTCCTGGTGCCCGAGGCCACCATGGCCCAGCGGATCAGCCGGGCCAAGCAGCGCATCAAGGCGACCGGGAGCGCGTTTCAGCTTCCGCCCGAGCCCGATCGCGAAGACCGTCTCCAGGTCGTGCTGCAGGTGCTCTACCTCATCTTCAACGAGGGCTACACCGCCACCTCCGGGCCGGACCTGCAACGCGGCGATCTCACCCTCGAGGCCATGCGGCTGACCCGCCTGGTGCATCGGCTGCTGCCGCACGACGGGGAGGTGTGCGGGTTGCTCGCGTTGATGCTGTTCACCAACGCGCGCCGGGCCGCTCGCTCCACACCGGACGGTTCCCTCGTCCCGCTGGCCGAACAAAACCGCGCGCTGTGGGACAGCGCTGCCATCGCCGAGGGCGCCCGGCTCATCACGTCGTCTTTGGCGACCTCCGCCCTCGGCCCGTACCAGGTACAGGCGGCCATCGCCGCGCTGCACTGCGAGGCTGAGAAGGCTTCCGCCACCGACTGGCCGCAAATCCTTGCCCTGTACCAGGTTTTGGAGCGCATCGCGCCCAACCCGATGGTGACGCTCAACCACGCGGTCGCGGTCGCCATGGTGCACGGCCCGTCGGCCGGCCTCGACCAGCTCGCCTCGGTACAGGAGGCGCTGAAGGGTCACCATCGCCTCGACGCCGTCCGCGCCCACCTTCTCGAGCTGGCCGGCGACGCTCCGGCCGCCCGCGACGCCTACCTGCTCGCGGCCCGCCGCACCACCAGCCTTCCCGAGCGCCGCTACCTGGAGTCGCGCGCCGCCCAGGTGTGTTCCTGACGCCCGGGCGGAGGCGTCATTCTTGCGGAGCGTCCGCGCCCAGGCTCAGCTCGGACGGCCGGGCGGCGAGGCCATTCTTGCGGCGCGGCCGCGCTCTGGCTCAAACCCTGACGGCTAGGCGTGGCCGAGGGGAGGGGACACCCTTGGGGCGCGGGCGAACAGCTCGACGATTGTTGCCAGGACGAGCACGGCGAACGTGGTCCACAGCACCGCCGCGATGCTGGGCCGGTCGGCCACGACCAGCAAGATGACCGCCAGCACCACTAGACCGCCGAGGATGTAGGGCCGGGCCGCTCCCAGCGACCGTCCCACCGCGCCCACCCACGATCCGGCGCGGGCCAGCAACCGTGCGATGGCGTCCAGCCCCCGGTTGACCAGCCGCCGGATCGCCTTGGCCGGATGGCTCGGACCGAACAGCAGCAGGGCGATCAGCGCGATCAGGCAGACCACGAGCAGCGTCTGCATGGCGGCCACCAGGTAGCGCAGCATGGTATTGACGATCACGGTAGCGGCCTCGGGCGATTGGATGCCGGCCGGCAGGTTGTCCAGGTAGTAGGACTTGGCGACGGAAAGCGCGCCGAGGAACAGCGCGGTCGCCAGGCCCAGCATCACCACGCCGACGAGCAGGCCGCGCCGCCGGTTCGGGGCGGTCAGCATGCCCAGCGCCAGCAGGGCCAGCGCCACGAAGGGCAGCCACGTGCCGGCGGTGTCGAGCCACTTGGTGTAGGTGCGCAGCTTCGGCAGCTGGTCGGAGTCGACCAGCTGATAGGGGATGGACACGTCGGGGATCTTGTCGACGAACGACATCCCTTGGGCGGCAAGCCGTTGTTTGATCGCGGTGAGGATGGCCCCCAGATCGACGGTGACGGTATCGCCTTTGCTGTTGAGGAATTGGCCCTCGCCGCCGGTGAGCACGGTGACCACACCCGTGTGCGCCACCCGGTTGATCTGATCCCAGACCTGCTGGAACTGGGGAGTGCCGAGCAGTTTGTAGATTTCGTTGTGCAGGAACGAGGTCAGGCCGCTCACGGCGGGGCCGACCAGGTCCTCGACGCGCTGCGGCGCGCCCTGGGCGACCAGCCGCTGAGCCAGATCGTTGGCGATGCCCTGGATGTCGGTACGGGTGATGACCTCCTGGGTGAGCCGGGTCGCCACGGCTTCGCGCACCGCCGGATCCTCGGCCAGCGGCGACACCGTACGCACATAGTGTTCGGTGTCGAGCACCTCCGACTTGAGGTAGACGGCCACCACGGCGAGCACCCCGACCAGTGCCCCGACCAGCAGCAGCACACAGGCGGCGGTCCATCTTCCGGCCCGCGCCCACGGGTTCGCGGAGGCCCGCGCGCGGAGCTGCTGCAGCTCCGCGCGCTCGTCGTCGCTCAGGTCATCGTTGGACATCGGCTCAGGAACCCAGCAGCCGGCTCTTCTGCGCCTCGAATTCGGCGTCGGTGAGCACTCCCTGTGCCTTCAGATCGGCCAGTTGCTTCAACTGTTCGATCTTCGCGTCCATGCCACCGGACTGCTGCTGGCTCGCCTGTTGCTGTGCTGCCTGTTGCTGCGCCGCTGCCTGTGCTGCCTGTTGCTGTTGGGCGGCCTGCTCCTGCTCCTGGTTGGCCCAGCGGCCGGCCTGCCGGCGGGACACCCGGTTGGAGACCGCCGTGGCCGTTCCGGCGATGACCGCAGTGCGCGCCACCCCTCGAATCAAACCCATCGCTCTGCCTTTCCCTAGACCGTTGCCTTCGCGCCATTGCTGGCTTTCTTGCCATTGCTGGCCTTCTTGCCGTTGCTGGCCTTGGTGCCATTGCCGGCCTTGGATTCGCTGGCTTCCAGCGCGGATTGCACATCCATCACCGAGAGCCGGCCGCTGGCCACGAGCTGACCGCCGGCGCGGCGCAGGGCTGCCGCGAAGGGGGCGGCCCAAGTGTTCTCGTAGACAAGAAGCCCTGCCGAGCTTCCCGGCTCGATCGCCGCGGCGGCGCTGGTGATGTCGTCCTCGTCGAGCATCCCGGAGGAGGCGCCTTCGAACAGCGCCAGGTCGAGCTGCTCATCGCCGTCGAGGTCGGCCAGGAGCATGCCCCTTACCGTCCCGTCCAGCTCCTTCTTGATGAAAACCATGTCCAGCAGGCGGATGATGCCCCGATCGACAAGATCGATCAGGATCGGCATCGCCTCACCTTTCAGCTTGCTTCCGGGGAACTCGACCACCACGTAGTCGATCGGACCCATGTCCACTTTTGTATTCGAACTGTTCATCGCAGCCTCCGTCGCCATCTCCAGCTACGGTAAGCCGCTATTCACGTTTATGCGGGCAAACTGCCAGAAACGGCGAAGCATAGACCAGGACACGGCATGGAGTTATGTTTGTGGATGTTTAGGGGAGGTATGGCAACGGAGTGGGACTGACGAATCTGGGGCTGTCGCCTGCAGCCGAAGCGGTGTACCGCGCCATGCTCGCCGAGCCGAGCATGCGCCCCGACGACCTCGCCGAACGCCTTGAGCTACCTCAGCGCACGGTGCGCCGAGCGCTCGACCGCCTGACCGCGCTGGATTTGCTCGTGGCCGCCGAATCCGGAGATCACTCGCCCGCCCCACCCGGAGCCGGGCTGACCGCGCTGCTGCGCGAGGCCGAGGAGCAACTGTCGCGCCGGCAGCGGGAGATCGCCGCCACCCGCGACGCGATCGCCGCGATCGTCGCTGTGCACGCCGACCGCGCCCCCGAAGGCGACGCCATGATCCGCCTGGAGGGCCTGGACACCGTGCGGCGGCGGCTGACCGAGCTGGCCCGGCACGCCTCGAAAGACTTCTGGCTGTTCAGCCCCGGCCGTGCCTTCCGGCTGGCCGCCATCACCATGGACGACGAGTTCAGCTTCGCGGCGATGGCCGGATCGGTGCGTTTCCGCGCTCTGCATCAGGACTCCTATCGAAGCGACCCGGAAACCCTGGCCTTCGCCCAGCGGATGACCGATCGCGGGGGCGAAATCCGCACGGTGCCGGTGGTGCCGATGCCGATGGTGGTGATGGACCGGCACATCGCGTTGTTGCCGATAAGCTCCGCCGACGTCCAGCTGGGCGCCTTCGAGGTGCACGCCGGGGGGATGCTGGCGGCCGTGTGCGCCCTCTTCGATCAGCTGTGGCACACCTCCAGCGCGCTGCACCAGCCGTTGCGCCGCAACGGCGACGGCCTGACCGCGCAGGAGGTGGAGGTGCTGCGGCTGCTGGCCGCCGGGCTGACCGACGAGGCGGTGGCGCGCAAGGTGGGGCTCTCGGCGCGTACGGTGCGGCGCACCATCGCCTCCCTCAACGACCGGTTGCGCGCCAACAGCCGCTTCCAGGCCGGGGTGCAGGCCTCCCGCAAGGGCTGGATCTGAAAGCGCCAAAGCAAAATCTGTGCAAAGTTTCCGGTCCCCGGCTGGAGGCGGTCGCAATGCCGTGCCAAGAATCACGCCGACGCCAACAGATTTGGGGAGACAAATGTATTTCGCCCATCGCCCGGCTCGGCGGGTGCTCGCCTGCGTGGCCGTAGCGGCGCTGCTGCTGGCGGCCGGCTGCACCGGACGGGCCACCTTACCCACCGCGATCACCAGCACGTCGGCCACGCTGCACGCCCAGACCGACTGCGTGGCCGACACCACCACCAATCCCTGTACGGGCTGGTTCCAGTACTGGGCCGAGGGCGCCACCACCGTGCTCACCACGCCGCGGGTCACCGTCAACGCCAAGACCGGGCCGATCGACTTCAACCAGGCGGTCACCGGGCTCACCCCCGACACGCTCTACCACGTCCAGTTCTGCGGATTCGGTGACAGCAACGTCGCCCAGCCCGGGCTGTGCATAGGCCAGGGCGGTGGCGGCGTCGTCACCAGCCCTGGGGTGCAACCGGATCCGGCCAACTTCAGCGCCACCCAGAACTTCCGGACGGCATCGGCGACCACCACGGCCACCGTCGACATCGGACGCGTCATGTCCACAGCGGACACCCTCGCCAACCCGATCGGCCGCGACGGCGGGCACAGCATCGCCTACTCCTCGTCCCAGGCGCTGTGGCTCTTCGGCGACACCGGCCAGCGCAACGGGCCGCCGTTCCTGGCCCTGGGCACGGCGGCGGCCGGCCCGTATACGGTCGGGGTGGCCCCCGACACGCTCAGCGAACTGCCCCGCCCGCCCGCGCCGCCCCAGCCGGGCCTCACCTCGCCTGCCAACTTCTTCCCGGTGGTGCAAGGCCTGGTCACCCCGGAGGATCCGCCGGTCGCGTGTGGCAGCGCCGGAAGCGCCAGCTATGCCGCGGCCTGGATATCCGGTGGCGCCCGCATCCCGGGCACCGGCCGGGCCCTGGTCATCTGGGCCGAAATCTGTGTCACCACAGGAGAAAAGCGGCCCTGGCCGGTCGAGCGGTGGCGGATGGCCGACTACGACCCGGCCACCAACCGGTTCCGCACCTTCTTCACCCCGTTCGTGGCCAACCCCATGCGGGCTGGGCTGCCCGAGACCCTGCGGCTGGGCAACCCGGTCTTCGGCAACGACGGCTTCCTGTACTTCTTGGGCGCCAAGCGAAACCCGGACACCATCTTCGCCGCGCGGGTCAGCGCCGACCCTGCCGCGTGGTCCGACCCGGCCAGCTACCGCTGGTGGGGCAGTCCCGATGGCGGGCCCGCGCAGTGGACCACCGACCACACCTCGGTGGTGTCGCTGGTGACCGGTGTGCAGCCGTGGGGCGTCTACGCCGCCGACTTCAGCGGTGTCGGCGGCGGCCGGAAGCTGGCCATGATGGTCAAGGACAACTACTTCGACCCGGCTCACTTCCGGCTCTACACCGCCGATTCGCCGCTGGGCCCATGGACAGCGGGCCCGGCCGGACGGGTGCCGGACCATTGCCGCGGCGGCCCCTTCGGCTGCTATGCGTTCAACGGCCATCCCGAGCTGAGCACGGCCGACACCTTCGTCTACTCCTGGTTCTCACCCGGTGACCGCCTCGCCGACGGCGGGCACGTCCGCCTCGGCACGATCGCCTGGTAGCCACCCGCTCGGGCACCCGTTTATCCTATCGCTAGGATAAACGGGTGCCCCGTCCGCTGACCGCCGCCGAGCTTGCCCTGCTGGGGTTGCTGGCCGAGCGCCCGCGGCACGGCTACGAGCTGGAAGAGGTCATCGTCGAGCGTGGCATGCGCGACTGGACCGAGATCGGTTTCAGCTCCATTTATTACGTGCTGGCCCGCCTGCACGAGCGCGGCCTGGTCGACGAGCGGGCCGCCCCGTCGGCGCGGGGCAAGCCGCGCAAGGTCTACGCGCCCACGCCGGCCGGGCTGCGCGCGCTCGCCGAGGCGGCGGAGGCGGTGCTGGCCAACCTGGTGCCCGTTCCCGCGCCGCTGTTGCTGGGGCTGGCCAACCAGCCGGCCTTGCCGCCGCAACGTTTCGCCGCCGCGTTGGCCCGCCGCGCCGACGCTCTTGCCGATCGCGTCGCCGCGGTGCAGGCGGCCGCCGATGCGCAGAGCGACGCCCCGGACTTCGTGCGGGCCATCTTCGACTTCAGTCTGGGCCAGCTCATGGCCGAACAGCGCTGGCTGACGGCGTACCGCGAAAGTTTAGGAGGCAAAAAGGTGACCGCATACGACGTCAAGAAAGAGCTGAAAAACCTTTACGCGCCAAGGAATGCCGATTGGGCGCTGGTCGACGTCCCGCCGCTGGCCTACCTGGCCGTCGATGGCGAGGGCGATCCCAACACGGCCCAGGCCTATCGGGAGGCGGTGGAGGCGCTCTACTCGGTGGCCTACACCATCAAATTCGCCAGCAAGGACAGGCCTTTCGTGGTGGCCCCGCTGGAGGGACTGTGGTGGGCCGACGATCCGAGCGTCTTCGTGAGCCGCGACAAGGCCGCCTGGAAGTGGACCATGCTCATCGGCCTGCCGCCCTGGATCACCCAGGAGCAGGTGCAGGAGTCGAAAAACCAGGCGCTGGCCAAGAAGAAGCTGCCCGCCATCGACCGGGTGCGGCTGGACCAGCTGCACGAAGGGACCAGCGCTCAGCTGCTGCACGTCGGTTCCTACGATGACGAGGCGCCGAAGCTGGCCGCCCTGCACAGCGAGTACCTGGCCGCACAGGGGCTGCAGCTCAATGGTCAGCATCACGAGATCTATCTGAGCGACCCGCGCCGCACCGAGCCCGCCAAGCTGAAAACCATCCTGCGCCAACCGGTCAAACCACGCGAATAGTTGACTGGATTCATTCCAATGTATAGATTTGTTGGTACCGGGCGGGAGCCGAGTTCGTCAGGCGCGGCAAGGGGCAGGGCCGCGCGAGGTGTCAACCTCTAGGAGACACTCGATGTCTTTCTCCCTATCCTCTCTCCGCGCGCTCCCAAGAAGAACCGTGACCGCCATGCTCGCCGCCATAGCGGCGGCGATGCTCCTCGCGACAGTGCTAGTCGTGAACTCGGTCTCCGCGCACGGCTCGATCGTCGACCCGGCCAGCCGCAACTACGGTTGCTGGGCGCGTTGGGGTTCAGACTTCCAGAACCCGAACATGGCCACCCTGGACCCGATGTGCTGGCAAGCCTGGCAGGCCAACCCGAACGCGATGTGGAACTGGAACGGCCTGTTCCGCGAAGGGCTGGCCGGCAACCATCAGGGCAACATCCCCGACGGCCAGCTGTGCAGCGGCGGGCACGCCGAAAGCGGCCGCTACAACGCGCTGGACGCCGTGGGCGCCTGGCAGACCACCTCGATCAGCAACAACTTCCGGGTCAAGCTCTACGACCAGGCCAGCCATGGTGCCGACTACATCATGGTGTTCGTGACCCGGCAGGGCTTCAACCCGCTCACCCAGCCGCTGCGCTGGGCCGACCTGGAGCTGGTCGGCCAGATCGGCAACACCCCGGCGTCACAGTGGACCCCGGAGTCCGCGGGCGGGGTCTCGATCCAGGTCGCCGGGTCGGCGCCGGGCCGTACCGGCCGGCACATGACCTTCACCATCTGGCAGGCCAGTCACCTGGACCAGTCCTACTACTTCTGCAGTGACGTGATGTTCGGCGGCAGCACGAACCCGCCGACCGGCTCGCCCACGCCAACCCGCACTCCGAGCTCCACCCCGTCGCCTTCCCCGTCGCCGACGAGTTCGCCGTTGCCGCCGGTCGGCAACTGCCTGGCCACCTACCGGGTGACCAACTCGTGGCAGGGCGGCTTCCAGGCCGAGGTCACGGTGACCGCCGGAAACGCGGCCACGCACAGCTGGGTGGTGCACTGGAACTACGCGGCGGCACAGACCGTCACCAACCTGTGGAACGGCGCGCTGCTGGCGCCCGGGCCGCATGTCATGGTGGGTAACGCCACCTGGAACGGGGCCTTGGCCGCCAACGGCTCCACGACGTTCGGGTTCCTCGGCTCGTGGAGTGGCACCAACCCCGTCCCGGCATTGACCTGTACCGCGACCTGACGAACAGTTCGCGGTAGGCGGAGCGGCATCCGCCTACCGCGACGATCCACCCCTGCGCAGCGGTATGCCGATTTGCCCACATGGCAGCGGCGCAACCACGAGTATGGAGCACGGAAACCGAAGCGCCGACGAAGCTTCGGCACTACTCGTGACAACCGAGCATGGGGGCAGACATGGCCAAAACCAAGAACGCGGAACAGAGCATCACAGGTCTCGCGCAGGGCGACCCGGACATACTCGAAACACTGACCCGGATGACCGAGGGCACGCTGGAGCGTTCCGGGCTCGACGAGAAGACTTTCATGCTGGTGAGGATCGCGGCGCTGGTCGCTTCCGACGCGGCACCCGTGTCCTACCTGGCCAACCTGGGGATCGCGGCGGAAACAGGGCTCAACCTCGACCAGGTAGTGGGCACGATGGTCGCGGTGGCGCCGGTCGTCGGCACCGCCCGCATCACCTCCGCCGCCTCCAACATGACCCGGGCCGGTGTCCTGGGCGAGAAACTCCGCGAAGCCGACCTGGCTTCAGCCCGCTAGCAGCAGCGCGGATACGCCAGGACGGCCGCGAAAGCCCGCCGCCCTGGCGTCGCCGCGTGCCCTGGCCGCTCGGTGCCTCCGGGTCGCGGCGCTGTGGGTGCTGGCCGCTCGCTACCTCAGGACTGCGGCCCTCGGAGGTGCCTGGGCGCTCGGTGGCTCAAGCCCGGGGCGTCGGGTGGGTGATGCGCCAGGGTGATCCAGCCCGGGGGTGGAGTGTGGTCTTGGGGCGGGGGTGCCAGGATCTAGCGCGTGATGGTGACGCGTCGGGCGGTGTTGGGGGCCGGGCTGGCGGCCGCGCTGAGCGGCTGCGCGAGCGAGCCGGCGGTGTGGAGCGAGGCGCCGCCGAGCGGATCGGCCGCCCCGGCCAGCGATGAGCCCAGCGCACAGCCGAGCGCCGGCGCCAGCCCATCGGCAGCGGGGCCGAGATCGCCCTATGAGGCCGAGGTGACCGCGGTCCTGAAGCGTTATCTGTCACCGACTCCGGCCAACCCCAAGCATCCGACCTACGCCGGGGCGGTGGCCATGGCGCTGGTCAACGGGAAGGTGACCGTGCACACGGCGGTCGGCGACGCGTTGCGTTACGGCGCCGGGCCGGTGGAGCTGCCGGTCTCGCAGCGGGTGCCGATGCGGCTGGACTCCGTCTTCGACCAGGCTTCCATCACCAAGGTCTACACGGCGATCCTGGTCATGCAGCTGGTTGAACAAGGCAAGATCGATCTCGCGGCGCCGGTGGTGAGCTACCTTCCGGAGTTCGCCGGGACGGGCAAGGCGGCGGTGACGGTGTCGATGCTGCTGTCGCATACCAGCGGCCTGCCGGTCGGGCCGAAGATCAGCGGACTGTCCACAGTGGAGCAGAGGTGGGCGGCGGTGCTGGCGACCCCGCTCGTCGACGGCGCTGTGCCCGGAAACACCTTCCGCTACACCAGCGTGGGCCTGATGGTGGCGGGCCGGATCGTGGAGAAGCTCACCGGCCAAGGGCTCGCCCAGGCGACGAAGTCGTTCATCACCGGCCCGCTTGGCCTGCGCGACACCGGATTCACCCCCAACAGCTGGATGTCCTCGGCCGACCGGGCGGCGCGCATGGTCGCCACCGACGCGCGCTCGTCGCGGGGGCTGCTGCGCGGCGTCGTGCACGACGACGTGTGCAACCAGCTCGGCGGCGTCGGCGGGCACGCCGGGACCTTCAGCAGCGCCTCCGATCTGGCGATCGTTGGCCAAATGCTGCTCGGCGGCGGCCAGTACCAAGGAAAACGTCTCCTCAATGAAGCAACCGTGCGGATGATGACCACCAACGTCAACCCGGGCCTGCCCGTGGTGGACGAAGAACGGCCGAACAGGCCACCCGACCACGGTCTTGGCGTCACCATCAACCAGCCGTGGCTGATGGGAAAGCTCGCCTCGGCCCAGGCTTACGGCCACAGCGGGTTCACCGGCACCTCGCTGGTAATCTGCCAGCGCCGCAAGCTGGTGCTGGTGGTGCTGACCAACCGCGCCCATCCAAACTGGAGCTGGGCCAACCCCGACCCGGTCCGCGAAGAGGTGGGCGACGTGCTGGCCAAAGCGCTCTAGTCTGGTGTGCGCCAGGCAGCTATCCATCGCCGACGGCCTCGGTTACCCTCGCTGGAGCATTTCACTCGGGAGAGGGCGACCCAAGCGTGACGACCAAGGCCGATCTGGCGACGGACGAATGGAACAGATTGGTGCAGCTGCCACGATGGGTGGTTGCCGCGGCAAGCGCGGCGCAGCACGACCTTCCATATCGCACCAACATCGAAGTCGAAAGCGGCCTCATCGCCTCAGCCCGCGGACGCGACACCGGAAATGCGTTCCTGGCCGAGGTGGCCAGCGACACCCTGCGGATCTTCGATGATCGTTCCCTGGCAGGCGCCATCGACCTGACCGACCGCGACGCGGGCATCGCGGCTGTGCTCGACCTGGTGCGCTCCGTGAACGAGATCCTCGACGCCCACGTCGACAACGGTGACGCGATGGCGTTCCGGCGCTGGCTGCTGACCATCACCGACGTGGTGATATCCGCCGCCCGAAGCGGCGACATCCTGGGCTTCGGCGGCAAGCTGATCACCGAGTCGGAGCAGAGCTTCCGCGACCGCCTCGCAGTCGTGCTGAAGGTCGCCTAGGGAAAGTTGAAGGGTCCACCGCCAGAATCGCGCCACTCTACATAGTGCACTAGGACTGCTAGGCTGGCGTTAGGCACACACGTGTGTGGCCTGGGGGTGGTCCAGGTGGTGCGTAGTCGTGGGCTTACCAAAGACAGTGCATTCGCTCTCGTTGAGGCAACTGTTTCCATCGGCGACGACGCGGCAATCAGGTCCGCGGTCCTGACTATCGCCAGCATCGGCACTAGCCCGGCCGCCTGGCGCGAGATCTCTCCGCTGCTGAATAAGTTCCTCGAACGACCGATGGCTCATCCCTCTCGCGGCGATTGGCTGGAGGTGATGGCTGCCACCCCTTTGGCCTCCGCCCTGCAGCGGCTTTCTGCGATCGCCACCACCGCAACAGATCCGCACGCTGAGCTGGCGGGGTGGTTGCTGGCCCGACGGGGAGTCGGACCGGTCGCCGCGGAGCAGATCCGGTCGCTTCTTTCAGTTTTGGCCAACCAAGATAGGGAGGCGCAGGCTTCGGCAGTCCGGACGCTAGCCATGATGCCCATCGAACTCCACGAGGTATCGCCAGATGCCTTCGCTTCCGCGCTGAACAGTGATGACCCGGATACGTCCCTGTTTGCTGCGATCGCTATGGCGAGGCTTGGCGACACAGCCCAGCTTGAGCGCATGCTGCGGGAGATGAATAGGGAGATTGACCCTGCCAAGCTTGAGGTTGTCTTTCCTGTACCGGCTAAGTTGCGTCTGTGGCTGCTAAAGCTCAACCCGCCGATCCACGACGGGTCGGCGCAGGTGGTGATTGAGGCACTGACCGGACCGCGGATGCCCACGGTCGCGGACGGGCTTGGGGAAGCACTGCCACCTAGTCGGCGTGCGGATGCTACGGAGGTGTTGGCCGCCAAGCGAACTGCCGACCGATTGCTTGCTGCGAACAGGTCCAAGGACTGGCGCGGCGTAGAGAAACTCGACCTGGCCGCACTCGGTTCGCTGCCCCCGGACACCACCGAACAGCTGATAGTCAACCTGATCGGGCTTGGCGACGCCAAGGAAACCCGGCTGCTCGACGTCCTGGACAATGCCGACACAAGTCAGCTGCAAGTCGCACGCATCATCCTCGACTTTGCCACCGGCGCAGGACCGACGGCGGATCACGCCGATCAGCTCGCCATCGTATTGGGCGCGTGCGATCCGCACGAGGTCATGCGGGCCCTGGGCGCACAGCTTTCTGCTGCTGACAGCCAGGCGCGTGACAGGCTAAGGCAACTGCTGCACTACACGCTGTCGCAGCCCGCCTTCTCACAACCACCTGAGCTAGGCCCGCCTACCGAAGTTGTGGACGATCGCCGGACACGATATGACTCGTCGTCGGAACAGCTGGAGGACGTCACCGAGGTCGAGAATTGGAGCGATGGGTTCTCTCGGAGTAGCAGGCGGCACCGGAGACTGAGAGCGGCCGCGCCGGCCGACGAGGCGGCTGAGCGTCCCAAGCGGCCTCCTCCGCCGGGAGCGACAGCACCGGGCGACGACATACCTGAACCCACAGCGCCTGCGCAGCTACCGTCCGAAGTGCTATCGCCTCTGCCGCCACCGCCTGTGCCGCCACCGCCATCGCCTGTGCCGCCACCGCTTTCGCCGGCAGACCGAAGCGGCCAGCGGAAGGTGTATCCGCGTATCACCTGCCCGCCAGCCGTTGTGGTGGAAACACCGTTCGAGTGTGTCGTCGGGCTGGCGGAAAGGGACGACCCGACATTGGTGATCGCCGGACCGATTGCTGTCGCAGGGGAGATGGCCACGTTCGACGTGTTGGTCACGGTCGACCCGGAGTCGCTGTCGGTGGCCGAGGGACATCAGCACACCCTGGTGATGAACGCCGACAATCCTTTCCCCGCCGTGACGCTGCACGTGACTGCGAAGAGCGGGCGGCAGCTGGCCAAGGAGCGCCGTATAGGCGTGCACTACTTCTGCAACGGCAAGCTGATCGGTGTCGCATGGCGGCGGCTCATCGCCGTCGCTACGGAAGCCGAACTCGACGACGACCGTCAGCTGGACACCAAGGAACAACGTCTGCTTGACCTGAGCCCGTTGCTAACCGACGAACCGCCCGATCTGGTGCTGGCGATTTACCGTGCGGACGATGCTGCGCACAACCAGTATGTGTGGGCCGCCTACCCTTGTGCGGCCGAGGTCGCTGTCCCTGATGTCAGGCGGGCCAAGGATCTCGGCGAAAGCGCCCGGGGATTCGCCAGCGCGGCGATGACATGGATCGAGTTCAGCAGCGTACCTGCGATCGCCGATTTCCTGCAGATGCAAGGGCTTGGAGTCGATGTGGCGCAGGCGATTCCGATAGGGATTCAGAGCGTACTGCGTTTGGTTGCCTGCCAGCCCGACCGCGCCTCGGCGGCGGCGGTGCTTCTGCTTACCGAGGAGCCCCACGTACCGTGGGAGATCGCGGTCTTACAGCCTCCGCTGGAGACGAAGTTCGGGCTCACCTCGCCATTTCTGGGTGCACACGTCGCTATCAGCCGGTGGCCGCTGGTCGAAGACAGCCCACTGAGTCCCCTGCAAACCAGCTTGGAGGTGCGACACCATGCGGTCGTCACCGCCGAATATGGAAAAGGCGCCACTGGCAATTGGGCGGAGCTGGTCCATGCCAGGAGAGAGGCCAAGTCCTTTGTCGACGACTATCCGCCTGCGGACGCGGTCGGTCCACGCTTCTCTGAAGTCGTCAAGTGCCTGGAGGGTATGCCGCGAGCTGATCTTCTTCACTTCGCTTTGCACGGCCGCTTCGATGCTCAGAACGCGCAGGGAGGGCTGGTCGTGCTCAAAGACGAAGCGAATCCCGCCAGCAACGACAACACGCAGTTTCTGACGGAGCCGATGATAAAGGGCTTGCAGCTGTGTCATAAACCATTCGTGTTCCTCAACGCCTGCCAGGTAGGCGCGGGCAACCAGATCCTAGGCGACTACGCAGGCATGGCCGCCTCCATCCTGCACGCGGGTGCGCGCGCTGTCGTCGCACCGCTCTGGAACATCGACGACAATGTGGCTGCCGAAATCAGCCTTCAGTTCTATGCCGCCGCGTATGGCGGCGAGCCGGTGCCGGTTGCGGAGATTCTTCGCCGGATCCGAGCTGGATACACCCGCGATGCCGCGGACACCGGTGGAGCGTCGCCCACACTCATTGCCTACCAACTATTCGGGCACCCGCGATTGAAGCTGCACCGCATCGCAAGCGTTCCTTAGGAGACAGTCATGGCCGAGTTGAATGCACAAGGCCTGTTGGTCGACGTCGGCAGCGGGGTGAGGATCAGCAGCCCGGGGCTTCAGGGCCAGGCGCAGGTGTATCTGCCGAGTAGTGGTGGGATGCGTGGGGCCGAGGACACGACCAGCGCATTCCTGGAGTCGATAGAGAACAATGAAATGCAACAGCAATTGACGGTAGTCATAGACCGTCACAATGAGGTCGGCGGGTCGGGGGGAGGAAGCAGAGCGGCCGGCGACGAAAATGACATCAAGGTGCAGGTGCCTGCACCCGGCGACGGGTGGGGCCAGGTCCTGCTCTACACGGCCGAAGACGGTTCGCTTTCATGGCATTTCCCGGACGGCGTTCGGCCGGAGGATGTGCCAAGCCGCGGTTCAGGCACCTTTACCTATCGCGTGCCTCGCGCGGTGATGTCCGCACAAGGTGAGACAGGACAGCGCGGGCTGACGGGCGCAATCGGCAAGAAGCTCCTCAAAGCACTGATCTTCAAGGTCGCGGAGAAGGCGCTCGGCCAGGCAGGGAACTTCTTTGCCCAAAAGCTGGAGGAGAAGTATCGGCCTTACCGGCTGCGATCGTTCACGCCGGACAACTATCAGGACGCAGACGGCGCTTCACTTGAGCCCGCCGACTGGCTTCGGCTGAGCCAGGGCCGTGCGCTGCTGTTTGTGCACGGCACCGCTAGCCGGGCACATGCCGGATTCTGTGGCATCCCACAGCAGACTATGCAAGAACTCCACGCACGTTACGACGGAAGGGTATTCGCCTTCGATCACCACACCATTTCGGCTACGCCGGACGAGAATGTGACCTGGTTGGCCAAGCAGTTGCCAGACGACCTCACCCTCAATCTCGACGTCGTTTCGCATTCGCGAGGGGGCCTGGTGAGCCGGGTATTGACCGAACAGGCGGCCCGCACGGGACTCGACGGACGAATCAAGGTGCGCAACCTTGTCATGGCTGCTTCACCCAATGCGGGAACCGCGCTGGCCGACATAGACCGGCTCGACCAGTTCCTCAACCGAATGACCAGCCTGCTTCAGCTGGTTCCGGACAATCCGGTAACCGACGTACTCGACATCGTGCTTGCGATCGTCAAACAAGTCGCGATCGGGGTGGTGCAGGGACTCGATGGGCTCATGGCCATGAACCCTCAGGGTGACTATCTGGTGAAATTCAACCAGACCGGCGTCGGGGCCGCGAAATACTTCGCGGTGGCGTCCAACTTCGACCCGCCACCGGGTTCCGCGCTGCACCATCTCGTCACCGACGGCGCCGCCGACCTGGTGTTCGGTGGCACTCCCAACGACCTGATCGTCCCCACGGCCGGGGTGTACACCGTGCCGAACGCGAAATGTTTCCCCGTTGGCGAGCCGCTGGTCTTCAACACGGATGCGCATATCAACCACTTCAGCTACTGGAGCAATCCGCAGCTGGCGAGCGCGTTCTCACAGTGGCTTCCGGGCTGAGCCGTGAATCGATATCCACGCGGTGACGGCCTCTGTGTCGACTGCGCGGGTGGTGTCTATCCGAAGCACAGGACCGATAGCTAGCGGTCGGGCAACCTGTTGCCAGCGTTCCCATTCGGCGTCGTTCGGGAGTTCTCCGTGGATGGGATGCCGTGGATGCCGGTTCTCGAAACGGCGCCGGGCGATTGCTAGCGGCAAGTCGCACCAGACCTCTAACGGCTGCCGAATGCCATTGCGCCGCAGGCCCTCGACGGCGAAATGATGGGAGTCCGTGGGCCAGCAGGACTCCAGCACCGCACCGCCTGAAGCTTCCGCGAGCAGTGCCCACATGGTGTGGCTTGCCGCTGCGCCGAGGGCGGCGCTCCAGTGTCGCTGGGGCCAGCCGGTTGGGGGTTCGGTGCCTAATACCTCTGCATGGGCCTCCTTGATCGTGTCCTTGCTGAACAGCGGCAACCCTATGGACTGTGACAGGGTGCGGGCCAGCGTTGTCTTGCCCGCCCCCGGCAGCCCGTTGACCAGCACCACAAGCTTGGTGGCCGGGGCCGATTCGATCGGATTCGAGGTGTTTGGCACGGCGCCTCCTACTCTGGTCCAATGTAGATATCTACGGTCTGCTTGATGTTGTGTCCGTTTGTTGCCGGGACCGCATATGGCCAGCTGGCAGTCATATCGATCACTCTTAATCTTCGCTGAAGATTTCCCCGACCTGATACGCAGGAAGGGGATTGTATGAAAAGGACAGTGACGGCCTCGGCATCGGCGGTGGTGGCGGGGCTGGTGGCGGGTTTGCTGCAGGTGCTGGTGAGTCCGGCGGCATCGCCCGGGGTGGCGACGGTGAGCGACTACGGCACATGTACCCGCGACATTGAAGGTGTTGCCTGGTTTTTTGATCCCTGTGTACCTGAGGGAGCGCCGCTGCCGCCCGATGTGATCACGGCGTTGGAGGAGGATCGGCTGGCGCGCGAGTGCGAGCCGTCCGCGTCGCCTGCGGCACGTGCGGCACGCCGCGCCCAGCCGAAGGTGGTGCCCGCCGCGGCGATCGTGCTGCCACCGACGGCCGAGCCCTCGCTGACGGCCGAGCCAACGGCTACGGCCGAGCCGACATCGCTCCCGATCGACCCCTCGGCCACGCCGACCTCGCTGCCGACCAACCCCTCGACGGGGCCGACCTCGCTGCCAAGCAACCCCTCGGCCACGCCGACATCGCTGCCGACGGCTCCCTCATCCGCGCCGACAGCGACGCCGATCGATCCTAGTGCCAGTCCGACCGCGACGGCGATCCCATGTCCGGAGCCGACGCCGGAGCCGACCCCGACCGAGCCCGAGCCGACGCCGACGGAACCGACGCCGACGCCGACAGAGCCGGAGCCGAGTCCGACGGTGCCGGAACCGACGCCGACCACGCCGCAACCGAGCCCGACGTTGCCGCAGCCAACCACGCCGCAGCCGACCACGCCGCAACCGACGCCGACGACGCCGCAGCCGAGTTCTACCGCGACGGATCCGGGGACCTGTCCGCTGCCGGCAGCGCAGCGGGAGGCCCGGCTTGATGTCACCGATCTGGAGGCCAAGCTCAGGGAGGCGGCCAAGGACAAGCTGTGCCCGCCGAACCGCAACCCGCAGACGCCGGTGGTGGTCGTCGCCACCGGGGACTCGGTGACGTCCGCGCACATTCAGATCAAGCACTACCACGTACCCAAAAAATGCAGTGTCAACCAGAACACCCAAGCTGACACCCGCGGGCTGCACGGCAACGACATGACGGCCAGCTATGTGGGCAAGTATGTGAGCAACCTCAACACTTCTGTCGTCGACTATTACAACTTCGCGCGCACGGGCATGGGTACCCCGGAAATCCTGGGAGCGCCGGCTATCTACCAGGATTCGTGTGAAAACCCATGGGCACGGGCGTTTCCGCCGATGGCGCTGGCCGAAGCGGCGCTCACCAAGGCCAAGCAGGACGGGCGTCAGGCCTACTACGTGACCACCGGCGGCATCAACAACACCAATTGGACCGAGGTGGCCAAGGGTGCGGCCTTCTGCGGCATGGCCGAGTTCCTGCGGATACAGGCGGTGCGCTACTTCGTGCGCAATACCCTGCCGTTCAACGCGGTCATGCGCTACTACGACACCCAGGGCCGGCCGACCGGCCGCGACAACGTGATCAGGGGCGGCGCGTGCCAGGTGGTGCTGCAGGAGGAGATCACCGGCAACCGGCCCCGGGACATCACCATCGAACGGTTGCGTTTCGACATCCCGGTCTTCGACGGGCCGACCCACTATCCAACGATCACCAGAGATGTCAACACCATCACCACCAAGGCGCTGGCCGCCGGGGCAAACAAGATCGTGTGGATGGGCTATTACGACATCACCCCGGCCAAGGTGTCGATCGGCACCTTCGCCAGCACCTGGGTGCAGAACACGGAACTGCCCGACGTCATCAAGGGCGCGCTGCCCAACATTCCCGACGTCGAGCTGGATCTGGTGACCGGACAGGCGTGGAAGACACAGGTGCAGACCTGGACCAACCAGCTCAACGCGGCCATCAAGGCGAGCATCCTTCCGGCCGACCCGAAGATCCGGTTCGTCAAACCGCCCGCGCTGGGCGCGGACAAGATTCAGAAGACGATGATCGGTGGCTGCCCGCATCCCAACCTCAGCGGGCATGACGATCTGGCCGGGGCGCTCAACACCGCCTTCCGGGCGCTCGGATAGCCCGCGACGGCATTACAGCCTCCTCACCAGCTCGATGTACCGCGCGTGTACCGGGGCCGCACCGCAGCCCACGATCATCGTGGATAGCCCAGGATGTCTATCGGGGGAAGTGATTGCTTTGCGGCAGATCTACATCGGCACGGTCAGGCAGGCGTTCAAACCGCCGCAAGCCGCTTGATCAGGTCGGCGGCGGCTTCGCGCAACGGGGCGAAGCCGCCGCCGTCGGCGAGCTCAAAAGCCTTGCGGGCGTGGGCAAGCGCGGCATCGCCGGGTTGCGGTCGCTGGCTGGCGACGGTGGCGATGTCAAGCAGCGCATCGATTTCGGCCCGGCGATTGGAGGACTGTTGTGCCATCCGCTGTGCGGAGCGCGCCAAGGTTTCGGCGAGTTCCAGGTTCCCCAGACATCGATGCGCCGACGCCACGACGCCGACGGCACGCGCCTTCACGTACAGGGAGACATCTTCGTGTCCGCAAAGCGCCAACGCGGTCTCGGCCTGACTGAGCGCCTCCGCCAGCCGGCCGCTGTCGCGCAGCACCGCCGCGACGCGCGCCAGCGACCACGACTGCGTCTCGTGGTCACCCAGCTCGGCGGCGATCGCGGCGGCCCGGGCGAATTCAGCCAGCGCTTCGTCGTAGCGGCCATAGCTGTGCAAAACGTTTCCGTGCCCATAGCGCACGATGCAGTCGGTGTGGGCGCTGCTGCGATGGCGGAACGCCTCGTTGATCATTTCCATGGCCTCATCCAGGCGCCCCATCTCGCGCAACACTGAGGCCCGGATGGTGAGCTGGTGCAGCAGGATCGAACCGTCGATCTGGCGGACGCCCTCGGCAGGGAGCCGGGTCAGCTGTTCGGCCTGGGGGAGGTTTCCTATTTTGTGATAGGTGTAAGCCAGGTTGAACCGGCTGGCGAGCTCTCCTCGCTCCCAGCCGCATTCGAGGCTGAGGCGGCGCGCCGCTTGCAGGTGGGCGATGGATTCCTCGAAGGCGCATCGTCTGGCATGGAAGTCGGAAGTACTCAAATGCGTGGCCGCTTGCGCTTGCGGGTTGTGCGCAGCGGTGGCGGCGGAAAGCGCGGCCTCGGCGGCCACCGCCCAATGGGTGAGATAGCCGCGGCGCATGAAGAAGTGGCGCAGTCCATCGGCCAGAAGCCAGGCGAATTCAGCCGGCCCGTGCTCGGCGGCATGCCTGATCGCCGCCACCAGATTGGCCAGCTCGGTGTCCAGCCAGGTGATGGCCTGCGATATGTCAGCAAAGACCACTCCCGGCGGAGAAGACCGGGCCTGGTCGTCGCGCGGCAGCCGCGTTGCGTAAGGGTAGAAGGTCATGGCCGCCAAATCGACAACGGCCTCATACCATGAATAGAGCCGATGGCTTGCGGTACGCGCCTCGGCGTCGGTGGCGGCCAGCTCCTGGGCATAGGCGCGTAGCAGGTCGTGAAAGCTGTAGCGGTCACCCTCACCGTGGCTGATCAGATGCGCATTGGTGAGCCGTGCCAACCCTTTGCAGGCCTCGGCCGGTGTGGTGCCAGCCAGCGCGGCGACCGTTTCAGGCGTGAAGTCGCGGCCGGGCACCAGGCCCAGCAAGCGGAACAATCGTTGTGCCGCAGGGTCAAGAGCGCGATAGGAAAGGTCGAACGCGGCCCGCACAGCCGAGTGCTCATCGCCCGCGACAGCCAGCGCGTCGAGCCTGCCCACCCCGTCGAGCTCGGCGGCCAGTGATTTCAGATCGCGGTGGGGGTGCTCGGCTATCCGTGCGGCGGCCACCCGCAGCGCGAGTGGAAGGTAGGCGCACAGCCGGGCGATCTGCGCCGCTGCCGCCGGCTCGGCCCGCACCCGGGCGTGCCCGACCGTGCGCTCCAGCAGAAGCTGCGCCTCGTCGGGGGTCAGCACGTCCAGCGTGAGGTGGTGGGCGCCCTCGCGGGCCATCAGCCCGCCCAGCCTTTCCCGGCTTGTCACCAGCACCAGGCATCCGGGCCCGCCGGGGATCAGGGGGCGCACCTGTTCCACCGAGTGGGCGTTGTCGAGCACTATCAGCATCCGCCGATCGGACAGCAGGGATCGGTAGAGTGCCGCCGCTTCCCCGGTGGCTTGGGGGATTCGCTCGGGCTTGATGTTCAGCGCGCCCAAGAGGCTTGTCAGAGCCTCGTCGGGCGACATGGCCCGGCCGGGGGCGTGGCCGCGCAGATCGAGAAAGAGCTGGCCGTCGGGGTACCGGTCGGTCGCCTGATGTGCCCATCGCACCGCCAACGCCGTCTTGCCCACGCCGGCGCTGCCGCCGATCGCCGTGATGACGAGCAGGCTGGACTGATCACCGAGCCGGTCGAAAGCGTGCAGCGCGTCGAGCTGGTCCTGGCGGCCGGTGAAACCGTTGACCTCGGCCGGCAGCTGCCGCGGCCGCACGAACTCGGGTGCTCTGCCGGCGGCATCCGGGACGGCGCCCGGCGCCCGCAGCAGATCCGGGTCGGCGCGCAGGATCGCGGCGTGCAGCCGCTGCAGGCCCGGCCCGGGCTCCACGCCCAGCTCGCTGACCATGAGCGCGTGGGTTCGGCGGTAGAGGTCCAGGGCATCGGCCTGGCGTCCGCTGCGGAAGAAGGCGAGCATCATGTGCTCCCGCAGCCGCTCGTGATAGGGATGCTCATCCATGATCGGCGACAGTGCTGCAATGATCTCGCTGTGCCGGCCGAGCTGCAGATCCACCTCGGCCATGGCTTCCAGCGCGGCCAGCCGCTGTTCCTCCAATCTGGACGCGGAAGTGACCACCAGGGCCGTCCCGGCGGCGTCGACGCAGGCGCACGGCCCGCGCCACAGGTTGAGGGCCCGGCTGAAAACCTCGCCTGCCTCGGCGAAGCGGCCCGCTTGTTTCGCGGTGAACGCCTGCCCGAGCAGATCGGTGAACTCCTGCGCGTCCAGCTCGCCCGGGGCCAGGGTGATGCTGTATCCGGTTGAGGTGAGCCGGATGCGTTCGCTTTCGTGCAGGGCTTGGCGTAGCCGCATCACGTAACCCTGGAGGTTCTTACGGGCGGACGGGGGTGGCCGGCCGTTCCAGATGGAATCGGCCAGCGCCTGCGGTGACACCGGCCGGTTCGCGTGGCACAGCAGGGTGACCAGCACCCTGCGCATCATCGTCGCCTTCAGGTCCAGGTTGCTCCCCATATGTGAGACCTCGAGCGGTCCCAGCACCCGAAACTCGTACACGCCAGGAAGGCTATACCGAACAGGCGAGCACGCCGACAAATCTATGTAAAGAATTCGATGAGGGCCGATTGCTGCCCCGGTCGGGGACCGCCTAATGGACGCCACCGGCATCCACCGGTGGATTCCCTTCAGGAGAGAGAACAATGACATCAGTCCGCATGCGAAGAACCACGCTCGTGGTTTGCGCTGTCATGCTGCCTGGACTCGTCGGTGTGGCGTCAGGTCCGCCACCGGCGCAGGCGGCCAAACCCGTTGCGGTGGCCCGGCCGTTGCTGGGCACCTCGCCTCCCGTGCGCCTGCCCGAACCGTCGATGCCGACCGGCAACGCGGCGACGGAACAAACAAGCCAGGCGGCCAAACCCAAACGTCCCGTGCCACGCGAGTTCGATCCCGCCCGCGAGATCATCCGGCGACGGGACGCACAGACCGAGGTCTATGCCAACGACGACGGGACAGAGACCGTCATCTTGCACACCGAACCGGTGAACTTCCAGCCGCGACCCGGTGCGGCGTGGGAGAAAATCGACAATACGTTGGTACCGGACCCGCAGCGCGACGGCTGGATCCGTAACCTGGCCAACTCCTGGAAGGTGGAGTTCGGGCCGATCATGTCGCAGGGTGGCGGGGTCGAGCTTTCGGCGGGTACAGGAAAAATTTGGTTTGCACCCGAGCTTGGCGATGTGCACCAGATGGTCCTGCCGGTGATAGACGAGGATCACCCCAACCGGCTTGTCTACTCCGACGTGTGGCCCGGCGTGGACGTGGTCTATTCGGTCACCTCCGCCCAGGTCAAGGAGTCGATAGTGGTCAGGTCGGGCGACCGGTCCGACTTCCCCTTCGCTGTCAGCGGTCTCGGCCTGGAAGAGCGGATGCTCTTGCCGCCGAGGGTGACCGCGGCTTCGGCGGGCACGTGGCAGTTGGGACCGCTGGAGGTCACCGGATCGCAGGGCACGGTCACCGACGGATCCGGCGTAAAGGCACGCGTCGAAACACTCGACGGGCGCAAGGATGGGCGGCAGCGGATGACGCTTTCGGTCGACAAGGCATGGCTTGCCACGCAATCGGGGGGCAAGCATCCCGTGGTGATCGACCCGTCTTTCTTGCTGCCTTCCACCGGGGCAGCCAACTGGGCGTGCTCTTACCTTCTGTTCGAGTCGCTCTACGAAGCGTCCTTTTGCGACGGTATTCGCACCGGAACCCATCACACACCAGGCACCCCTTGGGATCCCGCGAATGGCCGCTACTGGTGGCGCAGCATCGCCAGGTTCGACTATCGGCCCTACGTCGAAGGCGCCAACAAGGACCTCATCAGCGCCCAAGTCTGGGGCAACGAGTACGACGAGCTGGGCATCGGCGCCGACCCCGAGCTGATCGAGCTATGGGATGCCATCGCCCCCAACGCGGCGGGCGCCGTCGCCAACGGCGACCGGGTGTTCAACCTCGTCGACGCCAAGGTCGTACCCTCGGATCCTTGGTGCTACTGGGGTTTGGAGGTCTGCTGGGATGTCACCGACCGCATCCAGCTGTGGAAGGACATCGCCGCCTGGAACAGCCCTTGGGACGACGGCATGTTCGGCTTCGGCGGCGACGAGGAAGACCCGGACTACCTGTATCGTCTGTCCTACAAGCGATTCCTTCCCGGCGACATCAGGCTCGCCCTGAACGTCAACACCCGTCCGGGCAAGCCGGCGCAGGTGGGGCCGGCCGACGGTGCGCTGGCGATCGACACCCTCGAGCCCACCTTGACCTGGCAGACGGTCGACGACCCGGATGGGCAGGAGGTGCGTTACACGGTCAAGCTGGCGACCTCACCGGATGCGGAGTCTGGCATGGTGGCGCAGTCGGCCGAGCTGACCGAGCCCGCAGGTGCGGCGCAGATGTCCTGGGCGGTACCGGCCGGAGTGCTCCGCGACGGGGTCACCTACTACTGGAAGGTGCTGGCGCACGACATCGCGTTCGACAACGCCGGCGGTGCCTATGTCGCCTCGGATGTGCGCAAGCTGACCGTCGATCGGAAGCTGGGCATGGGTGGCCTGTCGCCGACCGACGAGCTGGGCGCGGTGACGACGAACATGGTGACCGGCAACCCGACTGTCCGCATCGATGGGCCGCAGCTACCCACCGTGGGCGGCGGAGTGGGCGTGGGCTTTGTCTACAATGGACGCGACACCCGCTATGGGCTCAAGGCCACCTACCGCAATGACGTCGACAAGGACCATGTGATCGAGCCGACCGATCCGGTCCAGCTCGTCCGGACCGACACGGTCATGCGGTTCGAGTGGGGCAACGAGTCGCCGTCGCCCGGGGTGCCGACCGACTACTTCACCGCCAGCTGGTCGGGGTCGATCCGGCTGCCCGCCAACCACAACTGGCAGTTCGGCATCCGCTCCGATGACGGGATTCGCCTGCGGTACAACGGGGTCACGGTGATGGACCTTTGGAACTCGCTGCAACCCGACCCGGTCTGGGAGGCGGGGTCGCACGCAGGCGGCACGACCAGGGCCTTCGCACTGGACTATTATGAGGTGACCGGCCCGGCCTATCTGCATCTGCTGGTCCGTGAGGATCTCGGGGGCAGCTTCGGCCCGGCTTCCGATGTGCCGGCCGACTGGCTGGCGCCCGAGTCACCCGCGTTGCCGTCGGGCTGGTCGCTTCAGGCCGCCGACGCCAACGCCGCCTACACCGCGGCGACAGTCAACGAGGGCTCGGTCACGCTGACCGCCGACGACGGGGAGACCTTCTCCTTCGCGCGCAACGCCTCCGGTACCTACACGCCGCCACCGGACAACGACGATCTAGTGGTCGTCAACAGCGACGGGACGGTGGCCGTCCATGACGAGGAGGGGCTTGACTACCTGTTCCGTCCCGACGGTGGCCTTTCCGCCGTGCGCACACCGCTGGACGACCGGCGGCCGGCCGCGGCCCGCAACGTCTTTGACAGCCTCGGACGCCTCGCCGCCATCGAGGATCCGGTGTCGGGAAGGCAGGTGACGCTGCGCTATGCGGCCACCGACGCGGACGTCAACTGTCCCAACAGCCCGCCCCTGGGCGGCACCGCCTACCAGGCCGAGGAGGGCATGCTGTGCCGGGTCACCTACTGGGACGGCACGACCACGGATCTGTTCTACTTCAGGGACACCGATCTGCTTTCCCATGTCGCCAATCCGGGCGACTCGTGGTGGACCTTCAGCTACGACTCCGAGGCGCGTATGGTGGGGATGGCCGATCCCAACGCGAGGGATGTGCTGTTCTCCGGCAACCGCACTGACACCGACCTCAACCGGCTGTTCACCCGGATCGATTACGATCCGTTGACCACCGGCTTGAAGTCTCGGGTCAAGACGGTGACGTTGCCCGCGGCGCAACAGATTGACGCCGCCCGGCCATCGCGCACGTACGACTACACGCAGAACAAGAGCGGCGGCATCCTCATCGACGGCTCCGCCACGGTCACCCGCGGCGGAATGGCCGGCATCTTCCGCACCCAGAAGTACGATTTCCGGGGGCGCCGGACCGAGGACACCAACTCCCTCGGGCAGACAGTGAAAACCTACTGGGACGCAAGGGATCTAGCCTATGCCACGCTGACACCCGACGGTCAGCTGACGGCGACGCTTTACGACCAGAAGCGAAACCCGGTCGAGTCCTGGGGCCCCGCGCCGGTGTCGATGTTCGACAAGATCTGGTACGGCAACGACTTCTACCTCCCCAAAGACGCGGACTGCATGAGCGCCACCGCATCGGCGACCGCGTGTGAGGTAGGCCGCACCCATACCGGCTTCGACGAGGGTGTCAACGGCCTTCAGGTGAAGTGGTGGAACAACACCAGCCGCCAGGGGCCGGTGGTCGCACACGCCTTCGACCCGGATACGTTGCGCGACAACGACTCCGGTCGGCCGCAGGGCGTCAACGCCAACGGCACCGGGGCCCTCTACACCGGTGACATCACGCTGCCCACCGCGGGCGTGTTCAAGTTGCAGATCTGCGTCGGGCAGGCCGACGCCGCGTGGCTGTTCGTGGACGGCAGGGAGGTGGTCTCGCGCTGGCTACCCGACACGTCTTTGCCCCACAGCTGCAGCGATCCCGAGAACAAGAGCACGTGGATCAACGCGGCCGGCCCGGGGGAGCGGCACAGCATCCAGATCAAGTACGCCGACTTCGACTTCGCGGATCTGTTGCACCTCAACTGGGTGCGCCCGGACGGCGGCTACGAGGCGGCGACCGGGCTCACCCCGGAGTTCAACCTCGTCACGTCGAAGATCGGGCCGGACGGCACCAAGACGAGCACCTTCTATTCCGACCCGGCCAACGGCATCGGGCCGCAGCACAACCTCGTGACCAAGACGATTGTCGACCCTGGCGGTCTCGGCCTGACCACCACGACGACCTATGAACCCGCCGACGGAACCAACGGCTTCCTGCGCCAGGTGGCCAGGACGCTGCCGGGCGGCGATGTCACGAGGACCACCATCGGTTACTACGGCGCGGACAACCCGGCCACCCCGGCCAACGAGGCGGAGACCCGGGACAATCCCTGCACGCCGGCGGTGGAGGCCATCAACCAGGGTGGCATGGCCAAGCTGTCCACCGATGCCGATCCGGACGGCGGCGGGATCCTCACGCCTGTGGTGCGCGAGTTCGTTTACGACGTGAGTGGGCGCATCTTGGCCTCGCGTGTCGGCAGCGAACAGTGGACTTGCGTGATCTACGACGCCCGGGGCAGGGCAACGGAGACACGGTATCCGGCCTTCGGCGGGCAGCCCGCGCGGACTGTGACGACGGCTTATGCGGTCGATCCGGATGGCGCGGCGGGGCCGAAGGGCCCCTCGCCGCTCATCCAGGCGGTGACCGACACCGCGGGCACGATCACCTCCGAGACCGATCTGCTGGGACAGGCGATCTCGTACCGGGACGTCTTCGGCAATGTGACGACCTCCGGGTACGACATCCTGGGAAGAGAGATCACCCAGTCGGGACCCGCTGGTGTCATCGAGAAGTCGTACGACTCCGGCGATCGTCTAACCCAGATCAAACGGGCGGGGGTGGTGCAGGCGAACGGCCTCGTCTACAACGCCACCAACGGCCGGCTGGAATCGGTGACCTATCCGGTCAACTCGACCAAGGGCGCCTTCGGTTACGACACCTTCGGCAGGCCCAGCAAGGTGACCTGGTCCAAGGTCGGGGGTGCGACGATCACCAGTGACGAGGTGACGCGCAACCTGATCGGGGATGTGGTCGGGCAGGTGGTCGACGGCGTGGACCATCACGCTGGCGACGACTTCCGCTACGACGCCGCCGGCCGGCTCTACGACGCTTACCTTCCGGGCCGGCGGGTGCAGTACGAGTTCGGCACCCTCACCACGGCCGCCTGTGGCGCAAGCGCTCTGCCGGCCGCCGGCGCCAACACCCACCGCACCAAGCAAACCGTTACGCCCACGGGTGGCGCGGCTACCGTGACCACCTATTGCTATGACCGGGCGGACCGCCTGACCTCCACTTCGGAAAGCGGTGTCGGGACTCCGGTTTACGACACGCATGGCAACGCCGGCTTCATCTTCGGCGAGACCCACAGTTATGACGCGGCTGACCGGCACATGTCGACCAGCAAGGCCACCACCACGGTCAGCTATGTCCGGGACGCCACCGATCGCATTGTTGAGCGGCGGGTCAACGGCGCCTTCTCGGCGCGTTATGGCTCAACGGGTTCCGGTGACACGCCTGACTTCGTCACGGGTGCCGGCAATCAGGTCGAGCAGGCGTATCTCGTGCTGCCGGGCGGGGCGTTGCTGACCGTTCAGCAGTCGGGAAGTGTCTGGTCTTACCCGAACCTGCACGGTGACGTGGTCGCCGTCGCCGGGGCGGACGGCCTGAAACAAGGCGCGACAACCGTTTACGACCCGTACGGCAACCCGATCGCGGGCACACTGCCCGACAACAGCCAGGGTGCCATGGACTATGGCTGGCTCGGCCGGCATCAGCGGCCGCTGGAGCACGAGAACGGTCTGCAGCCGATCGTCGAGATGGGCGCCCGGCAGTATTCGCCCCTGCTCGGCCAGTTCATCGAGGTCGATCCGGTGGAGGGCGGCAGCGCCAACGACTACGACTACGTCGGCGGTGACCCGGTCAACTCGTTCGACCTTGCGGGCGACTGCATGTTCGGCAGGCGAGGCAAAGACCATCGCAGAAGGGACAGGCACGGTCACCGCATAGGCAAAGACCGGCGTGGCTGTAAGGGCGGAAGTGTCGCTCACGCCGTCCACCATGTGACTGTGCGGCCCGTCCGGGCGGCAGCCGGCGTGGCGGGAAGAAACCTGAGCTGGCACGGGCTGGGCAACATGCGGCGATCGATCGGCGGTGCGATCCAGCGTGCGGCCGGCCGCTGCTGGGCGAAAGCCTGGCGAACAGCGGTAGTTTTCGCGGCGGCGGCGGCGATCGGCTCTCTCGTGGCGGGCCCCGAGGTCGGAGCGGGAATATTGGCAAGCGCCCCGAAGGCAGTGCTCATCGGCTGCCTCTATGGGGCATTCTTCGGATGATGTTGCCGGAGGGCGGCACGGGAAACGCACCACCCATGCCGCCCTCCGGCAAGGCTTTGCCAAGCGGCTGGGCAACGGCAAACCCATGCGACGTGCTAGCTAAAGCACTCTAGTTTGGAGGCATGGCTGAAGAGGTGGTCCTGCCACAGTTGCGCCGGATGTGGTGGGAGATGGGGGTGGAGGCGCGCGGTGAAGCGGGCTTCACCAAGGTGGCCAAAGCCTTGCCCGCTATGGTGATGGCGGCGATGCGGCTGGCCTGGCGGGCAGACAGGTTCGGCACGGCCGCCACTCTGGTATTGACGATCATTTCTGGGGTACTGGCCACAGTCGGCCTGTTGACCACCCAGCAGGTGTTGATCGAGGTGTTTGCGGCCGGCCCGACCGCCGATCGGCTCGCCTCGGCGTTTCCGGCGCTGGTGTTGCTGGCGGCGGTGACCGGCCTGCGAGCGGGCCTGGGCATAGCGGTGGGCTGGGTGCAGACCGGCTTGGAGCCCAAGGTGGTGCAGTCGGCGCAGCGGCAGCTGTTCGAGGTGACGACGAACGTCGATGTGAGCGCTTTCGATGAGGAGTCCTTCGCCGACGAGATGGAAAGGGCCACCGGTCGCGGCACCGATGCCACGATGGGCCTGGTGGAGTCGACCCTGAACCTGCTCGCCGGGTTGATCGGCATCGGTGCCGTGGCGGTGGCGCTCGGTCTGCTGCACCCGTTGCTGATCGTGGTGACGGTGGCCGCGATGATCCCGACCGGGTGGGCGGCGATGCATGCGGGACAACAGCAGTACCGCGCCTATCTGGCCTCGTCGATCCGGCGCAGGCGGCTGTGGATCCTGGCCCGGCTCATGGCCGATCGGCGGCCCGCGGTGGAGCTTCGCGCCTACGGCCTGAGAAGCTTTCTGCTGCACCAGTTCGATGTGGTGATGGGGGCCGAGACACGCCATCAGCTGCGGCTGGCGAAGAAGGTCACCACCACCAACACGATCGGCTCGATGATCGGCGGTGTCGCCGCGCTGGGCGTCTACGTCGTGTTGGCATGGCTGCTGGTCTCGGGCCGGATGCCGCTGGCGGCCGGGGCCACGGCGATCGTGGCGCTGCAGTCGGCCCGCCATTCGCTGGCGCTGGCCAGCTATCAGGTCGACGCCCTCTACTCGGAGGGCCGTCACTTCCGCGACTTCGAGACCTTCCTCAAACGCGCCCACACCCGGGTCACCACGGCGCACGGCCGTACCGTTCCGGGCGGGCTGCGCCTGCTTGAGCTTGACCGGGTGACTCTGGCCTATCCGGACAGGGAACAGCCGGCCGTGTCGGAGGTGAGCCTGACGCTGCGGTCGGGTCAGACGATCGCGCTGGTGGGGGAGAACGGCTCGGGCAAGACCACCCTGGCGGCCATGCTGTGCGGCCTGCGCAAGCCCGACACCGGCCGGGTGCTCTGGAACGGAGTCGATCTGTCCACTTTGGATATTGAGCTGCTGCGATCGCGGATAGCGGTCATCACCCAGGAACACCACCATTGGCCGTTCACCGCGACCGTCAACATCCGCCTGGGCGACACCGCACGCGACGCCGGGCACGAGACGATCGAGCAGGCCGCGCGCAGGGCGGCGGCCCACGACATGATCGTGGAGCTGCCCCGCGGCTACGACACCCTGCTCGACCGCACCTTCGAGGGTGGGCAGGACCTCTCCGGCGGGCAGTGGCAGCGGCTCATCGCGGCCCGCGGCTTCTTCCGCGACGCCGACCTGCTCATCATGGACGAGCCCTCCTCCGCCCTGGACGCCAAGGCCGAGGACCAGCTGTTCTCGGTGGTGCGGGAGCGCCGTGGGCAAGCGACCACCATCCTGATCACCCATCGCCTGGCCAATGTGCGCCACGCGGACCGCATCTACGTCATGGACCGCGGCCGGCTCATCGCCGAGGGCACCCATGACGAGCTGATGGACCACGCCGACCCGACCTACCGCGAGCTGTTCGAGCTTCAGGCCGCCGGCTACGCAGCCTGAAGCGCTTAGTCAATGCGGCCCCGGCCGCCTTCACCAAACGGTCTAAATCGGCCCTATTCTGGCGACGGTCAGGTGCGGGGTAGGTATACCTAGAGACCGGCCACGCCGGGAGCGACGGCGAAGATAGATAACTGCTGCGGATGGCACCAGACCCTTACCGGCCGACTATTAATGCATGTTCTTTCACCCAGACACGATGCTGATGATGGCCAACGAACACCGCCGCGAACTGATCGCCGAAGCCGACCGCTTCCGCCTTCTGAAGGCCGCACTGCGCACCCGCCGCGAGAACCTACGCCAAGACAAAGAGGTCGTCAGCGTACAGAGCGCCTCCGGGCGAGAACGTCCGGCCCCAGCCGCCCGGCCCGCCGCCGGTACCCTGGCGGGGTGCGGATCACGAGGGGTGGCGCCAGCCCGATGATGATTGGGCGTGAGCCCGAGCTGAGGCAGCTGTCTCAGCTCGCGGCTTCCGGCCAGTCTCATGTGGTGATGCTCGCCGGGGAGCCCGGCATCGGCAAGACCCGCCTGGTCCACGAGCTGACCGGCGCTCTGGACCCGGCGACGGTGGTGCTGATCGGGCAGGCCGTGCCGGGTTCGCTCGCCCGGCCGTACGAGGTCCTGCTCGACGCCATAGACAACCGCCCCGGGATAGGCGAGGACCAGCTGGAGGCCCTCTCCGATCCCCGGCGCAGCGCGGTGGAACGCCTGCACACCGGCCTGGCGATCATCTCCGAAGTGGTCGGCGACGCGCCGGCCGTGCTGGTCTTCGAGGACCTGCACTGGGCCGACTCGGAGAGCGCCGCTCTCTTCGAGCGCATCGCCGATCAGGGCGGGCCGCGTCTGCTCATCGGGACCTACCGGCCCGACGAGGTCACCATGCGCAAGCCGATCGCCGCTCTGCTGGCCCGTCTCGAGCGGCGGCATTCGGTGACCCATGTCCGCCTCGGCCGCCTCAGCGCCGCCCAGACCGCCGCGATGCTGGCCGCCGCCACCGGCAAACCGGCCCCGGTGCGGGCCGCCAACGCGCTGCATCAGCGCACCGGTGGCAACCCGTTCTTCCTCGAGGAGTTGTTGCGCAGCAGGCAAAGCGACGACCTCGAGGAGCTTTGCGAGCAGCCGCTGCCGTGGAGTCTGGTCGAGGTGCTGCGCCGTCAGGTGGAGGGTCTCGAGCCGGTGGGCCATCGGGTGGTCGAGGCCGCTGCGCTGCTGGGCCAGCGGATCCCCTTCGACCTGCTGGCCGGGGTCACCGCGATGGACGAGGGCGACCTCATCGAGGTGCTGCGCGAGCTGGTGACCAGCGGCGTGCTGGTGGAGGCGGATCAGGACGAGTTCGTCTTCCGCCACGCCCTGGTGCGCGAGGCCATCACCGACCAGATGCTGGGCCGTCAGCGGCGGCGCCTGCACGAGGCCGCGCTGGAGGTGCTGCTCGACTCGGGGGCGGCCGATCCGGCGCTGGTGGCCTATCACGCCCGGGGGGCCGGGCGCTACGACGACATGATCGACGCCGCGCAGCGGGGCACCCGGCTCTACCTTTCCATCGGCTCGGCGTATCAGGCTTTGCGTCTTGCGGAAATGGGGCTGGACGAGGTACCCGACGACATAGAGCTTTTATCGGGGGCTGCGAGAGCGGCTTGGCTGGCCGGGTTGCTCGATGACGCTGTCCGATATGGACGGTCGTGGCGCGCCCAGGCGGTCGACGCCCCGGCTCAGGCCGATGCGCTCTACCTGTTGGTGCGGCTGGCCTGGGAGGCCGACGAGCTCACCGAGATGCGCGAGCTGACCAGCGACATCGAGGCGCTCATCGCCGATCTGCCGCCCGGGGCCAGCCAGGCCCGCGCCATGACCGCGGTGGCGCAATCGAAGATGCTGCAAGACGAGCAGGAAGCCACCCTGCGGTGGGCAGACCGGGCGCTCGCCCTGGCCGACGAGTTCGACCTGCCGGTGGTGCGGCTGGCCGCCTTGGTGGAGAAGGGATCGGCGCTGGCCAACCTTCCCGCCACCGCCACCCAGGGCTGGGCGATGCTGCGCGGTCTGGTCGACGAGGCCGAGAAGCTGGGGGAGTGGGTGCTGGCCGCGCGGGCGCTGAACAATCTGGTGCAGGGCGTGCCGCCCGCCTCGGCCGCCGAACACGCCGAAATGCTTGAGCGGATGCGCGGCAACGCCGAGCGGGCGGGCTTCGAATCCCTTGCCGTGGCGGCATATTTCCAGGGCCGCGCCCGGCTGGCGATGCGTGCCGGCAACCTGCCCGAGGCGATCGAGGCCCTGGAGGAGGGCCGCAACCACGACCGCGGCTATCTGCGCCGCGGCCGGCGCGCCGACTACCACGCGGTGTTCCTGGGCGGCCTCTACCTGGAAGCCGGGCGGCTCGATGACATCGCCGAGATCATTGAAGACCTTTCCCATCTGGTACTGGAGGAAGCCAGCACGATTCCCGGCCTGGCCTTCCATCTGGCCTGCCGCCGGGGTGACCTGCCGCTGGCGCAACGCCTACTGGACGAGCTCTACGGCGCCTTGGCCGCTCAGCCCTGGCGCAGCGGATCGCAGGCGCACGACCTGGTCTCCGCCGCGCTCACGGCCGGGCTGCCACTGTCCAAGGTGGACTCGATGCGCGTCGAGCTGCTCGACAACTATGTGTGGGACGACTACCGGACCCTCGTCGACGCCCAGCTCGACGAGGCGCACGGACGCCACCAGGCCGCGCTGGCCGGCTATGTGACCACCGCGGGCTCGGTGATCCTGAGCCCACCGGTGCGGGGGACGGCCCACGTCGGCGCGGCCCGCTGCCTGCTGGCCGCCGACCGGGCGGGCGAAGCCGCCGCCCACGTCGACGCGGCCATGACCCTGCTCGGGTCCTGGGCGGGCTGGCGGGTGGCGCAGCTGGATCAGGTCCGGGCCCGGCTGGGCATGACCGCCGCGCCGAGCGCGGTCACCGGGCCTGCCGCGCTGACCCCCCGCGAACGCGAGGTGGCCTTGCTGATCGCCGATGGGCTCACCAACACCGACCTGGCCCGCCGCCTCTACATTTCGCCCAAGACCGCGGCCGTGCACGTGTCGAGCATCCTGCGCAAGCTGGGCGTGGCCTCGCGCACCGAAGTGGGAAGTGTCATCGAGCAGGCTTGAGGGTACCTGTGGGCACGTGACACTCAACGAGAACGCTGACATTGACACCAGCCAGGTCACCGATGCCCGGGGATCTGGCGGTGGCGGCGCCTTCGGCGGCGGTGGCGGCGGCATGGGCGGGATCCCGATCCCGGTCGGCGGTGGCCTGTTGGGCACGTTACTCGTCCTCGGACTCGTCGTGGCGGGCATGTTCCTCGGCCCCAAGCTGTATGGCGACGGCGACAACGGGGCCCTCAACGAGACCTGCTCGACCGCGAACCCCGATCGGCTGCAGCACGCCGAATGCCGCAACGCCTTATACATCAACTCGATTCAGGCCTACTGGCTCAAGGCGACACCGGAGACGTTCGGGCAGCCGTACCAGGCGACCGACACGGTCTTCTTCGCCCAGGCCGTGAACACCGGATGCGGCGCCGCCGACAGCGGGGTAGGCCCGTTCTACTGCCCGCTGGACAAGCTGGTCTACATCGACCTGACCTTCTACGACGAGCTGGCCAACCGGTTCGGGGCCAAGGGCCAGTTCGCCCAGCCCTATGTGCTCGCCCACGAGTACGGGCACCACCTGCAAAACCTTCTCGGCACCTCGGATCAGGTGCGCCGTCAGCAGGAACGTGACCCGGACAACGCCAACGCGCTGTCGGTGCGCCTGGAGCTTCAGGCCGACTGTCTGGCCGGAGTCTGGTCCAAGCACGCCACCGAGACCACCGCCGCCAACGGGCAGCCCATCTTCAAGAGCCTGACCCAGGAGGATGTGAACCAGGCGCTGGAAGCGGCGGCCGCCATCGGCGACGACGTGATCCAGCGCAAGTCGGGCCGCCCGGTCGACGAGACCCAGTTCACCCATGGGACAGCGGCCCAACGGCGGCAATGGTTCAACAACGGCTACTCCACCGGCGACGGGAAGCGTTGCGACACCTTCAGCGGCGCCATCTGACGCGGGTTTACCCGGCCGGCTGCGGCTGGCACTGCGGGCACCAGTAGGTGATCCGATCGCCCTGCTCGTCGAGGCGGATCGGGGTGCCGCAGCGCCGGCACGGCCGGCCTTTGCGGCCGTACACAAAAGTGGCCTCGCCCTTGAGAAGTGAGCCGGTGGTGCTCTGCGTCCACCGGCCCAGATTGGTGTCGAGCTGACGCTGCGCGATCGTCACCAGGCCGGGCAGATCGGCTACCTGGCGCACCGGCGTCCACGGCCACGTGCCGTGCACGAAAAGCGATTCGGCCTTGTAGAGGTTGCCTATCCCGGCCAGGTTGCGCTGATCGAGCAACGCCTCCGCGATGGCCTGATCGGGGTGGGAGTTCAAGCGGCTCACCGCTTCCAGCAGATCCCACTGCGGGCCGATCAGGTCGGGGCCGAGATGGCCGATCAGCTGCTTCTCGTCGGCAGTGCGCACCACCGACAGCTCGTGCAGGTGAAACCCGACGGCCACGGTGTCCTCGGTCTTGAGCACCACGCGGATGGTATGCCGGGGCCGGGCCCCCCAGCGCTCGCCGGGGGCGTAGACGCGCCACATCCCGTCCATGCGCAGGTGCGAGTGCAGGGTCACCGCCCGGGAATCCTTGCTCAGCCTCAGCAGCAGATGCTTTCCGTAGCAGGCGGACTCGACCACCGTCCACCCGGCCAGATCGACCGTGGCCAGCCTGGGCACCCGGAAGTCGGCCGCGGTCAGCTGCTTGCCGGCGAGGCCGGTCTCCAGCACCCGCGCGGTCATCCAGACGGTGTCGCCTTCCGGCATGCCCCCATCATGCCCGAGCTTTCCTCGCGTAGCCGACCATTTCCCTAGCGTCCTAGGACCGCTTAGCCGACGTGGCCCACCGCATGTCGGGCGCATAGCAGGTGCATACGAGACGCATATCGATCTCTGTCAGGGTGCGGGAAACCCCTTACCCACACGGAGGAGCCATGCTTCGAAGAATGCGCTGGGCTGCCCTGCTGCTGATGCCGTTGGCGCTGATCGCCTCACCCGTCAATGTGGCCGCGGCCGAGCCAACGACCTACGCCTATTTCGGGGATGGATATGTGGTCACCACAGTCGTTCATCCTGACGGAAGACGAGAGATCACCATCGGCGACTTGGTGGCGGGAGCCAAGACCCCCACTCCGCCGGCCGGCGTGATCATCGCCGAGCCCGGCGACTGCGACATCGAGGGCGCGTGGGCCGACGAGCACCGGTGCGGAACCAACCGGTTCCGCTGGCTCGGCTGGCATCCCACCATCTTTGTGGTCGACTACTCCGGAGCCAATTGGCCTGTCTACGAGGCGGCGGTGGTCTGGAACCAGTCCACCGTGCTCAATGTCGGCTACCGTGGTCCATATTGGTCCGGGTGCTACGACGGGCACTATTGCCTCAGCGTCTACTCCGACGACTACGAGAAGAAGTGTGGTGTCGCTGAGCCGAACACGTGGGTTGGCTGCACCCACATGGTCACTAATGGTGACATCTACTACGACTGGGGCACCATCGAGCTGGACGACTCCAATTCGGCCTCCTACCACCTGAACCAGGGCACCGCCTGCCACGAGATCGGCCACGGGCTCGGGCTGGACCACAACCTGTTCACGAGCAGCTGCGTTTACTACCAGCGTCTGCCCGACCGTTCCATCTATCCCGCGAACGGCGACTTTTTGATGCTGGAGAGCATCTACTACTGAGCCTCGAAGACCAAGCGCTCCCGGCGGCCGAGCTGCCGGGAGCGTCTTGGCGCTTATGATCAATTCCTAGCGTCCTAGGATGACTTACGCGGTGTGACCGCTTTAAAGAACCAATATGGCCTGGCGCTTCGCGCCAGCCTCACCAACTAAGAACATTTTCAGGAAAGCGGGACGGCTCAGGCCGCTCGCCAGATCGCGGCGAAGCCGGCTGCCTCGCCGGTGAGCCAGCGGTCGAGCTCGGAGGGGCTGCTTCGCAGCTCGGGGTCGCGGTGGGTCTCGGCGCGGCGCAGGTCGACCAGGACCGCTTCGGCGCCCGGCAGGATCTGGTCCATGTGGGTGTTGAGCAGGTGCAGGGTCACGGTGGTGGCTTCGGCCGTGGGTGGGTCCTCGTCGAAGTGCAGCCGCACGCATTCGCGGCGTCCGTTCTCGTAGAGCAGGCCGAAGTGGGCGGCAACTTTGACCGGCAGGCCGCCGACCACGCCGATGGCGTCGTGCACGGGCAGCAGGCTGACCTGGCCCGGGTCGCCAAGGGTTTCCAGGTAGCGGGCTGCGCCGTCGCTGAGTGCGGAGTAGAGGCGCTGGTAGCGAGGATTCACCGTCTTGACCACGTCGTTGGTGTGGCTGCCGCCGGTGCGGAAGCGGATGTCAGCCTTGAGCGCCTTGACGAATTGGCTGTGCGGGTTGAAGCCGCTGCCTGACTCGCGTTGTTTGCGCAGACCGCCGACGAAGTTGGCCCTGGCCGGGCCGGTGCGGTTCACGTAGCGGGTGAAAGCGAGCAAAGTCGCGTATGGCATGGAGGGGTCTCGGGTGGTCATCTTGGCTCCTCAACGCAGCGATTAGAACACACATTCTAATCGACGATGGCACGTATGTACCAGGTTGCTGTCGAGACTTTGACGAAGCCGAGAGATAGATAAAGCGGCTCGCCCGCGGTGGTGGCTACGAGTGCTATGTGCCGGTTTGGGTGGGCGGCGATCGCTGTCGTCATCATGGCTCGGCCGAGCCCGGCGGAGCGGTGCTCGGGCAGGGTGGCCAGCAGGTAGACGCCGGCGGCGGTGCCGTCGTCGTAGGTGTAGCCGGCGGCGGCCGCCACGCCGTCGCGGTGGGCGAGCCAGACCTTCCATTGGGGTTGCTGTAGCACGCTTTGCGGCAAAAGCGGGCTGCGCGGATTTGGCACAACCGGGAACCCGGCGACGATTATTCTTTCGGCCTCGGCCAGCGCTGCGGGGTCTGCGGCCTGGGTCACGGTGATCGCGGGTGGGCTGTTCGGGGCGATCGTGCCGGCGGCGCGCACCATGACCGGCATTTGCAGGACCCGTACCCCGTCGCCTGCTTCGCCGGTGAGGCTGGAGGTGGAGTCCTCGATGGTCAGCCGCCGGTCGGCCGGTTCGGCGTCGAGCAGCTGCGCGACATCGAGGTCGACCTCGCGGCGCAGGATGATCCGGGTGCCGTTGGGCCGGCTGATGCGGGTGATGCCGGGCCACGTCTCGGTAGCGTGGCCAATGCTGGCCGTCATCGCGGCGGCATTGTCGGAATAGATCTCCGGTCCACTCATCCGAGCCACTCTAATTCCGCCCACCCCCTGGTAAGGGGGTGGGCGGCTCGCCGGGGTCAGGTGATGGTGATGGTGGTGGAGGTGGTGGTGACGGCGGATACGCGGACCGAGACGGTGACGGTGCCTGGGCGCAGGGTGGTGAGGGCGCCGGTGGCGGGGTCGAGCCAGGCGATGTGCCAGGGTCGCAGTTCCCACCACGGTCCAATGTGGAGGTTGGCTGAGCCGGACCAGTCGGCGCTGACCGGGGCGGTGACCGGCACGAGGCGGGTGCCTTGGCCGAGGGTGGCGGTGACTGCGGCGGTCTGTCCGGCCGCGACGGTGGTGGGTGCGGTGAGGCTGAGCGTGTCTACGTGCGGGCGGGTTTGTGCGCGCAGGTCGGAGCCGAACATGGTCCAGCCGGTGAACCCGCCTTCGCCGGCCGGGGTGGCCGGGGCTTTGGCGGTGTTGCCGTTGATGAAGTAGGGCACGCCGTCGACGCGTTCGGCGTGGAAGGTGCCCACGTGCGCGCCGATGAACAGGGCCTGTTTGCCGCTGGCGGTTTCGAAGTCGGCGAGCCATTTTTCCAGCAGTGCGGCCTCTTTGCGGTCGCCGAGCTGGCTTCCTTTGTTGGGGGTGGGGTCGCGGTGCGGGTGGTGGTGCATCACCACGACGTTGGTGGTGGCGGTGGCCAGCGCGTCGCGCAGCAGTGCGAGCTGTGCCAGGTGCAGTGCGCCGTCGGAGGAGTTGAGCATCACGAAGCGGGTGCCGCGATGGTCGAGGACTCGGTTGGTGGCGCCGAAGGCGGTTTCGAAGTTGGTGATCGGTGCGCCCATGATTTCGTGGTTGCCGGGGATGTAGTAGTAGGGCAGCGCGCCGCCGAGTTCCTCGTCGAGGATCTTTTTGGCGAGGGCGAAGTCGGCGGGGAAGGCGGTGTCGACGAAGTCGCCGTTGATGACGAGGAAGTCGGGCGTGGCCGCTTTGATTTCGCGCAGGGTGCGGCGGGCGCCGGCGACCAGGTCGCTGTCGGGGTTGGCGGCGACGAATTGGGCGTCGGACATGACCGCGAAGCGCCATGGCGCATCGTCGAGGGTGCCGTCGGTGACCACGGTCCGGTCGGTGGGCGGTGCCGTCACGGGCAGCTCGATGCTGGGCGGCACCTTGGCCACGAGGTCGTCGATCACCAGCTCGGATTGGTAGCGGGCGTCGGCCTTGATTTCAGGGGCATAAAACCTTCTTACTTTTACCGGGTACCTGATACCGGCCGGCACGGTGAAGGTGACCTCCTGCCAGCCGGTCCAGGTGACGTTGCCGCCGCGCAGCACCTGCGCTGCGCCGTTAGCGTCGACCAGGTGCAGGCTGGCCCATTCGCCGTTGCCGGTGCCGTTGATCCACATGGTGAAGGCTTGGGGTTGGCCCGGCACGTCGATGAAGGTGGGCGGGTTGGCGTAGGCGGCGCGGGTGACGCTGTGGCGGGTGAAGTCGGCGGAGAGGCGAAGGCCGGTGCCGGTGTGGCCGGGGGCGGGGGAGACCGAGCCGGGGATGTCGGCGGGAATTGAGTTGTAGAACCATTGTGAGGCGTTGTCGAAGTCGGCCACCATCACGTCGGCCAGCCCGATGGTGACCGCGAGCACGGCCGTCGACGCTCCAACGTGGACGGTGATCAGCCCGGCTCCGACGTCCTTGAGCGCTTTGACGTTGAGCAGCCCGTCGGGTCGTGCGGTGACCGTCATGAGTGAGGTGTCGTAGTCCAGCCGCAGGTCCGCCGGCTCGATCGGGGCGCCGCGCGCCTCGGAGTCGAATCCCACGACGCCGAAGGTGGTTTCGCTGTTGGCCCCGGCCAGTGCGAGTTTGTCGGCGGTGGGGGAGATGCGTGTCAGCGGCCCGATCACGGTCAGCTTGACGGTGCCGGTGGCCGCCCCGGTGAATGCGGTGACGGTGGCGGCGCCGGGCAATGCCCCGCGAAACACCGCCTCGCGCCCGGTGCCTGCCGCCCCGGACCCGCCCGCACTGGCAGCGCCCGCCGCACCGCCACCCGCGCCGGGGCTGGGTGCGGTGGCGGGCAGGACGATGCCGTGCCAGGGGGTGGACACACGCCAGTGTGGGGTGCCGGCGGCTGGGCCGTAGGTTTCGTCGAAGCCGGCGGCGGTGAGGCGGCGGGTCAGGCCGGGGAAGACTCGGTCGGGTCGGCCGCCTCGGATGGGGCTTAGGCCGGGGGCGGTTTTTGGGTCGGTGGTGGTTTGCACCCAGTACCCAGAAAGGGATCCTGATCCGGCTGGGGCGTAGAGGGCCAGGCCGTTGGGCACGGGCCGCTCGCCGCCGTCGGAGGGCTGGTTTTCGACCTGCACTTGCGCCGAGCCGGGCTCGCGGGCCAGCAGGGTCGACGAGCCGCCGCCGTCGAGGTTGAGGGCGTGGTGGGCGCCCAGTTCGGCCATCAGCTGGCCCATTTCGGTGAGGGTGACGCCGCGGCTGTCGGCTTGGCGGCCGTCGATGGTGAGCAGGTGCATGGTGCGCCCGTCGGCGGAGAAGCCGACGGCGGTGCGTGGGGCGAGGGTGGGGTCGCCGTTGGGTTGCGGCACTCCGTCGCGGACGAGGACCACGTTGCCGCCGATGGCGGCGTTGAGCTGGCTGCCGTCGCTGGCGCGTGGCTGGTAGCGGACCTCGATGCGCTGCCCGATGGTCAGTGCGGCCAGGGTGTCGGCGGCGGCGTCGCGGCCGAGCAGGATCGAGGTTCCGGCTGGGATGGGGCCGCTGCCGGGGGTGGCCGACACGGTGGTGACGATTCCGTTGACCAGGCTCACCTCGGTGATCTTGGTGGCGCCTTCGACGGCGCGGCGGCGCGGGTAGCTGCCCCACAGCGGGGTGAACAGGCCCACTCCGCCGGGGGAGACCAGGTTGTTGAACTGGGTGAGCGCGATGTCGCCGGCGGTGCCTTCGAAGTAGACCTCGATCACCTTGCCGATGCCTTGGGCGGTGACGCCGATGGCTTTGGTGTGCCCGCTGACCGGTGATTGGATCAGCTGTCCATTTTGGATGCCGATGCCCTGGGCGGCGCTGGAGTTGTTGATGTCGAAGAAGTCGCCGTTGACCGCGGCGACGGCGTGTGCGCGGTTGGCCGGCCCGGACAGCGGCTCGGGCGTGGACACCGACCCGGAGTAAAGGTAGTCCACCGAGGTGCGGCCCAGGTCGGCGCTGAGCGCGTCGGCGCGCAGCCAGCCGGCCGAGTCGATGCGGTCGAACGAGGTCAGGGTCAGGCCGGGCGCGACCGGCCGGGTCACCTTGTCGGTCTCCAGGAACGCGGGGACGGCGGCGGCCGGGGCGGAGGTGGCCGGGGCGGGCGCGAGGAGGAAGGGCAGCAGCAGCGCGAGGCATACAAGTCGACGCATGCGCCGCAGTCAACCTCAGTTGGCTACAAGTTTCAAGGGTGGGGAGATGAACGAAGAAAAACTACATGGCCCGGGCTGATATACGATGCTGCCCATGAAAGCGACCGAAGTGGTCCAGTTGCTGGAAGATTTGTTGGCCGGCAACGGTGATCAGGCTGAGCTGGGCTCGCGTCTGCTCGCCGCGCGCAAAGAGGAGCTCGACCCGGAGGGGCTGGCGGCCGGCGTGGGCTTCCTGCGTTCCCGGGCCGTGCTGGTGCCGGGCTGTTCGGAGTCTCTGGACGTGGTGGGCACCGGCGGCGGCGAGTTTCGGCGCAAGGGCACCGTCAACATCTCCACGCTGACCGCCATGTTCACCGCCGCCTCCGGGGTGGCGGTCTGCAAGCAGGGCAACCGCAAGGCGTCCTCGACCAGCGGCTCGTCTGACCTGCTGGAGGCGCTGGGCATCCCGATCGGGCTAGGCCCCGACGAGGTCGCGGCGTGCCTGGCGCAGACCAATTTCGGCTACTGTTTCGCCCCGCGTTTCCACCCCGGCCTGGGCAGTGTGGCCCCGCTGCGGCGTTCGCTGGGCGTGGCGACGATGTTCAACTGGATGGCGCCGCTGGCCAACCCGGCCAGCCCGCGCTATGTGCTGCTGGGCGTGCACGACCCGCAGCTGGCCGAGCTGGAGGCCGGCACCCTGCTGCAGCTGGGCGTGGCCCGGGCGACCGTCGTGTGTGGACCCAACGGCCTGGATGAGCTGTCGGTGGTCTCACCCTCGACGATCTATCTCGTCGACGGCACGGCCAAGACCATCGAGCGGCGCGAGATCGTGCCGGGCGACGAGTTCGGGGTGCACTTCGACGCCGAGCCGGTGGGCGGGGACACCGACTGGAACGTCAAGCTCGCCAACGAAGTGATCAACGGCGGGGCGCCGTCGCCGCTGCGCGAGACGATCGCCGCCAACGTCGCGCTGGCACTTGTCACCCGAGGCGTGCACGGCGATCTGCGCACCGCGTGGCAGGCCGCACAGGCGTTGCTGGACAAGGGAATCCGCGACTGGTTCACCACCACGGTGGCTGCCCATCAGCGGATCGCGGGCGCTTGACTTCCCGCCCCTGGCCCTAAATTGCCCGCCGGTGTATCCGGCGGGCATTTCTTTTCGCTGATGATGAGGCAGGTGTAGAAAAGCTGCAGTGACGATGGTAACTTGAGCGTCGCTCGCTACACCATTGCTGTTCATCTATCACCGGAAAGGTGTGTGCCATGAGCAGGTTTAGTCGCCGTATCTTCGTCCTGGGCGGGCTCAGCGCCGCTTCGCTGGCCGGCACCGCAGGCGCATTGTCAGCCGCGCCAAGCATTCTGGCGGTCATACCCTACCCCTTCAAGCTTGGCATCGCCTCCGGTGAACCCACCTCCGACGGGGTGGTGCTGTGGACCCGGCTGGCGCCGTCTCCGCTGAACGCCGACGGTCTTGGCGGCATGCCGGCCAGCAACATCGCCGTGGACTGGCAAGTGTCCACAAACGACAGATTCACCACCCTGGCCGCGTCGGGGACGGTCACCGCGCTGCCCGGCGACGCCCACGCCGTGCACGTCGAGGTGGCCGGGTTGGCCCCCGACGCCGACTACTTCTACCGCTTCCGGGCTCAGGGCCACATCTCCCCGGTCGGGCGCACCCGCACCGCCCCGGCCGTGGGCACCTTCGGCCGCGACCTGCTGATGGCGTTCTGCTCGTGCTCGCACTACGAGAACGGCTACTTCACCGCCTACCGCCGCCTGGCCGAGGACAACCCAGGGCTGGTGCTGCATCTGGGCGACTACATCTACGAGGGCGCCACCGGCACAGGTGTGCGCACCCACGCGGGCGCGGAAATCGTCAGCCTTGCCGATTACCGGCGGCGCTACGCCCAGTACAAGACCGACCCCGATCTGCAAGCCGCACACGCCGCCGCGCCGTGGCTTGTCGTACCCGACGACCATGAGGTCGAGAACAACTACGCCGGAACGTCGCGCAGCGGCAACACCCCCGCGCTGACCGCCGCGCAGTGGACGGCAAGGCGCACCGCCGCCTACCGCGCCTACTGGGAGAACATGCCGCTACGCGCGGCGCAGAAGTACAGCGGCAATTCCATTCCGCTGTACCGGCGGGTGCGCTGGGGCAACCTGGCCACCTTCCACATGCTCGACACCCGCCAGTACCGCAACGACCAGGCCTGCGACGACGGGTGGAAGGTGTGCTCGGACGCCGACCTGGCCTCACGATCGCTGCCGGGCAACGCCCAGGAGACGTGGCTGCTCGACGGACTGGGCCAGCACCTGGGCACCTGGGACATCCTGGGCCAGCAGGTCTTCTTCGCCCGCCGCTTCGACGCCGCCGGAGCCTCCAGCATGGACGCGTGGGACGGCTACCGCGCCGCCCGCGCCCGCATCCAATCCGGCTGGGTCGCCCGCAGCGTGCGCAACCCGGTGGTGCTCACCGGCGACGTGCACCGCTCGTGGGGCAACGACCTCAAGGCCGACTACGCCAACGCCGGCTCGGCCACCATCGGCTCGGAGCTGGTCACCACGTCCATCACCAGCGGCGGCAACGGTTCCGGCGCGACCGCCATCCCGGATGTGGCGACCAACCCGCACCTGAAGTTCTACTCCGACCATCGCGGCTACGTGCGCACCACGATCAGCCAGACCCAGATCCGCGCCGACTTCCGGGCCGTGACCAACGTGACCGAACACGGCGCGCCCGCCAGCACCCTGCGTTCCTTCGTCATCCAAGAGGGCCTGCCCGGCCTTCAGGCAGTTTAGGGGGTACCAGATGAAAGCCCTTCTGTCCGTGATGCTCGGCGGCGCGCTGTTCTTCTCCGCCGCCGCCTCAGGCCCGGTCATCGCGGCCGCGCAATGGCAGGCCGGCAACTCCGACTCCACCGGCGACCAGGACAACGTCGCCATCGCCGCCAACCGCAACGGCCACGTCGCCATCGTCTGGGAAGACGACCGCGACACCGCCACCCCCGGCGACAACGCGCACAGCGACATCTGGGTGCGCCTGTTCAAGGACGGCACCTCGGTCTACGAGAAGAAGCTGTCCGCAGGCGGCACCGCCGGAGTCAACTGGCGGCACCTGCAGCCAGATGTGGGCCTGGACGACAACGGCAACGCCGTCATCGTGTGGGCCGACGACCCCGACGGCAACGGCTTCTACAACATCCCGATCCGCGTGCTCGGCCCCACCGGCACCCAGCTGTATTCGGCCACCGCCAACACCAGCGCCGACGGCCAGCAGATCGACCCGTCCGTCGGCGTCGACCCCGACGGGTCGGCAGGCGCCATCTCCTACACCGTGGCCTGGACCGACCAGCAGGGCACCGCCGCCACGACGGTGAAAGCGGCCGCGTTCAAAAACGCCACCCGCACCTACGAAAAGCAGATCCACGCCACCGGCGGCACCCACAAACGCCCCGACGTCGCCGTCAACGCCGCAAGCGAAGCCACCATCGTCTGGGACGAAGACGGCGACGCCAACGCCTCCTTCAACGTGGGCCTGATCAAACTCAACGCGGCCGGAACGGTCACCCTGACCCAGCGGGCCGCCAACGTCGGCACCGGCGGGCAGCAGCAGAACCCGTCGGTCGCCGCGAACTTCAACGGCGACTTCGCCGTCGCCTGGGAAAGCGACGCGACCGCCATGTGGCGCGGCTTCACCCGAACAGGAACACCGCTTCACGGCGACATCGCGCTCACCACCACGGCCGGCGCCACCAACCCGTCCATAGGCCTGGACGACCAGGGCAACGTCACCGCCGTATGGACCCAGAGCGGCGCCGACACCTGGACCCACGGCTTCGGCCCCGACGGCTCCGACACCGCACGCCTTGCCGCGCAACAACTCAGCCAGGTCCCCGCCGGACTGCAGACCGGCATCGCCGTGGCGGTGTCGCCCTGGGGCGAAGTGTGCGCCGCCTACACCGACGACAACGACGGCAACGGATTCGACCAGATCATCATCGGGTTCGGCCTGGCCAACACCAACTGGTGAGGTTGAACCGATCCGGATCGGCCGTGGCTGCCCGCCACGGCCGATCCGGCTGGCAACAAGTCGGCAAGGCGCATCCCTGAGTCTGCTTTGGACTATCCAAACGTGACTCAGAAAGGATCTGCATGCCGCGATTCAGGACACGTTCACGGCTGCGGCTGGCGGCCCTGCTGGCTGTGCTGACGCTGTCGTCAGCGCTGGCCGCAGCCCCGGCCCAAGCCGCCTACGGCTGCGGCAACGCCATCGGCGAACAGCACTCCGACTTCCAAGGCTGGAGCTGGAACACCGTCTGGTACTGCGGCAACGCCGGCGGAACACCCATGTACGCCGCGGCCAACAGCAGCACCCATGTGGCCTGGATGGACTCCACGACAAGCTGGTTCGTGTGCTGGCGCGCAGGCGCCGCACACGCGGGCGGCAACAACATCTGGTACTACTCCCAAGGCGACCGGGCCGTCAGCGGCTACGCCTCCCGCAACAAATGGGGCTTCATCCCCGCCGTCAACGTCTGGACCACCCGCGACCCCCACCCCGAACTGCCGCAATGCCCCGCCGACCCGCCCGGCGCACCGGCGCGCACCAACAGCCTCACCAAACCCGTGTACTTCATCCACGGCTACGACCTGGGCATCCCCGCCGCGATCTGGGACTACTGGGGCAACATGATCAACGACTTCACCTCCGACGGATACCCGGCCTACCTGAGCTCCAGCAACGCGATCACCTTCTGCTACTACAGCAGGCTCACCGGATGCACCGTCAACGTCGGCGGCACCCAGCAACGCAACATCAAGGAAGTCGCCAAACTGCTCGCCTGGGACATCTACAACCGGCACTCCCGCTACGGCCGGTCGGTCGACCTGGTGGCCCACTCCATGGGCGGCCTCGTCGCCAAAGCCGCCATCACCGGTGTGAACAAAGGCGAAGCAGGCTTCCCCGCCTACCTGTACGTCGAAGACGGCGTCACCATCTCCACCCCCAACGCCGGCGTCAGCTCATTCGCGGCCTTGGGCTGCATCACCGTGTCCACCCCGCAATGCGACGACATGCGGGCCAGCTCCACCTTCATGAGCTGGGTGAGCACCGCCCCCGCCTCACGCATCCACACCGACTGGACGTTCATCGGCTCCGACGACGACCTCGTCATTCTTTCCCCCACCGCGGTCCCGGCCGACATGCTGGTCGGACACAAAGTGCAGTACGACTCCGGCCAGCTCATCCCCACTATGTACGCCCACATGGAAATCCTGGCCCGGGTCTCCGGCCCCTACAACTACATCTGGTGCGACCTGAACATAGAACGCGCCACCGACCCCTACTGCAAGAACAAGAGCCTGTTCACCCACACCATCGGCGGCAACGACCCGTCGCGGATGGTGCGGCTGTCCATCTACTACAAGGACCTCTACTAACGCGACGCCGTGGTGCTTGCTGACGCGCAGCGCCACATCACCGGTACGGCGACGACCTCGTCCCCAGTGGGGTCGCCGCCGTACCATCCGGCCAGCGTGAGACCGTCGTCGCTCAGGAAAGTCATCGCAGCCTGCTCGGTCGGCACCCCCGCCGGGACGGGCAGCTGAAGCGCCTCGTTCTCGGCGACCAGCATCACCTTCTTGTACGAATGGATGCCGGCCATCCAGCCTTGCGCATTGATCCGGGTGAGGCCGGCCTGGCTGATCGGATCCATCCGCCTGGTACGCAGATTCCAGCGGGCAGGCCCGGATCTGCTCGTGCCCAGCACCCAGCCGTTGCTGATGGCGGCCAAGTCCACCGCATCGGGCAGCGAGTCGAGAGTGCCGTCAGGTCGCCACAGCGCCGGCGACATGCGAGGAGTGTCCACCCGCCCGGTGATGTAGCCGTCGTCGTCGATGTCGTAGGCGGCGCCGACGTAGACGGCCGCGGCGGGGGCGTTGGTCTGCAGCAGCTGCGGCTCGGCGGTCAGGCTGCGCCACACGGCCGGTTTGCCTTTGACATTGCCGACGATCACGCCATGGCTGTTGATGGCATACGCCTGCGCCGCCTCGCCCTTGAGCGTGGTGTATTGGCCATCGTGCAAAACCCAGGCCACCGACACCTCCTTGCCTTGGGGCCCGTCGAGGCTGTTGCCCACCGCCGTGCCCGAAGAGTTGATGTCGGTCACACCGAACTCGGTGCCAGGTGGCGACAGCAGCTGGATCTTCCCGTCGGCCCAGATCACCGAGCGGGTGCGCTCACGGCTCACATCAAGCGATCCCACCAGCAACCGCCCGGTCGGATCGCCGCCCACCACCATCCCCTGGGTGTAACCGTCGGCCAGCGGCAACACCTGCGGCACACAGGCTTCGGGCAGCACCCGCGCCGGGCTGGCCGTCACCGACGGGGTGGCCTGCGGCCCCGGGCCGGGGCGGGAGTCGGCCCGCGCGGTCAGCCCGGCCACCACCACGGCGGCCACCGACACCACCGCGACCGGCGCCGCGGCCAGACGCGCCCGGCGACGCCGCCTGGCACCGCGCAACGCCCCCTCGGTCACGTCGTAGAACTTCGCCTCATCGGCCAAGTCGTGGAAAAGCTCGCTCAACCCCGTCATCGCAACGCCTTCTCTTCCATCAGCTGAGCCAGTTCCGGGGCGACGACACGCAGCCGGCCCAAGGCATAGCTGGTCTGGCTCTTGACCGTGCCGACCGAGCACCCCAGCGCCTGCGCCGTATCGGCTTCGGACAGATCCTCGAAGAAGCGCAACACCAGCACCGCCCGCTGCTTGCGGGTCAGCTTGTCCAGCGCCTGGCGAAGCACCAACCGGCGCACCACATCGGCGGCCTCGTCGGTGTGCGCGGCCCGGTCGGCCAGCGGCAAGATGCTCACCTCCGGCCGGCGCGCACGACTGCGCCAGGCCGAAACATGCTCGTGGTAAAGCACCTTGCGCAGATACGCCTCGGGATAGCCCTCGGCCGCCAGCCGCTTCCACCGGCCCGCCAGTTTGATCAGCGCGCTCTGCAGCAGATCCTCAGCGCCGTGGTGGTCCCCGGTAAGCAGGTAGGCGACCCGCGACAGCGGCCCTAACCGCGCTCGCACGAACTCCCGGAAGCCGTCATCGTCGTCCAACACGCCACCCCAAACGCCACCGCCGCCGCCCAGGTTGGAACCTTCCCACAGCCAAACTCGCGGAAGAGGTTTCGCAGAGATTGCGCATAGGCCGGCCTCCTACCGTCGCGTCCATGAATGCCACTCCTTTGAAGCAGCCAGACACTGCGCGGGCAAGCCGGTTCTGGCACCGATTTCTGCGCGGCCTGCTGGTGGCCGCCATGCTGACCGGGGGCAGCACGGTCGCCCTGGCGGCGCCGGCTTCCGCGGCCTGGGGCGGATGCGACAACGCCAACGGCACCGTGAGCGCCTGCGTCAACTTCGGCGACAACGGCAACAGCGTGCGGGCGGACTTCTACTTCAAGAAGGTCCCGGACTCGTCCTACTACACCTACTACGTCTGGATCTTCGTCGACGGCTACGGCCAGCTGATGGCCTCCAACCAGCGGCTCACCTACACCGGCCGCTACTGCTGCTGGACGCGGCCGACCGACAGCCTGCCCAACCGGATCTACCGGGTCTTCGTCCAAGTGGCGATCTACACCTCGTCGGGTGTCTACCACACCGGCTCGATCAGCCCCACCATCACCTACTCGAACTGACCGGCCACGGACGCGGGAGATCATCGCCGACGGCGCGGCGATCTCCCGCACTCCGTAGGATTCGATGGGTGAACACCTCGGCCTGGCACCGGTTCAAACACCGCGTGCAACACCTGCTGACGCCGCACTCCCACGACACCGCCGACAAGGTGGACAGCCAGCTGTCGGCCTCCGCCGAAGGCATCCGGGCACTGTGGATCTCGCTGGCCGTCCTTTTCGCCACAGCCGTGCTGCAAGCCGTGGTGGTGTTCTTCTCCGGATCGGTGGCGCTGCTGGGCGACACCCTGCACAACTTCGCCGACGCGCTGACCGCCATCCCGCTGGGCATCGCCTTCCTCGTCGGGCGGCGCGCCGCCAACCGCCGCTACACCTACGGCTACGGACGCGCCGAAGACCTCGCCGGGATCGTCATCGTGGTGTTCATCGCCGTGTCCGCGGCGGTCGCCGGATACGAGGCCGTCCAAAGGCTGCTGCACCCGCACCAGGTCTCGCACCTGTGGGCGGTCGCCGCCGCCGGCGTCATCGGCTTTGCGGGCAACGAGCTTGTCGCCCGGTACCGGATAAACGTAGGAAAACGCATCGGCTCGGCCGCCCTGGTCGCCGACGGCCTGCACGCCAGAACAGACGGATTCACCTCACTGGCCGTGCTGCTGGGCGCGGGCGGGCTCGCGCTGGGCTGGCAATGGGCCGACCCCGTCGTCGGGCTGCTGATCACCGTAGCGATCCTGTTCGTGCTCAAGGACGCGGCCCGCCAGATCTACCGGCGCCTCATGGACGCCGTCGACCCGTCCATAGTGGACAAAGTCGAACAGACCCTGGCCGCCACCCCCGGAGTGCTCGCCGTCGGCGAAGTGCGGCTGCGCTGGATCGGCCACCAGCTGCGCGCCGAATGCGAAATCTCGGTCGCCGACGACACCACCGTGGTGCAGGCCCACACAATCGCCCACACCTGCGAACACGACCTCATCCACGCCGTGCCCCGGCTCACCGCCGCCATCGTGCACGCCGAGCCTTTCAGCCGCGACGGCAAAGACCACCACCACCTCATCCGCCACCACCGCCGCGCCGAACACCGCCACAGCGAGCCCGGCAAGGCCGACCATCAGCACGGCGGGCACCGTCACACGTAAATCTGGATCACCGGCGACTGCTTGGTGGTGTGCACCGCGACCTTGGCCCGCAAGCTGGCCTCCTCATCGGCCGCGCCCGGGTCGGCGAACTCCAGAAACTCACAGCCCACCTCGCCGCACTGGGCATACATGAACCGCTCCATCTCCTCCTCGCCCGGCGCGCTGTTGACCTGGTACACCTCCACCATGTGATCGGTCAGCGCATCGGGCGGCCGGCCCATACGGCGGGCCCGCCACGCAAAAGCTGCGGCGAGCACCGCAACGACGGCGGCCATCGCCACCAGGACCGTCAACGCCTCAGGCATGACGGCGGACTACTTGAGCACGTCATCGAGGAAATCGATGCACGACTCGATCAGGCCCCCGATGTCTTGGTGTCCGGTGAAACAGTGCCCGGCATCCTGCGCGGCGATCAGATCGGCGCGCAAACCCAGCTCCCGCATCGCCTCGGTCAACAGCACCGCGTGCTCGAACGGCACCGTCTCATCGTCGGTGCCGTGCACGCTGAGCAGCGGCGGGGCCAGCTCATGCAGGTTGTACAGCGGGCTGGCCCACCGGGCGAACTCGCTGCGGGAACTCAGCGGCCCACCGAGCAGGATGGCAATGTTGCTACCGGGATCGTCGGTGCCGGGCAGCAACAGGTGCGCCGGCCCGTACCAGTTGACCATCGCCTGAATGGCGAGCTCACCCTCACCGGCCAAAGCGGCCATCATCGCCAGGTGCGACCCGGCCGACTCACCCAGCGTCGCGAAGCGGGCCGGGTCCAGGCGCAGCGGGCCGGAAAAGTGGCGCAGCCAGCGAATCGCCGACTGGACATCGACCAGCTGCGAAGGATAGCTGGCCTCGACCGCCAGCCGATAGTCGACATCGGCCACCGCATAGCCACGCCCGACCATGCGCTCGTGAAAACCGAACGGCGCCACCGACTCCGGCAGCATCACCCGGCTGCCCGACATCCACCCTCCGCCGTGGATCCACAGCACCACCGGGAACGGGCCGTCGCCGGGCGGCACGTGAAGGTCCAGGTGAAGCGGCCGATAGCCGGCCGGCTCGGAGACGTAACAGTTGGCATAGGACAGTGTGGGCCGCGGCAACGGCGGCGGGACATATTCCACGTAAGCCATCATGCCAGCCCCCACCGACGCCGGTGGGGGTTGGATTGGCCCCGCCCGGGGTACCAGCTGCGCATGTGGCGACTCGAACGCATCGTGCTGGCGGCTGTCACCGGGCTGGCCGTCGCAGCGTGCAACACCCCCAACTCACCCGGTACAGCCCCCACCCCCACGGCAAGCACCCCCCAGCCCACGGCGAGCCCGGCCAAACCGGCCGTACCCGACCCGGCGCTGGCCTTCGACCGTGACGGCGTGGCCCTGGGCGAACCGGCCGACGGCCAGTTCGCCGTCTACGGCGACACCGCCTACTACCTGCGCGACGACCCGTCGGCCACCGACATCCCCAGCCTGGTGGCCGCCGACCTCAACGCCGGGCGGCCACGCTGGTCCAAGCCGATCGCGACCGACTCCATGACCGACCGGTGGGGCCCACTGCGCGTGGCCGTACTCGACGGCAAACCCCGCCTGTTCATCAGCTACCTGGCCCGCCTCAAAGGCACGGGCACCCAAGGCGACCGTGAGCTGCTGCGGGTCATCGCCCTGGAAGCCGCCGACGGCACCCGCCTGTGGACCGTCGACCTCGACGACGACAAGATGCCCGCCGGCGCGGCCACCCGCTTCAGCATCTTCTCCCCACCCAGCATCGTGGCCGCCACCAACGACCACGTCGTGCTGGCCATCGACAACAGCGCCATCGTGCTGGACGCCAAGACCGGCGCCCAGAGGTGGGGCGCGGCCGACTTCCGCCCGGCCGCCCTCGACGGCACGACCGTGGTCGGCACCGCCACCAGCACCGCCGGGCGCAAGGTTTCCGGACGCGCCGCAGCCGACGGCAAAGAGGCGTGGAGCAACGCCGACCCGTTCGACCGCATCGACCCCCTCGGCGCCGGCCTGGTCACCGTCGCCGGTTCGACCTCGACCCGGCTGCTGGAAACCAAGACCGGCACGGTCAAAGCCACCATGCCGAACAGCCACACCTGCGTGCACGACACCGAGGCGCTCATCGTGTGCTGGAACTACACCCAGCACGTGACCGCGATCGACGCCACCAACGGCAAAGCCCTGTGGGAGCTGCCCGACAAATCCGCCGACCGGATCATGCCGACGGTGGTGTCGGTACGCCGAGGAATGATCTACGCCACGGCGGGCGGCAACGGCCCGGTGATCCTCGACGCGCGCACCGGCAAGGACAAGGTGACCAGCGTCGCGATCGCCCCCACCATGGTCATCCCCGGCTACGGACTGGTGCTGTCCGCCCGCGGCGGCCTGTTCGCCCACCGCGCCACCGGATAAACCGCGCCACCGGATAGCGGCAACGCGGAAACCCGGCCTACCTGAACGCGACCTTGTCCAGGTAGGCCGGCCCGTAGCTTTCCACCATCACCGGCGCCCCTAGCGCCTCGCCCACATCGGCGAAGTCGCCGTAAACCGGCACCGCCTGCGCCAGCCGCCCGGTCAGCTTCTCCTGATAGGCCAGATCACCGAACTCACCCGGCGTCAGCGGCCCGAAATCGCGGTAGGACAAGCACATTTTCAGACGCCGCCGCCTGGCCACATCCATGTGGGTGACCGCCAGCGCGTCGACACCGCCACACACCTCGATCGCGTAACGGTGGGCCACCGCGTCGAAATAGCCGACCCGGAAAGCGCCCTGCCACGCCCCGTGCCCGTTGTGCGGGTCGGGCAGCGCCGCGGTCAGCGCGGCGTCATAGGTGACCAGCGGACCGGCCCCGTGCCGGGTGGTATAGCTGCGCACCACCCCCAGCCGCAGCGCATCGCCGGCCTGGCCCGCCTCGGCCAGCAGCGCCAGCGCATTGTCGAAAGTCGTCGTCGACCACGTCGTGAACGGATGCCAGCCGCGCCACTCGTCGAGCAGAACCCCTTGCGCCCCTTCGAAAACACACCGTCCTTTCAGGACATCGCGGCTGGAGTCCACCAGCGTCACGGCGCGGCCGAAGGCCAGGAACGCCTCGGCCACATCGGGCAGCGGCGGAACATCGAGCGGGCCCAGCTCCGCGGCGAGCCGATCGCGGACCGCGGCGAGCTTGCGGCGCAACACGGCCGGGGAGCGGGCGTCCCCGGCGCGCGGCGCATCGTCGGGAAAGGACAGGGCGAAAGCGGCCGTCTCACCCACCCCCATGCCGCAGGAGCCGTGCCGATCCGCCCCGCGGCGCACCTCCCGCACGCGGTTGGCCGCCCGGTGCCACGGTGTGCTCAGCAACGCCGAGCGGTCCACGCTCAGCAGCGCGAAGGGGTCTGGCACACCGAGGCGCCGCAGGTGATCGGCCTCGCCGGGTAGCGCCAGCGGATCGACCACCATGTAACGGGAAAGGTGGGTGGGCACCCCGTGCAGGGTGCCCGACCCGAACTGGGCGAAGGTGTGGTGACGCCCTGGCACACCCACACGGGAGGACGTCACCACGTTGTGGGCCGCCTGCGCGCCCCCGTTGAACCGCACGACCGCCGTGACCCGCTGGCCGCGTTCGGCCCGGTCCGCGCAGAGCCAATCCACCATGGTGCCCTTGCCCGCGTCGCCGTAGCCCAGGTCCACGACGAGAGTGTGCCTAAAGCTCACAGCCGTACCAAGCCGTCCCAAGGCTGTGCGTCGTCAAGGTCGGCCGGAGCCGCCGCCCTGACCACCGCCTCGCCGCCAGAACCCAGCCGCGCCAGCGCTTTGCCGACCGCCACCCCGGCCGCCGAACCGACCTCGGCCAGATCCTCCAGACCCTCGGCCAGGTCGATGGCCTCCTCGCCCAGGCCCACCGTCAGCGCGATCGTCTCGCAGACCGCGTCCAGGTCGTCCAGGGCAATGACGTTCTGCCCCAACAGCTTGCGCCAGAACCCGAGGATCTGCGAGTCGCCGCCGTGACCGGCCGCCGCCGGCAGGATGAAGTACACGTCGAACTTGCGCTGCAGCTCGGTCAGGATCGCCTTGAGCGACAACGGTTCGGTCATCGTGTCGCCGATCACCCCGTGCACCTCGGCCGGCTTGACCCGGCCGTAGGCCATCTCGTCACCGATGATGAACAGATAGCCGCGCCGGCCCCGCTTCTGCAGGCAGTCCAGCGTGGTGTGCCGGGCCATGAAATACATGGCCAGCTCGTAGGACTCGGTGCGCTGCCCGCCACCGCCGCCTTCGAGCAGGATGCGGCCCAGATCGTCGTCCATCCGGTTGTCCGACTCGAACTGGCCCACCTGCAGCGGCGCGTTGTCACACGTGGCGTCGCCGATCGCGCCGAACATGATCTGCGGGTCGGTGCAGTAGTCCCTGCGCAGCAACAGACCGAACAGCTCGGGCAGTTTGGTCTGAAGCTTGCGCGGCACGTGACCCATCGACCCGGTCACGTCGAAGAGCACCGCGATCGGCGTCGAGCGCGGGTGCTCGTCGCTGTCGCGGCTCTCCCGAGCGGCGACCCCGTAAGGGTTGAGCGCGTCGTGCACATAAAGCGCGCCCGAATCGCTGTAGGCGAAAGCGCTTGCGCCGCTTGCCCTGCGGTAACGGGCGGTGGCGTCATAGACGTCGGTGGACCATTTTCCGCTTCCCATGTTCTCTCCTAGAGGGTGAAGGGCCGGAAGGTTCGCTTGCCGTAAAGCTGGTGCAGCAGATCGTCGAGCTCGGCCAGCAGACGCCAGGCGTCCTGCGGGCGTGCCTTGGCGTAGGGGATCGTGCAGCCCTTGACGAAGCGGCGCAGGGCGCCCGGCGTGTGCGCGCCCATCAGCCAGCTCATGCACTTTGCCGCCAGATATATGTCGGTACCAGGCCCAGCCACCCGCCGCTGCGCCACCTCCGGCGGATACAGGTCCAGCCGCCCACCCACCATGGCCGGGATCGGCTCGTCGCCGCGCGTCGAATAGCACCAGTCGACCAGGGCCAGCCCGTGCTCGCCGGGATGGATGAGCACATGTTCGGGAACCACCGCGCCGTGCACGACACCAGCCCGGTGCGCGTAGCCCAGCGCCACCAGCAGCCGCCGCCACATCCACGCCGCGTCGCGGGCCGGCACCCCCTGCGGGTAGCAGCGGGCGACCAGGGCCAGGCTGACAAAGCCGGGCAGGTGCTGCAGCACGTTGACGACCCGCTGCACCCCGGTGTCCGGGTCGCGCTGGCGGAAACTGTTGAGCAGCAACGGTGCGTAGGCCCGATGGCGGTCCTCGCCGTGACGCTCCAAAGCCGACAGTGCCTGCGCCTCGCGCTGCATCAGATCGTTGTCACGCGCCCGGCGGGGCATCTTGCGCAGCGCCGCCCCGCCGTCGGCGGAGTAGAGGTGGGCGATGTCGCCCTCGTAAAGTTTGCGTTCCCCGCGCCGGTACTGCTCCCACAGCAACGCAAGCCTGGCGAACGCCTCCCGCGCCAGCCGGAGCTGCCCGGCCGGGGCGGTGTCGGGATGCAGCAGCTTGGCCATCGTGCGGTACCGGTGCCCGGCATCGGTGCCGCCGAACAGATCCTGCGCGCTGCGTGCCGCGTTGACCTGCTCCACCGCGTGCAGAAACGTCACCGCACCTCCTCCTCGCGGGCCGGGCGAAGCAACGCCGGGTGCAGGATGCGGGCGTCGCCGGCGCGATAAAGCCGAGCCCTGGGCCCGCCGCGCTGGCTGCTGCGTTCGGTGGTGGCGCCGGTGCTCTCCACGAAACCGGGCACCGACAGCACCTTGCGATGGAAGTTGCCCGCGTGCAGGTCCTCGCCCCACACCGCCGCGTAGACGCTGCGCAGCTCGGAAATGGTGAACTCGTCGCCGACGAAGGCCGTGGCCAAAGGCGTGTACTCCAGCTTGGAGCGGGCCCGTTCCAGCCCGGCGGCCAGGATCCGGTCGTGGTCGAAGGCCAGCGGACCGGCGGCGTCGACGTCGGCCCACAGGGCCGTGGCCGCGTCGCCGCCGGCGACCGGATCGGCCAGGCTGGGCCCGAAGGCCAGATAGGCCACCGACACCACCCGCATCCGCGGGTCGCGTCCGGGATCGCCGAAACTGGCCAGCTGCTCCAGATGCACCCGGGGCAGCAACCCGGTCTCCTCGGCCAGCTCCCGGCGGGCCGCGTTGTCGAGGTCGTCGTCGCGCACGAAGCCGCCGGGCAGGGCGCGCCTTCCGGCGAAGGGCGGCTCGCCGCGCTCCACGAGCAGGACCTTGAGCCGGCCCTCGCGAATGGTCAGGGTGACCACATCGACGGTGACGGCCAGCGGCTCAAACGCGCGCGGATCGTAGTTTTCCAGGAATTCCCGCTCGTTCACACGCCAGTCCTTCTCATTGGTAGAACAACTCGGATTGAGAATAACTGAGGCTGTCAAGGGCTGTTTAAACTGACCCGGTGTTCATCCTGTTGCCGCCGTCGGAAGGCAAGACCGCGCCCCGGCGCGGCAAGCCGCTCGACCTCGCGTCGCTGACGCTGCCCGCGCTGGCCCCGGCCCGGCAGCGGGTCCTGGACAGCCTGGTCGCGCTGTGTTCGTCCAAAGACGACACTGCCGCCCGCACCGCGCTAGGGCTCAGCGCGGGCCAGGCCGACGAGGTGAAACGCAACACCGGCCTGCACACGGCCCCCACCGCCACCGCGGCGCAGATCTACACCGGCGTGCTCTACGAGGCCCTCGACCTGGCCACGCTCAGCCCGGCCGCCCGCAAACTGATGCGGCGCAGCCTGCTGGTCTTCTCCGGACTGTGGGGCGTGGTCGGCATCGACGACCGGATCCCCGCCTACCGCTGCGCGGCCGGGGTGAGCCTGCCCGGCGTGGGCGGCGTCGGGACGTTCTGGCGCAAGGCCCTGCCCGCCGCGCTGGCCGGCCTGACCGGCAAACGCCTGGTCATCGACCTGCGCTCCGGCCCGTACGCGGCGATGTGGCAGCCGGCCGGGCCGCACGCCGCCATCCGCGTGCTGCACGAACGGGTCGTCGGCGGGGCCGTCACCCGTACCGTGGTCAGCCACTTCAACAAGGCCACCAAGGGCCGCCTGGTACGCGACCTGGCCACCTCCGGGATCGTGCCGCGCAACCTCGACGAGCTGATGGGCGCGTTGCGTGAGCTGAAGTACACCGCGCAACGCGACGGCAACCGCGTCGACATAGTTGTATCCGAGCTTTAGCGGACACGCTGATCGCCCCAATGTCGCCGCGGGCAGGCATGTGGACCTAGGCTTGGAGGAAGCTGGCGGCCCGCACGGTGCGGGCTGGCGAGCGAGCTTTTGAGGAGAAAACACCATGGCACAGGGCACCGTGAAGTGGTTCAACGCCGAAAAGGGTTTCGGCTTCATCGCGCAGGACAATGGTCCTGACGTGTTTGTCCACTTCTCTGCCATCCAATCCAGCGGCTACCGGTCCCTGGAGGAGAACCAGCGGGTTGAGTTCGAGGTCACCCAGGGGCCCAAGGGTCCCCAGGCCGACGCGGTCCGCCCCATCTGATTATTTCGATGGTCGCCCGCAGGAAACTGCTGGGGGCGTCTATAGCCGCTGCCGGAACAGGTTTGATCGCCGTTCCGGCGGCGGCGTACGAGCTAGACAATCCACCCGAGCCTCGTCTGGCGCTCACCCGGCTCATGTCCGGAAACAAACGATGGGTTCGCGGTGAACCACTTCACCGCGATCCTGCCGCCGACCGGCGACGTCGAGTCGCCGGCGGCCAGCACCCTTTCGCTGTGGTGTTCAGCTGCATCGACTCCCGGGTGCCGCCCGAGTACGTCTTCGATCAGGACCTCGGCGATCTTTTCGTGGTACGCACCGCAGGTCAGGCCCTCGACCCGCTGATCACCGGCTGCGTCGAGTACGGCCCCGCGCACGGCACCCCGCTGGTGTTCGTGCTCGGGCACACCGGCTGCGGGGCGGTACGGGCCACCATCGAATACCTGGAGGACGGGCTGCGCCCGCCAGGACAACTCGACCGGGTCGTGGCCGCGATCACGCCCGCTTACCAGATGGCGAAAAACTCGTTCCACCAAAGTCTTTCCCGCGACGAGAGGATCGACGCCACGGTGGCGGCCCAGGTGCAGCTGACCGTGACCGCGCTGCGCGCCGACCCGGTCATCGCCGGATCGGGCGCCATGGTCACCGGCGGCCGCTACAGCCTGACCACCGGAGTGGTGGGCCAGGTCCAGGCCTAGGTGATCACCGGGCTGCGCCGTTCCACCATGATGTCGTCGCGCCACGTGCCGTGATGGTTGGCGACCCGCTCGCGGACGCCGACCACCCGGAAGCCGCATTTCTCGTGCAGCGCCAGGCTTGCCGTGTTCTCCGGGAACACTCCTGATTGCAAAGTCCACACCCCGGCCTCCTCGGTGGAGGCGATCAGCGCCAGCAGCAGCGCCTTGCCGATGCCTTGACCGCGTGCATGCGCGGCGATGTAGACGCTGTGCTCGAGCACCCCGGCGTAGACCGGCCTGGGGGAGACCTGCCGCACCGCCACCCAGCCCAGGATGGCGCCGTCGTCGCCCACCGCCACCAGGCGATGCTGCGGCAGCCGCGACTTGTCGAAGGAGTTCCAGTCGGGGGCGGTGGTGTCGAAGCTGGCGTTGCCGGTGTCCAGTCCGGCTTGGTAGATGGCCAGCACCTCGTGGGCGTCGGCCACCGTCATCTCTCTGATCAACACGGCTTTCAGACTATGGCGGCCATGTTTCGGCCGCGTTGCCTAGACGGTCTGCACCCCGGCCGGCAGGGTGTCCCACGCCATGGCCTCGGTCAGATACGCGTGCAGCACACCGCGCACCGCCCGCGCGGCATGCGTCGGGGTGACGTCGCGGCGATGGGCCAGCGCGATGGTGCGCTGGATCCCTGGCGCGGCAAGGGCTGTGGCGTACAAGCCGGGCCGGGACGCGAGCACCATCGACGGCACCAGAGCCACCCCGAGCCCAGCCTGGACGAAGCTGAGCACCGCATCCATCTCGCCGCCCTCGATGGCGAAAGTGGGCTCGAACCCGTTGCGCCGGCATGCTTCCAGGGTCGCATCGCGCAGGTTATACCCCGCCCGGAACATCACCATCGGCTCATCCCGCAACGCCACCAACGGCACCGCCCCACCCACCGCGCCACCGCCACGGGAAGCCAGCCCCACCCGCGCGGCACCGCCAGCGCGCCCAGCCAGCCCGGCGGCAGGGGAATCAGGCCCAGCCCGCGCGACCCGCGTGGCATCAGCAGGGCGCTCTGCAGGGGCGGCAGGCCCAACCAGCGCGGCGGGGGAGGCGGGCCAGGTCAGCGGCTGCGACGAGGCGATGACCAGGCTTTCGCGCAGGATCGGCTCGGTGATCAGGGCCGGGTCGGTGCCGGTGTCGGGCAGCACGATCAGGGCCAGGTCGAGCTGGCCGCGGCTGAGCTTGCCGACCAGGTCGTCGGAGCCGCCCTCCTCCACGTGCAGGCGAACCCCCGGATAGGTCTCCTGATAGCGGCGCAGCACCGGGGCGACCAAGCTCGTGCACAGGCTCGGGGTCGCGCCCAGGCGCAGCCGCCCGCGGCTGACCCCGACCAGCTCCTCCACCTCCAGGCGGGCGGTCTCCAGGTCGGCGATGATGCGCCGGGCCCGCGGCAGCAAAGCCTCGCCGGCCGCGGTCAGCGTGACGTTGCCGCGCACCCGCGTGAACAGGGTCGCGCCCAGCTCGGCCTCAAGGACATGGATCTGTTTGCTCAGTGAGGGTTGGCTCACACCGGTCAGCTCGGCGGCCTGAGTGAAATGCCTGGTCTCGGCGACCGCCAGGAAGTATCGGAGCTGCTGCAGCTGCACCGGCATAGCCTACGCCTATCGGAACTGCAATCACGATGCATTGGACGCCATCGCGTTCTCATGTTTTGCTCGCAGGTGTGGAGCTGACCAGGTCATCTGTGGGTAAAAAGATCATCATGGCGGTGACCGGGGCCTTGCTGGTCGGATTCCTGCTCGCGCACATGGCCGGCAATCTCAAGATCTTCTTCGGGTCGGCGGCTTTCGACTCCTATGCCCACTGGCTGCGCGAGATCGGCGAGCCGGTGCTGCCCTTCGGCGGTTACCTGTGGGTGCAGCGGGTGGTGCTGCTGGCCGCGATAGCCGGGCACCTCTGGGCGGCGACCGCGCTGACCGTCGCCGCCCGCCGCGCCCGGCCCGTTCGCTACGCGCACCGCCCGCCGGTGCAGGGCAGCTATGCCGCGCGCACCATGCGCTGGGGCGGGGTGATCATCGCGCTGTTCGTCGTCTACCACGTGCTCGACCTGACCACCCGCGACCTCAACCCGGTCGCTGAGGACGGCAGCGCCTACGCCGCGGTGGCGCAGGACTTCGCGCCCGGCCGCTGGTACGTCACCGCCTTCTACACCCTGGCCGTGATCACACTCGGATTCCATCTGCGCCACGGCATCTGGAGCGCCTTGCAGACCCTCGGACTGAAGTCCTCCCGCCCAGCCGCGCTCGCGGTCAGTCTGTTGGTCTGCGCGGGCTTCCTCGCTGTCCCATATGCGGCCACCTTCGGGGTGATCTGAGTGATCACCGGCCTGTTCATCCTTGCCGCCATCATCGGGATCGGTGCGGTCTTCGCCCTGTTCGCCGCCCTCATCGGGGTGGCCGTGGCCGGCGGCGCCCTCGCGAAGCTGCGCGACATGCTCACGCGCCACCGAAAGGAGTGACGATGCCTGATCGTCTTTTCACCGAGGGCGACGAGATCGCCGACACCAAGACGCCCTCGGGGCCGATCGAAACCCGCTGGGACACCAGACGTTTCAGCGCCAAGCTGGTCAACCCGGCCAACAAGCGCAAGCTCACCGTGATCGTGGTGGGCACCGGCCTGGCCGGAGGGTCGGCGGCGGCCACCCTCGGCGAGCTCGGCTACCGCGTGAAGTCCTACTGCTACCAGGACTCGCCGCGGCGCGCCCATTCCATCGCGGCGCAGGGCGGCATCAACGCGGCCAAGAACTACCGCAACGACGGCGACTCGATCCACCGGCTGTTCTACGACACGGTCAAGGGCGGCGACTTTCGCAGCCGCGAATCCAACGTGCACCGGCTGGCCCAGATCTCGGTGCAGATCATCGACCAGTGCGTGGCGCAGGGCGTGCCGTTCGCCCGCGAATACGGAGGCCTGCTCGACACCCGCTCCTTCGGCGGCGCCCAGGTCTCGCGCACCTTCTACGCCCGTGGCCAGACCGGCCAGCAACTCCTGCTGGGCGCCTACCAAGCTTTAGAGCGACAGATTTCGGCGGGTACGGTGCAAATGCACACCAGACACGAGATGCTCGACCTGATCGTGGCCGACGGCAGGGCACGCGGCATCGTGGTGCGCGACCTGGTCACCGGCGAGGTGTCGGCGGAGTTCGCCGACGCGGTCGTGCTGGCCACCGGCGGCTACGGCAACGTCTTCTTCCTGTCCACCAATGCCAAGGGCTGCAACGTGACCGCGTCGTGGCGGGCGCACCGCCGCGGGGCCCTGTTCGCCAACCCGTGCTACACGCAGATCCACCCGACCTGCATCCCGGTCTCCGGCGAGCACCAGTCGAAACTCACGCTGATGTCGGAGTCGCTGCGCAACGACGGCCGGGTCTGGGTGCCGGTGTCCAAAGACGACAATCGCGCCCCGCAAGACATCCCGGAGGGCGAACGCGACTACTACCTGGAGCGTCTGTATCCGGCGTTCGGCAACCTGGTACCCAGAGACATCGCAAGCCGGGCGGCGAAGAACGTCTGTGACGAGGGCAGGGGAGTAGGCCCGGGCGGGCTCGGGGTCTATCTGGACTTCGCCGACGCCATCGCCCGGCTGGGACGCGACGCGGTGGATGCCAAGTACGGCAACCTGTTCCAGATGTACGAGCGGATCACCGGCGAGGACCCGTTCACCACCCCGATGCGCATCTACCCGGCCGTGCACTACACGATGGGCGGGCTGTGGGTCGACTACGACCTGCAGGCCACCATCCCCGGCCTGTTCGTCATCGGCGAGGCCAACTTCTCCGACCACGGCGCGAACCGCCTCGGCGCGTCGGCGCTCATGCAGGGGCTGGCCGACGGCTATTTCGTGCTGCCCAACACCATCGGCGACTACCTGGCGGCCGGCCCGTTCCCGCCCGTGACCGACCACGGCGTCGCCGGCGAGGTCCGCGCACGCCTGGCCAAACTGCTTGCCGTGCAAGGCGACCGGACAGTCGACTCGTTCCACCGCGAGCTGGGCCAGATCATGTGGGACTACTGCGGCATGGAACGCACCGACACCGGGCTGCGCAAGGCGATCACGCTCATCGGCGACCTGCGTGAAGAGTTCTGGCGGAGGGTGAATGTTCCCGGCTCCGGCGACGATCTCAATCAGTCGCTGGAGCGCGCCGGGCGGGTGGTGGACTTCTTCGAGCTGGCCGAGCTGATGTGCATCGACGCCCTGCACCGCACCGAATCGTGCGGCGGGCACTTCCGCGCCGAGTCGCAGACCGCCGACGGCGAGGCCCAGCGCGACGACGAACACTTCAGCTACGTCGCCGCGTGGGAGCACACCGGCGGCAAACCCGTGCTGCACAAGGAACATCTGACCTTCGACTACGTCCAGCCGTCCACCCGGAGCTACAAGTAAATGAAACTGAACCTGAGGATCTGGCGGCAGGCGTCGCCCGGCGAGCGCGGCAAGATGGTCGGCTACACGCTGCACGACGTGTCGCCGGACATGTCGTTCCTGGAAATGCTCGACGTGCTCAACGAACAGCTCACCGTGCAGGGCGAGGAGCCGGTCGCCTTCGACCACGACTGCCGCGAAGGCATCTGCGGCATGTGCTCTCTGGTCATCAACGGTGTACCGCACGGGCCACAGAAGGCCACCACCACCTGCCAGCTGCATATGCGCCACTTCAAGGACGGCCAGGTCATCGACATCGAGCCGTGGCGGGCCCGCGCCTTCCCCGTGGTCAAGGATCTCGTCGTCGACCGCAGCGCCTTCGACCGGGTCATCGCGGCCGGCGGGTTCATCTCCGCACCCACCGGGTCGGCCCCCGACGCTCACGCGATGCCGGTGCCCAAAGCCGACGCCGACAACGCCTTCGAGGCGGCCACCTGCATAGGCTGCGGGGCGTGCGTCGCGGCCTGCCCCAACGGTTCGGGCATGCTGTTCACCGCGGCGAAGATCACCCACCTGGGCCTGCTTCCGCAGGGCCAGCCCGAACGGGACTCACGGGTGCTCGACATGCTGCACGCGCACGACGAAGCCGGGTTCGGCGGCTGCACCAACACCGGCGAGTGCACGTCGGTGTGCCCCAAGGGAATCCCGTTGACCACGATTGCCCAGCTCAACAGGGACTACCGCCGGGCGGGCCGCAGATCGAAGTGACCCGGGATGCCGCGGCGCGGCGCGGGGCCTATATTCGCCTGGGTGCGCAGCACACAGGGGAGGAAGACATGGCAACATCCAATCAGGACGACCTTGATCCGTCCCGTGCCCGGACGCCGGAAGAGTTCATGCAGCTGCTGCGCCAGGCCCGGGCGGCATCGGGTCTGAGCATTGTGGAGATCGCAGAGCGCGCCAGGCAGCGCGGCTACGACCTCGACCCGGTAACACTGGCCCGCGACCTGGACCTGCTGCCGACCCTGCCGCCATGGCAGACGGTCACCGGGGTGCTGACCGCCTGCGGGCTGGGCGGCATGGCCATCGACCGGTGGATGCGCGTCTACCACGACCTGGCCGCCCCGGCGCAGCCGGTCGCCGCGCCGCCGGCCGAGACCGCCGTGCAGGAGCCGCTCGACGTCGAGCCGGTCATCGTGCCGCCGCTGGTGCTCGCCACGGCCCCGGCGACGCCCTCACGGCTGGGCCCCAAACACTTCGCCATCGCCGCTTCAGTGCTGGCCGCTCTGATCGTGGTACCGCTGATGCTGTTCAACCTGTTCGGCAGCGAGCCCGACACCGTGGCGGGGGACCAGACCGTCCCGGCGCCGCGCACCAGCCAAGCCGAGCCGCAGCCGTCCGCCACCGACGAGCCCGTGGTGCTGCCCTCGCCCACCGAGCCGGCCGCGCCGACCACCCCGGCCCCGGTGACCACCACGGCCAAGCCGCCCGTCCGCACCAGCGCGCCCCCTGCCCCGCTGCCGCCCCCACCGCCTCCGCCGCCGGCCGATCCGGGCGTGCTGCGCAGCGGTGTGGTGGCGCTGATCGGCAACCAGGGCTTCGACCTGGACACCGGGCAGACCGAGGGGGAGCCCGACTTCTACCGGTTCAACAGCGACACCCTGGCCCGCAGCAACGGCAGCCAGCTCGCCGACGTCCCCGGCACGCCGACCAAGCAGTCCTGCGACGCACTGTCCAACCGCGACTGGGACAACTGGGTCGACAATCTGGCGGTCGGCGAATGGTTGTGCGTGCACACCTCCGAGCGGCGCCTGGCCCGCCTGAACATCACCGCCGTCGGCAACACCCTCAAGGTCGCCTACACCGTCTGGAGCTGACCCCGGCCGCGCCGAGCCGCCGCCGGCTCAGCGCGGCGTGTTGACGAGCAGCTCGGCGAGCCAGCCGGTGACCGGGTCGCCGAAGTCGTGCGGCTGTGTCGCGTTGACCAGCGACCGCTGCCACGACAGCGCCCGGCTCACCTTGGCCACCTGCACGGCCAGCTCGGCCTCGCGCAGCAGCTGCTCAGGCGAAGCCAGATCTGACCAGACCCGAAGATAGGCGTCGCGCAGCGGCGCCAGGCTGGGGTCGCCGTCCTCAACACCGAGCTTGTCGGCGGCGACCCGCAACGACACCAGCAACACCCCGAACGGGTGCTGCACGCTGGCATCACCCCAGTCGAAGAACCTGCCCGAGCTGAAAACGTTGCCGTCGTGCAGGTCGTCGTGCTGGATCGACGCCGGGATCACGCTGGCGGCCAGCTCTTCGCAATGCCGTTGCAGCACGGGCAGCGCGCCCTCGGGCATCGGCAGCGTCGCGGCCAGCTCCGCCAGCTTCGCCGGCCGATGATCGGGAACCCCGAGCGCGAGCATCTGGTCGGCACGCCCGGCGAGGTCGCGTTGCAGCTGGGCGAAAAGGGTCAGCATGGCGGGCCAGTCGACCTCGCCGGTCTCGCGCAGGGTCGGCCCGCCGTCGGGCAGCAGCGACCAGCCCCGCTGCTCGTGCACGGCCACCGGCTGCAGCACGGCGTCGGGCGCCCACTGCCACAGCGCCTGCATCAGGCCCGCCTCGTACAGGGTCTGGCCGCGGTTCTCCTTGAACCAGAACAGCCCCGACTCGGTGGGCACCTTGGCCACCAAGGACCACGGCCGGTCCTTGGTCACCTCGACAGGTCCTGTCAACGGGGCAGGCACCACGGAAGAGATCCAGTTTTCGTACACGGCGCAAATGGTAGAGGCGACAGCCCTGCGGATGCCTTCGGGTTTTCGCGGGCCTAGTATTCGCGTTCGTGGCGGCCAAGCACAGGCAGCAAGACCCGACCGGCGCCAGCACTCCGGAGCAGTTCGTTGAGCTGCTGCGCCACGTGCGGGCCGATTCCGGGCTGTCGTTCTGGGAGATCCAGGGGCGCGCCCACGACCGCGGCTACGACCTGGAACCCGCGGCGGTGGTCCAGGCGCTGGGCCAGCCGACGTTGCCGAGCTGGCAGATCGTCGTCGGCCTGCTGGCCGCATGCCACTACGACAGCATGCAGATCGACGCGTGGATGCGGATCTACCACGAGCTCAACGCCGCGCAACGGCAAGCCGAGCCGGCCATCGAGCCGCCGCCACCGCGCCGCGGCCCGGCCGCCGCGTCGCGCTGGACCTACCGCCACGGCCTTCTCATCGCGGCCGCGGCCGCTGTCGTCACCCTCGCCCTGCTCGTAGTCAGCAGATGGGACACCACACCGGTGGCCGGGCCTGCCTCGCCTTCGACAGCGCCCGCCTCGGGCACCGAGGCACCATCAGCGAAGACCTCGCCGGCTCAGCAGGCGGTCGCGGCCACACAGCCGCCGCCCACCACCGCGCCAGCACCATCGGCTGCCCTGCGCACCGCAACAGCCACCCTGGCCAGCGGGCAGGGGGTGGACCTGGACACCGGTCAGGCCAGCGGCGATCTCGACATCGTGGCCGACAGCGGTACCAGTCTCAAGGCAGCCGACCACGGCAAACGGCTTGAACGCATGTCCGGCATGCCCAGCCAGCAGGCGTGCCAGTCGCTGAGCACCGCACGGCTCGACCGCGACATCACCGGTCTGGCCCCCGGTCAGTGGCTGTGCGTGCACACCTCCGGGGGGCGCTGGGCCCGCCTGAACATCACCGGAACGGGTGAGGCCATCACCGTGTCCTATCTGGTGTGGACCTGATCGCCGACGAAGCGTTCCATCGCCTGCACCACCCGTTTGAGCACCTCCACCGAATGCACCGGATCCACTTTGATCTCCAGCGCGTGGTCGAGGCTCTCGAACTCCAGGTAGGCGATCGCCGGGCAGTCGCGCTCCAGATTTCGGGCTTCCTGCGCCACCCATGACCGGTCGCCGGTGCTGCCGATCAGCAGCGTGGGCGCGCTGGCCCGGCGCAGGTCGGCGACGTTTTCCTCCCGGTTGAGCGCCGGGGTCAGCCAGATCGCGGGCAGCTGCCGCTGCGCCGCCACCCGCGCCCCGAAGGTGCCCAGCGACTTACCCACCAGGATCACCTTCGACGCCGATTCCGCCTGCAGGGCCGCGAGCAGCTGTTCGTCCACCCAGTCGCGTTGCGCGGCCCGCTCCGGCGGCACCACCTGCGGCCACCACACCTCCTGCGTCGTCCATCCCAGGCTGACCAGCACGCTTCGCGCGAAATGGAGCAGCGGGCGGTCCGGTGCATAGCCGACACCGGGCAGCAGCAGCCCGACCCGATCGGGATCGCCCTCAACCCGGGTCGGGCCGGCTGGGGCAGGCAACGTTTGCAAGGACATTCAACGATGGTATGAACCTTTGAATGGAATGTCTCTTCTGCGCTATTGCCGCAGGCAAGCAACCCGCGTTCATGGTTCACTCCGACGATGCGGTGGTGGCGTTCCTGGACACCCGCCCCGTCTTCAAAGGACACGTGCTGGTCATTCCGCGCCCGCACATCGAAACGCTGATCGACCTGCCCGAGGTCGGCCCGTTCTTCGAACGCGTCCAGGCCGCGGCGCGGGCGGTCGAGGAAGGGCTGCAGGCCGACGGCACGTTCGTGGCGATGAACAACCGGATCAGCCAGAGCGTGCCGCACCTGCACGCGCATGTGGTGCCCCGGCGCAAGAAGGACGGCCTCAAAGGATTTTTCTGGCCGCGTACCAAATACGCCGACGACGCCGATGCCCAGTCCTTTGCCGACACGGTTCGCGACGCCTGGAAGTGAGTGAGTAAGTAAGCTGCGGCTCATGGGACGTTTCGTGCAGACGCTGCCGCCACCGGCCGACCCCTACGGTGGCGACCGGCTGCTGCGCTCGTGGCTGGAAAGGCACCTGGGCGAACAGGGCCACGCGGCCGCCCGGCCCAGGCTCGAGGCGCTGGCCGCCGACGTGACCGGGCCGCTGCTGCAGGCACACCGCGACGCCGAAGCCCACCCGCCTGAGCTGGTGCGCTACGACCCGTGGGGCAAGCGCATCAACCACATCCAGACCTCGGCCGGGTGGCAGACGCTGCGCGAGGCCGCAGCCCGCCACGGGCTGGTCGCCGAGCCGTATAGGCCGGGCGGGTCACGGGTGCTGCAGCACGCGCTGCTTCACCTCTACGGCCCCGAGTCGGCGGTCTTCTCCTGCCCGGTGGCCATGTCCGACGGCGCCGCGGCGCTGATCAGCGGCCTGGGGGAGCCCAACGCCTGGCTGGATCGGCTGACCTCCACCGACCCGGCGCAGGCCGCCACCAGCGGGCAGTGGATGACCGAGTCCACCGGCGGTTCCGACCTTTCCGGTACCGGCACCGTGGCCCGCCGCGACGCGGATGGCTGGCGCGTGACGGGGGAGAAGTGGTTCTGCTCGGCGATCGACTCCCCGATCGCCATCGCGCTGGCCCGCCCCGAGGGGGCCGATAGCGGAACCCGTTTCCTGGCACCGTTTCTCATCGAACGCGATCAGCCCGGGATCACCGTGCACCGGCTCAAGGACAAGCTCGGCACGCGGGCCCTGCCCACCGCCGAGGTCGGCCTGGCCGACGTGACCGCCATGGCGCTGGGCGACCCGGCCCACGGCGGGCTGGCCCGGATGATGACCCTGGTGGTGGTGACCCGTCTGCACAACGCGGCCGCCGCGTCCAGCGGCATGCGCCGCGGGCTGGACTACGCGCTGGCCTTCGCCGCCGCCCGCAACGTCGCCGGGGGAAGGCTTGCCGTCTCGCCGCTGCACCGGGCCACCCTGGCCACCTTGGCCGTGGACACCGCCGGCGCGTTCGTGCTCACCGGCCACGCCTTCTCGCTGATGCAGCAGGCGCAGGAGGCCGAGCTGCGCCTGGTCGCCCCGCTGGCCAAACTCGCCACCGGCAAACTCGCCGTCGCCAACGCCAGCGAATACGTCGAATGCTTCGGCGGCGCCGGATACGTCGAGGACACCGGCATCCCGCGGCTGCTGCGCGACGCGCAGGTCCTGCCGATCTGGGAAGGCACCACCAACGTGCTCGCCCTCGACGTGGTGCGCGCCGTCGTCGCCGGGCACGCCGAAGCGGTGCTGTCCAGATTGGACACCCACCCGTCGCTGGCGCAAACCACGGCCTCGCTGCGCGACGAAATAGCGTTGGTGCGCAAAGACCCGGCCTCCACCGCGGTCGTCGCCGGCGCTCGCGGCCTGGCCCTGCGCCTGGCCAACGCGCTGACCGCCGCGCTGCTGCTCGAGCACGCCGATTGGGGCACCGAGGTGGCCGCCGACCTGTGGCGGCGTCGCTGGCTGGGCCACGAAGACATCGCCGCGGCCGCCGCCGACAACTTCACCGACCTGTGCGGCTAGCTAGCTAGTTGACCCGTGCGATCAGGAAACCGTCGTGACCCTTCGCGCCCACGGTCTGCACCGCTGTGGCCGTGACCCGGGTTTCCGCGCTGACCACGTCGTAGAGCTGCCTTGTCCCCACCACATCTGACGAATCACGGGAAGGATCGGCAATCGCGCCGCCCCGCACCGCGTTGTCGACCACGATCACCGACCCCGGTTTGGTCAGCCGCAGCGCCCACTGGAAATAGTTCGCGTTGTTCTGCTTGTCGGCATCGATGAACACCAGGTCGAAGGGTGCCTCGCCGGCCAGGTCGGGCAGCAGGTCAAGGGCAGCGCCCACGCGCACCTGCACCCGGTCGGCCACGCCCGCGTGGGCGATGTTGGCCTCGGCCACCTCGGCATGCTCGGGGCTGTACTCCAGGGTCACCACCAGACCGTCGGCGGGCAGCGCCCGCGCCAGCCAGATCGTGCTGTAACCACCCAGCGTGCCGATCTCCAGCACCCGCTTCGCGCCGATCATCTTGGCATAGAGGTGAAGCAGCTTGCCCTGATTGGGCGCCACGGCGATGGCTGGTAGCCCCGCCATCTCGCTGGCCTTAGCCACCTCGTGTAACGCCGCGTCCTCGCCGACGAGACGCTCGCCGATGTAGTCGTCCACCGCATTCCAGAGCTCTTCCGCCATGATCACACCCTATCGGCGAACCAATAGGAGTAGTACCGCAGCACCTCTTTGAGCACGGAAAGCATCGCGTCGCGGTCGGCGACCGGGCGGGTGAAATGTGAGCTGTCGGCGTGCCACGGCATTGCCTGCACACCCAGGTGCAGCTGCAGGTACACCGCGCGCAGCCAATTCAGCGAGTTGAGCCGGGCGTAGGCGGCCGGGTCGAGGTCGGTGCGCTGCTCGGCGCGGCCCAGGTGACTCAGCGGGCTGATCGCTTCGCGGAAGTCCGCGGCCGAGATGTCGCCGCGGTGCAGCAACGCCATCGTCGCGTAGGCGAGCCTGTCCTCCTCGCCGAGCAGGAAAGCCGTCCCATCGCTCATGCGCAGCCGCACCACGATGCTGCCCAGCAACACCTTGGCCTGCTCGGGCTGCAGATGCCGGCTGCGGGCCACCGCCATGAACAGGTCAGCGCCATGCGCCACCGCGTGGGCGACGCCGCGCTGCGGATCGGTCACCCCGCGCAGGTCGTTCTCCAGCTCCCACCACATCAGGAAGGCGCCCAGCCACCGCTGCACCACCTCGGCGCCGACCAGCGACGCGGTGTTGTCCCTTTCGATGGCCAAACCCAGGCACAGCGCGCCGAAGCTGCGGCCGAACACCGAGTCGTTGTCCCGGTCACCCAGCCCCCGGAACAGCGCCGCGCACATGCGGTCGCCGAAGTCTTCCAGGTCGTGGTCGAGGTAACCGGCCAGGATCCACTCGCCCAGAATCTCGAAGGCGAGTGTGTCGCGCTGATGCGCGTCGGAGGAGCGCAGCAGATGCTCCAGCTCCTCGATCAGCAAATCCTTCGAGTGCCCGGCCGGCAGACTCATATCGTCTGCCTTGACCTTCTCCCAGAAGCCCACGTCGAACATGAAGACGAACCTACAATCCCTGCCCCGGGCGCGCTACGTCAGACCAGGGCTTCTGGCACCAGCCCAGGGCTTCAAAACGGACTTATCATCCTATGAAGGTCTGTCTCGGGGGAGCCTTATGCTGGTTCGGTGAGGCCCGACGAGCTCAAGCACCTGCGACGTGCCCGCGACCTGATCGACCGTGACTACGCGCGCCCGCTGGACGTGCCGGCCCTGGCCCAGGCCGCGTTCATGTCTCCGGCCCATTTCTCCCGGCAGTTTCGCGCCGCATACGGCGAGACGCCGTACAGCTATCTGATGACCCGGCGCATCGAGCGTGCCAAGGCGCTGCTGCGCATCGGCCACCTGAGCGTCACCGATGTGTGCATGGCCGTCGGGTGTACCTCGCTGGGCTCGTTCAGCTCCCGCTTCACCGAGCTGGTCGGCGAGACCCCCAGCGCCTACCGGGCGCGTAACCACACCGAAATGGCGGTCGTTCCGGGCTGCTGGGCCAAACACGTCACCCGGCCGAGCAGGAACAGAGAAGCACAGGCCAGCCCCGCCTCGTAACGTTTGGGTCATGGATTTCACCGTCGCATACACGTTTCTGGAAGTCGACGATCACGAGGCCGCGCTGGCCTTCTACCGAGATGCGCTGGGCCTGGAAGTACGCCAGGACGTGGCCATGGAAGGCGCCCGCTGGCTGACCGTCGGGCCCGCCTCCCAGCCGGACCTGGGCGTGGTGCTGCAGACCGCCGGTGTGGCCCGCCCGGCCGAGGACGCGCAGGCCCTGCGTGAGCTGCTGGCCAAGGGATCGCTGTCGGGCCTGGTGCTGGAGACCGACGACGTCGACGCGGCGTTCGAGCGGGTGCGGGCCAGCGGGGCCGAGGTGTTGCAGGAACCCATCGACCAGCCGTTCGGCGTCCGCGACTGCGCGTTCCGCGACCCGGCGGGCAACCAGGTGCGGATCAACCAGCGCGCCAAGGGATAGGGGCCACCGGCCTTCGCTTCGCGCGGTTACCTTGGTGTCCATGTTGTTGGCCGTCATCATCGGCTGCGAGATCGGATTCTGGGTAGTTCTGGGCGCCGGACTGGCCAGCAGATATCTGCTCAGGTGGCGCCCTTTCAGCACCGTTCTGCTGCTCTGCGTACCGCTGATCGACCTCGTGCTGCTCATCGCGACCGTCGCCCATCTGCGCTCGGGCGCCACCGCGGACTGGAGCCACGGCCTGGCCGCCGCCTACCTGGGTTTCTCGGTGGCGTTCGGGCACAGCATGATGCGCTGGGCCGATCAGCGTTTCGCGCACCGCTTCGCAGGTGGCCCGCCGCCGTGGACCCCGCCCAAGTACGGCCGCGAACGCACCCGCTATGAGTGGCGCGAGTGGGGCAAAGGCGTGCTCGGCTGGGCGGTCGCCTGCCTGCTGTTGCTCGCCGGGATCTGGTACGTGGCGGACCCGGCCCGCACCGAACAGCTCTGGGCCTGGATAGGGCGGCTCACCACAGTGATCGTGATCTGGCTGGTCGCCTTCCCCGTCAGCCACACCATCTGGCCGGCCAAACCCAAGCCCTCGTCCTAAGGCCACTCGGCGGCCCGCGGGTGATCACCGCCGATAGCATCAAGGCGTGCGAAATTCCTCGAAGAAAAATGTCGGATCGGGGCAGCGGCGTTCGTATCAGGGCTGAGCGGCGGCCCGAAGGGGCGGCCACGACCACAGGAGATGACCGACGATGGCGCAGCAGTATCTGATTTCCGTGCTCAACGATTCGACCGACTCCGACGACGGAAACGAGATGGCCGCGATCGGCGAGTTCAATGCCAAGCTCAAGGCCGAAGGCCATTGGGTGTTCGCCAACGGCCTCACCGCGCCGAGCACCGCCACCGTCATCGACGGCCGGCACGGGGAACCGGTGTTCACCGACGGGCCGTTTCTGGAGTCCAAGGAGTACGTCATCGGCCTGTGGATCATCGAGGCCGAAGACCTCGACGTGGCGTTGCGGCTGGCCGCCCAGGGTTCGAAGGCCTGCAACCGCCGGCTCGAGCTGCGCCCGTTCCACGGCGCGTGACCGACTTCGGTGAGGTGCTCACACGGGTCCACCGCGAGGAGTGGGCCCGGGTAGTGGCGACCCTGGCCAGGCGCTTCGGCGACCTCGACGTCGCCGAGGAGATGGCGGCGGAGGCCTTCGCGACCGCCGTGCAGCGGTGGCCGCTGGACGGCGTCCCGCCGAGCCCCCGCGCCTGGCTGATCACCACCGCCAACCGCAAAGGCATCGACCGGCTTCGGCGTGAGGTCAAGCGCGAGGACAAGCACAAGGAGGCGCTGATGCTGGCCGACACCCCCGAGCCGGTCGGCGCCATCGACGACGACCGGCTGCGCCTCGTCTTCACCTGCTGCCATCCGGCTCTGGCGATGGAGGTGCGGGTGGCGTTGACCTTGCGGATGGTCGGCGGGCTCACCGTGGCCGAGATCGCCCGCGCGTTCCTGGTCCAGGAGACCGCCATGAGCCGGCGGATCACCCGGGCGAAGGAGAAGATCAGGGCGGCGAGGATCCCGTATCGAGTGCCCTCACATGAGGACCTGCCGGCACGGGTCACCGGAGTACTGGCCGTCCTCTATCTGATCTTCAACGAGGGCTATCTGGCCTCCGATCCCGGCAAGGAGGCGGTCCGCGCCGACCTGACCGCCGAGGCGATCCGGCTGACCCGGCTGGTCGGTGACCTGTTGCCCGGCGATGGTGAGGTCGCCGGGCTGCTGGCGCTGATGCTGCTGACCGAGGCCCGCCGGCCCGCCCGGGTGTCGGCCGGCGGTGAGCTGGTCTCGCTGGGCGAGCAGGACCGTGGCGTATGGGACCGTGACCTGATCGCCGAAGGCCATGCCCTGGTCCGGGCACGGCTGGCCGCCGGGCAGGCGCCGGGGCGCTATCAGATCCTGGCCGCGATCAACGCCGTGCACACCGACGCCCGCGACATCCGCGACACCGACTGGTCGCAGGTCGTCGCGCTCTACGACCAGCTGGTCGGCCTCGATCCTTCCCCGATCGTGTGGCTCAACCGGGCGATCGCACTGGCCGAGCTCGACGGCCCGCAGGTCGCGCTGGCACAGGTGGACCCGCTGCCGTTGGACGGCTACCACGCCTTCCACGCCACCCGCGCCGATCTGCTGCGCCGGCTGGGCCGAAGCCAAGAGGCGCGAGCCGCCTACGACCGGGCCATTGCCCTGGCCAGCAACTCCGCCGAGACGGCCTACCTCACCCGCCGCCGCGACCAGCTGCCCGCTCCAGATTTTCCATGACGGACAGGAATCGCTGGGCTCTTTGCTGCCGCTTGTGTTTCCAGTCAGGGCCAGCCTCGCCGCGCTGCAGGTCGCTGAGGAAGGCGTACTCCCCGGAAACCAGATCGCGCGGCCCGTCGGTGGCCGCGATCCACGCCTGGGCGAACTCACGAAACGTTGGTGCGCGGCCACTTGTCCAGTACTCCATGATCAGGACCCGGGCCAGAGCGCCGTTGTGGAACCGGCCACCGGTCAAGTCGGCCAGCAACTGCATGACCGGCTCATAAGTTTTGTTGTACCAGCGGTAGTAGAGCCGATCGGAAGGGCGCAGCACGCCGGGCGGGGCGTCGCGGCGCACGATGCCGGCGCTCAGCCGGGTCGCGTCGAGCACTTCACCGGTCAGCAGGAAATGGCGAACCCGATGCAGGATCACGGGTTTGCGATCGGTGTCCGCGGTTGCCCTCGCACCGGCGATGATCCGGTAAGGGATCGTGTGGCGCTCGCAAAACGACCGGATCTGGCGCAGGTTGAGGTAGTTCAAGTCGTCGAGCAGCTCCGCGCGCTGCTCGGGTTCCAGCTGCGCCAGCAGGCCCGCCACCGCTCCATTGTGCCGTCAGCCGGCGTTGAGCCAGGCCAGGACCGCCAGGACGCGGCGGTTGTCGTCGGGGGCGGGCGGGAGGTCGAGTTTGGTGAAGATGTTGTTGATGTGCTTGTCCACCGCCTTCTCGGTGACGTAGAGGCGGATGGCGATGGCCGCGTTGGACCGGCCTTCGGCCATGAGCGTGAGCACTTCCCGCTCCCGGTCGGTGAGGCGGTCCAGCGGGCGGGCGCTGAGCAGCCCGGCCACCACCTCCGGATCGAGCACCGTGCCACCCGAGGCGACCTGGCGCACGGCCGCCACGAACCCGTCGACGTCAACGACCCTGTCCTTGAGCAGATAGCCCACCGATCCGGTCCCCGAGGCCAGCAACTCACGCGCGTAAAGCGGCTCCACATACTGGCTCAGCACCAGCACGGGCAGGCCAGGCCGAGACGAGCGTGCCCTCACGACCGCTTCGAGCCCCTCGGTGGTGAAGGTCGGCGGCAGCCGCACGTCCACGATCGCGATGTCCAGATCTTTGCGCGCCAACGCTTCGGCGAGCGTGTCCGCGGCGCCGACAGCGGCGACCACGGCGATGCCGCCTGCCTCGAGGATCCTGACCAGACCGACGCGCAGCAGCATCTGGTCCTCGGCCACCAGGGCCCTCAGATCGCCCGGCACCGCACCTCCATGCGCACCTCGGTGCCCCCGGCTGGCGGGCTCGTCACGATCAGGGTGCCGTCGAAGGCGGCCAGCCGCCGGGCCACGCCCAGCAGGCCGCTGCCGGCCGGGTCGGCGCCGCCGCGCCCATCGTCTCCCACCGTCAGCCGCAGCGTCTGGCCGTCATGGTCGCCGACAACCCACGCCCGCGACGCCCGCGCGTGTTTGGCCACGTTGGCCAGACACTCGGCCACCGCGAAGTAGATCGCCGACTCGACCGGCGCGGCGAGCCGGGGCAGCCGCAACGCGACAGTGACAGGCATGGGGATGGGGATGGCCAGGGCCTCGATGCCCGAGACCAGCCCACGGTCGGCGAGCACCGGCGGGTGGATTCCCCTTACCAGCGTGCGCAGGTCCTCCAGGGCGCTGATCGTGGTGTCACGCGCCTCCCGCAGCAACGCGACCGCCGAATCGGGATCGGAGTGGACCAGCTTCTCGGCCAGCCCCACGTTCATGCCCGCGGCGGCGATCCTCGCCTGCGCGCCGTCGTGCAGGTCGCGTTCGATGCGGCGCAGCTCGGCCTCGTTGTGATCGACCGTCGCCGACCGCGACCTGACCACCTGATTCACCCTGGCCTGCAGCTTCTGGCTGGGGGATTGGCCGAGGATGCCCCGGTCGGCGCGCAGCCGGCCACGCACTATCGGCACGGTGACAAACCACCACACCACCAACAGCGGTCCCAAAAGTGCGGCGGCGATGGCGAACCAGAGCCAATTGCCCCAGGTGAGCGCGAGGACGATGTGGACCGACGGCCCGATCAGGCACACCACCGGCACCAGCGACATGATCAGGCCACCGGTGCCGGAGAACCAGCAGAAGGCGAAGTCGCGCCACCGTGCCGGATCGCGAATCCAGACGAAGGCGGCCGTGATCGGGTTCTTGCCGGTGGTGTCCGCATACCCAGCGACCACCGGCTGGCCCAGCAGCCGGCCCGCGACGCTGCGATGCGCCTGGGCCAGCAGGGCCGCCAAGGGGACGACCAGCCACAGCATCAGGAACCCGGTCAGCGAAAGCAGTGCCGGAAACGCCCCGGTCATCAGCAGCGCCAGCACCAGAGCCGCGATCCCCGCCACCGCGAGGCCGGCCGACACCGCGGTGAGCCGCAGCCGTTCGCGCACACCGCCGACGCCGATTGGCACCGCGAGCAGCGGCGCCAATCGGGTCTGCGACGGTTCCATGACGCAACAGTCTCTCACCGGGCCGGCCGGCGCTGTGCGCCCCAAGCCGAACCGACCGCGAGCACCGCCGCCAACCCCGCGATCAGCGGCGCCAGCCACAGCTGGCCGTTGGGGATCAGCCCCTCATGGCGCACGATCGAATACGGCACAGCCGTCGCCGTCGACCCCAGCAGGCCCAGCAGGATCCCGATAGCCGCGACCATCGCGGCTTCCATCACGATGCTGGTGCGCAGCTGATCCGAGGTGGCGCCCAGCCGCCAGAGCCGGTCGAGCTCGGGACGCCGCTGAGACACGACGGCCACCCCGGCGTTGACCACCATGATGGCGGCGAACAGGCACACCATTCCCAGTACCACAGAATTGATCGTGGTAATGGTGTCGCCGACGCCCTCCGGATCCCCGGCAGCCGTAAGCGTGCGCGAGTCGATGCCGACCATCAGCAGCGTGCCGACCGCACCGGAAATCAACACGATCACCGGGGCGAGCATGCCGGCGAGCAGGTAGGCCCGCCGGGTCGTGTTCAGCGCGGCCAGATGGCCACTGCCAGAGCCACCCAGCAGCGGGCGCAGCGGACGGGCCAGCAGCCGCAACAGCAGCGGGGCGAGTGTGGCCAGCCCGACCCCGACCACGATCGAGGCCGACCCCGACGTCTGCATAGCGGCGTAGGCATCGTCGGACTTTCCGGTGACGGTGATGGTGATGACCGCCGACACCAGACCGGACGTGACCAGCCCAACCCCGATCGCGACCCGCCACCAGCGCAGCCCACGCGCCGGCACCTCCGCCTGGCGCAACGAGAACGCCGCCGGGCCGCGGGTGGCGCGCCGCGACGAGATCCCCGCCGCGACCGTGCTGACCAGCGCCACGATCCCCGCCGCCGCCAACAGTGAGGCCGGCCCGCCCGCATACGTCGACGATGAGGTGATCAGGTTGCCCCGCTGCAGGGCGTCGAACAGGGCAGGCCCACCGATCGAGGCGATCGCCGCGCCGGCCGCCGCCGCGACGACAGTCACCACGGCCGCCTCGTACACGATCATCGCCCGCACCTGCCGGGGCAGCGCGCCGATGGTCCGCAACAGACTGGCCTCGCGTATTCGCTGGTCAGCGATGATCCCGACCGTCGACGCGACCGAGAACAGGACGATCAGCGCGTCCCAGCCGCCGACCACACCGCCCATGATGATCAGCAGCTCCTGGTCTTCGCCGGAAGCGCCGCCAGCCGACTCGAGCAGCGTCGCGAACGAAGCCATCATGGCCGTGCCCAGCAGAGCTGCCACAAACGTCGCCGCGACGGCAGGCAGCCGGTGGCGCAGCGAGCGAAGCGCGAGCGCCGTCATCGGGCCACCCCGGTCAGCTGGTCGAGATGAGCCAGCTGCGCGGCTACGGCATCAGCGGTGGGAGCGGTCATCCGGCCACTCACCCTGCCGTCCACCAGAAACACCACCATGTCTGCGTACGAGGCGGCCACCGGGTCATGGGTGACCATCACCGTCGTCTGGCGCAGCTCGTCGACGGCCGAGCGCAGCAGCGCCAACACGTCACGTGCGGTCGCACTGTCCAACGCCCCCGTCGGCTCGTCGGCCAGCAGCACCGCAGGTTGGCCGATCAGCGCCCGCGCGATGGCGACGCGCTGCTGCTGACCTCCTGAAAGCGCACTCGGCAGGTGCCCGGCCCGGCTCTGCAAACCCACCCGCTCAAGCGCCAGCCGCATCGCCTCCGCACCCACCCTCCGCCCGGCCAGACGCGCCGGCAGCGCCACGTTCTCCGCCGCGGACAGGTAGGGGATAAGGCTGAAGTCCTGGAACACGAAGCCGATCCGGTCCCGGCGCATCCGGGTACGCCGAGCCTCGTCCCAGCTCGTGACATCGGTGCCCTCCAACAGAACACGCCCGGACGTCGGCCGTTCCAGCCCCGCCACGCAGGACAGCAAAGTGGACTTGCCCGAACCCGACGGGCCCATGATGGCGGTGAAGGTGCCACGCGCGAAACTGAGATCGACGCCGACAAGAGCGTCCACGGCCCCGGCCCCGGACCCGTGTCGCTTGGTAAGTCCCTCAACCGCGAGGGCATGTGTGTGATCAGCCATGCCAGCAACGCTAGAGATCGGTTCGACCACGATCGATAGTGCTGATCCGAGCTGGAGCGGTGGGGTTAACCCCACCACCTCCGCATCTTGTGGATAGGGTCGGCGTCCATGGGGATAGAGCTCGTGTTCGAGACCCACTCATGGAGCGAGGACAACGACCTCGGCCTGGCGACCGGCTGGCTGCCGGGCAAGCTGTCCGAACGCGGCCGCGAGCTCGCCGCACAACTGGGGGAGCGCCGCCGCGACAACGGGATCACCGCCGTCTTCACCTCCGACCTCTACCGCGCGGTCGAAACCGCGACCATCGCCTTCGACGGTTCCGAGGTGCCGATCCTGCACGACTGGCGACTGCGCGAATGCGACTACGGCCGCCTCAACGGCATGCCCGCAGCGCAGTTGCACCAACACAAACAGGCTCACCTTGACCACCCTTATCCCGGCGGCGAAAGCTGGCGGCAGGCCATCGCCCGAGTCAACGGATTCCTCGACGACCTACCCTCCCGCTGGTCGGGCCAACGCATCCTCGTCATCGGACACGTCGCCACCGCATGGGCGATCGAGGAACGCGTCAACGGCGTGCCGCTCGAGCATCAGATCACCCACCCGTTCGCATGGCGCGAAGGCTGGGAGTACAGGCTCCAAAACAGAACTTCGGAAGGGTAGGGTGCCTGCGATGGGACACGTGTTCGTCCGCCTCAGCGGCTTCGGCATGCGGCTGTTGCCTTACTGGCCCTACGAGTTCGAGCGCGACGGCGAAACGCCCGACAGGGTGCGGGTGACCCACTGGGCCGACGCCAGCCGGCTCACCGCGACCGTGGACAGCCAGCACCGCGAGTCGGCCGAAGGCATCGTCGACGTCAGCCCCGGGCCAGAGCACCAATATTGGCGCGCCGAGACCGGCATCTACGGATTCACCTGGCCGGACGGTTTCGTCATCGGCGTATCGGTAGACGCCAACGACCCCACGCCCTTCTACCTTTTCGGCCCGGACGAAGCGCGGATATATCCACAAGGCCCTTTCCCGACCGAGAAGATGCTTGATGCGGCCGGCTGGACAGGACCTGGCCAGAAACTCGCCGCGCAGTATCACCTCGACGACATCGAAGTTTTTGAGCTGGACTTCGAATACGCCGACAGTCCATGGTGGCAAACACATTGGGCTTTCCCAGTCGGCGCCGGTCAGTCGCTGGTCATCTCAGGCCAATGCCCCGCCGCCCACCACGATCTGGTCCGAAACGCCATCCGCCACATCGTGGAGACCCTCAGCGACACCCAACCATGATCCTCCTTCCTAGGACGAAAGCGGGGGCGAGCCGAGGGACTCCTGATAGATGTCGGCGTAGGTGCGCGAGTCCTTGATCAGATCGTCGCAGAAGGCGGCGACGTCGTTGCCGATGAGTTGCAGAACTCCCTTGCCGGACGCCGCGCCCTCCTCGAAGAAGTCGACGATCCCAGTGAGCAGGCGCCCGTCGGACAGGTCGATCGGGCCGACCTTGAACAGGTACCTCTGCATCTCTCTGTAGACGATTTGGTAGTCCGGCGGGAGCGCCTTGACCCGAGCCACATGCGCCCGCCACTGCCTCTTGCCTTCGATGATGTCCTGGATGCCCACGTCAGCCTCCTAGCCGGCCCAATTTTTTGGCAACGTTCCTGTTCAGTTGCTCGCGCCACCGGTCGCGATAGGTTCGGGCGCCCTCGCCGCCGGCCAGCGCCGTGCAAAAGCCTGGGATGTCGTCGCCGAGCACCTCGTGGACGCTTTGCCCGTCGGCCGATGTTTCTTCGAGCAGGCCCAGGGCGGCGTCGAGGATCGGCATCAGGTTGCGGCCGGTGAAGCTGCCGTAGGGCATGAGGTGGCCTTTGATCTGTGCCCAGGCCGCCTGATAGTCGGCCGGCAGTGTCGCCGCCCGGGTTTCGAACGCCTTCCATTCCCTGGTGAGATCGCTGCCTGTGATGGTCTCCCAGAAGCTCATCTCCCGCCCTCCTTGAGCTTGTTTATGCGTGATGAGACGTACTGCCACTTCGCCCAGAAGGTGGCGAGTTCCTCGCGTCCGGTGGCGCTGAGCGCGTAGAACTTGCGTGGCGGGCCCACCGCGGAGGGGCGTTTCGTCACTTGGACGAGCCCGTTTTTCTCCAGTCGCAGCAAGATGGTGTACACCGTCCCCTCGATGACATCGGCGAAGCCGAGCTCGTTGAGCCGGCGCGTGATGGCGTAGCCGTAGGTCTCCTCGGTGCCGATGATTTCGAGCACGCAGCCCTCGAGTGTGCCCTTCAGCATTTCCGTCAGGTCGTCCACCGCGGCCCCTCTCGGTCCTCCGGTACTCCGTATTACTGAGTACCGCTATAACGTATCACCGAGTAGCGGTATTCGGTAGTACCGAGTAGCAGACTCCAGCTAAAAGTGCTGGTCAGAGTGCATGAACCCGCTCAGATCGCCGCTGAGCCCCGAAACGCGGCCGCCCTAGGTGATCGTATGCACCGGATGAAGCGCCATACCGATGATGTGGCGTCCTCGCCCAGGTCAGAAGCTGCCGGCGGCCCGATCGTTGGTCGCCGCGTTGCTCCTATGCCAAGGGCGGTTGTTGATCAAGTGATCGGCCGGGAGAGCTTGGAGGTGATCTAGCGCCGTCGGGCGCGGCCAAGCACGAGCGTGGCGTTGCCGCGCGGGAGCTGCGGCGCGCAACCACGCACGGACCGGCGCAAAGGGAAAGCATCTGGAGATCTTTTACTTGCTCTCCCCTAATTACTAATTACTAATATCGGTAATCTATTAATAGGGAAAATAATGGTGTGTTGGTCTCTCCAAAATGGCTAGTGCTTGATAAGGTGTATTATCATGCACCAGATTGAGGCTTGGGGAGAGGACTTTTCACCTCTCCAAAACCGGCAAATTTCGGCTGAGGACATGCGCAGAGACCCGCGGGTGCTGCGTTTTCTTGCGCAGGCGCGTTCCGAGTCGACGCAGCGGATGTACCGCATGTTCATCCAGCTTTATCTCGACTTCTGCACCGAGACGGGTCGCCAGCATCTGCCGGCGACCTCGGCCACGGTGGAGGCGTTCGCGGCGTGGCTTGCCGAACGCCCGGTTACCAAGGGGCGCAACAAAGGCCAGGTGGGGATGTCCCCCGCCTCCATCAAGCTGGCGCTGGCGGCGGTGCGCGCGTTGCATCACGCGCACGACCTCGACGCGCCGTCGAATCGGCTGGCCAACGTGGTGGTGGAGGGGCATGCCCGGGAAAGGGCCAACGATCCGCGGCTGCACGACGGGCAGCAGGCGCCGGCGATCCGGCTGCCGACCCTTTCCGAGCTGGTGGGCGCGTGTGACCCGCAGACCAACGCGGGCATCCGCGACCGGGCGATTCTGACTCTCGGGCTGGCCATGATGGCGCGGCGCTCGGAGCTGTCCATTATCGACATCGAGCATCTGCGCGACGTGGAGGCGGGGCAGGAGGTGTTGCTGCGCAAGTCCAAAACCGATCAGCTGGGCCAGGGCCGGCTGGTGAAGGTGCCCTGGTTCCCGGCGATGCCGCAGCTGTGCCCGGTGACCCATGTGCGGTTGTGGCGTCAGCGGCTGTTCTCGCTGGGCATCACCGGCGGGCCGTTGTTCCGGGCGGTCGATCGGCACGACAACGTGCACGGGGTGGACGGCTGGGCGGGCAAGGCGGGGCAGAGCCTGCGCATGGACCCGCAGACGGTGGAGCGGGTCATCGCGCGGGCGGCGCTGAAGGCGGCTTTGCCCAACGCTTCGTCGTACAAGGGGCATTCGCTGCGGGCCGGCGGGGCGACCGTGGCCCGCGAATATGGTGCCGACGTGCTGTTCATCGCCAGGCAGGGGCGCTGGGGTGAGAAGAGCCCGGTGGTGTTCCGCTACATCCGCGACGTCGACGAGTGGGAGCACAACCCGATGCGGCTCATCGGTTCCTGAATAAACGGTTTGACCACCGCCCGAGCCGACGGCTAGCTTGGCGATCTTCACGTCTATCTAGATGGGGTGCATTTAATGCCGCTGCCAATTGCGTCATCTCGTCTTGACCTTTTGACTGCCCATTCACTCAGACGTGAGGAAAAACAGAAGTGGATCTTCCACGTATCTATGTCATTCGCGAAAGCGACCACCTGATACACAACGCCTTCACCGAAGACAAGTTCGCCACCCTGGGCCGTGCCGTCCGGCTTCAGCCCGGCACGACCATGCTCGACCTGGCCAGCGGCAGCGGCGAGATGCTGTGCATGTGGTCGCGTGACCACGGCATCAGCGGCACAGGCGTCGACATCAGCACCCATTTCGTCGCCTCGGCGCAAGAGCGGGCCGCCGAGCTCGGTGTTGCCGACCGGGTGACCTTCGTGCACGGCGACGCCAGCGGCTATGTCGCTGCCACACCGGTCGACGTGGCGGCGTGCATCGGGGCCACCTGGATAGGCAACGGTGTCACCGGTACCATCGACCTGCTCGAACGCAGCCTGCGTCCGGGTGGTCTGCTGCTGGTCGGCGAGCCCTACTGGCGGATGGATCCGCCCGATCAGGCCACCATCGAAGCCTGCCACGTCTCGTCCAAAGAGGACTATTACCACCTGCCCGGCCTGGTCGCCCTCTTCGGCGAGCTTGGCTGGGACCTGGTCGAGATGGTGCTGGCCAACGAGGACAGCTGGGACCGTTATGTGGCGGCGCAGTGGTTCACCGTAAGGGCGTGGCTGGACGCCAACCCCGATGACGAGCTGGCCGGCCAGCTCCGGGAAGAGCTCACCAATCGCCCGCTGAGCTATGTGCGGTACCTGCGGCCCTACCTGGGCTGGGGTGTGTTCGCGCTCAAACGGCGCTGATAAACAGCGGCTCGCCTTACAGTGCCTTGCTGTAGTGCGAGCCGCTTCGCGTCACGCTCATCCCGGCCCGCTGGTAGAAACCGAGCGCGCCGGTGTCGGAGTGGGTCCACACCTCGCAACCGCGCCGGCCGTGCCGGTAAACGTCGGAGAAAGCTTGGCGCAGCAGGAAAGCGCCGACATCACGGCCGCGGTAGTCGCTGTGCACGGCCAGCTCCGCGATGTGGCCCTGCGAGGTGTCGGGCAGATCCAGGCTCAGCTGGACGCCGACGAGCCGTTCGCCGTCGAAGGCGAGGCAGGAAAGGTGCGGGGCGAAGGTGGCCCTCTGCACAATGTGCTGGGCCCATTCGGCGTAGTCGCGGCGACGGCTGCGGAAGGCGGCGAAACTGTCCTCGACCAGCTCGTGGACGGCAGGCCCGTCACCGTCGCGGTAGGCGCGCACGCTCAGCCCGGCCGGCGGATCCGGTACGGCCGGCTCATCGGGCAGCGCGAGGTGCAGCAGCCACGAGGTGGCCTTGAGCTGGTAGCCGTGCGCGGTGAGCAGCTGAGCGGCGGCCGGATCGGCGTCGTCGACGTTTTGGCCCAGCCGGTCGCTTCCGGCGGCGCGGGCGTTGGCCTCGGTGAAGGCGAGCAGGCGCGAGCCCAGGCCACGGCCGCGGTGAGCCGCGTGCACGTGGGCTTCCGCGCGCCGGCCAAGGTGCACCCAGGCCCAGCCGACCAGCTCGCCGTCGGGCGTATGCGTCAGCAGCGTGTCGCGGGCGAGGTCGATGGCGGGGCGGGCAAGATCGGAGGAGACGGTGTCGAGGCTGACGAAGGGCTTGCCGATAAGGCGGTGGATCGCGGCGGCATCGGCGAGAGTGGCTGGGCGCGTGGAAAGGTCCGGCACCCGGGTCACCCTAGTGGTTGGATGGACAGATGGCGTACACCATTACTGACGCTCCCGAGCGGGAGCGGTTCGAGGCGCACGCAGAGTCCGGTGAGATGGCCGGCGTGGTGACCTACCAGCTGAGCGGCAACATCATCGTCTACACCCATACCGAGGTCGATGCCGAATTCGAGGGCCAGGGCGTGGCCTCGGCGCTGGCGCGCGCGGTGATGGAAGACGCGAAAGCCAACGGCCGCACGGTGGTGCCGATGTGCCCGTTCATTTCCGACTGGCTGCTCAAACACCACGAGTACGACAGCATGGTGGCCCGCACGACCCGCCGCGTGAAATGACGCTCACCGCGGCCATCGAGCTGCCCGACGGCTGCTGGGTACGCGGGCGAGGCCTACGCGACCCGCTGCCGCCCGGCCCGCAGCCCGAGTTCGGCCTCTATCTCGGCTCCAAGTCGTGGCGGCGCAAGCACGAGTCCGGCCTGATCTGGCCACACCACTGGATCGACTGGCCCGACTTCCAGCTGCCGCGCAACGACGCCGACGCGAGGCACAAAATCGGTCTCCTGCACGAGCATGCGCGCCGCGGCGAACGGGTCGAGGTCGCCTGCGGCGCGGGCATCGGCCGCACCGGAACGGTCATCGCCTGCCTGGCCATCCTGGCCGGCGTCCCCGCCGACGAGGCGGTGACCTGGACCCGCACCCACCATCACCCCCAAGCCTGCGAAACCGGCGGCCAGCGCCGCTGGGTGTCCCGCTTCGCCGCTCAGGCCGGCTCGTAGTCCATCAGGATCGCGCCGATGTGGGCCGAATGCTGGGCTTCGCCGCCCGGCCATTCGTGCCCGTGGCCGCAACGCCACAGCGGCGCGTCCTCAGCCACGAGGCAACCTGCCAGCAACAACTCGCCGCCCTCAGCTGCGGCGTGCGCTTCTGGTGTCGGCAACCCGTAGAGCAGCGGCACACCCACCGCATCGCAATTTGGGCAGCGCGGTGGGAGGTCGATGGTGCTCGGCGCGGCGAGCATGGTGAACAGCGGTGTCATGTCTGTGTTCGGCGGGATGTCGCTGACCTGGCCGTCGCCCACCTCGACGACACGCCAGACGCCGTCGTCGCGCTGGGCGAGGTCAGTGGTGACGAAGGGGCAGCTCAACGCCGCCACCAATGGGGCGATGAAAGTGAGGTCGGGCTCGACGATTGTCGCAGGAGTGTCGGGATGGGCGGTCACCATCGCGGCGGCACCGTCCACCCACCACACCCGGGCTTCGGCCGTGCGCCCGTCGTGCTGCCGGTAACTCTCGAAGCGGCGCAGGACGATGCCGCCGGCCAGGGATTCCTGCTGAAGCTCGACCATCCGCGCCACGACGGCGGTCGCGTGGACCAGGTCGGTGGTGTCCGGGATGAAGCAGGCCTCGTGCCATTCGTGTTTGCGTGACTTGACGTAGTCCTTGACCACGGCGGGGCCAGGCCCCACGGTGCCGGCCATGGGGGCGACGAACTCTGGACTGGGCACCTCGCCGGGAGTCCATGCCGTCCAATCGCTTTCCGGCGTCACTTCATGAAATGTGGGGTACCAGCCCGGCAACTCGTGCGCGAGCCGGTAGCGCCTCGGGGCCACGCGCAGGGTTGCCCCGCGCCCGTGCAGCGCCTGGGCCAGGTCGGCGTAGGCGGGACCGGGAATCATCCAGCCGCGGTACCACCAAGGGCCGCTGTCGCGAGGCACCCGGCGCACAGCAGCGCCGGCTTCCCCGCGCAGCAGCGCGTCGTGGTCGATAAGCGCAACCTGCCCGCCCATCTCGCGGACCGCCGCCGCCTGCCCCGCGAAGTGCTCATCCACGCGGGCCGGGGACAGCGGGTCGGCGCAGAACAGCATCAGCAGCGGGTCGGCCATGGTGGCCAATGGTAGGGCGGCCTCAGCCGAGGCGGGAAGCGGCGGAGGCGGTGCCGAGCCAGGTGTGCGGGTTGCCGGCCCAGCACCAGCCGAGTTTCGGGGCGCCTTCGCTGATCCAGAGGGCGGGCACGCGGCGGTCGCCGCAGCGGGAGCCGGCCAGCATGAAGCATTTGTTCTTCTCCAGCATCTCCGGATGGTGGGTGATGAGCGCGAGTCCTTCCTCGATGGTCAGCGGGCTGCGGCCGCGGGCGGTGATGGCGGCGACGGCGTCTTCGGGGCGCACATTGCGGTATTCCTCTCCCCTGTCGACGTCGAAAACGAGATAGGCCTTCGCTTTTGGCACCTCGACGACGGGGACGAAGTTCTTCGGCTCGCCGGGCTTGAAGTTGCGGTCGATGCGGCCGGGTTTGGATTTTCCGGCCAGGGTGGTGTGCGCGACGGCCTGCGCGGGATCGGCGGGGATGACCAGGATGAAGTTGCCGCTGGCCTTGTCGCGCAAGGGTCGCAGGACGGTGGCCGGTGGTATTTCGTAACCGGCTGAAGAAAGGTTTTGAAGTTGACGGTCGAATTCAGGCACTGAGCCTCCGGTAGCGGGCGACGGCCAGCGGGAAGAAGATCGCGGTCAGCAGCACGGGCCAGGCGATGGCGAGCAGGATCGGATGGTCCATGCCGCCCACGCCGGGGTTGCCGAAAAGCTCGCGGATCGCGGTGACCGTGGCCGACAGCGGGTTCCACTCGGCGATGGTGCCCAGCCAGGCGGGCATGGTGTCGGGGTCGGCGAAGGTGTTAGTGATCATGGTGAGCGGGAAGAGCATGGTCTGCACGGTGGCGCTGGCTTCGGGGCCCTGGATGACCAGTCCTAAGTAGACGCCGATCCACACCATCGCGAAGCGCAGCAACAGCAGCAGGCCGACGGCGAGCAGGGCGTTGCCCAGGCCGTTGTGGGCGCTCCAGCCGACGAGCAGGCCGAAGCCGAGCATGACCGCGAGCAGGACGGCCGAGTAGAGCATGTCGGCGATGGCGCGGCCCAGCACCACGGCCGAGGAGGCCATCGGCATCGAGCGGAACCGGTCGGTGACACCCTTTTCCCGGTCGGTGGCGACGGCGACCATGGTCTCCCCTATGCCGAAGGCCATCACCATGACGAACATGCCGGGCAGCATGAACTCCATGTAGTTGCCGCTGTCCCCGGGCACCTGCATGGCGCCGCCGAACAGGTAGCCGAACAGGACGGTCAGCATGATCGGGAAGAGCAGGCCGAAGATGATGGCGTAGGGCTGGCGCATCCAGTGCCAGATGCTGCGCCGCGTGATGGTGAGGGCGTCGGTCAAAGCCCAGCTCAGGGTCATAACAAGGCCTCCGCTTGGGTCAGGTGCAGGAAAACCTCGTCGAGGGTGGGGCGGCGCACGCCGATGTCCTCCACGCCGATGCCGGCTTCGGACAGGGCGGTGGCCGCCTGCATCAGCGCGGTGATGCGCTCGGTGACCGGGGCGCTGACCCGGCGGGTGTCGGGGTCGGTGGACGGCTCGGCGCCGGTGATGCGGTGCACCATCGCGGCGGCGGCGCTCAGCTGGGCGCTGTCGTGTACGACGATCTGCAGCTGGTCGCCGCCCAGCTGTGCCTTGAGGCCGTCGGGGGTGTCCTGCGCGATGACCCGGCCCCGGTCGAGCAGGGAGATGTGTTGCGCCAGCTGGTCGGCCTCCTCCAGGTATTGGGTGGTGAGCAGGACGGTGGTGCCGCTGTGGGCCAGCGAGCGGATCGCCTCCCACACCTCGGTGCGCCCGCGCGGGTCCAGGCCGGTGGTGGGTTCGTCGAGGAACAGCACGCTGGGGGCGAGGATGAGGCTGGCGGCCAGGTCGAGGCGGCGGCGCATGCCTCCGGAGTAGTTCTTCACGGCTTTGCTGCCGGTGTCGGCGAGGCGGAACTGCTCCAGAAGCTCGTCGGCGCGTTGCGCGGCGGCCTTGGGCGACAGGTGGAACAGGCGGCCGAACATGAGCAGGTTCTGCCGTCCGGAGAGGATTTCGTCGACGGCCGCGTATTGGCCGGACAGCCCGATGTGGCGGCGCACCGCGGCCGGGTCGCGGCGCACGTCGAAACCGGCCACCTGGGCCTGGCCGCTGTCGAAGCGCAGCAAGGTGGTCAGGATCCGCACCAGCGTGGTCTTTCCCGCGCCGTTGGGCCCGAGCAGGCCGTGCACGGTGCCCGCGGGCACTGTCAGATCGAGGCCATCAAGGGCTTTGGAATCGCCGTAGCGTTTGTGCAGCGCTTCGGCGCGAATTGCAGGTTCTGAAGGCAAGAGGGGCTCCATCCCAAGAATTCCTTACAGTGTACTCGATAAGTGGGGTGACGCAACTTACCTTGTCCCGCAGGGTGCCTGGGCCGTCTGATGAGCAATCGTGACCGAGACCGTCCGACCGGGCCGCATGATCTTGCGGATGCTCGCTCCGAGCCGTTGGCGCATCGCCGCGACACTGCTCGCCTTCGCTGTCAAACACAGCCCGGTATGGCTGCTGCCCATCCTCACCGCCAACATCATCGACGTTGTGGTGCAGCGCAAGCCGATCCACCTGCTGTGGGTCAACGCGGCGGTGCTCGCGCTGGTGTTCCTGCAGAACATTCCGGTGCACGTGCTGTGGATGCGGCTGAGCAGCCGCATCGTGCGCCGCATCGGCGTCGATCTGCGCTCGCGCCTGGTCGAGCGCCTGCAGCAGCTGTCCATCGGCTTTCACGTACGGGCCGGTTCCAGCCGCCTGCAGAACAAGATCGTAAGGGACGTGGAGAACGTCGAGCTGATGCTGCAACAGGTCGCCGAGGCGGGCGCGGCCGCGCTGATCACCCTGATCAGCGCGCTGGCCATGACCGCGCTGCGGGTACCGCAGTTCGTGCTGCTCTTCCTGCTCGTCGTACCGTGCGCGGCGGTGCTGGTCTCGGTGATCCGCGCCAAGTCCGGCGCCCGCAACGAGCAGTTCCGCCGCCGCGTCGAGCAGCTCTCGGCGCGGGTCGGCGAGATGACCCATCTGATGCCCATCACCCGCGCCCACGGCCTGGAGCAGACCGCGCTGCGCCGGGTCAGCGGAACCGTACAGGAGGTCGGCGAGGCCGGGCTGCGCCTGGACATCGTCAACGCCCGGCTCGGCGCGATGTCGTGGGTGACCTACCAGATGCTGGGCGGGGCGTGCCTGGTCGCCGCCGCGTGGGCGGCCTACACCGGCGCGATTACGGTCACCGCCGGAGACATCGTGCTGCTCAGCGCCTACTTCGCGTTGCTGACCTCCTCGGTGGTGATGCTGTTCGGGCTCGCCCCGATCATCACCAAGGGCCTGGAGTCGGTGCGTTCCATCGCCGAGGTGCTGCACGCGCCTGACGTGGAGCGCAACGAGGGCAAGCTGAGCATCGATCGGGTCGTCGGTGCCTTCGAGCTGCGCGACGTCGGCTACCGCTTCGACGGGTCGAAAGACGCGCTGCGCGAGGTGAACCTGAGCGTGCGGCCGGGCGAAACCATCGCCATCGTCGGCCCGTCGGGCGCGGGCAAGTCCACGTTGCTCAACCTGCTGCTGGGCTTCGTGCGGCCGACCTCGGGTCAGGTCCTGCTCGACGGCGTGGACATGGAGCTGATCGACCTGCGCAGCTACCGCAGGTTCGTGTCGGTGGTGCCGCAGGAGTCGCTGCTGTTCGACGGAACCGTATGGGAGAACGTCACCTACGGCATGGCCGGCATCGACACGGCGAGGGTCACCGCGGCGCTGCGCGACGCCAACGCGCTGGAGTTCGTCCAGGCGATGCCGCAGGGCTGGGAAACCCCGATCGGGGAACGCGGCGCGCGGCTGTCCGGCGGGCAACGCCAGCGGCTGGCCATCGCCCGCGCGCTGGTACGCGACCCGAAGGTGCTCCTGCTCGACGAGGCGACGTCCGCTTTGGACAGTCAATCCGAGGCGCAGGTGCAGCAGGCATTGGCCAGGCTGATGCGGGGACGCACGACGTTCGTGGTGGCGCACCGCCTGTCCACCATCCGCGACGCCGACCGGCTCGTGGTGCTCGACGGTGGCCGGGTCTCAGAACTCGGCTCGCACGAAGAGCTGCTAGCCCGCGACGGGCTCTACGCCAGGATGCGGCTGGCCCAATCGGCGTGACGGCCGGGCTGGCGCGCGCTGCGTAGGATGGCCCGCGTGCGCGAAGAGACCACGGTGAGCTATAGCCGCGCGGAATGGGCGCTGATCTGGCTGGGCTTCCCGCTGATCGGCGCAGGCGCCGGGTGGGGCCTACAAGCGGCCGCCGGATGGGTGGCCGGTCTGGCCTGGGCGCCCTTTCAAGGCCCGTTCAAGCTGGTCGCCTCCATCGACCAGCCGTGGGCCACCATCGGCGCGCTGGCGCTGGGGGCGATCGCCGGAGTCGTGGTGGCTCTGTTGGCCGCGGCCGACGTGCTGCAGGTGCGGGTCGGCGGCGACACGGTCGCGGTCAGCCGTGGCGGCAAGCCCGCGCGCGAATTCCCGCGCGCCAGCGTGACCGGGGTGTTCCAGGACGCCAAACACCTTGTGCTGCTTGGCGAAGGCACCGCCGAGCTGCTGCGCGAGAAACACGACCTGACCGAGGCTCGGCTACGCCAAGCCTTTACGGCGCACGGCTGGCCGTGGCTGCCCGATGGCGACCCGTGGGCCGGTCAGTACCGGCGCTTCGTCGACGACGACCCGGACCTGCCACCAGCGGCCAATGCGCTGCTGAAGGCCCGGGCCGTCGCAGTGTCCAAAGACGACGGTCACGACCTGGCCGAGCTGCGCCAGGAACTGACCAAGCTCGGCGTGGTGGTGCGAGACGAGAAGAAGCGCCAATATTGGCGGCTGGTCACAGACTGACGGACTCCCCCGGGCTCAGCATCGAGAAGCCGGTCTGGCCCTTCATCTCCATCCACCGGCCGAAGTTGCCCAGCCCCAGCTCGGAGAGCATCGCCTCGTGAATGCCGATCGCCCGGGCAGGCTTGACGGCGCGAGCGAAATCCAGCGACCCGCGCAGGCTCATCCAGGGCCCGGATGCCGGCACTAAAAGCGTTTCAACCTCTTCGTCGGGTACGAAATAAGAGTCGCCGGGATGGTAAACGTTGCCCTCCACGATGAAGCCGACGTTGGGGCACCCGGGCAGCCCCTCATAGATTTCCGCGTGCAGCCCGCCGACCACCTTGACCGCGAAACCGGCCGCGGTGAAGGTGTCGCCCGCCGCGACCGCTTGCGCGTCAACCTCTTGCAGCTCCGCGGCCAGCGCGGCATGGGTGTAGACCTTGAGCGCGGGGTTTGCCTTCTTGGCGCGCTTGAGCGCCTCCACATCGACGTGGTCGGCGTGTTCGTGGGTCACCAGCACGTCGTCGACACCGGCGAAGGCCTCCGGCTCGGCCCACGTGCCGGGGTCGATCAGCAGGACACGATCGTTGTCTTCCAGCCTGACACAGGCATGGGTGTATTTGATCAATCGCACGGCTTTACTCTAGCTCGGCGAGGAAGTCCTTTATGGCCGTGCCGGTCTCGACGGGGCGCTCAAGCATGAGCTGGTGCCCGCTTTCCACCGCCACCACGCGCACTCCCGCCTTGCGGCACGCTTGCGTGTAGTCGCCGCTGACCACGCCGGCGTTGGTACCGAAAAGCAGCAACGAAGGAAGGCCGGGTGGGGGCAGCACGGCCGGGCGGGCCATCTCCGAGTAGGCCACCACCACCGCAGCCTGCTGGCAGCGCCACCGGAACCGGCCGTCGTGGCTGTGCACCAGGTGTTCGTCCACTTCGGCCCGGGCCTGGGCCACCGCGGCGGCAGTGGACGGCCAGCCCTGCTCGCGCCACTGGCGCGCCTCATCGGCGTCGGCGAAAGACTTGTCCACCATGGCGTTGGTCGCGCCACGCTCCGACGCCGCCGGATCCAGGCCGATCGCCGGGTCCATCAGGATCAGCCCCCGCACCCGTTGCGGCGCTTGGTTTGCCAGGTGCGCGGCGACCAGCCCGCCGTAGGAGAACCCGAGCACATCGGCCCGGCCCAGATCGAGCTCGTCCATCGTGGTGAGCACGTCTTGCACCTGCTGCGCCAGGCTCCACGGCGGCAGGTGCGGGGAATGGCCGTGACCGCGCAGATCCAGCGCGTGCACGGCGAAGCCGGGAAGATATTCCTCGGCCAAGGCGCGGAAGCGGCCCCCGTGCGCGTAGATGCCGTGCAACGCGACCAGCGGCCGCCCGCTGCCGAAGATCTGGGCGTGAAGGGTCGTCATAACTGCCGATCCTAGAGCCCGTTGTAGGTTGGCCGGGTGATTGATCTGCTGAGCACCCGCGCGCTCAACCGGGCCACCCTCGAGCGGCAGCTGCTGCTCAGCCGCGCCGGGCTGTCCATCGCGCAGGTGCTCACCCGGGTGGTGGGGATGCAGGCGCAGAACCCGAACCCGCCCTACTACGGGCTGTGGGCGCGCATCGAGGGTTTCACCGCCGACCAGCTCGCCGCCCAGGTCACCGCGCGCCAGGTGGTCCGGTTGTCGCTGATGCGCGGCACGATCCACCTGGTCACCGCCGACGACTGCCTGCTGCTGCGCCCGCTGCTGCAACCCGTGCACGAGCGCGGGATGCTGGCCGCCTACGGCAAACAGCTCGACGGCCTCGATCCGGCGCAGGTCAACACGGCCGGCCGCCGGCTGCTGGAGGACCAGCCGATGACCTTCGCGGTGCTCGGCGAGGCGCTGAGCCGTACCTTCCCCGGACGCGACCCGCACGCGCTGGCGATGGTGGTGCGCACCCTGTCCCCGCTGGTACAGGTGCCGCCGCGCGGGCTGTGGGGCTTTTCCGGGCAGGCCGCGCACACCACCGCCGAGTCGTGGCTGGGCCGTCCACTTCGGACGGACGCCGGCCTCGACGAGCTGTTCCTGCGCTACCTGGCCGGTTTCGGCCCGGCCAGCGTCCGCGACGTACAGGCCTGGTCGGGCCTGACCCGGCTGGGCGAGGTCGCCACCCGGCTACGCCCCAAGTTGCGCGTCTTTCGCGACGAGGCCGGGGTGGAACTGTTCGACCTGCCCGACTCGCCGCGGCCCGGTGAGCAAACCGGCGCTGCGGTGCGGTTCGTCGCCGAGTTCGAGAACATGCTGCTGTCCTACGCCGACCGCACCCGCATCATCGCCGAGGAGCACCGCAAGAAGATCTTCACGGTTAACGGGCTGGTGCCCGGCACTTTCCTGCTCGACGGCTTCGCCGCCGGCACGTGGAAGGTGGCCGCCACCCGCAAGGCCGCATCGCTGACGCTGCGCCCTTTCGCCAAGGTGACCAAGAAGGACGCCGCCGCCCTGGAACGCGAAGGCGCCCGGCTGCTGCAGTTCGCCGCCCCCGGCGTGCCCCACGACATCGCCTTCGGCACCCCCTGGTAGGCGGGCGTTAGAGGCGCAGGTCGGCCAGGACGGGCCGGTGGTCGCTGCCGGTTCGGGCCATCACCTGCGCGTCGGTGACGGCGATCCCCTTGGTGAGGATGTGGTCGATGCGGGCCAGCGGGAATCCGGCCGGCCAGGTGAAGCCGAAGCCCCAGCCCGCGGCGGCCTGGGCCGATTGCAGGCCGGCGGTCACCGGGGCGAGGCTGCGATCGTAGGCGGTGCCGTTGAGGTCGCCGAGCAGGATCACCCGCTGCTGCTCCTCGGCCCCCAGGTACATGCCGAGGTCGACGATGGTGCGGTCGCGCTGTTCGGAGCTGAACCCGTCCGAGTCGACCCTTACCGAGGCCAGATGCACCACGTAGACGGCGACCGTGCCGCCCGGGGCCTGTACCTCGGTGCGCAGCGCCCGGGTCCAGCCCAGCCCGATGTCGACCGATGAGGAGTCGCTGAGCGGATGTTTACTCCACAAAGCGACAGTGCCGCGGCTGACCTCGTGCGGGTAGCGCTGGCCCAGCAGCGCGCTGTAACGCGTGTGCGCCTCGCTGCTCAGCTCCTGCAGCGCCACCAGGTCGGCGTCGGCTTCGAGCAGCACGCGCGCGGTTCCCTCGGTGTCGGGATTGGACACTCCGACGTTGTGGGTCACCACCCGCAGATTGGGCTCCCCGCCGCCCTTGCCCGGCAGCCACAGCTGGCCGAACGTGCCCAGCCAGACGACCACCACCAAGGCGGAGGCGATCGTGCCGATCGGGGAACGCCACAGCGCGGCGACGATCAGCAGCAGCACCGCGCCGATGCCCAGCCACGGCAGGAACGTCTCGATGAAGCTGCCGACGTTGCCGGGCGAGTTGGGTATCAGCCGATGCCCGACCATGAGCGCAGCCAGGACGAGGGCCAGGCCGGCTAGCAGCCAGCCCCGGTGATCACGGCGTGCGGTCATCGGCACACGGTACCCCGCGTGCGTTTTCCCATAACATCGCGCGAGGATGAGTCCATGAGGTTTCGCGCCACCGTCGAGCTCGGCGGTAAGACCGCCACCGGGATAGCAGTACCGCCGCAGGTGGTGGAGGCGTTGGGGCAGGGCAAGCGGCCCGCCGTCACGGTCACCGTGGCCGCACACACCTACCGGACCACCGTCGCGGTCATGGGCGGCAGGTTCATGATCCCGCTGAGTGCGGAGAACCGCACCGCGGCCGGGGTCGCCGCCGGCGACGAGGTGGACGTGGACGTCGAGCTGGACACTGCTCCGCGCGTGGTGACGGTGCCGCCGGACTTTCAGGCCGCGCTGGACGCCGACCCGGTCGCGGCCAAGCGGTTCACCTCGATGTCCTACAGCCATCAGCTCCAGCATGTGCTGGCCATCGAACAGGCCAAGACCGAGCAGACCCGGGCCCGGCGCATCGACAAGGCGCTGCAGATGCTGCGCCAGAGTTGACTTCGAGTGCGCTGGAAGGCCTAGCGTCGGGCAAATGCGTTACCGCCACCTGGGTTCGACCGGTATGGAAGTCAGCGTCCATTGCCTGGGCACGATGATGTTCGGCGCCGTCGGCAACCCCGATCACGATGACTGTGTCCGCATCATCCACGCCGCCCTCGACGAGGGCGTCAACTTCATTGACACCGCCGACATGTACTCGGCGGGCGAATCCGAGCAGATCGTGGGCAAGGCGCTGCGCGGGCGCCGCGACGATGTCGTGCTCGCGACCAAGGTGCATTTCCAGATGGGCGAAGGGCGCAACCGCAGCGGCAACTCGCGGCGCTGGATCCTCAAGGCGGTCGACGAAAGCCTGGCCCGGCTGGGGACCGACTGGATAGATCTCTATCAGGTGCACCGGCCGGACCACCACACTGACATCGAGGAGACGCTGTCGGTGCTCACCGACCTCGTCCGAGCCGGGAAGATCCGCGCCTTCGGCTGCTCGACCTTTCCCGCCGAGCAGATCGTGGCGGCCCATCATGTGGCGCAAAGCCGTGCGCTGGGCCGGTTCCGCACCGAACAGCCGCCCTACTCGATTCTGGCCCGCGGCATCGAGGCCTCGGTGTTGCCGGTCTGCCACAGCCTGCGGATGGGGGTGCTGGTGTGGAGCCCGCTGGCGTTCGGGTTCCTGTCCGGCAAGTTCCGCAAGGGCCGGCCGGTCGACATGTCCACCGGACGTCCCGCGCTGCGGCCGGGCCAGTTCGACCCGGAGCTTGCCGAGAACGCCGCCAAACTCGACGCCGTCGAAAAGCTCGTCGAGCTGGCCGAGAGCATCGGCTGCTCGCTGCCGGAGCTGGCGATCGCCTTCGCCGTGGCGCATCCCGCGGTCACCAGCGCCATCATCGGCCCGCGCACCATGGACCAGCTGCAGGCCGCGCTGAAAGGGGCGGCGCTCACGCTCGACGACGCCACCCTGGACCGCATCGACGAGATCGTCGCGCCGGGCACCAACCTCTACCAACCCAACGCCGCCTTCGCCTCGCCGTCGCTGACCGACCTCAGCCTGCGCCGCCGACCGATTTCGGCACGCGCCGCGGCCTGAGCCGCCCCTGGGTAGGGTGGCGTTATGCGCACCGATAGGCCATTCATGCCTGGGTACGGCATCCAGCCCGACGAGGCGGGCCTGCTGCCCTGGCAGTGGGCCCAGCAACGTCTGGAGCAGGCGCACAACTACTGGGTCGCCACGGCCGACCCACACGGCGAGCCGCATCTGGCCGCCGTGTGGGGGGTCTGGGTGCAGGGCGCGTTCTACTTCTCCAGCGGCGCCAATTCGCGCAAGGTGCGCCACCTGAAAAGCCGGCCGCAGTGCTCGGTCGCCCCCGAAGGCGGCGCTGAGGCGATCGTGGTACGCGGCACCGCCGAGCTTGCGGCGCAACCGGAACAGGCGACCGCCGCCTACGAAAGCAAGTACGGCTCGGGGTTTCCCGACGCGCTGTGGGTGGTGCGGCCGCAAACGGTGATCGCTGTCGTGGAGGCCGAGTTCACCCAGCGGGCCACCAGATGGACCTTCGATGACTGAGGTCCGCCGCCTCGATCTGGGCTACTTCGTGCGCCCGGCCACCGAAACCGGCGGTGACGAGCCGCGCGTGGAGCCGGTGCTGGGCTACCTGATCCGCCGTGACGAAGGCGTCATCCTGTTCGACACCGGCATGGGCGAGGGCAGCCCTGAGGTCGACGCGCACTACCGTCCGCGGCGGCGCGCCATCCAGGCCGCCCTCGCCGATGCGGGGCTGTCGCACGCCGAGGTCGATCTGGTCGTCAACTGCCACCTGCACTTCGACCACTGCGGCGGCAACCTTCACTTCCCGGGCACGCCGATTCTGGTGCAGCCCAAGGAACTCGAGCTGGCCCGCGGCGAGCATCACACCCTGCCGTGGCTGATCGACTTCGCTGGGGTTTCCTATCGCGAGGTGGTCGGCGAGGCCGAGATCTGGCCCGGGGTGTGGGTCGTGCCGACCCCGGGTCACACCGCCGGGCACCAGTCTTTGGTGGTGCGCCAAAGCGACGGCACGGTGGTGGTCGCCGGGCAGGCGCACGACTTCGCCAGCGAGTTCGGCGCAGCCCGGCTCGCGGTGCGGGCCGGGCTTGACGGGGTTGGCGAGCCTTTGCCTTCGTACCCGAAATGGATGGAAACGCTGTTGGCCTTTGATCCCCGCCGGGTGCTCTTCGCCCACGACCAGTCGGTGTGGGAGCCGTAAAGCTAGAACTGCCAGCGCTTCTCGGCGTCGGCGAAGGCGTGCTCGTCGAAGAAGGTCAGCACCATCATCTCGCCGCCGGTGGGGTGCTGCTCGGAGACGGGCACCTGCCCGGCCACCAGCAGGCCGTCGCCCCAGCCCTGCACGGTCAGGCCCACCTGGTTGGGCGAGCGGAACCACACCTGCCCGGTCAGCCGCTCCCCGTTGGCCGGGGTCACGTCGTAGCCGGCGCCGACCGGGCTGTCCTTGACCAGCTCGAGGATCTCGCCGACCCGTTCGGTGGAGCCTTCGTGGTTGAAGTAGTGCGTGAGCCGGTCGACGCCGTCGTGGCGCTCCAGCGCGAAACGCAGCTGCTGCATGAATGTGGTCCAGCCCTCGTTGATGTCCTCGTAGTAGGCGTCCCATTCCGGGTTGCCGCCCTTGGGCGCGCGGACCATGCGCAGCAGAGCGCGGCCGTCCTTGGCGATGACGGTGAAGGTGGTCCCGTCGCCCAAAGTCAGCAGATGCCCCGACTCGGTGGCCCGGGTGAAGTAAATGAGCTCGATCTCCTCGTCGAGGCCTTCGGTGTGCCAGCCGTGCCAGCGCCTGAGCTGGTCTCGGTCGCGCAACGCCGCCCACACCTGTTCGGGTGACGCGTCGATGAAGACCTCGTATTCGAAACCGGTCATTGCTTTCCTGCTCCTATCTGCGGATGTCCGCCCACCACGAGACGGAACTCCCGCCCCTGCGGCTCGTCGAATTGCGCCACCACGGTGGCCACCGCCTGGGCGAGCGCGTCGCTGAACGCGTGCAGGTCGGCGGGTTTGCCGAGGCGCACCTGCGCCTCCAGGGTGAAGGTCAGCAACCGGCTGCCCTGCTCGTCGGCTTTGGCGCGCATGCGGGCCACCTGCCGCACGGTGTCGGCGGCCAGCGCCACCAGCTGCTCGGCGGCGAACTGGTCGCCCCGGTGAAGGTCATTCATCACCCCCGGGTCGACCAGGAACGACCCGGCCGTGGTGCGCATGATGCGCTCGACACAGCCGCGGCGCTGCCGCTCCTGCACCAGCTCGATGAGCCCGGCCTGCTCCAGCAGCCGCAGGTGATAGCCGACCCGCTGCCGAGGCATGTCCAGCTCCCCGGCCAATTGCGCCGCCGACGCAGGCTGGCGCAACCGCTCAAGCAGCCGCCTGCGCAACGGCGAGAGCGCCAACCGCACCCGGTCAGCCCCCTCCACCAACGCCATACTCGCCGCCACCCCACCAGCTTTCCATTAGACAGTTTTTCCTGTCAATTACCGACCCCGCGAACCACCGCAGCGCCGCCTTGGCCGGAGCTGCCCGCGACTTGCTTTAGCAGGAGCAAAGCTGGCAAGGAAACAGCCCGGCGGTGCGGGCCGGGCTGTTTCGTTTACACCAACGAGCTGTGCCAGCGGGCGAAGGTCATCCCAATGGTGAGAAGTTTGCGTCTTACGGATCGGCCGGATCAGGCGGGCAGCCAGCGGAAGTGGGTGGTGACCCGGCCGTTGTCGGCGATGACGTGGAAGGCCAGCGCCGGGGGCGGCCCGTAGTCGACGGTGTTCTTCCATGTCAGCTCGCCGCTGACTTCCCAGGGCAGGTTGAGGGTGGACGTCACTCCGGGCGCCATGAGCACTGGGCGCCCAGCAAAGGTGGCCGCGGCCGCGCTGTGGACGTGGCCGCAGAGCAGGGCGACGACTTTCGGGTGTTCGGCCATCAGTGCGGCGAGGCGTTCCTGCGAGCGGCGGCCGAGGTTGATCGTGTCGAGCAGGCCGTGGTGCACGTCCACCGGCGGGTGGTGAAAGCCAATCAGGACAGGCTTTTCCTCCGCCGCCGCGGCCAGGGTGGCGGCCAGCCAGTCAAGGGTTTCGTCGCTGAACTCGCCGTCGTCACGTCCCATGATCACCGAGTCGCAGAGGATCAGCGTCGCCTCGCCCAGGTCGTGCTCGCTGTTGAGCGGCCCGGCGTAGGGGGTGTAGCCGTCGTGGTTGCCCGGGCAGGTGTGGACGGGCAGCGAGGAACGCAGCACCTTTTCGGCCTGCTCGTGTTCTTCGGGCAGGCCGTGGTCGGTGATGTCGCCGGTGACGATGATGGCGTCGAGGTGGCCGGGCAGCGCGTGCAGGTAGTCCATCACCTGGCCGGCCCGGGCGGCGCTGCGCTGGCCGCCGTCGAAATGGGTGTCGCTCAGATGGGCCAGGACGATCACGGCCCCGTCTGCACCTTCGGCTCGTGGGTGACCGGGAAGTTCACCGAGTTAGCGATGTAGCACTTCTCGTGCGCCGGGTGGTGCAGCTGCTCGGCCTTGGCCACCATCGAGGCGTCGGCCACGGTGACCCGTGGGCGCAACACCACCGAGGTGAACTTCTCGTCGGTCATGGTTCCTTGCGGCAGGTCGTGGTAGTCGGTGACGACCACCCCGGCGTCGGCGCACAGGTGCAGGTACCACAACATATGGCACTGGGAAAGCGCGGCCACGAGCAGCTGTTCGGGGTTCCAGCGCTGCGGATCGCCGCGGAACTGGGGGTCGGAGGATCCGGCGATGTCGGGCCGGCCCGGCGCGCTGATCTCATGATTTCGGGAGTAGCCGCGGTAGGTGGCCGTGCCGGTGCCCTGGTTGCCCGTCCACACGACCTCGACGCTGTAGTGATGCTCGCCCACCCTTGCGAGCCTGCCACATCGGTGCGCCTGACGGTGTACCACCGCGAACCTCACAATTGCCCTAAACTGGATTCGTGGAGCTAAGCCTGGCCGAACAGCTGCTGTTGCTGAGCTACGACGATGTCACCGGGAAACCAGCGATCCCGATGAGCAACCTTGATCACGGCCTGGCAGCGGCGCAGCTGCTCGACCTGCACTATCAAGGCAAACTGACTCTCGATCACGGTCGGCTGGCCGCGGTCGACCGCGCCGACACCGATCCGGTGTTGGCCAAGATCAGGGCGCACAAGCCGCACACCCCTGACTGGTGGGTTTACCACCTTGCCGATCCGCATCGCCGCGAGCGGCTGCTCGACCGCCTGATCGACGCCGGGATGCTGGAGCGGCGCGAGCATCGGATCCTGGGCATGTTCCCGGTGCGCGCCTATCCGGAGGTCGACCCGACAGAGGAACGGGCGCTGGTCGACCATCTGCGCGACGTGGTCACCGGGCAGGCCGAGCCCGACCGGCGTTCGCTGGGCCTGCTCGCGTTGGCCCACGGCTGCGGGCTGGACCGGCACCTGTTCCCCACCCTCGACGCCACCCTGGTCAGGCACCGGCTCAACGAGCTGACCCAGGGCGACTGGTGCGGGCAGGCGGTGCGCAAGGTCGTCGAGGCGGAGAACGTGGCCATGCTCGCCGCGGTGTCGGGCGGGATTGTGGCGTCCACCGCAGGAGCTGTCGCCGGAACATGATCGAGGGCTAGCGTTCGTCCATGGGGATGAACGGACTTCCGCAAGACGGCGTCGACCTGGCAATCACCTACCGGACATTCGCGACGCGGGAAGCGGCCGGTCATTGCGCCATCTACGAAACGCTGTGCCTGGGTGTGGCCGGCGACCCGGAGTTGCTGGCCCGCATCGGCACGCTTCCGCTGCCCAAGCGTCAGCCCAATCTGCTGCTGGCCTCGGCGCGCTGGCACGGCGGCCCGATGGACAGCTATCCGCGGTTTCGGGCCTGGGTGCTGGAAAACTGGGAGCAGGTCGCCACGACGATGGCGCAGCGGCGCACCCAGACCAACGAGGCCGCCCGCATGGACACCATCCAGCCGGTGCTGGCCACGCTGCCGCAACCGTTGGCGCTGCTGGAAGTCGGCGCCTCGGCCGGTCTGTGCCTGTACCCGGACGACCCGAACGTCGAGGTGGTGTGGCGCGCCGGGATCGACCTCAACCCGCTGTCGGTCGCCAACCCGGACGATGTGCGCTGGCTGGAGTGCCTGGTGTGGCCCTCGCAGCCGCACCGGTTGCAGCGGCTGCGCCAGGCCGTGGAGATCGCTCGCCGCAATCCGCCGCTGCTGGTACAGGGCGACCTGAACCACGACCTGGATCCGCTCGTCGAGCAGGCGCCCAAGGACGCGACGCTGGTGGTCTTCCACACCGCGGTGCTGGCCTATGTGCAGCCCGCGCAGCGGGTCGCCTTCGCCGCCAAAATGCATGCGCTGCATGGACATTGGGTGTCCAACGAGGCGCCCGGGGTGATCAACGACGTGGTGGCCCCGCCCGGTCTCAACGTGCTTGCCCTCGACGGCACGCCGGTCGCGTTCACCGGCCCGCACGGTCAGGTGTTCCAGTGGATATAAGCTGCTCAGGTGTCCACTGACGACGATGCCACCCGGCCCTGCGCCCATTGCGGCAAGCCGGTGCCGCAGCGCGCCGCGGCCGGGCGACCGTTTCGCTACTGCCGCGACAACGACGGCGCGTGCCAGACCGCGGCCCGTAACTCGCGGATGCGCCACCGCAACTCCCCCGGCCTGGCCGGGCAGGTGGCCAAGGCCTATGAGGTCGTGGAGCGGCTGGAGCAGGTCGCCGAGACGCTGACCGACGCGCTGGCCGCCGAGCTGTCCCCGGTGGGTGTGGAACGCCAGCTCGCCGAGGTGCGGGCCGAGGCGGCGGCGCAGGTGGCCGCCGTGCAGACCGAACGCGATGCCGAAGTGACGCGCTTCCTGGCCGAACGCGATCAGGCCCACGAGGATGCCGAGCGGGCAACGCGGCTGGCCCGGTCGGCCGCCGAAGCCGCCGAGACCTCACGCGCCCACGCGCTGGCGGTGCAGGCCGCGGCCGATGCGGCGGTGGCCGACGCTGACGCCCGTGCGCAGCGGTCGCAGGATGAGGCGGCGCAGGCGCACGAGGGTAAGCAGGCGGCCATCGCCGAGCGTGACAGCGCGAAGCGGGACGCGGCAGCGGCCGAGGCGCTGCGGGTCGAGGCCCACCGCGACCGTGACGCTTCCCGCGCCTCGGCCGAACAGGCGGCCCGTGACGTAGAGGCGATCCGCAGCGCATTGTCCAAATCAGAAGAAGCACTTTCCGTGGTACGCACCGAGCACGCCACCGTGACCGAGCAGCTGCGCCAGGCCCAGGCCACCGTCAGCGCCCGCGAAAACGAGTTGGCACAACGCGACACCGAGCTGGCCAGGGTCAACACGCAGCACGACAATGATCTGGCCCGCCTCAACGCCCAGCGCGACAGCGACCTGGCCCGCGTCGAGGCGCAGCGCGCCGGCGCGGCAAGCGAAGCGGCGGCGCTGCGCGGCGAGGCCGCGGCCTTGCGCGCCGAGACCACCTCGGCGCGGCAGGAGGCCGCCGCGCTGCGTGCCCGGGTCGATGAGCTGACCGGCCAGGTTGGACAGTTGGCCGCCACGCTGACCCAGCTCAGCGCCCGGTTCACCGTGCCGGCCCAGGAACCGGCAACTGTCGCATTACCGACAGAGCAGGTCATGGCGGAGCGTTAGCCGGGTTACGTTGCCTGGCCGTGGCCCCTAGACCCCAGACCCCGCTTTCCATCAGCGTCAAACCGGGGGTCAAGGTGAGCGCGGGCCTTGGCCTGCTGGCCCTGGCGACGGCGGCCCTGCTCGGCTGGGCCACCGTGCACAGCCCGCTGCGGTGGCTTTTCCTGCTGGTGCTCGCGCCGGTGGGGGTGGCCGCGCTGCGGGTGGCCCGGCACCGGTGGTGGCTGGAAGGCACCGTCATCTACAAACAGCGGGCGTTGCGCGCCAAGCGAATCGACCTGTCACACGCCAATGTGGAGCCCGGCTATGTGGCCGGCGGCACCCGGCTGACCACTTTCAAGGCGCATGACCCGATCGCGAAACGGCGCATGACGGTGCCGCTGCTGACCGCCGCCGGCCGCCCGCTGCCTCCGCAGCAGATCCAGGGCTTGCACGACGCCATCGTCGCCGGGCAGCGCTGGCGGCAGAAGCGCAACGCCGAACGCGCGTTGCTGGTGCTGGCCTATCTCAGCGCGACGCTATGAGGTGGAACAGGCGCGCGGTCGACACGTAGGGCATCCGGTCGGAGAGCGCGATTTCCAGGCGCTCCAGCTCGGCGAAGAAGGTGGCGTCGTATTTGCGCTGGTCGTCGGGGATGTAGTCGCAGATGGAGCGGATGCCGTAGTGGCCGAGCAGGCCGCAGCCCAAGCCCCGCAACACCGCGGTCACCTCTTCGGCGGTGCGGGGGTAGACCGGGGTGCCGAAGGTCTTGGTGTAGTGGCGGGTGGCGTCGAGCGCCTCCAGCGCCGCGGTCAGGTCCAGATCGCGCACGGCCATGCGGATCGGCTCGGAGTGGGCGTTGGCGGCCAGCACGCTGAGCAGCCCGCCCGGCTTGAGCGGCTGCAGCACGGTCACCAGAATCGACTCGATGTCGGGCACGAACTGCAGCAGGTTGTGGCAGAGCACCAGGTCGTAGGCGCCCTCCTCCACCACGTCGGAAAGCTTCGCCGCATCCGATTCGATGCAGGTGACCCGGTGGGCGACTCCGGTGCTCACGGCCAGCGCCCTGGCCGAGGCGAGCATTTCGGTGGAATAGTCCACGACGGTCACGTCGTGGCCGGCGGCGGCCATGCGGGCCGCTTCGACGCCGTTGCCGCCGGCCACGTCGAGCACCTTGAGGGGGCGCCCGTCGAGGTGACGGCGCAGGTTGTGTTCGGCGAGGGTGTACCGCAAGCGCCCCCACGGGGCGTCCTGCCACTGCCGCCAGGCGGCCATCGCCGCGCCAAAGATGTCCCTGGTCGGTCCAGCCATGGACTCGACCCTAACCGCCCAGCTCGCCCCGCCGATAGTGCTGACGGCACAGGACCTGATATCGCACCTGCTCGTCATCGGCGGCCGTATCGCCGATGACAATCTGCTCGCCCTCCCGGGCGACCTGGCCGTCGACGATGCGGGCATTGAGCCGGCCCGGCGCGCCGCACCAGCACAGCACCTGTACCTGCAGCCGGTTCACCTCGTCGGCGAGCTCGAAAAGCCGTTGTGCCGCAGGGAAAAGGCGGGACCGGAAGTCGCTTGCCAGACCGAAGGCGTAGACGTCGACGTCGTGTTCGTCGGCCAGCTCGGCGAGCTGTTCGATCTGCTCGACGGTGAAAAAGCACGCCTCGTCGCAGATCAGGTAGTCCACCCGTTCGGGTTGCGCGCCGACCAGCTGCACCAGATCGAGGTCGGGTTCGACCTCGATCGCGGCGGCGGAGAGCCCTATCCGGGTGGTGATCTGTGGTTGCAGAGAACGGTCCAGCCGGGTCAGCACCAGCCCCCGCCGGCCCTGCCGGGCATGGTTATGCCCGATTTGCAGGGCCAGCGTCGACTTGCCGCAATCCATTGGTCCCCAGAAAAAGCGCAGCGCAGACACGAGGCGCGAGAGTACTACAGCTTCGCTGGTGGGTTGTTGCCGGCTGCGATGATGGCGCGGCGCATCGGTACCAGTAGCAGCAAAAGGAACCCGAGCACGAAGAAAAACAGCACGACTCCCACACCGAGGCGGTAGTTGCGCGTCGCTTCGAAGACCAGGGTGAACGCCAGCGGGCCCATCCAGCTGGTGCCCTTGTCGGAGATCTCGTAGAAGCCGAAGTATTCGCCCTCTTTGCCCTTCGGGATGAGCTGGCTGAAAAGCGACCTGGACAGCGCCTGGCTGCCGCCCAGCACCAGGCCGATGGTGGCGCCCAGCGCCATGAACGGCACCGCCTCGCCGTGCGGCAGGCTGTAGGCGGCGAAGATGATCGCGCACCAGATCACGAGGCTGATCAGCACGGTCTTCTTCGCGCCGATGCGCCCGGCCAGCCAGCCCATGCCCAGCGCGCCGCCGAAGGCGAGGAACTGGATGATCAGGATGGTGATGATCAGCGTGTTGGTGGTCATGCCCAGTTCTTCGGTGCCGTAGATGCTCGACACGTTGATGACGGTCTGGATGCCGTCGTTGTAGACCAGGTACGCGCCGAGGAAGAACAGGGTCAGCGGGTAGGCCCGCATGCCCTTGACGGTGTGCCCGAGCTGCTTGAACCCGTCGGTGAGCACGTTGCCGCGGGCCACCCCTTCCAGCGGCGGGCGGTCGCGCAGCCACTTGAGCGGGAACAGCGTGAACAGGCCCCACCAGATGCCGGCCGAGGCCATGCTGGCGCGGGCCATGAAGCCGGTGCCGTAGGTGTCCTCCAGCAGCGTCAGCGCCGCCAGGTTGAGCACGAGCAGCAGGCCGCCGCCCAGGTAGCCCCATGCCCAGCCGAAGCTGGAGACCCGGTCGCGGTCCTCCTCCTTGCACAGCTGGGGCAGGAACGACTGGTACACCACGACGCTGGAGGCGAACGCGATGGTGGCGATGACGGTGAGCACGCCGCCGAGCATGAAGTTGCCGTCTTTGACGAAGAACATGCCGGCGGTGGCGCCCGCGCCGATGTAGGCGAAAACGCCCAGCATCCGCCGTTTGTGCGGGGTGCGGTCGGCGATGGCGCCGACGATGGGCAGGGTGAGCACGTTGAGGATGACCGCCAGCGCCAGGACGGTGGTGTAGAACGAGCCGGCCTTCAGATCCATGCCCAGCACGTTGATCGGCGCGGACAGGCACTCGTCGACCTTGGTGGCCTCGTCGTTGACGCAGCCGGAGGCGTCCTTGGCCATCGCGGTCAGGTAGGGGCCCAGGAACACCGCCACGACGGTGGCGGAGAAGGCGGAGTTGGCCCAGTCGTAGAAATACCAGCCGGTGCGTTCACGTTTGGTGCTCTGGCCGTAGTCGGGTGGGCCCTGCTCGCTGGTTTCGGCCAAAGCCGTCATTGGCTTTCCTTCCAAAGACCTCGCTGGATGAAGACTTCTCGCAACACCTCGATGCGATCGGTCATGATGCCATCTACACCGAGATCAAGTAACCCGGCCATTTCGCCAGGATCGTCGACCGTCCACACATGGACCTGAAGCCCGAGCCGGTGGGCATAGTCAATAAATCTACGTCTGGCGATGCTTCGTGGGATCTGAGCGGCCACGATGTTGGGCGGCAGTTTCAGCCGCAGGCCCACCCGGGAGGCCAGCCAGACCCGGGCCGCTTCCCGCTGGGCCAGCGAGGTGGCCACCGCGCCCCGGGTCAGGGCTCGCATCCGGCGGAGCCGGCTGTCCGAAAAGGACGCCAGCAGCACCCGATCGCCGGCCCCGGCCCGCAGCACCGCCTCGACGGTGGGCTGCACGGCGGCGTCGGACTTGACGTCGATGTTGAATTTGATCTGCGGCCAGGCGTCGAGAACCTCGTCCAGGCGGGGAATCGCCGAGCTGGCGGCCACGCGGAAATCGGCCAGCTCGGCGTAGCTCAGCGACGCGACGGGTGTGCGGTGCGCGCCGGTGACCCGGTCCAGCGTGGCGTCGTGCAGCACCACCGGTACCCCGTCGCGGGTGGCGTGCACGTCGGTTTCGACGTAGCGGTAACCGAATTGGACAGACCTCGCGAACGCCTCAGCGGTGTTCTCATCACCTTCAGCGGCACCGCCCCGATGGGCGAAGGCCAGGGGTGGCGACTCCAGATAGGGGAAGATCACGCGAAGAGTGTGACACTACTTCCAGTTGACGGGTCGCCAACAATGGGTGAATCAGTGAGAATGTCGGAACCACCCACGTTGAGGATAGTCGATCTGTTGGAGGAGCTGTGGCCGACCAAGAGCCAACCGACTGGCTCAGCCGCCTTTCCCCTATGGAGAAGGCGCTGCTGGAGCGGCTGGCTTCGGGTGCCACCATCGCGGCTGCCGCTACGGCGGAGTTTCTTTCGCTGCGTACGGCCAACCGCCGCATCGCCGAGCTGCGCCGCCGCGCCGGGGTGGGCACCACACGGGAGCTGGTCGGGCTCTACAAGGCGGGGCGCTGAACCTTCCGCCCGCGGGGACGTCCAACCACGACGGTGGGCGGGGTGGGCGGCCCTCACCGGTGTGGTGTCCACGGAAACCGGGGCGCGCGGCGCTGCAGGAAGGCCGCCGCGCCTTCGGCCGCTTCGCCGCTGTCGCGCACCTGGTCCATCCAGGCCTGCACCTGGGCGGCGGGTAGCTGCGGATCGGCCATCATCTGTTTCATCGCGACCTGGCTGAGCAGCGATCGGCTGGCCAGGGTCGCCGCCACGTCGGCGGTGCGCTGCTGCAGTGTGTCGGCGGGGCACAGCTCGTGGACCAGGCGCAGCTGCTGGGCCTGGGTCGCGTCGAGCAGCTCGGCGGTCAGCAGCAGCCACTGCGCGGTGCTGAGCCCGGCGACGTTGACCAGCCGCCGGATGCTGGTCGCCGGGTAGACCACGCCCAGCTTGGCCGGGGTGATGCCGAACCGGGCGTCGTGCGCGGCGAGCCTGATGTCGCAAGCCAGGGCCAGCTGGCAGCCGCCGCCCACGCAGTCGCCGCGAATCTGGGCGATGGTGGGTTTGGCGAAGCCGGCCAGGGCCTCCTCGGCCGCGACGGCAAGGTTGTCCCCGGCGGTTTCGGTGCCGATGGTGGCCAGGTCGGCGATGTCGGCCCCGGCGCAGAAGGTGTCCCCCGCGCCGGTGAGAACTACGGCCCGGACCTGAGGGTCGTCTTGCAGCTGCGCCAGCAGGACCGGCAGGGATCGCCACATCGCGGCGGTCATGGCGTTGCGTTTGGCGTGATGGTCGATGCGGATGGTGGCGACCGGGCCGGCCGTTTGCACCGTCAATGTGCCTGTCATGACGCCACCCGGGGGTGGGTGCGCCGGGTCTCGACGTCGCGGGTCGGGTCGACGTGGCGCGGCAGGTCGGGTTCGCCGGCGCGCAGCGGCGCCAGCTCGTCGATGATCGCGTTGAGGAGCCGGTCGGTGACCTGTTGCGCCGCACCGGGACGGGCGGGGTCTATATCGGACAGCTGCAGCGGCGCGCCGAAGCGCACCGACACCTTGGGCCGGTGCCGCATCGCCTTGAACACGGCGGGCCACAGCCCTTTGGGCGCGGCATAGGGCAGCACCTCGTGGGTGCCCCAGATGGCGACCGGGATGAGCGGGGCTCCGGTGGCCAGCGCCAGCCGTCCGGTACCGGTCTTGCCGCGTTCGGGCCACAGCCCCGGGTCGCGGCTGATGCGTCCCTCCGGGTAGACGATGATCACCGCGCCTTCGGCCAGCGCTTGGCGTGCGTCGGCGAAGGCCTGCGGGGCGGTGGGCTTGTCGCGGTCGACCCGGATCTGCCCTGCCCGCTGCAGCAGCCAGCCCACCACCGGCGTGGTGAACAGCTCTTCCATGGCCAGGTAGCGCGGGGCTATGCCCAGTCTGGAGCAGGCCGCGGTCAGCGCGATCGGGTCGAAGTTGCCGATGTGGTTGCTGGCCAGGATGACGCCATGACCTATCTCATGGCCGGGCGCGACACTGACCTCCAACTTGGATACCAGGCCGGTGAGCAGCCGAGAGACGCGCAGCGCGGCCCGCCACAGCAGGGGTGGCTGCCAGCTTGTGAAAGTATTCACAAGCGAAACCTCCTTTCAGGCCGTTATCGCTCAGTATGGTCAGCTCATGGACGCGACAGAGCTGGCCAGGTGGCAGTTCGGCATCACCACGGTCTACCACTTCCTGTTCGTACCGCTCACCATCGGCCTGTCGTTCATGGTCGCCGGGATGCAGACCGCCTGGGTACGCAGCGGAAACGACAAGTGGCTGCGGCTGACCAAACTGTTCGGCAAGCTGTTCCTGATCAACTTCGCGATGGGCGTGGTCACCGGCCTCGTGCAGGAGTTCCAGTTCGGGATGAACTGGAGCACCTACTCGCGCTTCGTCGGCGACATCTTCGGTGCTCCGCTGGCGATCGAGGCCCTGCTGGCATTCTTCCTCGAGTCGACCTTCCTCGGCCTGTGGATCTTCGGCTGGGATCGTCTGCCCAAGCGGTTGCACCTGGCCTGTATCTGGATCGCGGCCATCGGCACCGTGCTGTCAGCCTATTTCATCCTCGCCGCCAACTCGTGGATGCAAAATCCGGTCGGGTTCACCTTCAACGCCGAAAGGGGCCGCGCCGAGCTGACCGACTTCTGGGCGGTGCTGACCAACAAGGTGGTGCTGGTCACCTTCCCGCACACCATCGCCGGGGCGTTCCTGGCCGCCGGTGGGCTGGTCGCGGCGGTGGGCATGTGGCACCTGATCCGCCGCGCCGGAGCCGACACGTCCGAATACCGCAGCGCCGTGAAGATCGGCTCGTGGACGACGGTGGTGGCGATGGCCGCCCTGCTGATCACCGGCGACACCCAAGGCAAGATCATGACCGAGGTGCAGCCGATGAAGATGGCCGCCGCCGAGGCCCTCTACGAAACCGAGCAGCCCGCCCCGTTCTCGATCCTGACCATCGGCACCCTCGACGGGACCAAGCCGGTGTACCAGCTGGACATCCCTGGTGTGCTGTCGTTCCTGGGCACAGGCAGCTTCGACGGCGAGGTCAAGGGCATCAACGATCTGCAGGCCGAGTACGTGTCCAAGTACGGCGAGGGCGACTACCGGCCCATCATCCCGGTGACCTACTGGACGTTCCGGCTCATGATCGGTTTCGGGATGCTGGCCGCGCTGATCGCGCTGTGGGCGCTGTGGTCGATGCGCCGCGGCCGGGCGCCTGCCTCGAAATGGCTGTTGCGGGCGATGGTGGTGCTTCCGCTGCTGCCGCTGGCCGGCAACGCCACCGGCTGGATCTTCACCGAGATGGGCCGGCAGCCCTGGATCGTGTTCACCCAGATGCTGACCGCCAACGCCGCGTCGCCCACGGTCGGGCCGGGCGATGTGATCACCTCGTTGTCGGTCTACACGCTGCTCTACGGGGTGCTGGCGGTGGTCGAGGTGGGGCTGCTGCTGCGTTACGCCCGCGCCGGTGTCCCCGATGTCACGCCCGCCGAGCCTGCCGGTGATGACGACCGGCCGCTGGCCTTCGCCTACTAGTTCGCCTTGCTGGGGAGTCCACAGTGGAGCTGCACACCGTCTGGTTCCTGCTCATCGCCGTGCTGTTCATCGGCTACTTCGTGCTGGAGGGCTTCGACTTCGGCGTCGGGATTCTTTTGCCTGTACTGGGACGCGACGACAAACAGCGCCGCGTAATGATCAACACGATCGGGCCGGTGTGGGACGGCAACGAGGTGTGGGTGATCACCGCCGGTGGCGCCATGTTCGCCGCGTTCCCGGAGTGGTACGCCACCCTGTTCTCGGGTTTCTACCTGCCCCTGCTGCTGATCCTGGTGGCGCTGATCCTGCGCGGGGTGGCCTTCGAATATCGCGGCAAGCGCCATGACGCGCATTGGAAGCACCGCTGGGACCTGTGCATCTTCTTCGGTTCGCTGGTGCCCGCGGTGCTGTGGGGGGTGGCGTTCGCCAACATCGTGCGCGGGGTCAAGCTCGACGCCGACCACGAGTACGTCGGCGGATTCTTCGACCTGCTCAACCCCTATGCGCTGGTGGGTGGGCTGACGACGCTGGCCCTGTTCGTCACCCACGGTGCGATCTTCCTGGCGCTCAAGACCACCGGTGACATCCGTGCCCGCGCCAACCGGATCGCCTTCACGGCCGGCCTGGCGGCGGCGGTGGCGGCGGTGGTCTTCCTGACCTGGACGCTGGCCCACCGCTACACGGCGGGTTCACTGATCCTGGCCGTGCTGGCCGCCGTGGCGCTGCTGGCCGGGCTGGCCTTCAACCGGGTCGGGCGGGAGGGCTGGGCGTTCGTGGGCACCGCCGCGGCGATCGGGCTCGCGGTGGCGGCCCTGTTCGCCAACCTCTACCCCGACGTCATGCCCTCGACGCTGGACGAGGCCAACAGCTTGACGGTCGTCAACGCCTCGTCCACCCCGTACACGCTGAAGATCATGTCGTGGGTGGCGTTGGTGTTCACCCCGATCGTGCTGCTCTACCAGGGCTGGACTTATTGGGTCTTCCGCAAGCGCATCGGCACCCAGCACATCCCCGACTAGGCCTGCGTGCTGTCCGGCTCCTGCATGAGCAGCCGCGCATAGTTGCCCATCGAGCGCTGGTAGCGGGGCAGGTGCGGGGCGAGCGCGGCGACGGCGATCGACACCGCCTCGCGTGCCTGGCCGCTGTCGGCCAGGCACAGCGCCAACGTCGCGCTGATCGCGTCGTCCAGCCCCCGCGTCTGTTCGTCCAACGTGGACGCATCGATGGCGCGTTCGGCCCGCAGCAGCGCGACGGCCGCTTCGGCCTGCCCGATGTTGCGCATGGAGCTGGACATCTGGATCACGGCGCGGCGCCGCCGGTAGCCGGTCAGCCCATGGTCGAGCGCCCACTGATACAGCGGCACGGCACGGTCGGAGTGCCCGGTGGAGTCCCAGGCGCAGGCCCGCTCGAACGCCGCGACCGGGTCGCCGTCGGGCAGCTGCGTGGCCAGTTGGTCGATCAACGCCCGGAACTGTTCCTCGCGACCCTCATAGTCATCGATCGACGCCCACGCCTGACTCACCAGTGTTTCCCAGTCGCTCATAGCCACAGGCTGCCGCCCGTGGACGCCGGCGAGCCATCCGCCCCCACCCCACAGAGATCCGCGCCACACCCCGACATCGCCCGTTTGCCCTGCCGAGGCAAATCGCCCGTTGGCCCTGCTGAGGTAGGAGGCCGCACCGCACCTAGGCCAGCCCGCGTGTGTCTCGCTCAGGCGGATGCGGCGACACCACCACCGCCGCCCGCGCTCGGTCGGGGCCTGAGGCGGGCGGTGGTGGTGGTGAAGGCGCGGTGGGTTAGGCGCCGAGGTCGGCGAGTTTGGCTTCGAGCTCGGCGAGCTCGGCGCGCAGCTTTTCGGCGTGGGCCTTGGCCTGTTCACGCTCGGCGGACACGATCGTTTCTACCGCCTCCTGCACGCCGGGGACGTCGAGCATCGACACCATTTTCAGGGCGTCGGCGGGCTTGATGAGGTAGGGCTTGGCCAGGGTCTTCGCGCCCTGGACCGCACCCACCATCCACTCCCCCTCGGTGTAGGCGAGGGTGACCGTGAACGACGGCGACGGTTTGGCCTTGGCCGCTTTCGGGGTGGCGGGTTTGCGCGGGGCTGGGGGGATGCTCTCGGGCTCGGTCACGATCTTCTCCTGGCTGGCTGCAGGTGGGGCCTTTTCCTTGCGAGCAGCGGGGACCTGCTCGCGGACAATCTTGAACTCGGGCTCGGGGGGCGCCGCTTTGGCTGGTGGCGCGGGCTCAGGCGCCTTTTTGGCAGCGGCGCCGCGGGGCGCGATGCTCAGATCGGCCGGTGGAAAGGGCAGAATATCGGCCCCGAATTTGACCAGGATCCAATCCTCCTGAACGGAGGGATCGTCGAGCTGCACGACATGGCCGATCTGCCCGGCGATCTGCCCTGCCGACTCGGTGAACATCACCCGCGGCTTTTTGCCGGCGGCGAGTGTCTCCTTGATTGTTGTGAGCTCCTTGGTGGAGAGTCCCATGACCTCGCCTCCTTGTTTGATACGCCTGTTCTACCAGAGGTGGGTGACAACGGCGACAGCGACACCCGAGTGACCTTCAGCATGATCTACTGGCGGGTATGGCGGTCACTGTCGTTACCGGAGGGTCGCGCGGCATCGGCGCGAGCACCTGTGTCCATTTGGCACGTTCGGGCCATGACGTGGTGGTGGGCTTTCACCATGATGAGGCAGCCGCGGTGGAGGTGGCGCGGCAGGTGCGTGACCTGGGGGCGAAGGCGATCACGGCGCGGGTGGACACGGCCAGTTCGGCTTCGGTGCAGGCGATGTTCGCCGCCGCCGCGGCCCTGGGCCAGGTCACCGGCCTGGTCAACAACGCCGGCATCATCGAGGGCCGGGGCAATCTGGTCGACGTGGCTGAGGCCGACATCCGGCGGGTCATCGAGGTCAACGTGCTCGGGGCGATCTTCTGTGCGCAGGAGGCGATCCGGGTGATGACCGCGGGCGGCGGCGGGTCGATCGTCAATGTCTCGTCGGGCGCGGCGACCCTGGGCGGCCCTGGTGAGTATGTGCACTATGCGATGAGCAAGGGCGCGCTCGACACGCTGACCGTCGGGCTGTCCAAGGAGCTGGGTGCGGCCGGGATCAGGGTGAACACGGTCTCCCCCGGCGTGATCAGGACCGACATCCACGCGCCGGGCCGCCTGGAACGGGTCGGCCCGCTGGCCCCGATGGGCCGGGCGGGTGAGCCCGACGAGGTGGCGGCGGCGATCGTGTGGTTGCTGTCCGACGAGGCGTCCTACGTCACCGGCGCCAACCTGCGCGTGGCCGGCGGCCGCTAGCCACGCCGCCCGCCCGCGGGCGGGTTTCAGGCTGGGCGGCGGGCCAGCACCAGGGTGGTGGGCAGGCGCAGGCGGATGAGCCCGCCGAGGCCGTCGACGGCGTGGCGCAGCGCGGCCAGGATCTTGTCCTGTTCGGCTGGGCTGCGCCGCAGGAATGGGGAGAAGGTCTGGTGCAGCTGCAGGTACCGCTCGGTGGTGCAGTCCCAGTCGCGGGTGAACACGGTGCACCGCACGTCTGACCACAGTCCACTGGCGACGATGTCGTCGTGGAACCACTGCTGCGCCTTGTCCTGCTTGGCTACGCCGCACGAGGCGAACGCGTCGTCGACGGCTTGTTCGTGGGCCGGGTCGGCGAAGGCGTACTTGTGGCCGAACACGGCCAGGGCGCCGCCGGGGCGCAGCGTGTCGAAGGCGCGCCGGTTTCTGGTTTGCGGGTCGAGCCAGTGCCACGCCATGGCGCAGCACAGCAGCGCCGTCCCGCCCGGTGGCGGGGTCCATTGTTCGAAGGTGCTTATCGTGATGGTGGCCTGCGGGAATTTGGCCTGCAGCAGTGCGGCCATGAGCGGGTCGGGTTCGATGCAGGTCATCGGCACGCGCAGCCCGGCGAGCACCTCGGTTCCCTTGCCTGTACCCGGTCCCAGCTCGGCCAGGCCGTCGGCGTCGGGGGCGTAGGCGGCGATGGCGGCGGTGATGTCGCCGGGGTAGCCGGGACGCACGTCGTCATAGGATTGGGCCACCTGGCCGAACAGGGTCGTCACGTCGCCTATCCTGGCACGGTGATCAAGGCTGTGGTGTTCGACGTGGGTGAGACCCTGATCGATGAGACCCGCATCTGGTCGCGGTGGGCCGATCGCCTTGGTGTGCCACGGCTGACGCTGCTGGGGGTGCTGGGCGGGATGGCCGCCCTGGACAGGTCCTACGCCGACGCGTTCGCGCTGGTGCGTCCGGGCCTGGACCTCGAGGAGGAGTCGCGCCGGTGGGCGGCGGAGGATCCGCTGGGGTTGCGGGAGAATTTCGACGCCGACGACCTTTACCCCGATGTGCGCCCGGCCCTTGCCGCGTTGCGCGGTCTGGGGCTTGGGGTGGTGGTGGCCGGAAACCAGCCGGTGCAGGCCAAGGCGGCGCTGGAGGCGATGGCGCTGCCGGTCGATGCGATTTACACCAGCGCGCAGTGGGGTGTGGAGAAACCCGATCCGGCGTTCTACGCACACGTGGCACAGGTGGCGGGGGTGGCGGCCCGCCATATTCTTTATGTCGGCGATCGGCTGGACAACGATGTGCTCGCCGCGGCCCGCTCGGGCTTGCGCACGGCGTTGCTGCGGCGCGGGCCGTGGGGTTTTCTGCATGCGCAGCGGCCGCAGGCGCGCAGTGCCGATCTGATCGTCGACGACCTGTTCGAAGTGGTGGAAGGGGTGGCAACGCTGTGAGGATCCGCATCGTCGACGCATTCGCCCATGAGCCGTTCACCGGCAACCCGGCCGGGGTGTGTCTGCTGGAGCGCGACGACTGGCCGGCGGTGGAGTGGATGCAGGCGGTGGCGGCGGAGATGAACCTGTCGGAGACCGCGTTCGCCCATCGCCTGACCCAGGACGCCACGGCCGATTGGGCGTTGCGCTGGTTCACCCCGGTCACCGAGGTGGATCTGTGTGGGCATGCGACGTTGGCCACCGCGCATGCGATGCGTGAGTCGGCGGTGGTGTCGGGGTCGGTGCGGTTCGCGACCCGAAGCGGGGTGCTGGCGGCTCATCTGAGCGCCGACGGCACGATCACTTTGGATTTCCCGGCCAATCCCCCGGTTCCGGCGCCGGTGCCGGCCGGTCTGGGGGCTGCGCTGGGGGCGGTGCCGGTGGCCGTGTACACGACCGGCGAGCTGGGTGATCTGCTGGTGGAGCTGGAAGGTGAGCAGGCTGTGCGCGACCTGGACCCCGACCAGAGCGCTTTGTCCAAGGTGGAGGTTCGCGGGGTGATCGTCACCGCGCGCGCCGCCCAGGCTGGTGGGCAATACCATTACGTGTCAAGGTTTTTCGGCCCGAGGGTGGGCATCGCGGAGGATCCGGTGACGGGCAGCGCGCACACGGCTTTGGCGCCGTTGTGGTCGGCCCGGCTGGGGTCGGCGTCGCTGACCGGTTTGCAGGCTTCGGCGCGTACAGGTCTGGTGCACACCCGGGTGCTCGGTGAGCGGGTGGAGCTGACCGGGCGGGCGGTTACGGTGCTCGACGGGCAGCTATTGGCGGGCTAGGCGTTGCCGGATGTCGTCTTTGAGGTCGGGTGACAGGCCGTCGACGTCGAGCAGGCGCGGCAGCGACTGCGGCTCGAGCATCCATAGCCGGAACATTTCGGCGATGGTGATGTCGTGCGGGGGCCGGTGTTCGATGGTGACCTCGTCGCCTTGCCCGACGTCGCCGGGGTGCACCACTTTCAGATAGGTGCCTGGGCGCAGCCGGTGGGTGAAACGTTTGACCCACTGTTTTTCGCCCATCTTGGCTTGGAAGGTGGCGCAGGGGATGCGGGCGTAGGTGGTCTGCAGCACCAGGTCCGCGCCGATGCGCCACTGCTCGCCGACGAGGGCGCCGTTGACGTCCACGCCGGTGGTGGTGAGGTTGTCGCCGAACAGCCCGCTGCGCAGCGGCCGGCCCAGCTCGGTTTGCCACCAGTCGTAGTCTTCCCGGGCGTAGGCGTAGACGGCCTGGTCGTCGCCGCCGTGGTGGGCGATGTCGAAGACCTGGTCGCCGACCAGGCCGCTGCCTAGCCCGGTGGTTTGCGGGCCGGGGGCGCGCACCGGCACCCGGCCGGTGGCGGGCATTTTGTTGATGCCGGTGATGCCGACGGATTTGGCGGTGCTCTGCTCGGGGACGGCCAGGTTCACCGAAAGAATGCGGCCCATTTCACGAATCTACTAGCGCCGCGCCCATCCACTGGGTGTATCGCGTCGAGAGCAGCCCGGGCAGGCCGCCGGTGTGCACGAAGACGACGCGTTTGCCGTCGAGGCGTCCGTGGCGGGCCCACGCGATCAGCCCGGCCATCGCTTTGCCGGTGTAGACCGGGTCGAGCAGCAGCCCTTCGGTGCGGGCCACGAGCAGCAAGGCTTCTTCACATTCTTTGGTGGGTACGCCGTAGGCCAGCCCGATGCGGCCGTGATCGATCTGCGCGGCGCCGTTGGGGGTGGGCAGGCCGAGTGCGGCTGCGGCTTGTGCGGCCAGGTCGGTGACGAAGGCGTCGATGCCGTCCTGCGCGCCGACGTTGACTCCGGCGACGCGGGCGTGGTCGCCCAGCCCGGCGGCCAGCCCGGCCTGGGTGCCGCCGGATCCGTTGGCGACCACCACCAGGTCGAAGGTGAGCTGGGTGCTCAGTTCCTGGGCGACCTGGGCGTAGGCGATGGCGCCGGGCAGCGACGAGCCGCCGATCGGGATCGGGTAGGCCTTCTGCGTGTGCGCCCCGGCTATGTCCACAATGGACTGGTTGAGCGCGGCGAAGGGGATCGGGTCGACCCAGTGGATCTGCGCGCCGAGCATCCTGTCCAGCAGCAGGTTTCCGGACAGGTCTTCGGTTTCGGGGCGGCGCAGCACCAGCACGCAGCCCAGCCCGTTCATGGCGGCCGCGGCGGCGGTCATCCGGGCGTGGTTGCTTTGCGGGCCGCCTCCGGTGACCAGCACCCGGTACCCCCCGGAAAGGGCTTCGGACATGAAGTGCTGAAGTTTGCGGGCTTTGTTGCCGCCTCCGGCCAGGCCGGTGAGGTCTTCGCGTTTGACCCACAGCTGTTCGGGTTCCAGGCCTAACGCCTTGGCCAGGCGGGGAAGCGGGTGCACCGGCGTGGGTGTGGCGGCGACGAGCGGATGCATGCGTGGACAATAACCCGTGTGATCCGACCAGCTACCCCAAACGATGTTCCGATCATCGTCGAATTCATCCGGGAGCTCGCCGACTACGAAAGGTCGGCGGACAGGGCGATCGTGACGGCCGAGCAGATGCGCGAGGCCCTGTTCGGCCCGCAGCCCGCCGTCTACGCCCACATGGCCTGCACCGACGCCGGTGAGCCGGTCGGTTTCGCGGTGTGGTTCCTCAACTTTTCCACCTGGCTGGGTGTGCACGGCATCTATCTGGAGGATCTGTATGTGCGCCCGGCCGCCCGCGGCGAGGGTCACGGCAAGGCTCTGCTGGCGGCCCTGGCCGACATCGCGGTGCGGCGCGGCTATTTCGGGGTGCAGTGGTGGGTGCTCAAGTGGAACACCCCCACCATTGACTTCTATCGTTCGATCGGTGCGGTGGAGCAGGACGAGTGGGCGGTGTGGCGGGTGTCCGGCGCGGCGCTGCGGGCGCTGGCCGGCTCAGACGTCGCGGCCCAGTAGCGTCCACGCGCCCAGGCCCAGCGCGCCGGCCGCCCACAGGGCCAGCACCCCGAGCCCGGCCCACGGGCTCAGCGGCAAGTCTTGCAGGTCGCGGGTGGCCTGGATGGCCAGCCCGGCGCTCATCGGGGCGCTCTGTTCCAGGTGGCGTTGCCAGGCCGGGTCGGAGACGGCCTGGGTGAGGATGGGGATGACGAACAGCAGCCCGAGCACGGTGCCGATGGCTGCGGCGGAGCTGCGCATGGCGGTGGCCAGGCCCAGGCTGAGCAGGGCGATCAGGCCCAGGTAGAGCACTGTGCCGGCCCCGGCGCGCAGCACCGCCGACGCCGGTGGGGTGAAACTTTGGGCGGGCAGCAGGGCGTGCCCGGCCAGCATGCTGATCGGCACGGCCACCGCGGCGGCGGCGACGACCGCCGCGGTGACCACTGCTGCCTTGGCGGCCAGCACACCCAGCCTTCTTGGCATGGCGGTGTAGGTGACCCGGGCCAGGCCGGTGCTGTATTCGCCGCCGACGGCCAGCACGGCCAGGATGGCCACCACCGCCTGGCCGAGCAGGGTGCCGGTGAGGCTGAGCTTGACCGGGTCCTGGCCGCAGTCGGAGGCGCGGCACACGATGGCGGCGCAGGCCAGCGCGCTGAGCGCCACCGTGGCGGCGATGATGCCGGCCAGCAGCCATTTGGTGCCGGGCGAGGTGCGCAGTTTGGTCCACTCCGCGTGCAGCTGTCTCATGCGTCTCTCCGGTGCAGCCGGTGGGCGGCAAGGCCGAGCACGGCGGCGGTCCAGGCGGCCAGCACGGCCAGGCCGGCCCAGCCCGGCAGCGGGTAGTAGCCGCTGTTGGGCAGGTAAAGGTTGGCTACCTGGTAGTACTGCGGTGTGCTCTGTTGCAGGGCGAAGGCGGCGGCGGGGCTGATGCGCAGCAGCCATTGCGCCGCACCGGCGGGCAGCACGGTCATGGCCAGCAGGTAGGGCAGCACGATGGTGAGCACGGCGGCGGTGACCGCGGTGGCGCTGCGCCGCAGCAGGGCGCCCCAGCCCAGCGCCAGCACCGAAGCCACCGACAGCAGGGCGGCGGTGCCGGCGATGACCCGCAGCTGGGTGGCGCCGGTGGCGGGCAGCACGTAGACCCCGTTGCCGCGCAACACTTTCTGGCCGAAGATGACCACGATCGCGGCGACGGCAAGCCCGAGGGTGAACACGGTGGCGCCCAGCACGGCGGCTTTGGCGGCCAGCACCCGGCCGCGGCGTGGGGTGGCCGCCAGCGTCATGCGGATCATGCCGTGGCGGTATTCGCCGGTGATGTAGCCCACGCCGATGACCACGACGAAGATCAGGGCGGCGAAGGTGCCGACGAGGGTTTCGGTGATGCTGACCCCTGCCCCGGCCGGGCCGGCCACGGCGGGGGCGATGTCGCCGGATCCGGTGATGGTGAAGCCGGTGTCGGTGGGTTCGAACCCGACGCCTGGTACCTCGAAGTTGGTTGACCCGCCCAGGCGCTGCTCGCTCCACGGGCCGGTGCGGTCGAGGTGGTCGAAGGTGGCGGTGGCTTTGGTGGGCCCGCCGCTGGCCCCGACCGCGCCCAGCGATTCGTTCATGGCTTCGGCGTATTGCGGCGAGGTGACGAACATGCCGATCAGCACGGTGGGTGGAAGGTGTTTGAGGGGCACGGTCGCGACTGTGTTCCAGGTGACGCCGTCGGGCGACGATTGCCCGGTGATGGTGTCGCCGCTGCGGGTCAGGCGCAGCCAGCGCGGCTGGGTTTGGGTGACCTGGCCGGCCGGCCCGGCCTTGTCGTACAGGTAGTTGTGCTGCATGCGCACGCCGTGGGCGCCGGTGACCATGACCGCGGCGTAGGCCGATCCGGCGGCGGTGCCGTCTTTGACGATGAGCCCGGCTTTGGCCCAGGGGGCCATGGCGTCTTGTTCGCCGTCGGGTCCCAGGCGCTGCCCGGTCATCTGGCTGACCCGGGCGGTGATGGTGCCGTCGCCGGTCATGGCCTGGTGCACGAAGGTGAAGCTGTCGCTGACCTCCAGCCCGTCGGGGCCGACGGCGGCGACACATTGCGACTGTGGGCCCTGGGTGCCGCATGAGCCTTGCAGCCCGGGCAGCAGGCCCAGGGCGAGCATCGCGCCCGCCGCGGCGATCATGGCGAATATCCAGCCGGGCAGGGTACGCAGCTTGGTCCATTCGGCGTGCAGCAGGTTTCTCATCGGGTCACCGGCCCGTCGGCGGCGCGGAACTCGACGGCGTCACGGGTCAGGTCGAGGTAGGCCTGTTCCAGGGTGGCCCGGTGCGCTGACACTTCGGAGAAGGTGACGCCGCCGGCGTTGAGCGCGGCCACGACGGCCTGTGCGCTCATCCCGGTGACGCTGAGGGTTTGCGCGCCGGTGACCGTCACGCCGGTGGCGCCGCTGCGCGCGAGGACCTGCGCGGCGGCCGGGTCGTCGGTGCCGACGGTGACGCGGCCTTGCGAGGCGGCGGCCAGCAGCTGCGCCACGGAGGTGTCGGCGATGACTTTGCCGCGCCCGACGATGACCACGTGGTCGGCGGTGTCCTGCAGTTCGCTCATCAGATGGCTGGAGACCAGCACGGCCCGGCCTTGGGCGGCCAGTGAGCGCAGGAAGCCGCGCATCCACACGATGCCTTCGGGGTCCATGCCGTTGAACGGTTCGTCGAGCATGAGCGCGGCCGGGTCGCCGAGCATGGCGGCGGCGATGCCCAGGCGCTGGCGCATGCCCAGGGAGAAACCGCCGGCGCGGCGGCGGGCCACCGAGCCCAGCCCGGCCTGGTCGATGACTTCGTCGACGCGCCGTGCGGTCAGCCCTTGCGAGTGGGCCAGCCACAGCAGGTGGTCGCGGGCGGTGCGGCTGGGCTGCAACGCTGCGGCGTCCAGAAGCACCCCGAGGTGGTGCAGCGGCTTGTGCAGCCGCCGGTAGGGTTGCCCGCCGACCAGCGCGCTGCCTTCGTCGGCGGCGTCGAGGCCGACGATGACCCGCATGGTGGTGGATTTGCCGGCGCCGTTGGGGCCGACGAAGCCGGTGACCTGACCGTGCGCGACGGTGAAGGTCATGGCGTCCAGGGCGGTGGTGGGCCCGAACCGCTTACGCAGCCCGGTGACGGTGATGGTGGCGTCAATCATGGGTCTGAGTTCTACGCGGGCGCCGGTGTCAGCACGGTGCCAGCGGCGCACACCGCGCTGACACCCGGCCGTCACCTGTGACCTGGCATGGTGGCAGGTATGCGGGTGCTGGTGGTGGAGGACTTCGAGATTTTGGCGCGGACCATCGGGACGGGTTTGCGCCGCGAAGGCATGGCCGTGGACGTGGTCGGCGACGGCGATGAGGCGTTGCAGCATCTGGCGCACACCCGTTACGACGTGGTGGTGCTCGACCGGGATCTGCCCGGGGTCTCCGGCGATGAGGTGTGCCGCCGGATCGTGGCCGGCCATTCGGCCAGCCGGGTGCTGATGTTGACCGCGGCCAGCACTGTGCGGGAGCGTGTCGACGGTCTGGGTCTGGGCGCGGATGACTATCTGCCCAAGCCGTTCGACTTCGCCGAGTTGGTGGCGCGGATCCGGGCGCTGGGGCGGCGCAGCGCCGCGGCGGTGCCGCCGGTGTTGCGCTACGCCGATGTGAGCCTGGACTCGGCGCGCCGTGTCGCGTCGCGCGGCGGCCTGCGTCTGGAGTTGTCCCCCAAGGAGTTCGCGGTGCTGGAGTGTCTGCTGGGTGCGCAGGGGCGGCTGGTGTCGGCCGAGGAGTTGCTGGAGCAGGTGTGGGATGCGCAGGCCGATCCGTTCACCACGACGGTCAAGACGACGATGAGGCGGCTGCGGGCCAAGCTCGGCGAGCCGCCGCTGATCCACACGGTGCGTGAGGGCGGCTACCGGATCGGCCAGCCGTGATGGCCCGGCTGGGTTTGCGCGCGCAGCTGACGTTGCTTTACGCGGTGCCGTTCTTCCTTTCCGGTACGGCGCTGCTTTCGGTGCCGTTGTTGCAGAGCAGCCAGACCGAGCCGGCCTACCCGCAGCTGCCGGGGCCGGGCCCCGGCCGCGCCCCGCAGGAGGAGCATTTCTCGCAGCTGGTGACGGTGTCGGCGGCCGCTCTGGCGGTGATGGTGGTGGTGTCGGTGGTGCTGGGGTGGCTGGTGGCGGGCAGGTTCCTCAAACCGTTGCGCACCATCACCGCCACGGCCCGCGACATTTCCGCGACCAACCTTCACCGGCGGCTGGGTTTGGGTGGCCGCAACGAGTTCAGCGAGCTGGGCGCCACCCTCGACAGCCTGTTCGCCCGGCTGGAGGCGGCTTTCGCCTCGCAGCGCCACTTTGTGGCCAACGCCTCCCACGAGTTGCGCACGCCGCTGACGGCGCAGCGCACCGTGCTTCAGGTGGCGATGGCCGATCCGCAGGCCAGCACCGAATCGTTGCGCGCGGCCGGGTTGGAGGTGCTGGCGTTGGGGGCGGCGCAGGAGCGGCTCATCGACTCGCTGCTGACGTTGGCCAGCAGCGAGCAGGGAATCGACCGGCGGGAGCCGTTCGACCTGGCCGATCTGGCCGCCGATGCGGTCGCGGCCCGCGCCGGGCAGGCCCGCCGCCGCGGTATAGACCTGCGCAGCGACCTGGCCGCCGCCCCGGCGGCCGGTGAGGTGAGCCTGGCCGAGAGCCTGGTCGCCAACCTTGTCGCCAACGCCTTGCGCCACAACGTTTCCGGCGGCCACGTCGAAGTCCGCACGGCGACGGTGGCGGGGCGGGCCCACCTGTGGGTGAGCAACACCGGTGCGGTGATCCCGCCGGAACGGGTGCATGAGCTTTTCCAGCCGTTCCAGCGCCTCGACACCCGCCGGGCCCGGCCCGGCGACGGGCATGGGCTGGGTTTGGCCATTGTGCAGGCCATCGCCGGCGCCCACGACGCCACCGTGACCGCGCGGGCCCGCCCGCAGGGCGGGCTGGACATCGAGGTCAGTTTTCCTCTGCGCGTGCCATCAGATGCTGTACCAGGCCGATGAGCACCGATTTGACCGAGGCGCGGGAGCGGGCGTCGAACTGGCACACCGGGATGGCGGGGTCGAGGTTGAGGGCCTGCTTGATTTCGTCGCAGTCGTAGCGGCGGGCGCCTTCGAAACAGTTGACTGCCACCAGGAACGGGGTGCCGCGCTGCTCGAAGTAGTCGATGGAGGCGAAACTTTCGGCCAGCCGGCGGGTGTCGGCCACGATGATGGCGCCGATCGCGCCGTAGGCCAGCTCGTCCCAGACGAAAAGGAACCGCTGCTGGCCGGGGGTGCCGAAAAGGTAGAGCACCAGCTGTTCGTCGATGGTGATGCGGCCGAAGTCCAGCGCCACCGTGGTGGTGTTTTTGGCCTCCACGCCTTGGGTGTTGTCCACGCCGATGCTGGCGCCGGTGAGGATCTCCTCGGTGATCAGCGGGCGGATCTCGCTGATGGAGGAGACCAGGGTCGTCTTGCCGACCCCGAAGCCGCCGGCGACCAGGATTTTGTACGACGAGGGAAGTTCGTCACAGGGACCGTAGTCCATTGAGCACCGCCCGGAAGGTTTCCTCGGTGGGCAGCTGCGTGGCGCGCAAAGGGTTGTTGCGCCGCAGCAGTGTCCGGTCGAGCAGATCGGATAGCAGCACCCGCACGATGCGGGTGGGCAGGGTGAGATGCGCCGCGATTTCCGCGACCGATTGCGGCTGCTGGCACAGGGCGATGATCTGGGCGCATTCCGAGCCGAGGCCACCGTCGAGAATGGACGGTGGGCGCACCGCGACCAGGACCGTGATCAGGTCGAGGTCGCCGCGTACGGGTCTGGTCCGCCCGGCGGTCAGCGCGTAGGGCCGCACCAGCGGCCCGGCGTCGGCGTCCAGCCAGGTCGGCTCGGCGTGTGCGCGGATGCTGTCCATGCTCACTGGGCCGCGGTGCTCACCCGTGCGGCGGCGCCCAGGTGCTGGCCGGCGCGGGCCACCAGCATGGCCATCTCGTAGGCCATCAGCCCGGCGTCGGTGCTCTCGCCGGCCAGCACCGCCAGGCAGGCCCCATTGCCTGCGGCGGTGACGAACAGGAAACCGGTCTCCATCTCCACCACCGCCTGGCGCACCTTGCCTTTGCCGAAGCGCCGGCCCGCGCCGCGGGCCAGCCCGAACAGGCTGGCCGCCACCGCCGACATGTGCTCGGCCTCGTCGCGGTCGTGTCCGGCCGTCGCGGCCATGGGCAACCCGTCGGCGGAAAGCAGCACCGCCACATCGGCTTCGGGCACCCGGGCCACCAGGTCGTCGACAAGCCAGGCCAGCTCAGTTATCGCCTGTGTTTTCATCGCCTTCCTTCCACTGAACGGCCTCGGTGCGGGCACGCTGGGTACCGGACTGATAGGACTGCATGAGGCTGCGGGCCCTTTCTAAATCGGTGCTTTCGGCCCGCACCGCCGACGGCTGACGTTGCCGCACCGGAAGACCCGAAGGGGTGAGGGATTCGGCGGGCACACCCACGGCGACACTGACCCGTTCGGGTTCCCAGTCGTCGCGGTCGGCCGGGTCGGGCAGGATCTGGGCGCTGGAGATGAGGCTGGCCGGAATGCGCACCGCGGCGGCGGTCCCGCCGGTGGCGCAGCGGCGCAGCCGCACCCCGATCTGGTGGCGTTGCGCCAGCCGCCCCACCACGTAAAGGCCCAGCCGCACGGTGCTGGTGAGTTTGAACTCCGGCGGGTTGGTCAGCTGCTCGTTGGCTTCGGCCAGCTCGGCCTCGGTCATGCCCAGGCCGTCGTCTTCGACCTCGACCAGGTACCCGTCGGCGGTGCGCCGCCCGTTGACCCGCACGCCGCTTTTGGGCGGGGAGAAGTTCAGGGCGTTTTCCATCAGCTCGGCCAGCAGGTGCACCACGTCGCTGACCACCATCCCGGCCAGCTGCGCGGCGTCGACCTGGCCCAGGCTGATGCGGGGGAAGTCCTCGACCTCCGAGACAGCCGAACGCAGCACATCCATGACCGGCACGGCGTGACGCCAGCCGCGGCCCGGCGCGGCACCGGAGAGCACGATGAGGTTTTCGGCGTTGCGGCGCATGCGGGTGGCCAGCTGGTCGACCCGGAACAGATCTTCCAGCTCGGCGGCGTCGCCGCTGCGTGACTCCATCGCGTCCAGGATGCGCAGCTGCCGGTGTACCAGGGTCTGGCTGCGCCGGGCCAGGCTGACGAACACGTCGCGGACACTGCGGCGCAGCTGGGCCTGTTCCACGGCGACGCGCACCGCGGTCTGCTGCGCCAGCGTGAACGCCCAGCCGACCTGGCCGATCTCGTCGTTGCCGAACCGCAGCGGCGGCGCCTCCGCGGCGATGTCGATCTCCTCCCCCGCGCTGAGGCGGCGCACCACCCGCGGCAGCCGTTCGGTGGCCAGATCGGTGGCCGCGTCGCGAAGCCGGCGCAGCTGACCGACCAGCGCCCGGGCGGTGGTCACCGACACCACCACCGAGGCGATCAGCGCGATGAGGCCCAGCCCGGCCGCGAGCACCAGGCGCACCAGGATCCACACCGCCGGCCCGGTGGCCCGGGCGATCGTCGCCTCGGCCAGGTCGATGTCGAGTTTGGCCAGCACCCCGGCCGCACCGTCGACGGCTATGCGCCACCGTCCCGCCTCCACCGCCGGGGCGGCCCCGCCGCGGGCGTATGCCACCACCAGATCCTCGACCAGGCGCAGCTCGGCCATTTCCGGCCCGGCCATCACCGGGCCGTGCACGGCGACGTCGTCGTCGAGCCCGGACAGCCCCAGCGAACGCATGAACCGTTGCGCGCCAACAATTTCGATCAGGCGCAGCGCTTCAGCGTCGGTGAACGCGCCGCTGGCCAGCACCCCCGACATCAGCGCGTCCTCCTGCGCGAGCAGCTCACGGCCCCGCGACATGATCAGCAGGTTCGCCAGATGAGTGTCGATATCACGGTCGTCGAAGAAAGAGATCGCCCCGAAAATCTGGTACGCCACACCGATCGCGTCGGTGTAGGCATCCACCGCGCGCACCCGGTCCAGCCTCGCCGAATCGACCGCCTCACGCAGCAGGCCGAGGCGATCCAAATGTTCGGTGAACTCGGCCACCCGCTGCTCGGCCAGATCGGTCGCGGCGCGCCGCGCCGACGCGGCGCCCACCGAGGCCCGGAACCGGGCCACCGCCGCGTCGGTGCGTTCCCTCGCCCGGGCCAGCGCCTCCCGCCGCGCCGCATCAGGCCCGGCCAGCATCACCGCCGAATCACGCCGCTCCGCCTGCAGCGCCGCCACCAGCGCATCGGTGGGCCTGCCCACCTCCTGGTCCAAGGTGCGGATCCACAACAGGTTCAAGCCCTCGCGCACCGTCACGAACGCGGCGAACGCCCACAGCGCCGCCAGCGACAGCAACAGACAGACAATCTTGACTCGAAGGTTGGTGGTCCGCGGACCCATCGTCACTCCCATACCGCACCGTCACCCCGTGGACGCAGGGGACTTAACCGCATCAGAGCCACCCACCATCGCACTGCGTGTGCGATGTGCTGCCGATTTGCACTGTGCGGGCGCAACGGTCACTCTGCTCAATGTGGACAGTCGCATGTTTGCCCTACCTGAGCACTATTTCGACCCGGGTGCGCCGATCACCTACGACCCGCAGACACAATCGTGGCCACTGTCGGCCTACGACGACGTGTTCGCGCTGTTCACCGACCGCGACACCTTCACCGGCGCCGACGCCGGCCCCGACCCGGGATTCACGCCGCTGGACGCCGCCGACCTGCAACGCCTGCAACCCAGCCTGCACGAACTGGCCGCCCAGCTGATCGCCGCCCTGCCGGCCGGCCGCTTCGACCTGGCGCCGGCCGTGCGCCAGCTGGCGCAGCTGCACACACCCGACCCGGCCACCGCCGACACCGCCGCCGCAGGCATCGGCAACTGCCTGCTTTTCCTTTCCCACCACGGCGACCTGGCCCACGCCACCACCGACGCCCACCGCCTCGCCCACGCCGTCGACGAGGTGCTGCGCTGGTACCCGCCCACCCCCGTGATCACCCGAAGCACCCGCCGCGAGGTCACCTTCGGCCAGGCCACCATCCCGGCCGGCGCCACCGTCACCGGCCGGGTCAGCGCCGCCAACCGGGACCCGAAACGGTTCACCGACCCCCACGCCTTCGACATCAACCGCCAACCCAACCGGCACCTGTCCCTGGGCCGCGGCCCCCACTACCATCCCGGCGCCGCACTCATCCGCGTCCAGATGGCCGTCATGGCCAGCCAAGCCGCGCGGCTGCTACCCGGCCTGCGCTGGGACCCCGCCGAGCCGCTGCACCGCCACCCCGGGCCGGTGCACTACCTCACCAGAGCCGTCTTCACCGCATAAAGTCAGCGTCACTGCTTGATGACCAGCTTCGCCTCGCTCGACTCGGCCGCCTGCAACGTGCGCAGCCGCAACAACGACGGATGCCTGTCCAACAGATCGGCCGTGTTGGCCAGCGACCGCAACGCCGCCACCTCACCACGCGCCCGCTCCAGCTCCACCCGGCCCCGCTGACGCGCCAGCACCAGCTCGGCGAAAGCCTGCTTCAGATTGCCCGGCAACATCAGGTCCCGCACCGTGAACTCCTCCACCGACAGGCCCACCCGCGCCGCCGCGGCGCGCACCGGCTCCAGCAACTCCGCCGGCAACTCCAGCCGCCCCTGCACCAACGTCTCCACCGCCACCCGGGCCACCGCGTCACGCACCGCCAGCTGAGCCGCCGCGTACACCTCCGCCTGCGGATTCTGCGCAGCCACCAGCAACGCCACCGCATCGGCGGCAGCCACCCGCAACACCGCCGACACCTTCACCGCCACCCCATCAGCGGTGAGCACCTCCTGACCCGGCACATTCACCAGGTACGGCCGCATGTCCACCCGATGCAGAGTGGTGCGCCGGCCGCGGTAACGATGCCGCCCCGGGCCGAGCACCTCACGCACCCGCCCGTCGACCAACCGCACCACCCGCTCGTACTCCAGCACAGTCACCTTCGCCATACGACACCACCATCACTCTCGTCTTTGGACAGACCCGCCCGCCCCCGGCCCTCCCGGCGGGGAAATGTCCACAAACGACAAATCCGCAAGGCCGTTCAAACCGTTGCCGCATCAGCAGGGGCGGGCGAGCCCGAAATCCTGGATTTGAACCAGAGGCTTTGCAGGCCCTTACCTATTACCCGGCGGCAGAACAAATTCCGGCGATGCCGGACAGCCGCCACAGCGCCGGGTGATGACGCCACGCTACGCACCGGGACATCGCGACGCGACCTATTTCACTACCATCGGCGACGTGATCACACTCCTCGACGTGGCCGCGGACCACCCCTATCCACTCATCCGCGGCGGCGGCCTGTTCCTCATCTGCGTCGGCACCGGCTTCCTGCTGTGCTGGCTGCTGCCCAAATACTGGGCGCAATGCGCCATCGCCGGCGGTGTGGCCGGCTTCATCGCCAGCGGGCTCAGCGCCCTGCTGCCCTCCCTGGGCACGCCCTCGGCCGTGCAGATCAGCGCCCTGGTCGGCTCGTTCCTGCTCGAAGCCGGCCTGATCTACCTCGCCGTCACCAGATACAAAGACGCCGGCGACCGAAAACTGATCATGGCCATCCTCTTCGTCGTCGGCATCCACTTCATCACCATGGGCCTGGCCCACGGCCCCCTCATCGCCATCCTCGGCGTGCTCACCACCATCAACGCCGCCATCGGCTTCCACGCCAAAGCCATCACCTGGAAAGCCTTCGGCGTCACCGACGCCCTGCTCAAACTCGGCTTCGGACTGGTCATGTTCCTGGCCTACCCCGCCCTCACCTACAGCTAAGACAAATCGGTTGCCAGGCCTGCCCCAGCCCGGAGTAGGCTTGGCACCACTATGTGAGAGCACGCCACCGACACCAGATCCCCGTCAGCCGACAACCCCTCGGTGGTGTTTGCATATGCGTGCTCAATCCCTCATCGCTGTCGACGTCGTCAAATTCTTCGGCGAACGCCGCATCCTCGACGGCATCCACCTCACCGCCAACCCCGGCCAGCGCCTCGGCCTCGTCGGCGAAAACGGCGCCGGTAAAACCACCCTGCTCAGACTCCTCGCCGGAGCCGACAACCCCGACGCCGGCGACATCACCCGCCCCGCCGACACCGGCCTGCTGCACCAAGAACTGCCCTTCACCGCCGGCCAAACCGTCGGCGACGTCATCGCCGACGCCCTACGCGAAAGCCACGACCTGCTACGCCGCCTCGACCAGCTCCTGCACCAGCCGCACCGGCTCACCGAATACGGCGCCGTCCTGCAACGCGCCGAACAGATCAACGCCTGGGACGCCGACCGCCGCGCCGACGAAATCATGCACGGCCTCGGCCTGCCCGCCATCGGCCGCCAACGCACCCTGGGCACCCTGTCCGGCGGACAACGCTCCCGCGTCGCCCTCGCCGCCCTGCTCGTCAGCCGCCCCGCCGCCCTCCTGCTCGACGAACCCACCAACCACCTCGACGACCAAGCCGTCGCCTTCGTCGAAACCCAGCTACGCCAACTGCCCGGAGTCGTCATCGTCGCCAGCCACGACCGCGTCTTCCTCGACGAAGTCTGCACCGACATCATCGACCTCGACCCCGCCCGAGGCGGCATCACCCGCTACGGCGGCGCCTACAGCGCCTACCTCGACGCCAAAAAAGCCGAACGCCTCCGCTGGGAACAAGCCTTCGCCAACCAGCAAGACGAAATGAACGCCCTACGCCACGCCATCAACACCACCGCCCGCCAAGTAGCCCACGGCCGCCCACCCCGCGACGGCAACAAAATGAGCTACAACGCCCACGGCGAAAAAGTCCAAGCCAGCATCGCCAGCCGCGTCCGCAACGCCACCCAGCGCCTGGAAACCCTGCAACGCCACCAAATCCGCAAACCCCCCGCCCAACTACACTTCCAAGCCCCACCCCTGACCACCAAAGACACCGGCGACGGCCACCTGGTCAGCATCCGCGACCTGCACATCCCCGGCCGCATCCAGCTGCAGCGCCTCGACATCGAACCAGGGCAACGCCTACTTGTCACCGGACCCAACGGCTCAGGCAAATCCAGCCTCCTGCACGCCATCGCCGGAACCCTCCACAGCGGCAATGTGCTACGCCGCAAAGGACTGCGCGTCGGCCTGCTGGCCCAAGACGACACCTGGCCAGACCTCACCCGAACCCCGCGACAGCTCTACGGACATCACGAGACTCCCCTGGCCGACCTCGGCCTGGTCGCACCCAAAGACCTCGACCGCCCCATCGCCACCCTCTCCGTCGGCCAACGCCGCCGCCTCGCCCTCGCCCAGCTCATCGCCGACCCACCACACCTGCTCCTGCTCGACGAACCCACCAACCACCTCTCCCTCACCCTCGCCGACGAACTCGAAAACGCCCTCGGCACCGCACCCGGCGCCGTCATCATCGCCACCCACGACCGATGGCTACGCCGCCGCTGGCAACACCCTGAACTAACCCTGAACTCCACCCCCACCCAGCACGCCACCACCTAAAAACCTGGCCCCCGGCTGGTACACATGACGACATGGTTTTCAAGAAAATGCTCGCCGCACTCGGCGTTGGTGGACCCTCCGTCGACACCGTCCTGGCCACACCCAGCACCCAGCCAGGCGGCAAGCTCACCGGCCACGTCCACATCAAGGGCGGCGACCACGACACCCAGATCGAATACGTCTCCCTCGCCCTGGTCACCCGGGTAGAGATGGAAAGCGGCGACCAGGAATACAGCAAGAACGTCGAATTCCACAAAGTCCGCGTCGCCGGCGCCTTCACCCTGCCCAAAGGCGCCACCCACCAGCTCCCCTTCACCATCGACCTGCCATGGGAAACCCCCATCACCGCCGTCTACGGCCAACACCTGCACGGCATGACCATGGGCGTGCACACCGAACTGGCCGTCGCCAAAGCCGTCGACAAAACCGACCTCGACCCCCTCCAGATCGCCCCGCTGCCCATCCACGAAGCCATCCTCGACGCCTTCCTGCGCCTCGGCTTCCGCTTCAGCCGCGCCGACCTGGAACGAGGCCACATCTACGGCCTGCACCAAACCCTGCCGTTCTACCAAGAGATCGAGTTCTACCCGTCACCCAACTACAGCGGCGGCATCCGCCAGCTCGAAGTCACCTTCGTCACCAACCCCACCGGCGTCGACATCGTCCTGGAGTTCGACAAACGCGGCTTCCTCGGCGCCTCCCACGACAGCTTCAGCCGCTACCACGTCCGCCACGACCAAGCCGCCAGCACCGACTGGGTCCAGGTCGTCGACGGCTGGGTGCGCCAAGCAGTCCAGAAGCACAGCGCCCACGGCATGCCCCACCAAGGCCACCACGGCAAACCCCACAGCCGCGGCCACGGCATGGGCGGCGTCGCCGCAGGAGTCGCGGGCGGAGTTATCGGCGGAATGATCCTCGGTGAGGCACTCGACGACATGGGCGACATGGGCATGGACTTCGACTTTTAGAAACCGGCTATTCTCGGCGGGTGTTCAAGGCTCTCGTCTGCTTCATGCTCGTCTTCATCGCCGTAGGCGCGATCGGGATGTGGCTGGCCACGCAACGGCGTGGACGCGGCTGACCTGACGCTGCTGCTGACCGCCGCCACCGCCGCAGGATGGGTGGACGCGGTGGTCGGCGGCGGCGGACTTCTCATGCTGCCCGCCATGCTCATCGGCGCACCCCAAATCCCCATCGCCACCGTGCTGGGCACCAACAAACTCACCGCCATCGCCGGCACCTCCAGCGCCGTCATCACCTACGCCCGCCGCACCCCCATCGACTGGAAAGTCGCCGGCCCCGCCAGCGCCACCGCCATCATCTTCGCCGGGCTCGGCGCCTGGTACGCCTCCAGCGTCACCACCGCCATCTTCCGCCCCGCCATCCTGGCCGCCCTGCTCGCCGTCGCCGCCTTCGTCACCTTCCGCCCCGCCATGGGCACCATCGCCCTGCCGCACAAACGCACCCCGCCCCGCGTCGCAGCCGCCACCGGCCTCGCCGGCACCGCCATCGCCTTCTACGACGGATTCATCGGCCCCGGGACAGGTACCTTCCTCGTCCTCACCATGACCGCCACCATCGGCACCGACTACCTCGCCGGATCGGCCATCGCCAAAATCGTCAACGCCGGCACCAACCTCGGCGCCCTGACCGTCTTCGCCTACCACGGACACGTCTGGTGGAAACTCGGCGCCGCCCTGGCCATAGCCAACATCATCGGCGCCCAGCTCGGCGCCCGCCTGGCCCTGCGCAAAGGCGCCGCCTTCGTGCGCGCGGTGCTGCTCACCGTCGTGTGCGGCCTGGTCGCCAAACTCGGCTTCGACATGCTGGCCGGCTAACGATTCTCCTTACGCCACACAAACTTCAGCCCCGACCAGTCCTCGTCCAGCGCGGCCACCTTCACATCCACCAGACCGGTCGGCAGCACCAGCTCCCGGAGCAGGTTCTCGGTGATGTCGCTGACATGCCCGCCAGCCTTACGCGGCCAGGCGATCCACCACGACGCCGCCTTCCCCAGCGCACCGGGCACCACAGCCACGTCCGCCGAAAGCTCGGCGCGGCTGCGATAGAAAGCCACTACGACATCGGCCTGCTCAAAACCCACGTCGCTCGCCGCCACGCCCTCGATGCCCCATCCCCCGGGCGCGTGCCGTAGCACCACTTCCAGCCCCGGTTTGGCACCGAGCTTGCGAGCCAGCGGCGTCGCCGAATATCCAGCCATGACGCTCATTTTGTCGGTGAGGCTGGCGCGAAGCGCCAGTCCTTCTAGGTTTTTTAGGTTTGTGGCGGGGTCACACCCCGTAAGCAATCCTAGGACGCTAGGAATTGAGTCAACGCCGCCGCCTCGGCATCGACCTCCGCCTTCTGCGATTTCGTCAGCTTCCCGAACGGCTCCACCACGATTTCGCCCTTCACCGCGCGCCAATCGGCCCGGTAGAAACCCTCCACCAGGACCGTCCCGTAAGCGGCGCCATTGCCCGGGGGCAGCGGCACCCGCCTGCCGTCCTCGATGAACCGGGTGCGGTCGGCATGCGAGAGCAGCAGGTTGTCGTATTCGGGCAGGAACCGGACCGGGGCCGGCACGTCCTCCTGCGGCGTCGGCGCGCCGGGCACATCCAGCAGGTCGCCGGGTAGCCGCAGCACCTTCTTGCCCAGCCGATCGACGATCTCGCGCAGCTTGGTCAGGCCCGACCACATCTGCGCGTCCATCACGGTGGCCGGACCATAGGCCGCCAGATAGCGCAAAACCATCTCCTCCAGCAGTTTCGGCGTCGGCTTACCCGGGATCGCCCGGCCCAGCCAATGCGCAGCGGGCGCGAGCACGGCCTGCCCTTTGCTCCCCCACACCCCGCGCGGTGGCAGCTGGATCACGGGCGCGACGTAGGACAGCAGGAAGCTCAGCGCGGTCGGGTCGGCCTCGGGATAGCGCTCGGCCAGTGCCTTGCCCAGCTCTGTGCGCATCCGTGGCTCGGCCTTGAGCAGCTTGAGGCCGAGCGTGACGGCCTTGCCGGTGTCGACCCCGGTGAGTTTCTTGCCGAACGGCTGCCCGAAATAGCTGCGCTCGAGGACGATCTGGGTGACCGGGCGCAGCTTGAGATAGTCGCGCGCGGTGACAAGGTGGACAGTGGCGCGCATCAGGCCGCCGCGTACCGCCTCCGCGTCTAGCACAAGCTTGGAAAGCTCCGAGTGGGTGAAGCCGTCCAACCGCGTCCACAGACCCACGTAGGGTGAAAGCGGTGCCTGCGCCTGCATGCCTACCAGATGCTCGATCGCCTCGGCGGCGGGCATGACGTGGCGGCGAAGGAGCAGCTGCCGGTCTAGAGTGGCGCGATTGAGCGCACGTGTGCTGAGCATTCGTCCATACTGGACCGTCCCAGTCGGGTACAGGTGTAGGAGGCCGCGATCAACATCGAGACCGATGGGCAGCTGCCCGGGGCGCGCGCCGCGGTGATGGCCCGCCTGTGGGGGGCGCTGGCACGTGAGCCCATCGACGGCATCGTGCAACGGCAGCGCTTCGGCGGCGACCTGCTGCTCACCCTCGCCAGCGGGCAGCGGGTGATCGGGGCGGTGGCACAGGCGGAACCCTTCGCCGTGCCGGCCGAGAGTCTGCGGCTGACCACGGCCGCCCGGTGGTACGACGATCCAGCCGCCCTGATGCGCGATCTTTCCCTGCCGGGCCGGGTCGCCCACTTCGCCGACGAGCTGGAACAAAGCGTCAACTATCTGGCGCTGGCCCGCGCCGGGCAACCCGAGCCGTCCTTCGGCGAGCACACGCTCACGGTGCTGGCGGGCAAGGTCGAGGGGCTGGCCCGGCTCGAGCAGGCGGTGGTCGACGGCCACCCGCTGCACCCGTGCTGCCGGACCAGAATGGGCATGTCCCCGGCCGAGGTCCTCGCCTACGCGCCCGAGCACCGCCCGACGGTGACCCTTGAGGTCTACACCGTCCCGCAGCAGCGCTGGCTGAGCACCGGGACAGGGCTGCCCAACCGGCTGCCCGTGCACCCGTGGCAACGCGAGCACGTGCTGACCGCCTACCCTTTCCTGCGCCCGGCGGGCCAGCAGATCGCGGCCCGGCCGCTGATGTCGCTGCGCACCCTGGCCAGCGTGGCGGACCCGACCCGGCACTACAAAACCGCGATCGATGTGCAGATGACCAGCGCGGTGCGGATAGTCTCCCCGGCCGCGGTCCGCAACGCGCCGCGGCTGAGCACGCTGCTGAATTCGATCACCGCCGATGTCGGGTTGACCGTGTGGCCGGAGCCGGCCGCGGGAGCGGTGCTCGACGAGGACGGGATGCCCATGCGGGAGCTGGCGGTTTCCTTGCGCCGTGCGGTGCTTCCCCGGCCCAACGAGGTGATCCTGCCGCTGGCCGCCCTCGCCGCGCCCTCGCCCGCCGACGGGCGGCCGCTGATCCGCGAGGCGGTGACCCTGGGCTACGGCGGGCACCCGGCCGGTTTCCTGGCCGACCTGGCCGGCGTGATCCTGCCCCCGCTGCTGACCCTGTTGCATCGCGGGGTGGCGCTGGAGGCGCACGGGCAGAACCTGCTGGTGACCCTGACCCACGGCCGTCCGTCCGGACTGTCCTATCGCGACATAGGCGGGCTGCGGATCAGCCCGGCCCGGCTGAGCCGGCACCACCAGGACATCCCCATCCTGTACGGAGACGTGGTCAGCGATGACCCGGTAACGTTGCGCAGCAAGGCATTCGCCTCCGGGATCGCGGTGGCGCTGGGCGAGCCGATCGCGGTGCTGGCGCACGAGTACGACCTGGACCCGCAGGGCCTGTGGCGGCTGGTCCGGGAACGGGCGGAACAGGTCTACGCGGCCCTGCCCAACTCGGCCGCGCCCGACGCGCACGCCCTGTTCCACGATCCCTTGCCGCTCAAGGCCACCACCGCCATGCGGCTGGCGGCCGACCCGCTGGCCGACCTGTGGGCCCAGCTGGACAACCCGCTGGCAAGCTGATGGGCCGATCAGTTCTCGACCTGAGCGCGACCCTGCCCGCCGCGCGGGTCGCCGTCGCCACCAAACTCGCCGAAGCGCTTTGGCGCGAGGACATCGGCGACGCCCGCCAGCGCTTCAGCGGCCGCGTGCACGCCTTCGACCGGGTGGTGCTCGATCCGGTGGATCTCGACCCGGTTTCCCTTGTGGAACACGAAGGTTTGCGCGCCGAGCTGGCCAGCGCGGTGACCGGGCTGGCGGTGGCCTACGCCCGCCGGGCGGAGCAGGACGCGGTGCGCCGGGCCAGTGGCGCGCCAGACATGCCTTCGCTGGTGGCCGACCTGGGCGCCGATGCCGCCTGCGTACGGCTGGAACAGCTCGCCACCGAGGGGCACAACCTGCACCCGTGCGGGCGCACCCGGCTGGGCTGGAGCATCGACGACATGCTCGCCCATGACCTGGAAACCCCTTCTACCTTGGTGCGCTTCCTTTCGGTACCCGAAAAATTGGCTCTCGGTGATGAGCTGAGCGAGCATCTGGGGGTCAAGGCGGGGGTGGGCCGGGCGCTGCTGCCCGTGCACGCCTGGCAGCTCGGCCACCTGCGTGAGCTGCTGGCCGACCGGTTCGCCGACGGCACCATCGAGGTGCTCGACGAGGAATGGCGGGCGCTGCCCACCGCCGCGCTGCGCACCCTGCTGGAGCCGGGCGGCGAATATCTGAAGATGTCGCTGGACATTCAGGTCACCTCGACCCGGCGCACCATTTCCGTCGCGTCGACCCGCAACGGCCCGATCCTGTCGGAGTTGCTTTCCCGATGCGTCGAGTCCGACCGGGTGTTGCTGATGGCCGAGACCGCCGGGGTCGCCTCACCGCTGGGCGACAGCCGGCAGCTGAGCACCATCGTGCGGGCCGGGCTGGCCGGCCGGCTGGCCGACGATGAGGTGCCGATTCCGGCGATCGCGCTGCCCGCCCTCGACCCGATCACCGGCGCGACGGTGCTGCAGGGCCTGGTGGCCCAGCATGGCGGTGACCCGCTGGCCTTTCTTATCGACTATGCAAATTTGTTGGTACCGGTGGTGCTGCGCGTCGCCGCCCAGCACGGCATCGGGCTCGAGGCGCATCTGCAGAACTGTGTGCCCACCTTCGTCGCCGGACGCCCGCATCGCCTGGCGCTGAGGGATTTCGCCGGCCTGCGCATCTGCGAGCAGCCCGGGGTGCAGCTGTGGCCCGGCTCGGTGATCACCACCGCCGACCGCGAGGTGATGCTGGCGAAGGTGGCCTACACGGTCTTCCAGGCCCACCTGGGCGAGCTGGTGTTGTCGCTGGGCGTCGAAGAGGAGGCGGCCTGGCGCGCCGTGCGCGCCATCGTCGATGAAACCCTGGCCGGCCACCCCGATCACGCCTTCTATACCGCGCCGTCGCTGCCGCACAAGGCGCTCACCCGGATGCGCCTTTCCGGCCGGGGAGACGTCTACGTCCAGGTAAGGAACCCGCTGCATGGGTGAGTACACCTATGACCTGGCGATCCTGCGCGAGCGCGCCGCCCGGCTGCGCTCGGCCCTGCCGGCGGAAACCATCCTCTACGCGGTGAAGGCCAACGGCCACCCGGCCGTGGTGGCGACCATGGCCCAGGCGTGCCACGGCCTCGACGTGGCCTCCCTCGGCGAGCTGTCGCTCGCCCTGGACGCCGGCGCGCAGCGCATCGTCTGCAGCGGCCCGGCCAAGTCCGCCGAGTTTCTCGACGCGGCGATCGCCGCGGGGGCGACCATCAACGTGGAGAGCCTCACCGAGCTGCACCGGCTCCCCCGCCGCGCGACGATCACCCTACGGGTCAACAGGATCCACCCGTCCTACGGCGGCAGTCATGCCATGACCGGCGGGCCCTCTCAGTTCGGTCTGACGCCGCAGGACCTGCCGCGGGCGCTGGAGCTGGCCGCCGGGCACGACCTGGCCGGGTTTCACCTGCATGCCATGTCCAACTGCCTGTCCGCTCAGACCTACAGCGAGTTCATCGCCGACGCGGTGGGGTGGGCGCTGTCGAGCGGCGTCCCGCTGCGCCAGATCAACCTGGGCGGCGGGCTCGGTGTCTCCTACACCAGCGCCGAAGAACTCGACCCGGCCCAGCTGGCTATCCCCCGCGTCGATGGGGTGGAGCTCATTTTCGAGCCTGGGCGCTGGCTCGCCGCGCACGCCGGAACATATTCGGCCGAAGTCGTCGATCTCAAGCTGAGCCACGGCACCTGGTTTGCCGTGATACGCGGCGGAATGCACCAATTCCGGACACCGATCGCCTACGGAGTTAACTTCCCTATAACGGTTTCGCAGCGGGATTTCTGGCCCCACCCTTGGCCCCGGCCCGGCGTTCGCGACGTCGAGGTCCACGTGGCTGGGGAGCTGTGCACACCCAATGATGTTCTAGCGCACGGCTTACGCGTCTCTGAGCTGCGCGTTGGCGATGTCCTCAATTTCGCCAAAGCGGGAGCCTACGGCTGGGATATTTCACCTCATCAATACTTACGGCACCCCTCGCCGGACTTTGTGATCTTGTCTTAGACTGTGGCCGTTCCGCCCCTGTTCCACCCCCTCATTCACACCCCCCGCACCATGCGCTCACCCCTGGAGGCCCTCGATGCCGAACGGCCGTAGCTCTGCTGTTCGCTCGCACCGGCGAACCGGCTCCCGCCGGCGGGTGCTGCCATGGGTGGTCATCCCGCTCGCGCTGGTGCTTGTCGGCTCGGGCCTCACCTTCGCCTATGCCTGGATCAAAGAGCAGGGCTGCTCCGGCTCGGCCAACGCGACCATCGTCGCGCCGGCCAACACCGCCGCGCTGTTGCGGGTGCTGGCCAATCAGTGGTCGCAGACCCAGCCCAAGGTGAACGGCACCTGTGCCTCGGTGACCGTGCGCGAGCAGGACACCTCGGTCACCGCGCAGGCGCTGAGCCACGATTGGGACCCCGCCGCCGACGGCCCGGCCCCTGACGTGTGGGTGCCGCAGGCCAGCGCTTGGGCGCGTGCCGCCGCCGCCAACAGCGCCACCGCCGACAAGCTCATGCCCGACAAGCTGCCCAGCATCGCCCGCACCCCGGTGGTCATCGCGATGCCCAAGACGCTGGCGGAAAGCTACGGCTGGCCCAAGTCCGAGCTGGACTGGAAAGACCTGCTCGACAAGCTGGCGGCCAACCCCGAGGTCAAGATCGGTATGAGCGACCCGGCCACCTCCACCGCCGGTCTGCTGGCGCTGTCGTCGATCATCGACGCGAACGACGACGCCGATGTCGACGCCGAGGAGATCAAGCGGGTGTTCACCCTCGAGCAGCGGGTGGCGGTCTACAAGCCGACCACCGAGGAGCTGTTCGCCGAGTACGTCTCCGGCAAGGGCGCCACGCTGTCCGCCTTCCCCGCCCTCGAGCAGGACGTGGTCAAGCACAACGAGACCAACCCGAGCCTGGCGCTGGTCGCGGTCTACCCGAAGAACGCCACCACCGAGGCCGACCACCCGTTCATGATGCTCAAGGACGCGCCGTGGAAGGACGCCAAGCGCCAGGACGCGGCCGCCGAATTCCTGAAGTATGTCAAGGGCGAGGCGGGCCGCACCGCCGTGCTCGACGAGGGCTTCCGCGACTCCAACCGCGCGGCCGGCCCGAAGCTGACCCCGGCCAAGGGCGTGGTCACCAAGCTGACCGCGCTGCCACGCGCGGTGCTGCTGGCCGACGCCATCGACAAGACCGTCAGCTACTGGAACGCGCTGACCCGCCCCTCCAATGTGCTTCTGGTGCTTGATGTTTCCGGCTCCATGAAGGAAGCCGTGCCGGGCACCGGCCTGACCAAGCTCGACCTCACCAAGAACGCCGCCCAGCAGGTGGTCAAGATGTTCGGCGACGACTCCCAGGTGGGGCTCTGGATTTTCGCGGCCGCCGCGCAGGGCAACGCCGCCTACAAGGAGCTGGTGAAGGTCGGCAAGCTTGCCGAGGGCGACCGGCGCAAGAAGCTCGGCGACGAGATCACCAAGCTGGTACCGGGTGGCAACACCGGCATGTACGACTCGATCTGGGCGGCCCACCAGTCGATGGTGTCCAGCTACGCGCCCGGCACCGAAAGCCTCGTGGTGCTGCTGACCGACGGCGCGGACGACAACCGGTCGACCCTCAAGCTGCCTGAGCTGACCGACAAGCTCAAGAACGCCGACAAGACCAAGCCGGTCAAGGTGGTCACCATCGCCCTCGGCGCGGCCACCGACAACCAGGCGCTGACCGACATCGCGGTCGCGACCGGCGCGACGCCCTACACGTCCTCACGCGCCTTCGACATCGACAAGGTTCTCATCAGCGCCCTGTTCGACATCCGCGCCACCACCGGCTCCTAACGGGCGGCACGCGCCAGAATTGCAGATCGCACTGCCTTCAGGGGCGATCTGCCCGCGCGTTGCTTTAGCGCGCGCAAGCATTACCGCCAGCCGGCCAGCGCTCGTTTCACCGGGGCAGCCTTCGCGGCGGCTTCGGAGACCTCGGCGGCCGGGTCGGAGTCGATGACGATGCCGCCGCCCGCCCACAGGTGCACGCGGTGCTCGTCGACGGCCGCGGTGCGGATGGTCAGGCCGAGGTTGAGGTGATCGGGGCCGATCCAGCCGAAGGCGCCCATGGCGGGGCCGCGGCCCACCGGCTCCAGCCTTTCGATCTCGGCCAGGGCGGCCAGCTTGGGGGCGCCGGTCACCGAGCCGCCGGGGCACACCGCGCGCAGCAGGTCGGCGAAGCCGACGCCGCTGCGCAGCACGGCCGCCACCTCCGACTCGGCCTGCCACAGGTCGGACCATTTGCGCACGGCGAAAAGCTGTGGCACGCGAACCGATCCGGTCACCGCGACGTGGGCCAGGTCGTTGCGCATCAGGTCGACGATCATCACGTGTTCGGCGCGTTCCTTCGGCGAGGAAAGCAGCGCGATCCTGCCCTCGGGGGTGGCCGGGGCGGTGCCCTTGATCGGCCGGGTGATCGCGCGCCCGCCGCGTACCTCCAGCAGAGTCTCCGGAGAAGCGCAAGCCACCGCCCAGCCGTCGCCGCCGAGCACCCCGGCGTGCTTGGCCCCCGCCAGCCGGGTCAGCCGGTGCAGGGCGCGCATCGGGTCGCCTTCGTATTCGGCCGAGGCATGCCCGACCACGTTGACCTGGTAGACATCACCGCGAGTGATGGCCTCGTGGACCCGGCGGACGGCTGCTTCGTGCTGCGAAGGGGTCCAGCTTGGCCGCCACGGCCCCAGCACCCACTCCCCCCGCTCATGGTCCGGGTTCTGCATTCCGGCGTGCTCATAGACCACCAGGGCCATATCCGGCACGGCCGGGGCGGGGGTCGGCGCGCCCTTGGGGCCGCCGATCATCACCGCCGAGGCGGCCGCGGAAATCAGCACGCTCGCCCCGCAGATCGGGTCTCCTCGTAACGCTCCGTGTTCGGTGAGGAACTCCTCGGCGAGAACCGCAGGATCGCCGGGGTCACCGACCCGCCATTCCAGGCGCACCAGCTCTCGGGCGTATGACCGGCAGCTACGCGGAATCCCGGGCGCTACGCTGGCCGAACTCTGGAGAGGTAATAGGCCGAGCGGGTTCATTGTGATCGTCCGAAGGGCTGATTCCACGCGGGTAACCCGAAAACTTGCTCGTTAATGGCTCGTTTAGGTTGGTAGCGTGCGTCACTGTTCATGTGAGTAACTCCACAGGGTGTGGAGCTAACCCCTAGCGAGAACCCCGGAGAAAGACCCATCATGTGCCAGCACCAACCCCCCTGCCCGTTGGCCGACGCGATCGACCACGATGCCGCCAAAGTAGTCGCATCCTTCCCGGAGCAAGGCTGGAGCCTGCTCTGCAATGGTGTGATCGTGTTCGAGGACACCGGCGAGCTCATGCCCGACGGCTCCACCATCTCCCCCCACCGCGGCCCTGCGCTGCACGCTCTGGCTGGATGATCTAAGCGTAGGCCTCCGGAGGGGGGCACGCGCAGACCAGGTTCCGGTCTCCGTATGCGCCATCGATGCGCCGGACCGGGGACCAATACTTCCCCACCCGCTTCACACCGGCCGGGTAGGCCCCGACCGAACGCGGGTAAGCGTGATCCCACGTATCCCCACTCACCATCGCCGCCGTGTGAGGCGCGTTCACCAGCGGGTTGTCTCCCGCCGGCCACTGCCCCTCCGCCACCGCGGCGATCTCCCGCCGGATCGCGATCATCGCATCGACAAAGCGGTCGAGCTCGGCGAGGTCTTCACTTTCAGTCGGCTCCACCATCAGTGTGCCCGCGACCGGGAAAGACATCGTGGGCGCGTGGAAGCCGTAGTCGATGAGCCGCTTGGCCACGTCGTCGACGGTGACGCCGGTCGACTTCGTGATCGGGCGCAGGTCGAGGATGCACTCGTGCGCCACCAGACCCTTGTTGCCGCTGTACAGCACCGGGTAGTGATCGCGCAGCCGGGCCGCCACATAGTTGGCCGCGAGCACCGCGACCCCGGTCGCCGCGGCCAGGCCGGTCGGGCCCATCATCCGGATGTAGGACCACGAGATCGGCAGGATGCCGGCGCTGCCGTGGGGGGCCGCCGAGATGTGCGCGGACAGGTGAGGCGCCAGATGCTCGCGCACCGCCACCGGACCCACCCCCGGGCCGCCACCGCCGTGCGGAATGCAGAAAGTCTTGTGCAGATTCAGGTGTGACACGTCCGCGCCGAACTTGCCCGGCTTGGCGAACCCGACCAGCGCGTTGAGGTTGGCGCCGTCGACGTAGACCTGGCCGCCCGCCTCGTGCACCTTCGCGCACAGCGAGGCGATGCCGGTCTCGTAGACGCCGTGGGTCGACGGGTACGTCACCATGATCGCGGCCAGCGAGTCGCTGTGCTGCTCGATCTTCGCGTCGAGGTCGACGAGGTCGACGTTGCCGGTGTCGTCGCACGCCACCACCACGACCCGCATTCCGGCCATGACCGCGCTCGCGGCGTTGGTGCCGTGCGCGCTGGACGGGATCAGGCAGACGTCGCGGTGGTCGTCGCCGTTGGCCAGGTGGTAGCCGCGGATGGCCAGCAGCCCGGCCAGCTCGCCCTGCGAACCGGCGTTGGGCTGCACGCTGACCGTGTCATAGCCGGTGATCTCGGCCAGCCACGCCTCCAGCTGGTCAATCAGGTCGGCGTAGCCGGCGGCCTGGTGCGCCGGGGCGAACGGGTGCATGTTGGCGAACTCGGGCCAGGTCACCGCCTCCATCTCGGAAGTGGCGTTGAGCTTCATCGTGCACGAGCCGAGCGGGATCATGCCGCGGTCGAGCGCATAGTCCAGATCGGACAGCTGGCGCAGGTAGCGCAGCATCGCCGTCTCGGAGTGGTGCGTGCGGAAGACCGGGTGGGTCAGGAAGTCGCTGTCGCGCTTGAGAATCAGCGCCTCAGCCTCCACAGTGGACGGCTCGACGCCGAACGCCTGCCATACGTTGGCCAGCACGGCTTCGGTGGTGGTCTCGTCGCAGGCGATGCCCACGCGGTCTTCGGAAGCCAGGCGCAGGTTGACACCGAGCTCCTCGGCCGCCGCCACGATCGAAGCCGCGCGGCCGGGTACGACCGCGGTGACGGTGTCGAAGAAGTGGTCGTGGGCAAGGGAAACACCGCCCGCGCGCAGGCCGTCGGCGAGGCGGGCCGCCATGGCGTGGGTGCGCCGGGCGATCCCGCGCAGGCCGTCGGGGCCGTGGTAGACCGCGTACATGCTCGCCATCACCGCGAGCAGCACCTGCGCGGTGCAGATGTTGCTGGTCGCCTTCTCCCGGCGGATGTGCTGCTCACGGGTCTGCAGTGCCAGCCGGTAGGCGCGGTTTCCCTCCACGTCCTTGGAAACTCCGACCAGGCGCCCGGGCAGGGTGCGCTCCAGACCGGCGCGCACGGCCAGGTACCCGGCGTGCGGGCCTCCGTATCCCATGGGCACACCGAAACGCTGAGCGGAGCCGCAGGCGATGTCGGCGCCGATCGCGCCCGGCTCCCGGACCAGGGTCAGCGCCAGCAGGTCGGCGGCCACGGTCACCAGCGCGCCCTGGGCGTGGGCGGCCTCGATCAGGGCGCTGTGATCGATCAGGGCGCCGGACGCGCCCGGGTATTGCAGGTGCACGCCGAAGAACTCCTGCGGCAGCTGCCCGTCGGCGAACACCTCGACGGTGATGCCCAGCGGCTCCGCGCGGGTCGCGATGACCTCGATGGTCTGCGGAAGGGTGTCGGCGTCGACGGCGTAGACCATGGACTTCGCCTTCGAGCTGCGCCGGGCGATGGTCATCGCTTCGGCGGCGGCGGTGCCCTCGTCGAGCATCGAGGCGTTGGCGGTGGACAGGCCGGTCAGGTCGCAGACCATGGTCTGGAAGTTGAGCAGCGCTTCGAGCCGGCCCTGGCTGATCTCGGGCTGATAAGGCGTGTAAGCGGTGTACCAGGCCGGGTTTTCCATCACGTTGCGCTTGATGACGCCCGGGGTGTGGGTGCCGTAGTAGCCCAGGCCGATCATCGAGGTGAGCACCCGGTTGCGAGCGGCGAAACCGCGAAGCTCGGCGAGCACCTCCGGCTCGGTCGCCGCCGCGGGCAGCTGCAGCGGGCCGTGCCAGCGGATCACCTCGGGAATCGCCGCATCCATCAGCTCGTCGACCGAGCCGTAGCCGATGGCGCCCAGCATGCGCTCGGTGTCAGTGGTGTCAGGTCCGATGTGACGATCAGCGAATGCGCTCACGAAGACTCCTGAAGGCGAGGACTAGTGCACCGTCCTCCCCCTCTGTCGCACCCTCGCTTCAGAGTTGCCTTCACCGTCCGGTCCGGGTGCCTGAGAGGTTCCGGGGAGGAATTGCCCCTTCGGCGCCGCGTGGTGGCGGACTCTCCCGCACGGTTTGCTAGCAAGCGCAACGCTACCAGCCAACTGTTACGGCAATAAGACCGTCTTACCCACAGTGGCGCGAGTCTCGAGCGCGGTTTGAGCCTTGGCCGCCTCCGCCAGCGGGAAAGTGGTGATCAGCGGCACCAGCTCGCGGGCGGCCAGCGCCGCCATGGACCGCTCTTCCAGACCCCGCATACCGCCCTTGAGCAGGGCGGGACCCAGGGCCACGTGGGCGGAGATGCTGCCCGAGTAGAGGTCCCCCGCGCTCAGCTCGATCATCGAACCGGCCGAGAAGCCGTACATCACCAGCCGCCCGCCGGGGGCCAGCGCCTTCATCGCGGTGCGGCCAATCTCACCCCCGACCGCCTCGAGCACGACTGTCGGTTTCGGGTCCAGGCCCTGCGCCCAATCCTGTTCGAGATAGTCACGTTTGACGTCCGCGTCGACCAGGTCGAGTTTCGCGGCGCCCCCGGCCGCCGCGATGGTCCGGGCGCCCACGCTGCGGGCCGCCTGGAGCAGAAGTGCGCCAAGGCCGCCGGCCGCCGAGGTCACCAGCACGACATCGTCCGTGGTCAGCGCGGCGATGGTGAGGATCCCCATCGCCGTGCGGCCTGTGCCGATCATGGCCACTGCCTCTTCAAACGAAGCATTGTCTGATACCACATGAAGGGAATCGACATTGGCAAGCGCTTGCGAGGCATAGCCGCCGCTGACCATGCCCAGATGCGCGGTGACCCGTTTGCCCAGCCAGGCGGGGTCCACCCCGGGCCCGGCCAGGGCCACCGTGCCGGCCACCTCGCGGCCGGGGGTGTAAGGCAGCGTGGGCAACGGCGGGCCGGCCTGGATGCCCTTGCGGAAGGTGGTGTCGATGAGGTGGACTCCGGCCGCGGCAACGTCGATGCGCACCTGACCCGGCCCGGGCTGCAGGTCCGGAGCGTCCTCATAGCGAAGGTTCTCGGCCGGGCCGAATTCGTACTGGCGAATCAGCTTCATGCACAGAACCTAGGAGTTCAAGTTAAGTTGAGGTCAAGACGGATCTTGGGTGATCTAGGCTCGGGACTATGACCTACGTCGCAGAAGCGAACCGCTACGACTCGATGACCTACCGGCGCACCGGGCGCAGCGGCCTGCTGCTTCCGGCAATCTCACTCGGCCTGTGGCACAACTTCGGCGATGACCGGCCGTGGCAGACCCAAACCGCGATCGTGCGGCGCGCCTTCGACCTCGGCGTGACCCATTTCGACCTGGCCAACAACTACGGACCTCCCTACGGAGCCGCGGAGGAGAACTTCGGCCGGATGCTCGCCACCGATCTGCGGGGCTACCGCGACGAGCTGGTCATCTCGACCAAGGCCGGCTATGACATGTGGCCCGGCCCCTACGGCCAGTGGGGTTCACGCAAATACCTGACCGCCTCGCTGGACCAGTCGCTGCGCCGGATGGGCATGGACTATGTGGACATCTTCTACTCGCACCGCTTCGACCCAGACACCCCGCTCGAGGAGACGATGGGTGCGCTCGACGCCGCCGTGCGGACCGGAAAGGCGCTCTACGTAGGCATTTCCTCCTACTCGTCGGCCAAAACCCGGGAAGCGGCCGCGATCCTGCGCCAGATGGGCACGCCGCTGCTCATCCACCAGCCCTCCTACTCGATGATCAACCGTTGGCTGGAGGAGGATCAGCTGCTCGACACCCTGGAGGAGGTCGGCGCCGGCTGCATCGCCTTTTCCCCGCTGGCGCAAGGTCTTTTGACCGATCGCTACCTTTCCGGGGTACCGGAGGACTCTCGTATTCGCACCGGAGGCGCCCTGTCGGAGTCCCAGCTCAACGACAGCAACATGGCCAAGGTGCGCGGACTCAACGACATAGCCCGGCGACGCGGCCAATCATTGGCACAGCTGGCATTGGCGTGGGCGCTGCGCGACGAGCGCATGACCAGCCTGGTGATCGGCGCCTCGAGCGTGAAACAGCTGGAAACCAACATCGCCGCCCTGGACAACCTGCTGTTCACCTCGGACGAGCTGGCCGAGATCGATCAATTCGCCACCGAAGGCGACATCAACCTGTGGTCGCGCTCCTCGGAAGCGGCGTAGTCAGCTGGCCTTGCGACGGGCTCGCCGCGCGGCGAGCTCGTCTTCCACCCCGCCCCACGCCTGCGGAACGGGAAGCTGGGCCACCTCTGGCGCGGTCGAGGACTCCCCGCGCTCGGCGGGCAGGTGCGAAAGCGAACCCTGAACCTCTTTGAACGCGCCCCCGATGGCGATGCCGAAGACGCCCTGGCCGCCCTGCAGCAGGTCGACCACCTCCTCCGGGGACCGGCACTCGTAAACCGTGGTGCCATCGGAGATCAGCGTGATCGTGGCCAGGTCATCGGCGCCGTAAGCGCGCAGCGTGTCGATCGCGCGGCGGATGTTCTGCAGCGAGACCCCGGCGTCGAGGAGCCGCTTGACCACCTTGAGCACCACGAGATCGCGGAAGGAATAGAGGCGCTGCGTGCCCGAGCCGGACGCGTCGCGGATGCTGGGCACCACCAGCGCTGTCCGAGCCCAGTAGTCGAGCTGGCGGTAGCTGATGCCCACCGCGTGGCAGGCGGTCACTCCGCGGTATCCCACCGCGTCGTCCACATCGGACGCGGTGCCGGCGTCAGGCGAACCATCGGGCTCGAGCATCGGTGAACCTCCCGCTATCTTTCTAGCGGCAACCCTATAGCGGATTCGCGCTCGATGAGGGGACGCAACCTCGCGACACGCCACAATGGTGTCCGGAACCGTCACCCAACAACGATTCGCTCGTTATTGCCCGACTTAACTGGCAAAGTCCTCTGGGCGCACCTGTTCCAGGAATTCCCGGAACTTCTCGACTTCATCCTCTTGCTCATCGGGGATAATGATCCCCGCCTCGTCGAGGACCTGGTCGGCGCAGCGCACCGGCGCACCCACCCGCAACGCGAGCGCGATGGCATCGCTGGGCCGCGCGGAGACCCGGATGGCACCGGCCTCTCCGAGCAACAGATCCGCGTAGAAAATGTTGTCGCGCAACTCCACGATCTCGACCGCCTGCAGCGGCGCGGAGAGCGCCTCCAGCAGGTCCCGAAGCAGATCGTGGGTCAACGGCCGGGCCGGTTTGACGCCCTGCTGCTCGTAGGCGATCGCTGTGGCTTCCACCGCGCCGATCCAAATCGGCAGGTAACGGTCGCCTTCAACTTCTCGCAACAGCACGATCGGCTGGTTGGTCGGCAACTCGACCCGAACACCGACCACGCTTAGCTCGCGCACCTCAGGCCTCCTCGTCCGCTGCCCATGTATTGCACGCTACACGCCTGAACCGTGCCAGCGCTGCGTGCAACGTCCCGCTACGGTCCCAGTGTGTCGTTGAGCCCTGACCGTAGCAGCGCTAGATGAAGCCGCTGCGAGAGCAACATCAGCTCACGCATGGCCGCCTCGGCGCGTGCCTCCCGCCCCGGTGACTGCTGGCGCATCAGCGGCGCGATGATCTGGGCGAACAGGCCCGCTTCGCGGTCGGCCGCGACCTTGTACGGGCGCAGGTGTCTTGCCTCTATCCCGTACTGGGCCAGCAACCCGGCGACCTCCGCTACGGCGAGCGCGTCGGCGTCGTACCAGCCGCCGGGCCGGGGCGCGATCAGGCCGTGCTGCTCCAGGCCGGCGAGCGTCTCGTCGGAGATTTCGGCCCGCGAGCACAGCTCAGAGCGCCGCAACCGGGCGTCGGGCGGGCCGGGTGGCTCGAGGTCGCGGACGGCCACCAGCGCCGGCCGCTGCGGCGCTGACGGGGGCGGGGCAACGTGGGCCCCGTCGTCGAGCTGCTGGCGGATGACGCGCAGGGGCAGGTACTGGTCGCGCTGGGCGGCCAGGACGTAGCGCAGCCGCGCCACATCGTCGCCGCTGTACTTGCGGTAGCCCGACTGCGTGCGTTGCGGCTGTACCAGCCCCTCGGTCTCCAAAAATCGCAGCTTGGAGATGGTGGTGTCGGGATAGTCGACCCGCAGCTGGGTCAGCACCTCACCAATGCTCAGCAGTGACGGGTCGCGCGCGGCCTGTTCCGCCGGCACCGCAGACCCCTCACCCCTCCTCAGTGCGCGGCCCCGCGACGTAAACCAGCCGGAACTTGCCGATCTGCACCTCATCGCCGTTGTTGAGGGTGGCCGACTCGACCCGCTCCCGGTTGACGTAAGTGCCGTTGAGGCTGCCCACATCGCGCACCGTGAACGTGGAGCCGTCCCGGTGGAACTCGGCATGGCGGCGCGACACAGTGACATCGTCGAGGAAAATGTCGCTATCAGGATGGCGGCCACTGGTCGTCACATCGTGATCAAGAAGGAAGCGGGCGCCTGCGTTAGGGCCGCGGCGCACCACCAGCAGGGCCATCCCAGGAGGAAGCTGGCTCGACACACGGCCCGGGACGACATCAGCGTCTGGCCCCTCGGGAATCTCGTCCAGGCCGAGATTCAGGGTCGACGTGACGTCGAGCTGGGGAAACTCGTCGTCTGGACGCGTCATCGGACCACCTCGTGGCTCTCGTTTGGCAAAGAAGCGTAGCTCGGGTCATCGATACTGGCTGGCGACCGCTGTGGGCGAGCCTAGCCAGGATCGAAATGGACGGTCAACCGCAACGCGCGGCAGGTGTCAGCTCTGCGTCAGCTCCGCATAGGCGGCGGCGGTGAGCAGCGCCTCGACCTCGCTGGGATCGGCGATCTGGATCTCCACCAGCCAGCCCTCCTCATAGGGGTCGCTGTTGATGATCTCGGGCGAGGCTTCGACCCCCTCGTTGCGGGCGGTCACCTCACCGCTGATCGGCGCATAGATCTCGGAAACGCTCTTGGTGGACTCCACCTCACCGAAGGAGTCGCCGGACGACACCTTGCTGCCGACGGCCGGCAGCTGCACGTAGACGATGTCACCGAGCGAGTCCTGGGCGAAGTCCGTGATGCCCACGCGCACGACGCCACTGGGCTCAACCCGCACCCACTCATGTTCGGCCGTGTACCGCAGGTCCTCAGGAACGTTCACTATGCGATCCCTTCGCGCAAGCCTTAACCCAGTCCGGCTCAGGAAGCCGGCCTGGCGTACTTCAGGTCTGGGGCGGGGCGGACATCTTTGATCTCCACCACGTCCCGTTTGTTGACGATCACGTTACCGCCGTCCTCCTTCACCCTTGGCACCACCCCGCCCGCGAATTGGACAGCGTCGCTGAGTGTGTCCGGCTCTCCGATCGCCAGGATGGTGTAGGGGCCGGTCAGCCTTGTCCCGTCAACGTTGACGCCGCCGTTGTCGTCCACAAAGGACGTCGACGCGATCACCCTGACCGAGCCGCCGGTGCCATCGATGAGAATGGCTTCGGCGCCCCCGCCGCGCAGCTCCTGCACGGCGTTCAGCAGACTCGCCGCCTTGATCGTCCCGGTGACCTCGGTGAGCACCACCTGAACGCCGGGCCCCTGCGCGGGCAGTGTGCCGGCCAGAATCCCCATGTCGTCCGCGCGCGCCTTGGCAGCGGCCTGGGCCGCCTCCTGGCCCGCCGCACCCGAGGCGAGCTCCCGTTTTGCCGCCTCAAGCGAGGCGATGTCCTGCTCCAGGCGCTTTTCCGCACCGTCCAAATCAGACATGATCTGGAGCAGATCGCCTTCGCGCGCCGACGCGTAGGCCGCGTCCGTGCTGTTGCTCTTCACCTGGACAACAAGCGAGAAACCCAGTAGTGCCAACAGAATTCCGATGACAAACCCGGCCCCGCTGATCCTCTTCTTGCGTTTAGTCTCCGACACCCCCGCCTCGGATTCCTCTCCCGGCACCGCACGCCGCCCCGCCATCGCAAAGTCGCCTGGGCCCGGCGTATCGTCCTGCTCCGCCTCGGCTATCTGGCCATTGTCCCAGGCATCGGCAGGTCCAGCCAGCTGCGCCCCGCCGCGCCGGTCGGCCGGATCCGGCCAAACCTGCAGGTCATCGGCCTCATCCCGCCAGCCGTTGGCCTCGCGCGCCGGCTCGGGCAGACTGTCCCGGCGTTCCGGGCCGCCTTCATCGTCATCGTCGTCCCACCGCCCAGCCCCGGGCCATTCAGCCGTGGGCTCCCCCACCCACCGCCGCTCCCCGGGCTCCGGCCACTCAGCCGTCGGCTCCCCGACCCACCGCTCAGCCGCCCGCTCGTCGCCCCACCGCCCGGTCAAAGGCTCCGACTCCGGCCATTCAGCCGTCGGCTCCCCCACCCACCGCTCAGCCGCGGGCTGCGACTCCGGCCACTCAGCTGTCGGCTCTCCCACCCAGCGCTCGGCAGGCGGCGAAGCGGCCGCGCGCTCCCCTTCCCAACGCTCAGCCGAA